>NZ_CP010681.1:696250-1392500 GCF_002407245.1 Phaeobacter piscinae | reverse complement strand
TGGGGATCTCAACATTTCTTTCGGGACTCTGATGGACAGCACCACGACCTTTGTCGATTCCACCTTCTGGACCACCGCCGGCGCGATTGTCTTCCTGCTGGTGCTCTCCGGTTGCTTTTCCGGCTCTGAAACCGCGCTCACCGCCGCCTCGCGCGGCAAGCTGCGCAGCCAGGCCGACAAGGGCTCCAACGGCGCCAAACGCGCGCTTGCCATCACCGAGGATAGCGAACGGCTGATCGGCTCGATCCTCCTCGGCAACAACCTAGTGAATATCCTTGCCACCTCGCTCGCCACCGCGCTGTTCACCCGTGCCCTCGGCGAAAGCGGCGTGGCGCTGGCCACGCTGGTGATGACCCTTCTGGTCCTGATCTTTGCCGAAGTTCTGCCCAAGACCTACGCGATCTCCAATGCCGAAAAAGCTGCCGCCGCGGTTGCGCCTCCAATCGGCATTCTGGTGACTGTTCTGGCCCCGGTGGTGGGGGCTGTCCGCCTGCTGGTGCGCGGCGTCCTGCGCCTTTTCGGGGTGCGGATTGACCCCGACAGCCACATCATGGCCGTGCGCGAGGAAATCGCCGGCGCCCTGCATCTGGGCCACTCCGAAGGCGTGGTCGAGAAAGAAGACCGCGACCGCATTCTCGGCGCGCTTGATCTCTCCGACCGCTTTGTTGAGGAAATCATGCTGCACCGCTCCAACATCGAAATGGTCGATGCCAATCTGGACCCGCAGAAGATCCTCGAACAATGTCTGACCTCGCCCCACACCCGCCTGCCAGTGTTCAAGGATGAGCCGGAGAACATCATCGGCGTGCTCCATGCCAAGGATCTCCTGCGTGAGATGTATGCCCAGATCGGCGGCCCCGATGGCGATGCCTCCCTGCTGCGCAACTTCAACATCACCAGCGTGACCAAGCCGCCGTATTTCGTGCCGGAAACCACCACGCTGGATGATCAGATGCGCCAGTTCCTGCGCGCCCGCACCCATTTTGCGCTGGTTGTGGATGAATACGGCACCCTGCAGGGGCTGATCACGCTGGAGGACATTCTTGAAGAAATCGTCGGCGAGATCACCGATGAATTCGACCCGGATGAGGAAACCGTCGTCACCAAGACCAGCGATGGCAACTACCTCGTTGATGGCGCCACCACCATCCGCGACCTCAATCGCGCCACTGACTGGTCACTGCCCGATGATGAGGCCAATACAATTGCCGGTCTGGTCATCCATGAGGCCCAGACCATCCCCATCGTCGGACAGGTGTTCTCCTTTCACAACTTCCGCTTTGAGGTCACCGCCCGCGAGGGCAACCGCGTGACCGAGCTGAAAATCCGCCCGCTGCACTGATCCTGCCTCAGCGCCGGACAGATCAAAAGCCGCTGCCCCGCTGGGCGGCGGCCCTGTTGTATTTGCCTATCGCAGCGCGAATTCACCGCCAGAGCGCCCATTCCCGACCCTGCGTGTCGCAATTTTACTGGACTACTGAACACATCTGTCCAGAATGAAGCGAAATAGCCAGTGAGGGATGACAAGATGAAGACGACAACACGGGTAGCAGTGATCGGCGGCGGCGTTGTGGGTTGCTCGGTGCTCTATCACCTGACCAAGCTGGGCTGGTCCGATGTGATGCTGCTGGAACGCTCCGAACTCACCTCCGGCTCCACCTGGCACGCGGCAGGCGGCTTCCATACCCTCAATGGCGACACCAATATGGCCGCGCTACAGGGCTATACGATCAAGCTATACAAAGAGCTGGAAGAGATCACCGGCATGTCCTGTGGCCTCCACCACGTCGGCGGCGTCACCCTGGCTGAAACCCAGGAACGGTTCGATATGCTGAAGGCGGAGCGCGCCAAACACCGCTTCATGGGGCTGGAGACGGAAATCGTCTCCCCCGAGGAAATCAAGAAGATCGCCCCCGTGACCAATATCGACGGCATTGTCGGCGGATTGTACGACTCGCTCGACGGGCACCTCGACCCCTCCGGCACCACCCACGCCTATGCCAAGGCCGCGCGCATGGGTGGCGCCACCATTGAAACCCACTGCAAGGTGGTGGAGACCAACCAGCGCCCCGATGGCACCTGGGATGTGGTCACCGACAAGGGCACGATCCACGCCGAACACATCGTCAACGCCGGCGGGCTCTGGGCGCGCGAGGTGGGCGCCATGGCGGGCGTCTACTTCCCGCTGCACCCGATGGAACACCAGTATATCGTCACCGATGAGGTGCCGGAAATCGCCGGGATCATCGACGCAGGTGGTGAACACCCGCATGTGATGGATCCCGCCGGTGAAAGCTACCTCAGGCAAGAGGGCCGCGGCCTTTGCATCGGCTTTTACGAACAGCCCTGCAAACCCTGGGCCGTCGATGGCACGCCGTGGGAGTTCGGCCATGAACTTCTCCCCGATGATTTCGACAAGATCGAAGACAGCATCGCCTTTGCTTACAACCGCTTCCCGGCGCTGGAACGCGCAGGCGTCAAATCGGTGATCCATGGCCCCTTCACTTTTGCCCCCGATGGCAACCCGCTGGTCGGCCCGGTGCCGGGGATGCGCAACTACTGGTCCGCCTGCGCCGTCATGGCCGGCTTCAGTCAGGGCGGCGGCGTCGGGTTGATGCTGGCGCAATGGATGGTGGAGGGCGAATGCGAGCGCGACACATTCGCGATGGACACCGCCCGCTTTGGCGACTGGATCACGCCGGGCTACACGCGACCTAAGGTGATTGAAAACTACCAGAAACGCTTCTCCATCGCCTACCCGAACGAGGAGCTGCCCGCCGCCCGCCCGTTCCGCACCACGCCAATGTACGACATCTTCGATGGCATGGGCGCGGTCTGGGGCGCGCAATACGGGCTTGAAGTCCCGAACTACTTCGCGGAAGGCGACGAGCCGCGCTATGAGACCCCGTCCTTCCGCCGCTCCAACGCCTTTGACGCCACCGCGCGCGAGGTTAAGGCGGTGCGTGAGGCCGTCGGCATCAATGAGGTCCATAACTTCGGCAAATACCTGGTCAAGGGTGCGGGTGCCCGCCAATGGCTCGACCGCATCATGGCCGGCCGGGTGCCACAGCCGGGCCGCCTGTCGCTGACCCCGATGCTGTCCCCCAAGGGCCGGCTGATCGGCGACTTCACCATCTCCTGCCTCAGCGAAGAAGAGTTCCAGCTCACCGCCTCTTACGGCTCGCAGGCCTGCCACATGCGCTGGTTCCTGCAGAACCTGGACGACGGCGTCAGCCTTGAAAACATCTCTGACACCCGCAACGGCTTCCAGATCGCAGGCCCCAAAGCACGTGATGTGCTGCAGGCCTGCACCCGTCAGGATATCTCCGACCTGCGTTTCATGGATGTGCGCCGCATGACCGTGGGCATGGCCGACTGCATAGTGCAGCGGGTCAGCTATACCGGCGATCTGGGCTATGAAATCTACTGCGACCTGCCCTCGCAACGCGCGCTCTGGGATGCGCTCTGGACCGCAGGCCAGCCGCACGGCATGAAACCCTTTGGCATGCGCGCGATGATGTCGCTGCGCCTGGATAAATTCTTCGGCTCCTGGCTCAGTGAGTTTTCGCCCGATTACACCGCTGCGGAAACCGGCTTGGATCGCTTCATTTCCTTCAAGAAAGATGTCGATTTCATCGGTCGTGCCGCAGCGGAGGCCGAGCGCGACGCAGGCCCCGCCCGCAAGCTCTGCGCCTTTGAGGTGGCGGCCGAGGACGCCGATGTCACCGCCTATGAACCCATCTGGCACGATGGCGCTGTGGTCGGCTTCTGCACCTCCGGCGGCTATTCCCATCACGCGCAGAAATCCATCGCCCTCGCCCTGATCCCCCGCGATCTGGCGCAGGACGGGCTGGAGGTGGAAATCGAAATCCTCGGCAAACTGCGCGCCGCACGGCTGATTACCACGCCGCTGTTTGACGCCGATGGCGCCCGCATGCGCGGCTAATACCATAGGTGGGTCAGATGAGCTGACCCACCTCACCCCCTGTTGCGCGCCCCGCGCGCGCTGAGCTGCTGATAGCACGCAACACTTAGGGCATATATCGGCCCCAATGTTTCGCACGCGAAACATCCCGTCAGCCTCTCTGACCTATTACCGCCGCTTTTGCTGGACCCGCCCCCGCTTCTGGCTCAAAATATCCCCGCCGAAGGAATCCAACAGCCCAAGCAAACGCCGGGGAGGCGACAGATATGACCGCCATCGCCGCTCTCATCCTCGCTGCGGGAAGATCTTCCCGGATGCGGGGGCGCGACAAGCTGCTGGAGCCGGTTGACGGCACCCCGCTTCTGGCCCGGATCTGCGCAGCGGCAACGCAGAGCGCAGCGACGACCTATGTCACCCTGCCAACCCCCGACCACCCCCGCGCCGCAGTGATCCGCGACCACTGCCAAGGGGCCAGACCTGTCTATGTGCCAAACGCAGAAGAGGGCATGGCCGCCTCCATCCGCGCAGGCATTGGTGCGCTCTCTCGGGCTTACGATGCGGTGATGATCCTGCCGGCGGATATGCCGGAGCTGACGGCCAAAGACCTCGCGCAGGTGGTGGCGCAGGCCAGCAGCACTCCGGATCAGATCCTGCGCGCCACCGGTGCCGACGGGACATTTGGTCACCCGGTGGTGTTCCCGCGCCGACACTTCACCGCACTCAGCCAGTTGACCGGCGATCAGGGCGCGCGCGCAATCTTAAAGGCGGCACAGCATCAGGGGGAGATCATCCGCCCGGTCCCCTTGCCCGCGTCCCATGCGCTCACCGATCTGGACACGCCAGAGGCCTGGGCCGCCTGGCGTCAGGCCCGCAAGTCAACGTCGACAGAATAACAAGATCCGCCTCAGTGGATGAACCACTGCACCCCGTCTTTGCCACCGCGCGGAGATCCAACCGCCGATGTTGCCATGGCGGATGGCTGCGCCTGCAACTCGGGAAACAGCATCAGCACCTCTTCCCGCTGGGCCCGGTCCAATCCGCGCTGGGATTGATCGGCCGGCTGAAAGCATTCGATCCACGCCCCGTCCGCACAAACCACCTCATGGCCCGCACAGACAAAATGGATGTAATCGATAGACGACGTCTCCACCGCATCCACCCCGGACAATCCGGTCAGATGTTTCGCCGCGACCAGAATTTCGCGGCCCTCAAAATAGAAGGCCGTCTTGTCATTGGTGATCAGCACGCGGTGGTTGGGGCTGAGCAGCAGATCCCGCTCCGGCATTCCATTGCCAAGCGCCCCCTCCGCAACCAGAACCGGCTGCAAATGCGCCGCCCCCTGCAAGGCCGCGCGGTCCAGCTGCCGCTGCCCGATCCAGCGAATGGGCTGCAGACCATTGTCGCGGGTCATCACCCGGTCGCCGACGCTCAGATCCTCGACGGCGCAGGCCCCATAGGGGGTTGCAATGGTTGTTCCGGGCGTGAAGCAGGGCACGTTGCAGTCTCCGTTCCAAAGCTGCCTCCACCGGTCGCAAACCTCGTGCAACCGGCCATTGGCCTGCTTTGGTGTCATTAAATCGAACCGCATCTGTCGGCACGGCGTAGAAGAGAGCGCCACGCATTCTGTGGCAGCATTAAAGGTATCCTACGCAGCGCCCTGCGCCCAAAAAAGAACAAAATCTTAATCAGCATCCCGTCGCCGACCAGCCCCAAGCGGGACATGCAGTTCTCTGAGGCGCGCGCGGGCGTGATTGTTTCCGCGCGAAGGTTGCGTTGGCCCTGATCCGGCCCAAATCCGCCACGCGGGCCTCCAAACCACCGCCCGTTGTTGCGTCAATGCGAACAATTGAGCGCCAGCTGTTCCGACAGATCACCTCGGACGGTTTGCGCAGCCCGTCAGGATGGACCTGAGGTTGTCCCGCGACGCGCAACAATATGGAAAATTTAAGGCAACTTGTCGTGAACCACGCCAAAGGTTCCGATTCGCGGCCCACGGCACGTTTCGCACCCACCGCGAAGCTACCGCAAGGTCAACTCAGCCCCGCGTTTGCGAAACGCGGCATAGCCTGCCTCATAGCTGTCGCGCAGCTGCGGATCAGGCGGGACGGTCATCGCACGCTCCGGTGCGGTCAACACCTCGGCCGGGTCCTCGCCGGTAACGGCCAGTCGCGCCAGCCGGGCCGCGCCTAGGGCCGCGCCAAATTCTCCATCCTTGGGCAATTGCAGCGGCAGGTTGAGAATCGTGGCCAGCAGCTTGACCCAATAGGCGGATTTGCTGCCGCCGCCGATCACCAGGCAACTGTCAAGTTGCGCACCGGTCTTGCGCAACGCCTCCAGACAGTCCCGCAGACCGTAGGAGACCCCTTCCATCACTGCGCGCGCCAGATCCTCAGCCGTGGTGGCGATGGACAGCCCGTCAAACCCGCCACGCAGGTTGGCCGAGTTATGCGGCGTCCGCTCACCTGAGAGATAGGGCATGAATGTCACCTCCCCCGGTGGCCGCAGCTGATCGCCAAGGCCTGCCGTCAGATCGGCAGGGCTGCGCCCGGTGATACGGCCCAGCCAATTCAGGCAATCGGTCGCCGACAGCATAACACCCATCTGATACCAGCGCTCCGGGATTGCATGGCAGAAGGTATGCACAGCCGTGGCCGGATCGGGATGAAACCCGTCGCGCGCCGTCAGCACCACACCAGAGGTGCCAAGCGAGACAAACCCCTGCCCCGCGGTCATCACGCCGGTGCCGCAGGCCGCAGCGGCATTGTCACCTGCGCCCCCTGCAATTGTAACAGGCCCGGTCAGCCCCCAGCGAGAGGCCAGTTCAGGACGCAAGCGACCCGCCGCCGCGCAGCCCTCGACCAGATCCGGCATCTGATCGCGCCGCATCTGTCCGGCCTCCAGCAGATGGTCGGACCAGTCCCGCGCGCCGACATCCAGCCAGGACGTGCCGGCACTGTCGGACATATCCGCGACATGCCGCCCGGTCAGATGCAGGTTGAGGTAAGCCGCAGGCAGAAGAACCTTGGCGGTTCTGGCAAAGATCTCCGGCTCGTGGCGCTGCACCCACAGGAGCTTTGGCGCGGTGAAACCGGGGAAGACGATATTGCCGCTGAGATCACGGACCTGAGCTGTTTCGTCCAGTTCCGCCGCCTCCGCCGCCGAACGGGTGTCATTCCACAGGATGCAAGGCCGCAGCACCTGATCGCCGCTATCCAGCAACACCGCACCATGCATGTGACCTGCGACCGCAATCCCGCGAATATCGCTGTATCCGGGACTGCCCTGCAACTGCGCCATCGCCTGATCCAGCGCGGTGATCCAGGTGCCGGGATCCTGCTCCGACCAACCGGGATGGGGGGTCTGCACATCATACTGCGCCTCTGCCGAGGCAACGGGCCTGCCCGTGTCATCCGTCAGCAGGGCGCGCAGCCCCGATGTGCCTAGATCAATGCCAAGATACATATCTGTCCCCTCTCCCGATTACGCCGTGGTCTTGTCGCCTCAGACGAAGCGGTTGACCAGCGCCTCCAGCTGTTCCTGACGGCCAGAAACCGGCTGCGGATTAAGCGCCTTGGCCTCAGCCTGATCGGCGATGGCGTCCAGCGTGGCCCCCTCCGCCAGATAGGCCTGCGCCTCGGGGCTGTTCCAACCGGCATAACGATCCCGGCGCTTGGCCTCGAGACTGTCGCTTTCCAGCATGGCCGCAGCTGCGCGCAAGCCGCGCGCACAGACATCCATCGCGCCCACATGGGCGGCGATCAGATCCTCGGCATCCAGTGACTGACGGCGCAGTTTGGCGTCGAAATTGGTGCCGCCAGTTGTCAGCCCGCCACCGCGCAGGATTTCGTAATAGGCCAGCGCCACCTCCGGCACATTGTTGGGAAACTGATCGGTGTCCCAGCCAGACTGATAGTCATTGCGGTTCATGTCGATGGAGCCAAAGATCCCCAGCGCATTGGCCATGGCGATCTCATGTTCAAAGCTGTGCCCGGCGAGGATGGCATGGCCCTGTTCGATATTGACCTTCACCTCCTCCTCAAGCCCAAAGCGTTTGAGGAAGCCATAAACAGTGGCAACGTCGTAGTCATATTGGTGCTTGGTCGGCTCCTGCGGTTTGGGTTCGATCAGGATCGCGCCTTTGAAGCCGATCTTGTGTTTGTACTCCACCACCATCGACAGGAAGCGGCCCATCTGCTCCAGCTCACGCGTGAGATCGGTGTTGAGCAGGGTTTCATACCCCTCGCGCCCACCCCAGAGGACATAGTTCTCACCACCCAGACGATGGGTCAGATCCATGCAGGCGCGCACTGTGGAAGCGCAATAGGCAAAGACATCCGGGTCCGGGTTGGTGCTGGCGCCGGACATATAGCGGCGATTGGAGAACATATTGGCGGTCCCCCATAAAAGTTTCGGGCCGCCATCGGCCATCTTCTGTTCCAGCACGTCGCCCATGGTGTTGAGGCGTTTGTGGCTTTCGGCGAGGCTGTCGCCCTCTGGCCGGATATCGTGGTCATGAAAACAGTAATACGGCACGCCAAGGATGCGGAACATGTCAAAGGCGGCATCGGCCTTCATACGCGCCAGATCCATGGTGTCGGCGGGGAACCACGGGCGCTGAAACGTCTGGCCGCCAAAGGGGTCGTTCCCCTCCCACACAAAATTATGCCAGTAGCAAACGGCAAAGCGCAGGTGGTCCTCCATCCGCTTGCCCATGATCATTTCATCGGGATTGTAGTGGCGATAGGCCAGCCCGTCGCTTTCCGGGTTATAGGTGATTGCCGCGATGTCGTCGAAATAGCCAGCCATGGTCAGGCCCCTTCTTCTGGCCCGACCGCAGACTGCGGGGGCATGTTGTGTTTGAAATGAACGGCCGGGGTGATTTGCCCCGCCAATGGATCAACCGGCTGCCCGTCACTGAGGGCGACAAGCGCGGCCAGGGCGGCAGTGATTTCCTGCGCCGGTTTCTGATCAATCACCGCATCAATGAGCCCCTGCGCCACCGCATCGCGGGTGGCCGCGCAGAGTTCGTGGCTGATCACCACCGGCTTGTCGCCTGACTGTGTCGTCGCAAGCGCCGAAATCAGACCCGGAATACCCGCCCCCAGATTGTAAATGCCGGTAATATCGGGGTTGGCACGCAGCGCGTGGCGCAAGGCCTGTTCAAGGATCTCCGGATCATCGCCAGTTTCCAGCGGCGGCAGGATGCGCAGATCTGCGGCCACCACATCACAAAAGCCCGCATAGCGGTCGGCGTGATCGCGGGCGTTGAGACTGCCGGTGATGGGTAGGATCTGACCCTGAGGGGCTGCACCACCGCGATGGGCCAGTCGCATCAGATCACCAGCGGTGCGCCCGGCCCTGCGGTTATCAATGCCAATATAGGTATCGCGGGTCTGCGGCGCGCTGTCGGCAACCAATGTCACCACGGCCATTCCCTGCGCCCGCAGCCGGGTCAGCGCGGCTTCAACGTCCGGATCCTCAACCGCGACGAGGCAGACACCATCGTAGCCTTCTGCGGCGCAGCCTTCTATCGCGCGGGTCAGCGCTGCGGCGTCGAAGGGCGGCACGCGGGTTATCGTGATCTGCTGGCGGGCCTGAGAGCGAGCGGCCACCTCCTGCTCCAGATCAGCGTGCAGCGCGGCAAAGAACCCCTCCCGCGCCGCAGGCAGCAACACCGCAAAGCGGTACTGACGGCGGCGCGACAGATTGGCGGCGGTGATGTCGCGCTGGTAGCCCAGATCGGCAATCGCCGCGCGCACCCGGTCCTGAGATTTTTTGGCCACGCCACCCCGATTGTTCAGCACCCGGTCCGCCGTCGCATAGCTGACCCCCGCCGCAGCCGCGACATCATGTAATGTGGGTTTTCCCATCCTTGCGGCGCCTCTGCGTTCGTGAGTTTTGATAGACGTATATCATTTCTTGATAGACGTCTATCATTTTGTCACACAGGTATTGGCCACCCTGATGTGACGGGTGGCATGACGGATCGCAGATCAACGGTGAAAACGCAAAAAGCCACCACATGCGGTGGCGGCTGTCATAAAATCATCTTGGTCTAGATGTTATGGCGGAGAGACAGGGATTCGAACCCTGGAGACGGTCTCCCGCCTACACACTTTCCAGGCGTGCGCCTTCGACCACTCGGCCACCTCTCCGTTGGGCGGACTTTTGACGGATCGCGGGGGCAATTGCAAGAGCGAAAACAGCAAAAAATTCACTCTTGCCCAAACTTATTTTCGCGCCCCGCTCAACCCCCCAGATGCAGGTAGACCCGGCGGTTCTGTTTTCCCTTTTTTTCAACCTTTCCAAGGCGGATAGGGCCAATCTCGGCGGTGCTGCGCACATGGGTGCCACCGCAGGGTTGCAGGTCAATCTGCTCATCAGCGCTGCCAATCCGCACCAGACGGATACGGCCAGTGCCACGAGGCGGCGCCACCGACATGGTTTTCACCAATTCGGGGTTTGCATCCAGCTCATCCTCAGTGATCCAGCGCTCACTGACCGTCAGATCGCGGGCGATCAGCGTGTTGAGCGCATCCTCCAGCGCCTGCTTGTCCTCAGGCGCCTCCGGCATGTTGAAATCAAGCCGGCCCTTCTCGGCGCCGATGGAGCCACCGGAGACCGGCAGCGGGACCACCACCGACAGCAGATGCAGCGCAGTGTGGACGCGCATATGGCCAAAGCGGCGGTCCCAATCGAGGGTCTGCACCACCTCCTGGCCGACAGCTGGCAGAGGCTGCCCCTCGGCGGGGATCAGGACACTGCGGCCCGCCTCCCCCTTTACCGTGTTGATAATGGGCAGGTCATGTTCCCCTGCCCCATCGGACCAGCTGAGGCGGCCGGTATCGCCCGGTTGCCCGCCCCCAGTCGCGTAGAAGACGGACTGGTTCAGAACCAGCCCGCCTTCTGTTGTGTGTTCGGTTACGTGTGCCGGGGCCTCTTGTGTATAGGCGTCGGTCAGGAACAATTGTTCGGTCATCGATCGGCGTCTCCGTCTTCGCTGCCTTCCCCGTCGTCGCCGCTGGACAGATCGTCAAGATCAGGACGATCCGGGCGTTTCTTGGCCGGGGATGGGGGTGGATTTGAGGCTGCTACCGACGCCTCAGGGGCCGCGATACCCTGAGCGGCCTCGGTTGCGGCGGTGGCAAGCGCATCGGGATTGCGGATCCAGATATCGCGCTGGGCAAAGGGGATCTCAATCTCGGCCTCTTCAAAGCGGCGTGCGATGTCGTAGTTCATGTCGGATTTCACCGACAAGACCCAGTTCACATCCCGCAGAATGGCGCGGATCTCAAAGTTGAGACTGTCGGCGCCAAAGCCCTGGAACACCACCGAGGGCGCCGGATTCATCAGCACCATCGGGTGATCCTTAGCCACCTCCATCAGAATCGCCTCCACCTTGCGCGGATCGGTGCCGTAGCTCACACCAACGGGCACAATCACCCGGCCCACGGTATTGCCGCGGGTGTAGTTGGTGACGGTGCCGGTGATCAGGTCCGAGTTCGGCACGATCACATCAGTGCGGTCGAAGGTTTCAATCCGGGTGGAGCGCACCGAGATGTCGCGCACATAGCCCATCAGGCCACCGACCTCGATCCAGTCGCCTTTGGAGACTGGGCGTTCGACCAGCAGGATGATGCCAGAGACAAAGTTCGATACGATGGTTTGCAGGCCAAAACCGATACCCACAGACAGCGCACCAGCCACAATGGCGAGGGAGGACAGATCAAGCCCCGCCATCGAAATCGCCACCAGAGCTGCGAGAAAGATCCCGACATAGCCCATACCGGAGGCAATGGCGTTCTGACCGCCGATATCAATGCGGGTTTTCGGCAGCAGCGCATTGCGCAAGCTGCCCTGCACCAGTCGGGTCAGGCCGTAGCCAACGGCAAAAATCGTCACGAAGGTGAGGAACGCCGTGGGTGAAATCCGGGTGTCCCCGATCTGAAAACCTTCGAGGAAGTTCGACCAAAGCTCGGTCAGATCCGCCACCCGCGCGCCCCAGATCAACGCCAGCAACGGCAGCGCCAGAAGCGCCAGCGCAAAGCCGATCAGCGCGGCAAAGAGTGAGTCGCGTGCCGCTGTGCCCTTGCCGCTGACAAATCCATAGAGATCACCGAGAAAGCGGTGCAGCACAAACAGCCCGGCCAGCACGGCGAGCGTCAGCATTGATGGATAGATCAATGCCTCAGCGGCGTTAAGATAGCCAATTGCTGCCAGAACGGGACCGGCGAAACCAAGCAAGTAAATGCTGCGCCGCAGCACAGCGATAATCCGGTTGGCGCCCGCGGCAATCGCGCCCTCCTCGCTGTCTTCATCATCCTGTGCCTGACGCTGTTTGGCTCCGATCCGGTGTAGCCGCAGTAAGATCAGTGCGGCGCAGGTGATCAGCGGGAAAGCGTAGACGGCGGCGCTGCTTTCGGGGATGTTCTGGATTCTCACAATCGTGTCGAATGCATCCTGAAGCACCAGGATCACCGCCATCATGTCGATCAGAAAGCGGGTCTCAGCCTGATTGTTTTCCTGAACCGGCAGCAGATCGTTTTCAATCTGATTGGCGTAGAGCTGCTCACCCAGCCAATGGAAGGACAGAATAATGAACGCCCAGGCTGGAACGGAATCCAGAATGATACTGCCGCGCACGCCAAGGATGCCCGAAAGATCAATCGCCGCTGCCAGAAAAATCACACCAATAAGCGGCAGCAGCACCTGAAGGAGCGAGACGACGAAGGTCCAAACCCCGGTCCCACGCGCACCGTAGCGGCGCAGATAATCGCCAGCCCGATGGGCCCATGAACGTCCGCGCGTGATCAGAAGCAGACCGATGAACAACACCGCAAGCAGCCCGACCAGATCACCGCTGATGCGTTCACTGGTGGTGTCATTGCGCAGCTGCGACAGGGTTTCATTGCCCACCCCACGGCTGGCATGGAGCATATCCCGCAAAGCTCCGGGCCAATGTTCGGGGTTGAGCGGCGAGGTGCCGCGTTCAAACAGACGTTTGGTCAGGCGCTCGCGGACGATCTTGTCGATCTCGTTGATGAGGCCATCGGCGCGGCTGTAAGCTTCCTCGGCGACGATACGCGGAACCTTGAGCTGATTGAGCTGCTGGGTCAGCGAGGCACGCAGATCTGCAATATCTTCGGGCTCTTCCTCCCCCTCGCCGGGAGCGGGACCTAGGGCATCGAGCTGGCCCTGTAGCGTTTGAATGCGCTCGCCATTTTCACCACGCTTGACCTGGAAAGTCTGCCGAAAATCCGCCAGCTCGCTGCGCAGCTGTTCCAGTGCAAGATTGGAGGCGCGGCTGGCGTCAATGACGGTCTCGGCCCGGTTGGCGGTGCGCAGCCAGTCCTCATAGTAGGATTTGGCACGCGCATCGAGCTGGGCCAGAGCGGGAAAGGCCAGGCTGATCAGCAGAACCAGCCCGGCCAGACATTTCACAATACCACGCATGACGGGGATCATACGTCCTCAAACACGCCGGGGATAGAGGCCGGGGTGTGGGTCATCCAATCGGGAACCGGCAGGTCCTTTTCACGCAGGAAGTCGGGATTGAACAGCTTCGACTGGTAGCGCGTGCCATAGTCGCACAGCACGGTAACAATGGTTTTGCCCGGACCCATGTCCTTGGCCATGCGCACGGCGCCAGCGATATTGATCGCCGAAGACCCGCCCAGAACCAGCCCTTCATCATGCAAGAGGTCAAAGACATACGGCAGCGCGTCGCGGTCTTCGATCTGGTAGCAGAAATCGGGTTTGAACCCTTCGAGGTTCTTGGTGATGCGGACCTGACCGATGCCTTCGGCAATTGAGCCGCCTTCGGTCGCGATCTCGCCGGTGGTGTAATAGGAATAAAGCGCGGCGCCCATCGGGTCCGCGAGACCGATCTTCACGCCCTTGGGCTGCAGCGCATCGGCGACACCGGCCAGCGTGCCGCCGGAGCCAACGGCGCAGACAAAGCCATCAACCTTGCCCTCGGTCTGGTCCCAGATCTCCGGTGCGGTTGTCTCAACATGGGCCTGACGGTTGGCCACATTGTCGAACTGATTGGCCCAGATTGCGCCATTGGGTTCGGTCTTGGCCAGTTCCTTGGCCAGACGTTCCGAGTACCGCACAAAGTTGTTGGGGTTGCGATAGGGCGCTGCGGGCACCTGCACCAGCTGAGCGCCGGCCAGCCGCAACATGTCCTTTTTCTCTTCGGACTGGGTTTCGGGGATGACGATCACCGTTTTGAACCCCATCGAGGCGCCAACCAGCGCCAGACCGATCCCGGTGTTGCCGGCGGTGCCTTCGACGATGGTGCCGCCCGGTTTCAGATCCCCGCGGGCAATCGCATCCTTGATGATATAAAGTGCCGCGCGGTCCTTGACCGACTGGCCGGGGTTCATGAACTCGGCCTTCCCCAGAATCTCACATCCGGTTTCATCGCTGACGCGGTTCAGGCGGATCAGAGGCGTGTGGCCGATCGCGTCGGCCAAGTCATGTGCAATGCGCATGGTATCCCTTTCGATCATTCCCGTTGAGGTGTAGCCAAGGCATTGGACAACCACAAGCCGAGATGCAGATCACATGCCCGGTTGCCCGCCGCCTTGTCAGGGTTCGCCGCGGCGCAGCCGGTCACGATGACGTGACAGCCAGAGTGCGGCGGTGACCAGTGGCATGTCCTGATAGCTGTGATCATCAACACCGCGCATCAGGTCATCATAGGGGATGATCTGGCTGCGGATATCCTCATTCTCGCTCTCCAGCCCGCCGCCGCCTGCGATGTTCTCAAAGTCGCAAACGCCTACAAAGATGTGCAAAAACTCGCCCGACGCGCCGCTGGACGGATAGACCCGTGTCACGGTTTCCAGCTGGTCGATGGTCAGGCCGGCCTCCTCCATCGCCTCGCGGTGGGCCGCCTGTTCGGGCGTCTCGCCGGGATCAATAAGCCCAGCCACCGGTTCCCACATCCACGGGCGCCGGTTGCCTGCGATATAGGTGGCCGCGCGAAACTGTTCGATCAGCAGCACCGCATCGCGGCGCGGATCATAAGGCAGCACCACCGCCGCCTGACCCACCAAGGCCGCGCCCCGGTTCACCACCGGGCTGAGGCTGCCATCGTAGCGGCGGAATTGCAGGTCCATCTCCTCCATGGCGAAGAAATTCACATAAGCGCGCTTATGCTCATGCACGACGACATCGCGGGCCAGATCGTGATCGGGATCCTCGGCCCGGTTCTGCGCCGCCAACCAAGCGGCGGCGCGAATACGGATCGGGCGAAAACGGGCTGCAACCTCAGCCGGGCTCAGTCGGCCACGGTAGGCCATGACCTCCTCTGCGGCGCGCAGGGACAAGGCGCCCCAGTCGGCCTGCCATGCGGCCAGATCCCAGGGCGCGCCGGTCTGCCAGAGGCCCGGATCGGGGAAATAGACATCCGCCGGGGCGCTGCCACCTGCGTCCAGCTCCACCGTGACGCGGCGCAGCGTATAGTCGAACCCGCCTTCGTAGAAATTCAGCGCGTCGATATCGTCCTGCGTGAGGCCCTGCAGCAAGAGCCCCGGGGCGCGGTGTCCGGCGCGGGCCTCAATCGCGGGAAAGGGCTGATCCACCACCGCAAAGGCGCCGTGGTCCGGCAGATGCGCCGACACGGCATCCAGCGCGGCACCGGACCGCCCCAGCACCAGTTCAAGCAGCGGCAGATGGCGCAGGGTGCCATAGACAAAAAGATCAACCACGGTCTGTATCCTATTGGAAATATGTCGTTTCAGCGCCAGCGTCTTGCGGCGTTCTCGGTCACCAGGCCAGAGAAGATGCCGCCAATCACCAGCGCCAGCAACACATGTGGCACCGCCATCACAAAAAAGAAATCCAATCCGATGACAAAAATTGCCGAAAGCGCCTCAAACGGGCCGTCGTAGCGATTGCGCATGGCGAGGCGGAACATCTCCCACGCGCCCTGAAAGAACAGCCCCCAGAGCACCAGAAGCGCGGCACCGGTCAGCCCGTTATTGATGGCATTGACCACCCCGCGCCCCACATGGCGCCCCACCCAGACCCAGCCAATCAGCACGCCAAGCGCGGCATTGAAGGGCACGAAATAGCCAAAATCCGTGCCCTCTGGCATCAGCGGCATGATCAGGAAGGAGACGGCGATGGCGACAAGAGCCATGCTAAGGGCGGCAATCAATCGGGCGGCGGTGGGCATATTCGGGGCTTTCGGTCAGCGGTGGGCAAGCGTGATCTGGGTGACATCGCAGGTCTCAGCCTTGAACGCGGCCGCGCAGGAGGTGAGGTAGAAATTCCACATTTTCCTGAAGCGATCATCAAATCCCATGGCAGCAATCTCGTCCCAGCGGTTGTTGAATGTGGCGTGCCAGCGCCGCAACGTCTGATCGTAGCTATCACCGAATTCGAGCGATTTCATGACCTGCAGCCCGGCAAGTTCCACCTGTTGGCGCAGGATCTTTGGCGCGGGCAGCATCCCGCCCGGGAAAATATGTTTCTGAATGAAATCGACGCCGCGTTTATAAACGGTCCAGCGCCGGTCCGCGACGGTGATGATCTGCAAGGTCGCCTGCCCGCCCGGGCGCAACCGGTCGTGGATCATCTGGAAATAGGCGGGCCAGTATTTTTCGCCCACCGCCTCAAACATCTCGATGGAAGCGATACCGTCAAAGGTGCCCTCGCAGTCGCGGTAGTCCTGCATCCTGAGTTCGACCTGATCGGAAAGTCCAGCCTTTTCAATGCGCTGACGGGCGTATTTCAACTGTTCTTCGCTGATGGTGAGGCCAGTGACACGCAAGCCCCGTTCGCGGGCGGCATATTCGGCAAAGCCGCCCCAGCCGCAGCCAACCTCCAGCACATGGTCGCCGGGCTTCACCCCCATCTGATCCACCATGGAGGCGTATTTGGCTGTTTGCGCGGTCTCCAGACTTTCCTGTCCGGTTTTGAACAGGGCACTGGAATAGGTCATCGTGTCGTCCAGCCACAGCCCGTAGAAGGCGTTACCAAGGTCATAGTGGTAGGAGATATTCGCCTTGGCCTGGGCGCGGTGATTGCGTTGCAGCCAGAAGCGGAACTGCTCATAGGCGCGGATCAGCCCGCGTCCCGGGAAGCCGTCGTAAACAGTTTCCGACCCGAGATGGATCAGATCCATGAAGGCTTGCAAATCCGATGTGCTCCACCAGCCGTCCAGATAGGCATCGGAAAACCCCAGATCGCCCTCGCGGATCAGCCGGGCAAAGCAGTCCGGATTGTGGATGCGCAGATCGGCCACCGGGCCGGGCCGTTGGCCACTGACGCGAAACACCCGCCCGTCCGGCAGGTCAATGTCCAGCTGCCCCACCTCCAGCGCGTGCAGTTGGTCAAAAATCGCTGCGAAGTAGCGCGGCAGATTGGCCTGTCCGTCGGTCGTTGTGAGCGCCATTCTGTCCTCCCCAAGACGAGCCCACCCAAAAGGCTAGGCCAAATCAGGCGCTTCTGGCAAGGGATCTGTCAGTCGTCAGGCAGTTCCCGCTGGCCGTAGACCTCCAGCGCGCGGGCGCGGCCCTCCTTCAGGTCAAGGAACGGCTCAGCGCGTTTGTCCTTTGGCGACAGCTGCCAGGACAGGGGTGTGGCGCGGTAGAAATCCAGCGCGGTCTGCGGCGGATTGGCCTGCCCTTCGGCGATCCAGGCGGACTGGTAGCGGCCTTTGGCGTCGAATTTCTCCAGCTGGCCATCGGGGTTGAAAATCCGAAAGAACGGCGAGGCATCAGGGCCGGAGCCTGCCACCCATTGCCAACCCATGGCGTTGGAGGCCGGGTCCCAGTCCACCAGACACTCCTCAAACCACTGCTGGCCAATGCGCCAATGGGTGAGCATATGTTTGGTCAGAAAGCTGGCCACGATCATCCGGGCGCGGTTGTGCATCTTGCCGGTCACGTAAAGCTCTCGCATGGCGGCATCGACGAAATTATACCCTGTCTGGCCGCGCCGCCAGGCGTCGACCTTGTCATCGTCACGCTCCGACCAGTTGAAATGCTCCCATTCCGGGCGCCAGTTGCGAGTCAGAATATGGGGGGTGTGGAACATCAGGTGATAGGCAAATTCGCGCCAGACGATTTCCTTGAGGAAATGCTCAGCGCCGGATTTGCCGGCCCGGCGCGCCTCCAGCCCGTGATGCCACATGCGGCGCGGACTGATCTCCCCCCAAGCGAGGTTCTCAGACAGACCCGAGGTGGCATCCATTGCGGGAAAATCGCGGTCCTGTTTGTAGTCGGCGACGCGGCTGTCGAGGAACTCTGCCAGCCGCTCCTGCGCTGCATCTTCGCCGACGCGGCAGTATTGCGCCACCACATCTGCGCCCCGCCGCATCGCGGCAGCCATCTGCCAGCTGTCCAGATCATCTGAGGCCGGCCAATGCGCCGGCGCCGGGATCCGTGAGGGGGCGGCGATCAGCCCGTCAACGTCGCGGTCGCGCACCGCCTTCCAATAGGGCGAATAGACCCGGTACATGCCGCCGGTTTTGGTCTCGACCGTCCAGGGCTCAAACAGCAGATGGCCGCCAAAGGATTTCGCCGCAATTCCCTGCCCCTTCAGCTGATCCTTGATGTCGGTGTCGCGGGCGATGGCCTGCGGGTCATAGGCGCGGGTCCAGTGAACTGCGCCCGCACCGGTGTCCGTGATCAGCTGCGTCAGCACCTCCTGTGCTGACCCGCGGCGCAGGATCAGCCGCGCGCCGCGCCGCTCCAGCTCCTTGGCCAGATGCGCCAGCCCCAGCCCCAACCGGAACCTTGGCGCGGCGCCCAGGTCCTCATCCAGCGCATCAAGGATAAAGACAGGGATAACCGGAACATCCGCAGCGACAGCCGCCGCCAGCGCCGGGTTATCGGCAAGACGCAGGTCGCGCCGCACCCACCAGATGATCGGGGCGTTGCTCGGTTTGTCGTCGGTCATGAAGGGCCTGTCCTTTGGATCTCGTCACTTGCTCAAGACGCGATCTAGGGCCTCCATCAGCTGTGTCATCTCCTTTTTCGAGGTGTAATGCGTAAAACTGAGCCGCAGCACCCCATCGCTGGTCGACACGCCCATAGCATTGAGCGCGCGCAGGGCGTAGAAATCGCCGCCCCCCGCCATGATGCCGTGCTCTGCCAGTTCAGCCGCCACGGCCTCTGCCGGGCGGTCGAGCGCCAGCGCCACGGTGGGCGCGCGGGTGGCGGCATCAGACGGACCAATCAGGCGCAGGTCATTGCGATCCTTCACCATGTCCAGCAGCGGTTGCAGCAGCTCTACCTCATGGGCGCGCATCAGATCGTGGACAAAGGCGCCCTGCGCGGCGCCTTCGGTCAGCGGACCGCCGTGGTGATGGGCAAGGGTTGCAATATAATCGGCCATGCCGGCGCAGGCCGCGATCTGCGCATGATCTGGCCCCGCCGGGGTGAAGCGTTTGTAAAGCGTATCACCATTGAAGAAATGGCCCTGATTGGGCAGCAGCTCCCCAAGGGCGCGGCGGATCACCATCAGCCCCTGATGGGGCCCGTAGGTTTTATAGGCAGAAAACAGATAGATATCCGGCCCCAGCTCGCCAACATTTGGCAGACCATGGGGCGCATAAGAGACGCCATCGACACAGACAAAGGCGCCCGCCGCATGGGCCAGTGCGGTGATTTCGGTGACCGGGTTCAACTCCCCGACCACGTTGGAGCAATGGGGAAAACACACCAGACGGACCTTTTCATCCAGCAGGTTTTCAAGATCGCCCGGATCCAGATGGCCGGACTGCGGGTCGATCTGCCATTCGCGCACCTCAATCCCCGCATCAGCCAGACGGCGCCACGGACCACTGTTGGCCTCATGGTCCTGATTGGTGACGATGATCGCCTCCCCCGGGGACAGAAAGTCACGAAAGGCCTGCGCCAGCACATAGGTGTTCTGGGTGGTGGAGGGGCCAAAGCTCAGCTCATCACGATCCACCCCGAGAATGCCCGCCAGGCGGTGCCGCGCCTCATCCATCTCAGCGCCTGCCAGTGTCGAGGCCTCATAGGGCGCATAGGGCTGCACCTTGCGTTCAGTGTAAAACCGGGTGAGCCGGTTGATCACCGGCTGGCAGGTATAGGAGCCGCCGGCATTTTCAAAAAACGCCTGACCTTGCAAATTCGCTGCTGCAAATGCCGGAAACTGGCTGCGGACGAAATCGATATCGAGGGCCATGGTCTCTCCTTATGTCTGTCTCCGAAAGGAGTGCCGATGATGGTGCATGAGGTCAAGCGCCGATGGTGATGCCTGCCCGCAGCTGCCGTTGCTGCGCTGATGACATTTTTTGGCAACAGCGGCGGGTAGCAAAGGGCCACATCAGAAGGAAAGGACGCAGATGATGGCATATACTCCGAAGGATTTTCTGGTCTGGGGCGAGATCCCCGTGACCGATATGGACGCCGCGACCCGCTTTTATCAGCATGTGACAGGGGCTGAGTTGGAGCTGGTCACCGATGGGCCAAACCCGATGCTGCTGTTTCGCCCGAAAGACCCGGCCACCGGTGTCGCGCTGAGCATCTACCCTGGCACCCCTGCCCCCGATGGGATCGGTCCCACCCTGCATCTGGCGGCCGAGGGTGCGCTGGCCGACGTGATGACACGGGTGACGGATGCCGGAGGACAGGTGGTGTCGGAAGCGATCCCGCTGCCGCGCGGGCATTTCTTCTACGCCAAAGATCCGGATGGTAATTCCGTCGGCTTTTTTGAGGCAACGGGCTAGGCGGGTAAAAACCGCAGTCCAGACAGTGCAAAACGCCCCGGAGGATCCCCGGGGCGTTTTCTGTCAGATGTGTGTGGCGAATGGGTCAGGTCGGAACGTCAGACCGGACAGCCATGCCTGTCAGCGCGGCTCGCTTTGCAGTCCGCGCAGGATTGCCCAGCACATCAGGAGCAGCACCACCGTGAACGGCAGGCCCGTTGAGATCACCATCGCCTGCAGGGCGACCAGACCGCCGCCAAGCAGCAGCACAATCGCAACGGCGCCTTCGAACACGCACCAGAACACCCGCTGCGGCATCGGCGCATCAACCTTGCCCCCCGCGGTGATCGTATCGATCACCAGCGAGCCGGAATCCGAGGAGGTGACAAAAAACACAATCACCAGCAGGATCCCGACAAAGGAGGTGATGGACGCCAGCGGCAGCTGATCCAACATCTTGAACAGCTTCAGTTCAAGCGCCGCATCCTGCGCACCGGTATAGCCATCCGCCACCACCTGATGGATCGCGGTGCCGCCAAAAACGCTCATCCACAAGACACAGACCAGGCTGGGGATCAGCAGCACGCAGATGATGAATTCCCGCACGGTGCGGCCCCGGCTGACGCGGGCGATGAACATGCCGACAAAAGGCGACCAGCTGATCCACCACGCCCAGTAAAAGGCGGTCCAGCCCTGGCTGTAGTTGGTATCCTCGCGCCCGAAGGGCATCGAGAGAGCAGGCAGATACTGCACATAGGCCATCAGACTGTCGAAGAAGCCGGTGATGATCAGCAGGGTTGGCCCGACCAGAAGCACGAAGATCAGCAGCAGGAAGGCCAGCCCCATGTTCAGCTCGCTCAGCACCTTCACGCCGCCATCAAGGCCACGCACCACCGACACCAGCGCCACCGCGGTGATGGCGGAGATCAGGATCACTTCGGTGGTGGAACCAACCGGCACGCCAAAGAGTTCGTTCAGCCCCGCGTTGGCCTGTGTCGCACCAAAGCCAAGGGAGGTTGCAAGACCAAAGAGCGTGGCAAAGACCGCAAGGATATCGATCACATGGCCCGTCCAGCCCCAGACCCGTTCGCCGAAAATCGGGTAGAAGGCCGAGCGGATGGTCAGCGGCAGCCCCTTGTTGAAGGAAAAGAGCGCCAGTGACAGCGCAACAATGGCGTAGATCGCCCAGGGGTGCAGGCCCCAGTGGTAGATCGTTGCCGCCATGCCAAGACGCACGGATTCCGCGCTGTCCCCTGCGGCCCCACCCAAGGGAGCCCAATCGGTGCGGGCGCCGTTCTCGCCCATGCTCACCCCGCCAAAGGAGGTGGAATAATGGCTCATCGGCTCACTGACGCCGTAGAACATCAGGCCAATGCCCATGCCGGCGGCGAACAACATCGCGAACCAGCCGGTATAGGTGTAATCGGGTGCCGCATCCGCGCCACCCAGGCGTACCTTGCCCCAGGGCGAGACGATGAGGAAAAAACAAAACAGCACGAAAATATTGCCCGCGCTGAGGAAAAACCAATCAAAGGAGCTGGTCACCGCCGGGCGCAGCCAGCCGAAGAAAGCGGCGGCCTGTTCGGGGAGCACCAGCGCGTAGAAGACAAACAGCATGATGCTGATGCCGGAGACCATGAACACGGGGTTGTGGATGTCAAATCCGATCGGCCCCACCGATCCCTCTAAATTGTCCTGTCCAATTTCATATTCGGTGTCGATGACGGCGGCCTCACCGTCGGGGGCGGGTATGCCCTGATTGGCCGTTTCATCTGTCATGGGTGTCCCTGCTTTGTCTTATGTGAACGTCCAGTGTCTCAACTGCTCATCGGCTGCGCGGGTTCCCGCCGATCGTGAAAAAATCGCAGGAACGCTCAGACGATGTGCGCGCGGTTCGCTCTGCCTGACCGGTCAGAGCCTATGCCAGAAGAGAGGGTCGCGCGCTGGCACGCAGCGGCGGCGCGGTCGGGTGCAGAGGCCGAGCATAGCAGAAAACCGCGTGATTGTCGCGCCTTATGCGCGCACCATCAGGATGGGCTGGCAACCCGATGTGAAAAAACGCGCAGCCGTACTGCGCGTTTCTCTGCCCTATCGCCAGAGTGTTGCGCAAAATGTGGGCCGGGTGTGGGCCGGAGTGTGGGCCGGAGTGTGGGCCGGGGTTTGGGCGG
Organism: Phaeobacter piscinae; assembly: GCF_002407245.1. Lineage (NCBI taxonomy): Bacteria > Pseudomonadati > Pseudomonadota > Alphaproteobacteria > Rhodobacterales > Roseobacteraceae > Phaeobacter > Phaeobacter piscinae. Next base: position 1,369,714 of record NZ_CP010681.1, on the reverse strand, counting down.
GTAACGCCTGCCCGCGTCAGCCGTTCACATCCACGACCACGCGCCCTTTCACCTGCCCTTGCAGAATATCGGCGCCAAGCTTTGGCAGGTCCGACAGGGTGGCGGGCTGAACCATCGCCTCCAGCTTCTCCATCGGCAGGTCGGTGGCGACCCGCTGCCAGGCCCGCAGCCGATTGTCATAGGGTTGCATCACGCTGTCGATGCCCAGCAGGTTCACACCGCGCAACAGGAACGGGATCACGGTGGCAGGCAGCCCTGCCCCGCCAGCCAGCCCGACCGCCGCAACAGAACCGCCATATTTCATCTGGCCCAGCACACGCGCCAGCATTGCGCCGCCGACGGCATCAATACAGCCGGCCCAGTTTTCGCTCTCCAACGGGCGTTTGACGGTTTCGTTCAGCTCTTCGCGCGGCACAATCTGCGTGGCACCAAGGGCGGTCAGGTACTCCGCCGTCTCGGGGCGGCCGGTCACTGCGGCGACATCATAGCCGAGGTTGGCAAGGATCGCGGTGGCCACAGAGCCGACGCCGCCCGCGGCCCCGGTGACCAGCACCGGGCCACGGTCCGGTGTCAGCCCGTGATCCTCCAGCGCCATCACCGACAGCATCGCGGTAAAGCCTGCGGTGCCCACCGCCATCGCCTGCCGCGTGTCGATCCCCTCTGGCAGCGGCACCAGCCAATCGGCGCGCACGCGGGCCTTTTGCGAATACCCGCCCCAATGGGCCTCTCCCACGCGCCAGCCGGTCAGCACCACCTTGTCGCCGGGCTTGTAGCGGTCATCGTTTGAGGCCTCGACCGTGCCTGCAAAATCAATGCCCGGCACATGGGGGTATTTGCGCACCAGCCCGCCGCCCGGACCGATGCACAACCCGTCCTTGTAGTTTACTGTGGAATAGTCCACCGCCACCGTCACCTCTGCGTCGGGCAACTGATCCAGGCTGAGCGTTTCAACGGCGGCTGATGTTTTGCCGCTGTCTTCGTCCTTGTTCACGACCAAAGCTTTGAACATGATCTGTCCTCCTCTGACATTCATTGGCGCACCGGCACGCCTGGGTGCGTTGGCTGAGCGATCATGCCGACGGGCCTCTTTCTCCTCCACGACGGCGACTCAGCTCTTGCCAATCAAATGTCAGACTTTTAAATGTCTGACAAATGATTTCTCCCGACAGGCGGCGCCAGAGCATGAAATTGACCCCTCGCAGCACAGCGGATTTGTCCGCCCAGATCGCCGAAGCCATTCGTGATGCGATCATCACAGGGGCGTTGATCGTCGACCAGCGGCTGCCCTCGGAGGCGGAGATGGCAGAGCAGTTTCAGGTCTCGCGCCCCACCGTGCGCGAAGCGCTGAAGCGGCTGGCCGCACAATCGCTGATCCGCACCCAGCGTGGGGCCACCGGCGGCGCCTTTGTCAATCGGCTGAGCTTTGAGGAGGCCTATGCGCAGCAGATCACCACGTCGACGCTGCTGCTCAGCATGAATGCCGTCAGTTTCGATACCGCCTGCGAGGCCCGCTATGCGCTGGAGCGCGCCTGTGCGCCGCTGGCGGCCACCCGGCGCACGGCAGATCACCTTGCCACCATGCGCGCGGAGATTTTCCGGCAGGGCCAACCTGGTCTCTCCGATGAGGCGTTTTGTGCGTCTGATGTGACCTTTCACCGGGCGCTGGTGGATGCGGCGGGCAATCCGGTTTTGTCCTATCAGCTGGCTGGCGCTGTGGAGGCGATGCAGCCGCTGATGAATATGATTACCTTCAGCGCGCGGGACCGCGCCGTGATCACTGTATTGCACAGCCAGATTGTCGAAGCCATCGAGGCCGGGGATGGCGACGCGGCCACCACCCATCTGAGCGCGCTGGAAGCGGAGAGCTGCAAGCTGGCGGCACTGGTTTTTGCGGCGCGCGCACAGCGACCCACCTCAAGCTGACGCAGCCTCGTCAGGGTTCAGCCTTGCCGTCGCAGACCATCAGAAACCTTGCAGGATTTTGATACCGCCCCCTTTGCATCCGACAAAAACCTGCCTATATAAGACTTGTTCTTCGGAACTATGGACATAAACGCGCTCGTAATAAGCGGATCGGACCCGGGGGCGGTACCCGGCGACTCCACCAAACATCCTTCATTTGGGGATCATGGGGTCGAAACAGGATCGACGAACGTCTAAAGGGGTTAGCTTTGTCTCGGCTGTCTGCCACCGTTATCGGCGAAACTTGTACAATTGCAAATGACAATCGTGCTCCGGCAATGGCAGTAGCAGCGTAAGCTGTTAATGTCGCCGAAACTTAAGTCCTTATGCCTAGCCGTGTAAGGCGGGGTTCGCAGGTACCTGGCAACAGAAACCTGCACTTTCCCTCCCCCGTATCATGGTTGTGCACAGGTTTCGGCTTATTGTGTATCGCGGAACGTCTCTCTGTTTCGGACCGCGTCAGAGTCTTGCCGTCCATCCCTTAGCAAGTACTTCGCATCAGGTCGTGCCCCCTTGTGCCGCGGCGCAGCCGGTGTTTGGTTCGGCCGTGGGATCCTCAGCAGCCGGTGTATATTTCATGCGCCATGCCTGCGGGGTCATACCGGTTACCCGGCGAAATTCTCGATTGAAGTTGGACTTCGTCTGAAAGCCCACATCGAACATGATATCGGTGACTGACCGGCGTGTCGCCTGCAACAGATCGCAGGCCTCTGCGATGCGGTAGCCGTTGACATATTGCGACACATTCATGCCCACAGAGCGGTTGATTGCTTGTGAAATTTGCCGCGATGGGATCAGCGCTTTGCGTGCCAGTCTTTCGAGGTTCAGATTGGCATCTCGATAGACATGATCGTCATTCATGAGTTCCTCGATCCGCTGGATAGTAGCCGAGCCACTCAGTTCCTCCTCATCCAGTCGGCGTGGCTGCGGCGTGTCCTGCGGCGGGGTTTTGCTATTGCTGGCAAGTGTTGCAGCCAAGCCGAGCATCACCAAGGCTGCAAAATTTGCGAACAGGATCACCGACGGCACGTGGTCCACATGCTTCCAGATGAAGCTCAGAAACAGGATCGTGTCGATCAACGCAAAGGACAGCAGAGACAGCGCCGCAAAGAAGATTGCGCGGTAGGTAGAATCCGCGCCGTCCAGCGGAGTAATCCCCAGCGCATCGGTCCCCGGCAACAGCAGCCGAAGAATGACCACCGCATAGGCCAGGAAGGTTATCACCACGACTATATCAACTGCCTCACGCCAGAAGAGCGTCAGCCCGACCACCAGAACGGTCGGCAGGTAATAGACCACCATCCGCTGCGCCAGTGGCCAGCGGTCGCGCTCAATAACATTCAACACACCAGCATAGACCAGAGCCGGCAGCAAAGTGGCCAGTATCGGCACAATGTAGGACGTGGCTTCAACATCATAGCCCCACCGCAGACCCAGCAAAAACGACTGAACCGCGCTCAGCAGAATAAGCAGCAAAAACGGTTTGTTTTTGTTGGCCGTGTCATCGTTTCTGACCACATGAATAAACAAGAACATCATCTGTGCTGAAAACATGAACTCAATCGGTATGAAAATCATTCTTTTGCTGCCCTAGTATTGACGGCCGTCTTGCATCACTGCGACGCAGGCGGAGACCATGCGGCACGCCTGTTTGCTGGGCGTAACAATGCCCGGGTTAGATGAAACAACTGTGTCGCCGCGGTGGGCGGTCTCAGCGTCGGCGGTTGGCCGACGCGTGTGAACGGCTGGACTGATCGCGCATCCCACCGCGCAGGACGCAGGGTCTGCCTGCGTGCAAGGGTGAAGGCGATCTGGTGGCTCAACCCTGCGGTATCGGGAACCGGATATCGGCGCGACAACATAGGGCAATCCCGCGACGGCCTGAGTGATTCTGCACCGCGATCGCACCCTTTGTATCACCCTACGTCAGTTCGTTTCCTCACGGGGGGGGCAAAACCTCCCATAAGTATATTCAATATCTATCTGCTCTATAACAGGTTGTGGACCAACTGCACAATTGCTTTGCCTTACTTTGTGACATCCCCCTATGAAAAGTGGAGGATTGCTGCCGATGTGGTCTGTTTGGACAGCCTTCAATTTGTGCGCGCTGATACGCTCTAGTTGGTGCGAAAAGAGATGTGGGACAGGTTCAAAGGCACGTTCACATCCACGTTTTCCCGTTTTGTATCGGGGCCGAACTCCAGCCGTGAGATCGCCTTGGCGCCGGTCAGTTTGAAACGGGCGGCATCCCCTGTGAAATTCACCACTGAGTTTTCCGACGCGATTCCGACCACGCCAAATGCGCCCTGGATGTCGGCCACCAGCCTACCGATTTCAACCTTTAGCCCGAGATCCATTGGCATAGAGATGTGAAGCTTCGGTTCGCACCACCAGCTGCTACGCAGCCCAGTGCGTGTCAGGTGGATTTCAAGGGTTTTGCCGCTTTGCTTCACCTGTGCTTCCAGACCGCATCCCAAGCTGTTTGCAGTCGAAATTTCCAGTGGCTGGACCGCGCCTTGGCTGTTGGTCAGCTTCAAGGCGGTTTCGTCGCCGACCAGCCGCACGGTGGTGATCGGGGCGGATAGTTCCGGGAGTGGTACATTCTTGGCAGTTGCGGCGCCACTGCCGATACCCAATGTCGCCATTGCAGCGGCGAGAAGACGGATCAGTGGTGAACGAACTTGCGGGCGAACGGTATAGGCGGTCATCGGATAGCTCCTGTAGCTGCTGTCGGGTGGCAAACTGTCACACCACGACCGGGTGATGTGACATATGTCTTGGCTTGAAGTCTCATCAGAGTCTCTGGTGCATGGCGCCATCTTGCCCGAGCACCGGCGCAGTTGCGTCCTGAATGGGGATTAAGGACGGACAGGATGCGGTTTTCGCAAAAGAGAACCCGAGACCGCCGGGTCATCCTCCTCTACGAAGCTGAAATGGTGAACCCGGGCGTCGGCTCTGTGCACGGCGACAGCCGCCCGGTAGCCTGCAGCCGGTGCCCAACAGCTTATTGTCCAATCCGAGACAGCACCCACCGCACTGCGGAGCACTTCAGGCGCGCTATCAGTATAGCTGACTGCAAAGCTGTTCAGCGGCAATGCCAACCCCTGCCCGGTCGCCTTGATATAAGCCTCTTTCATGGTCCATATCTGCGTGAAATGCTCTGATCGCAGCCGCCCCAGTTCAGCCAGTGCTTCTTTAGGCGCATGGTTGCGCGCCATGGCCGTCAGTGACGACAGGCTGTCTGCGCTTTCCAGATCAAACATGTTCAGCCTGCCGCACGCCGATGCGGTCTTGGATGTGGCTGACCAGAGATGCCGCGCGATTGAACTCTTGTTGTCCGATAGCGTCCGGGTCGAACTGTAGCCCGTCGATCTGATCCTCCAGCGCCAGCAGGAACTGTACGAACATGTAAGAATCCAGATCAAAAGCTTTGTCTAGCTCAGTCTCAGGTGTGATCCCGCTCACCTGCCATTCCGTAACCTCGGAAAGCGCGGTCTCGATTGCCTTGAAAATCATCGCTGTCAATGTTCCATACCTCTTTTTAAGTGATGTCCGTTCGTTCCAGCAGACAGGTCGCAAAGGTCACACCCGTCCCCGCCGCCAGCACCAACAACTGAGTGCCAGGTGAAATCTGATCAGTCTGCGACACCTCGTACTCACTCAGATTTACAAAGATGTCGGAGCAATAGCCGTGACCGAGGCCGTGGATGTCACCCTGGACGCATCGCTGATCCCAATTGAAATGACGCAGAAGCGCCCGTGTCACGGGAAGGTTCAGGTTATGGGGTAAGACCCGAAAGTCCGGGTGAAGCACATCTGCGCAATTGCTCAGACAATCCTCAACGAAGCGGATCAGTCCTGTCAGATAGTCTTTCTGAAGCGCGCGCCGGTCCTCAACTGCCATAGCATCTGGATTTTGGAAGTAGCGCGGCAGATGACGCACCTGGCTGTCGAGCAGACTCCATTTTCCGGGACCTGCATTGAACAGCGCCGCAGTGGGCAACTCGCCCAGCAACCCCACCGGCAAGCGCGCAACACTGTAGTGAAAGGCCTTCTCGCCAGTAAGGATGATCACCGGCCGATCTTCTTCACAGGCCTGGATAAACCGCATTGCCGCTAGGGCCGTGGCACAGCTGGTCATCGTCAGAGAGGTGACATCCCAGCCCTCGAGACCATAGGTGTCAACGAGACCGCGCAGCCAGTTTTCGTCCGCAAACCCATGGTGAGTTTGCGTGCGGCAGTAATAGATGACACCGCTCTCATTCCTGAGGTTGGGGTAGCCCGCCAGCAGCGGGCTGAGCGCGGAGCCAAGCATTTCGCTCAAATCTCCGCAATGCAGCCCGACACTCTCAAGCTCGAAGAAGCGCTGGTACATTTTCACAGACCCAGAGGTCAAACCATGGCTAGGGCCAAGATCTTGCAGGGGGATGCGTTTGATTTCGTCATCGGGAAAGCAAATGTGATTGAGCGCCAGCATAACGTGTCCTTTTTGCTGACGAACCTGGTCGAAAACAGGCCTTGGTCAGCGATTTCACGTTGTAGTCTGTGAATTTCGCGCAACCAGAGAACGACCTTTTTCACGATAATGTACCCTTTAGAACGTATAATCGAACCTTTAGCTTCCCTAAGGGACAGTCGCGAGCCGCCAGAGGTCAGCACCAGCCAAGCCGGTCGAGAACCGTTGGCTTTCCTTGGGAACAGGATTGTTCATTTGCCGAAACATCCTTTGCATAATACCACCTGAGGGAGATTATCATAAAGACGAATACCGGGAGCATGGCGGTGCGGCCGCAGCATCAGGTGACAGGCGCGACAGTGGACCCCAAAAGGAATCATCTTCTGTCAACGCGGGGGGCGGTCACTCATTAATTTGGTATCAACCAGCCCACCTCGCTACTCGGTTTCCCAGAGGAGCGCCCAGTTTTGGATCATTGATGAGGGTTGTTCGGAGGCCTGGGTCGCGAGTTAAACTCAGATCCATTCCACTATGCAGGTATTGAAAGACCTGGTCCATTGCCACATGGGCACCCTGCAGGCGCAGATGGAAGGCTTCCCATCCACGGATTTTTGGCCAGACCCGTCTGCTGGCCTCACCCTTCGAATAGGGAATGCCGGCCCCAATAATGGAGCCGGCACTGTCTGCCCGCTTGCAGCTTCCAGAATGGCTACCCGGCTGAACGCAGGGCTGTCGCGAGTTTCACCCGTGTTGCCGCCAATGCTGGCAGAGCACCGCCCACCATTCCAATGGCGATCCCCAAAAGCGCACCATCCTTTAGAACATCAAGGCTCACCTCTAGTTGAAAGCCAGTGGTCGTATTATTCGGGCCGACGGTGCTTGCCTGCCACCCATTGAATAATAGCCACGAAGCAGCAGCGCCCAAAACCGCGCCAGCGACCGAAAGCACCACGGCCTCGACCCACGTGCCGGCAAAAGCTGACAAGCGGGAAAAGCCGAGCGTGCGCACGGTGGCGATCTCCATGGCACGATTGGACACCGAAGTCATCATCGTGTTGATTGCTCCAACCGTGGCCCCAATCGACATCAAGATCGCCAGCGGCCAACCGAACAGTCGGATCAGCGTGGAGGTCCGCGCCGATTGCGCTGACAAAAGCTGTAACTCTGTCACCGCAGTCAGTGGCGTTTGCGACAGTGCAGGCAGGGCGGCCTGCACCGTGCCCAATGCCTGCGGGGTGATCAACGATGCACGCAGAACCTGCACCTGCCCCATCTGATCAAAAGCGGATTGCACCGCCTCAAGCGGCCCCCAGATTTCAGATTCCATTGCGCCACCATCGGCATCGAAATGCCCGACAACCAGCCAATCGACGGCCCCCAATCGCACGGTCTGACCAATACCAAAGATGCGCGCGCGCGCAGCAAGGTCGCGACCCACCACGATTTCCCGGGTTCCTTGTGAAAAACTGCGCCCGACCGCCACTTCCGCATTCGGTCTTAGCGCGACGCCCGTGGGATCCATACCGCGCAGTGCCAAGGTTTGCAGTGATCCATCCGTGGCTGTCTGAATTTCGACCGGTACGACAATCTCACGGGAGAAGACAACCGCCCCTGTCTCGTCACGTTTCAACCCCAGATCAGCCGATGTGGCCTGAAGGCTGCGGATTACGCCTGATGGCATGTCAGAGCTGGTTTCCTGGTTGGTGCCACCACCCAAAATCACGACAATTCCGGGTGAACCATTTCCAGCCAAAGCCGTCTCGAACCCCTTCGCCATCGCCAGGAACCCGGTCAGAACCGCTACCACCAGTGCAACTGAGAGCACCATGGAGAGCGAAATCCAGAGCCGCTGTGGCAGGCTGCGCAAATTGGCAGAGATCATCACCAAGGTTTGTTTTACTTGCAAAAACATCTGACTACCTCGCCCTGAACGCGTTGGAAACTGTGGTCCGCATTGCTAGACCCGCGGGCAGCAAACCGGTGAAAATCCCCAGGGACACCGTGATGATCGTCGCCTTGCCCACAACAGCCGGGGTCAAGACAAGACCAAGCGCCGGACTGGCAACCTGTGTTGCAAGTTTGGTCAGTGCCACGCCAATAAACCCGCCGAGAACGAAAATAAGCAGCGTTTCACAAAGGATTAGAACAGCGATGAACTGATTGGTGAATCCAAGCGTCTTAAGAACGCCGATTTCAAAGGTCCGTTCGCGCACCGCAAACAGCATCGTATTGATGACAATCATCAGGATGGTCACAAAGGCTGCGCCGACAACGAGCGATACGATCAGTTCAACATCCGCGAACTGGCGCAGAAAGGCCTCCAGAAATTGCTTTTCAGACTGCGTTTTTGTCGGCGCTCCAGTATTAGCAAAGAGCGCGTCAATACGTGCGGCGAGTGCACTGGCCGCGATATCCGGTGCTGGCTGCACCACGAAGCTGTCAACAGTGTCCACATTCCGTGCCCGCAACGCGTTCACGTATTCGTAGTTTGCCAGCATGAAATAAGTGTCGGTACTTGCGGTCGCCCCTTCAAACACGCCGCCGACTTCAAACCCCCAATTGCGACCACCTGCTTTCTGCAAGATATTGAACGAGGTGATGTCAATTCGCTGCCCGGCACGCCAACCTTGCGCATCGGCAAGCGCGCGCCCGACCAGAACACGATCACGGCCCTGTTTCAGCGCGGCCAGGAGATCCGGTGTCAGACCGAGGCTCTCGCTGTTGATCCGCGCAATGTCATCCGCAACTACCGCGTTGGCGACGACGACATTGCGCTCAACCTCGCTGTAGCCGCGCAGGCGGGACATATAGGCCACATCGGCCACGCCCTCCACTGAGGAAATGCGGCGCTGATAGGCGATCGGCAATGTATGACCCCGGCCCGATTTGTTCATGACGCCAAGCACATCATCATTTGCCCCAGCTGTGCCTTGGGTTCCCGACAGAAAACTGGCTGTCAGCCCGTAGATCAGGAACGCGACTGCAATACAGAAGACCAAAAGCAGGGTTCGCATGGGTTTGCGCCAAGCATTGCGTCTGGCCAATGTCAGAAAGGTCATGCGGCGACCTCTTGTGTCTCGATGAATTGCCCCTTGTTTAGGTGCAGTACACGGCTTGCATGGGTTGCAGCCTCAGGATCATGGGTGACCATCACAATAGTCTTCTTCAGTTCGCGATTGAGAAACCCCAGCACCTCCAACACCTCGTCAGCCGAGGCGCGGTCCAGATCACCCGTGGGTTCGTCGCACAGAAGCAGAGGCGGATCGCTGACGATGGCGCGGGCTATGCCCACCCGCTGCTGCTGTCCGCCGGACATGCTGGAGGGGAGTTGTTTGCCACGTCCTGAAAGGCCAACCAAATCAATGATCTTCTCGACCCGTGCACGGCGCTCGGCCCGCCCAATGGGTTTCAGTAGCAGTGGCAATTCGATATTTTCGGCCACATTCAGAGTTGGCAGCAGATTATAGAACTGAAAGACGATGCCCACGTTATGGGCACGCCAATTGGATTTCTTGGCTTCGCCCATCTGTTCAAGTTTTGAATTGCCGATCCTAATGCTGCCCTGGTCAGGTGCATCAATCCCGCTCAGCAGGTTGAGCATCGTCGATTTCCCGGATCCAGATGGCCCCATCACCGCGACAAATTCGCCGGCGCCGATCGAGAGACTGAGGCTCGAGAATATCTGGAGTTTGTCCTTGCCGAAGGTGAAACCCTTTGAGACACTATCAAACTGGATGAAGGGCATGGTCTGAGATGGGGGCATAAAAGCTACTCCTCTAAAGATTGGGCGATCAAGTATCACCCAAGGCGATACGGATGCGGGCCGCCATATTGGGGCGAATGCCATCTGGGGGGCTGTCGAGAGTGAGACGCAGTGTGATCGTGCCCCTTTCGGCTGACACGACTGGCGAAATACCCGCGACGCGAAATCCAAAGGGCTGGTCCGGGTAGCCATCCAAAACAGCCTCCCCAGTCAATCCCACCCGAAGACGCGACACTTTGGTTTCAGCAACCTCGGCATCCAGGTAGACTGACGCTGTGTCAGTGATGACCATGAGGTTGTCCGTGCTCCGGATGGTATCAACGCGCGCAAGGACGCTATTGCCGATACGGGCAGAGAGATCTGTCACCGTTCCAGACACCGGTGCCCTGATGATCAGCTCATCGACATGTTCCTGAGCGATCTGAACCTTCAGATCCGCCATAAGCACTTCTTGCTCCGCCTGCCTCAAAGCGGTTCGTGCCAACTCCAACGCCGTGGCAGCATCCTGTGTCGCGCGTGCCGTGACGGTTTCCTTAGCCAGCAGTGATGACAACCGGACATGGTCACGTATGGATTGCTCAACCTCAATACGTCGGGTATCTCGCTGAAGCACTGCAAGCGCCTGATCGATTTGTGCAGTCTGCAATGCAAATTGGGCGCCGGGATCGCTGACCTCAGCCAGCTTCTGTCCCGCGTGGACCTGATCCCCCAATTCGACAAACAGTTGCGTAATGGTTCCCTCGTACTTTGCAAAGACCGAAGCATAGTTTTGAACGGTAACGTACCCCGACCCCGTGATCTCGCCCGCCGGAGCAAGGATAGGTGCCGATTGGTGGTCGCTGATTGGACCGGAATCTGATGTGTCGACAGCAGCTGGTTCGCGCTGAATCGCCGGATCTCTTGGCTCCAGTTGGATTCCAGCCCACTCGCGCACACCCGCAACGACAGGCAACTCAGCCGACCAAAGGAAAAGCCCACCTACACCAAGAAAAGCTGCGAACAGCAGCATTCGCAGCGCCGCCAACGCACGACGCGGCTGGCCCTTAGAGGTGTGACCATCCGAAGCGGATCCAGCTGGAAGCGGGGTCAAGGCCTCGGCAAGATTTCGGTGGGTATCGGTGTGAATGTTCATGGCCCATGGATCGGCCATTTTCACTTCGGAGCGCGACCTATAAGCCGCGCATGACGTACCAAATCGTCATTTGACACTGTATTTCCCTAATGTTGAACGTCTAGATCCGAGCACGGATCGCTGCTTGCAGGTCACGGAGCACTGCCAGATTGGTCTAGCCGCATCCTCCATGGCTACCCTCTCTGCTGCCAAGACGGTCTCTCCCTTGGTCAATCCAAGTTAGGCTTGTGCACCAATCGCACAGCATGTGATGGCTTTTACGCTCTGTGGCTGATATCGTCGCGGGACGAGGCTGAATTCGATCATTGAGGTCTTGTTAACACCTGTGGTCCAGTCTGATGTGTGATCGCAATAATGGCGCTAGGTCGCGTCAGCAGTGGCACCGACCGCCAATGTCCCACACCAAGAAATTGGTGTGCATCAGTTCGGTCTCTTCCTGTAAACCCTCGAGGAAAAATGAAAAACAGCGAACGGCTCTTTCAGTGGTTTCATGATGTCTGGGTGGATCAGAACCTAGATCTGGTTGAGCCGATGTTTCATCCCGAACTAGAGGTCAATGGCCCACTCCATGGCACTGTTGCTATCGCCGAAGACTATAGAGAGGTGGTTGCGACCCTTAGCAATATCATTCACGATCTCAATCTGACGCTGACCCACGCGCTGGACGACGGCGATCTTGCAGCTATCCGGATTTGGGTGCGCGGTTATGGGCGAAACGCGGAGGAGCCGCTGGATTACTTCGGCCAATTGATTGTCCGGATGCAGGATGACCAGATCAGGGAGTTCCTGTCGAACTTCGACTATATGACCATGTTCGAGCAACTCGGCCAGTTGCCACAGGATTGTCTACCTGTCTGTATGACGGGCGAACGGTTGGCATGGACCGATGAGACATGACTGATCATCCCAGTCGGCCGCCACACCTATTTACGAGTCTGCATAAGTTACGGTTTTTCGCCTCATCAGGGCCGCAGGCTACTGGAACAGTGCACTGTTGATGGTAGAAGGTCGTCGACCAGTCGACGGGGCGCCTATGACCGAGATATTAGCAGATTCCAAAACCTCCCCAAAAGGCGACGCGATCGCTATGGCCGATCTGGTCCGGGTTTTTGGCCGTATCGGGTTGATGTCCTTTGGAGGACCGGCAGCTCAGATTGCGCTGATGCATAAGGAACTGGTCGAGGACCGCCCCTGGCTGAGTGAGGCCGGATTTCTGCGCGCGTTGTCGTTTTGCATGATGTTGCCGGGACCGGAGGCGATGCAATTGGCCACCTATGCGGGCTGGCGGTTGCGCGGCGGCCTTGGTGGTGTTCTGGCTGGGCTGCTGTTTGTGCTGCCGGGGGCATTGGTGATTGCCGCACTGGTTTATCTATACGTGAACTTTGGCACGCAACCGATTGTGCAGGCCGGATTTCTCGGCATCAAAGCCGCAGTTGTTGCTATCGTTTTGCAGGCCCTCCAACGGCTGGGTAAGAAGGCGTTGCATGGGGGGACGGATCTGGCACTGGCCGCGTTTGGATTCTTCGCGTTGTTTCTCTTTGATCTGCCGTTTCCGCTGGTCCTGCTGACCGCCGCGCTCCTCGGCAGTCTGCGTGGGGTTTCGGCGAAGGTTGAGCCTGCGGCGCGGACACCCGCGACCGCGGGGCCGCTCTGGGTAACGCTGTTGCTCTGGGGTGGTTTGTGGCTGCTGCCCCTTGGCGCGCTGAGCCTGTTTGGCCCGCAGCTGCTGGCGGATATTGGCTGGTTTTTTGCCAAGCTGGCCGTGGTCACCTTCGGCGGCGCCTATGCGGTGCTGGCCTATATGTCGCAGACCGTGGTCGCGCAGTACCAGTGGATCGAAACCGGTCAGATGATTGATGCACTGGGGCTGGCGGAGACAACACCGGGACCGCTGATCCTGGTGACGCAATTTGTGGCGATGCTGGCCGGCGCGCTGGCCTCTGGCATGTGGATGGCGCTGGCGGCTGGGTTGGTGGCGCTTTGGGCGACGTTTATGCCTTGTTTCCTCTGGATCTTTCTCGCCGCCCCTCATGTGGAGCGGATTGCCAGCCATCCCCGGCTGGGCGCCGCATTGCGGGCGATTACCGCCGTTGTGGTGGGCGTGATCCTCAACCTTTCGGTCTGGTTTTTGCTGCATGTGCTGTTTCGCGAGACTGTCACGCTGGAGCTGCCTGCGATCTCGCTTATGCTGCCGGTCATGGCCAGCCTTGATGTCTCTGCCGCCCTGCTGGTGCTGGCAGCGCCAGTTGTGGCGCTGGTCTGCGGCGGCCGACTGGCCTTGATTTTGCCCGTCATGGCCGGGCTTGGGATCGCGATATGGCAAGTCACCTAGGCTGGGCAACCGCTGTACAAACAAAGTTCATTGTCCTGCTAGTGTCAGAAATTATTTACGAATCTCTAACGAGCGACCCTTTAGTTTCCGTCAGAAATCCGTATTCTGATCCCAAAGAGATTTAAGGGTATCGGAATGTCCCGCGAAATTGACTATGGAAATCTGATGCATTCGGCCATGCGTGGCCTGATCCGCTCGGTTCTGGATGGGGTGGCGGAGCACGGGCTGCCCGGCAACCACCATTTCTTTATCACCTTTGATACCTCACACCCGGATGCGGAACTGGCGGATTGGCTGTCGGACCGCTACCCCGGCGAGATGACCGTGGTCATGCAGCACTGGTTCGACAATCTGGATGTCGGCGAGGACGGGTTTGCCATCACGCTGAATTTCGGCGATGCACCGGAGCCGCTGTATATTCCTTACGACGCGATCAAGACCTTTGTGGATCCGTCTGTGGAGTTTGGCCTGCGCTTTGAATCCCCGGAGGATGACGACGAGGTTGAGGAAATGGTCGCCGAACTCGACGATGATATCGAGATTGAGGTGGAGGAAGATCCGGCGGACAAGAAACCCGCTGACGTCGTCTCGCTCGACAGTTTCCGCAAGTAACAGAATTTCCAGCTTAGCTGGGCCGCTGCCCACTTAGACAGATGCGCTGCATAACCCATGCGGCGCATTTTTCACATCTGGGGTGATGGTGAGATGAGATTCACCCCTTAATATGCTGTTAATAAATATATTTACAGGCTTCAGACCAAGGCATTAACGGCGCTCAAGAAAGGTCTTCAATTCCTTGCGCGGGAAACCGTTGCGATGCGAGGAATAAACAAGATCCAGTCCGCCCTCCGCCAATGTGCGATCATACTGTTGCATTTCGTAGTCGCCATTGGGGCCAATAAACATCGAAAACACCGTCAGCGTGTCCCCGATAATCCGGCCCCAGACGTAAGGCTCCCCCTTCATCGGGTCGAGCTGCACAGTATGCCCGAAAACATTGCGCTTCATCGCGGCGGCGAAGATATCAGCCCGTTCGGTTGGCTGGAATTCTACATTGTAGGATTTGGTTTTGCGGCGTCCGTCCTTCTTCAGCGAGGTTGTGGTCCATTGAACATAAAACCCGTCGTCACTGTTGGCGAGGGGACCAATCCGGACGGTCGCATCGCGCTGTTCCTTGCTGCCATCGGGGTTGGGCACCTCTAGCGAGCCCTGATAACGCCCGAAGAACGGGCGCACATCGGCCGCAATCACCTGCCCCGCCAGCGCCATGATCATCAACAGCGTCAGAAAACCCGTCTGGACCTGCCACTGTAGCCGCGCCAGAGACAGCGTTTTGCCCCGCGCAGGACGCCGATGCCTGCCCTTGGTCGCGGCCTGCTGTGGCGGTTTGGCTTGATATGTCAGCACGGGCAGATCCTTTGGATTGTTGTCTGTCGCGGGTGTAACTGCGCTTAATCTAGCGGTCTTCTGATCTGGTGCAATAACTCATCCTGCAATGGCCCCTATACCTTGGGTTCGGAATGGCTATGCTGCGCGAAACTGCGCAATTGCCTCGTGGCCCGGACCGGGGTAGACGGCATACCGACGCATACATTTAGTCATCATCAGACGGAGAGAGACTTATGTCCGATACCCGCACCGAAACCGACAGCTTCGGTCCGCTTGAGGTCCCCGCCAACAAATACTGGGGCGCCCAGACCCAGCGGTCGATCATGAACTTCCCCATCGGCTGGGAAAAACAGCCCGTCGCCATCGTGCGTGCGTTGGGGGTGATCAAACAGGCCTGCGCCATGGCCAACAAGGCCTCGGGCAAGCTGGACGCCAAGATCGCCGATGCGGTCATTGAGGCGGCGGGCGAGGTGATCGAGGGCAAGTTTGACGACAACTTCCCACTGGTGGTCTGGCAGACCGGGTCCGGCACCCAGTCCAACATGAACTCCAACGAGGTGATCGCCAACCGCGCGATTGAGATCCTCGGCGGTGTGATCGGCTCCAAGGATCCGGTGCACCCGAATGATCACTGCAACATGGGCCAGTCTTCCAACGACACCTTCCCCACCGCCATGCATATCGCCACCGCGATGTCCGTGCGTGACGTGCTGGTGCCCGGGCTGACCAAACTGGCCGAAGGGCTGGAAACCAAAGCCGAGGCGTTCAAGGACATCATCAAGATCGGCCGTACCCATACCCAGGACGCCACCCCGCTGACGCTGGGGCAGGAATTTGGCGGCTATGCGCATCAGATCCGTCAAGGTCTGGCGCGGGTCGAGGCGGCGATGCCCGGCATCTATGAGCTGGCGCAGGGCGGCACCGCCGTGGGCACTGGCCTCAACACCCAAAAGGGCTGGGGCGAAGAAGTCGCTGCCAATATGGCCGAAATCACCGGCCTGCCCTTTGTCACCGCGCCGAACAAATTCGAGGCGCTGGCCGCCCATGACGCCATGGTGTTCCTGTCGGGCGCTTTGGCCACGATCGCAGGCAGCTGCTACAAGATCGCCAACGACATCCGCTTCCTCGGCTCTGGCCCGCGCTCCGGTCTGGGTGAGCTGATCCTGCCGGAAAACGAGCCGGGGTCCTCGATCATGCCGGGCAAGGTGAACCCGACACAGGCCGAGGCGCTGACGCAGGTCGCAGCCCACGTCATGGGCAATGACGCGGCGATCAAATTTGCAGGCTCGCAAGGGCATTTCGAGTTGAACGTCTACAACCCGATGATGTCCTACAATCTGCTGCAGTCGATCCAGCTCTTGGGTGATGCGGCGGACAGCTTCACCGAGCGGATGCTGAACGGCATTGAGGCCAATGAACCGCGCATCGACAAGCTGATGAAAGAGTCGCTGATGCTGGTCACCGCGCTGGCGCCCACAATCGGTTATGACAATGCCACCAAGGTCGCCAAGACAGCGCATAAGAACGGCACCACGCTGAAAGAAGAGGCGATCGCGCTTGGCTTCGTGGATGAGGCGACGTTTGACGCCGTTGTCCGCCCTGAGCAGATGATCGGCCCGAAAGACTGATGGCTGGTTCCGGTTCAGGCCCGGTTAATCTGAACCGGTATCGCAAGGAAAAGGCGCGGGCTGAGAAAAAGGCCCGCGCTGACCAGAATGCCGTGACCTATGGCCGGACCAAGGCTGAGAAGGATCTGGACAAGGCCCGCAACGCGCAAGACGTCCGGCGACTGGATGGCACGAAGCGCGACGCGCCCGAGACCGACGATGACTAATCGCCCGCGGAAACACTCCCTGACCCTGCGCGGTCATCGGACCTCGGTCTCGCTGGAGGATGAGTTCTGGCAGGCCTTCCGCGAGATTGCGGCTGAAGACGGGCGTGCCATCAACGATCTGGCCGCCGAAATTGACGAGACCAGAGGCGTGGACTGCGGTTTGGCCTCAGCCATTCGCCTGCATGTGCTGCGACGCTTAAGGTCACGTTAACCAAGTTTGGCATCTTAGAGAGATGCCGGTCCCTGCCCACCTTCACCGCTGATGCCTGATTGCTGCAACTATTCCCGTCGCAAGCCGCTGCAAAAGGCGGCGTGGTGCGTCGTGAAAAGCGGGGCACTGAACGGCTGCTGGGCTAGCGCGGAATGAGTCGCAACCAGATCCCGTTTTTCGACCGAACTGTCAGATGCGCGACTGGCACGGGTTCTTGCTCCGCAACAGGTTTCACCCGAAACCGCTGTAGGATCAGCGACAGGATCAACGGTCCTTCAATCATTGCAAAACCGGCACCTGTACAGACACGCGGTCCAGCCGAGAACGGAATATAGGCCTCGCGCTGGCAGGTCTTGCCGTTCTCCGTCTGCCAGCGACCGGGATCAAATCCGTCCGGGTTTTCCCAGAGCCGCTCGTGACGGTGCAGGTGCCAGGGGCTCAGCACCACCTGCGCGCCCTTTGGAACAGTCCGGCCGCGAAACTGCTGCGGGCAGCTGGCCTCGCGTACCATCATCGGCACCGGCGGATAAAGGCGCAGCGCCTCGCGGAAGACATCGCGACTGATCCGCAACTTAGCCGCCGCGGCAAACTGGTCCAGCGACAGCGCCGCCGCCTCCGTTGCGATTTCCTCCTGCCAGTCGGGGGCCAAAGCCACCAGATAAAGTGCCCAGGCCAATGCAGACGCGCTGGTCTCATGCCCGGCCAGAAAAAAGATCGCCACCTGATCAACCATCTCATCCGTCGTGAACAGCTCACCGGTTTCGGGGTCTTGTGTGGTCATGATCTTGGTGGCCAGATCATCCGGTGCCTGGCCCGATGCGATGGCCGTCATGCGCTGGTTTGTGAGATCCCTGATCAGACCCCGGATCCGGGCCGCATTCCGCCGCGTGGCGGGTCGGTGAAATCTGGGCAGCCAGCGTGGCAGCGGCACAAAGGCCGCGAGATTGAGAATAGGCTGGCCCTGCTGATAGGCGCGAAACCGGTGAAACACCTCTTGTGCCAGATGATGCTCGATCGGGATCGAGAACAGCGTGCGGAAGATCACATCCGCTGCCGCGTGGGAGGTTTCCGCCTCGATTTCAATGGGCGCGCCCGGATCCTTGTTCAGTTGGTCACAAAGACGGGTGACAGCAGCCTGCGCAGCGGCGTGAATGGCCGGATAGATCTCTCGCAGCCGGCCGCCCTCGAATGCAGGGTCGATAATCCGGCGCTGCCGTTTCCAGACCTCGCCATTGGTAAGAAAAACCGAATTGCCAAGCAACGGGCGCAGCCCCTCACCAATGCGGTTTGATTTCGGGAATACCTCCGGACGGTCCTTTAGCACCGTGCGCACCAGATCCGGTTGATTGACCAGAAAAGACCGAAAGAAGGGCGTGCGAAACTCTGCCATCCAGGCACGATAAAGCTTGGCCGGCTGCGCCGAGAGAAGATCCGCGCGAAACAGCCGCAGATAGCGCCAAAGCGAGACCTTGGCGGCGCGGGCCGCAGGTTTTGGCGGGATGATCACAGGTCCCTCAGCTGATGCCGCAGCCTCGCTGTCAGGGCGATCATCCAAGTGCGGCAGATCCCCCATCACCCACCAACCGAAGTGTATTTGGACGCGGTCACATCAATACGTGAGCGCGACGGATTGCGGTTGCGATAGCGGCTTTCCAATGTGCGCGGACCTGCCGTGATCTGAAAATAGTCGTAGTCTCCCGGCTGATCAAAGGCGCAAAGATATTGGAAATGCAGCCGGAAGAAGCGCCAGCGCAGCGCCGCCCATCGTGCCGGGCTGAGGGTCTGGGTAAAGGCCGCCGAGATAACCAGCGGCCAGCGTTTCTGCGGTGGGGACACCCCCGTGACCGCGACCGGATCACAGAGCGCAAAGGCGCAGCCATCCCCCGGTGCGGTGACGTCGACCCAGCAAAGATCTCCCCGCCCGGAGAGGTCACGCAGATCACGCCGCAGGCGATGCGCCTCAGGCAGGAAGGAGACCATCGGCACCACCTGCCCAAGGCTCAAAAACCCCAGCACCGCATGACGCCCCGCCAGCCCGCTGCGCTGCACATCAGCCAGCACGCTGACACCGACATGCGCCCCGGACGAATGGCCCACCACCAGCACCTCATCATAGCTGGGATCGCTGAGCGCCACGGCAATCTCACCCGCGAATTGGGCGATACGCTGCTCCAGCTCTGGTGCGTAGGCGCCGCGCAAGGCTGCGGAATGGTCGTAATCATGCATCAGATAATAGGCAAAGAGACGGCCATCCTGCCGCCGGAACCAACGCAACAGCATGGCTGCCGCAACCAGACCGGCGACCCAAAACACCAGTGCAGCCAGCGCCGCACCCCAGGTGGAGGTCAGCCCAAGCCGGGCAACGCCCCCCTGCCCAAGACGCGCGATTACCAGCGCCACGATGAAGGCCAGCGCCGCCTGCAGCACCAGCATCCCCACGGGGTACAGGGCAGCAATGACCGGCCCTTTGCGCAGCCACATCAGCCGTCGCAGCGTTCCGGTGGAAATATAGATCCAGGCAGTACGCACCATCTGCCAATAGGTCTCGGCAATGGATGGATCCATGCTGTCCTGCACGATGTCGGACCAGACCAGCACGTCAACATCGGTGTCGACCTCATGCCCCTCAATCTCTGCGTGGACCTGCCAGCCAAAGCCGCCTGCGCCGTCGGTCGCGGTCGCGCTCTTGGGACGCGGCACCAGAGACAGCTGATAGCCGGAAATCTCGGCCTGCGCTGCGCCCTCACTGCGATAAAGCTCACGGTAGCGGCGCGGCGGCATCGGGTCGTAGCCGGGGATATAGAAGACCTTGCGACGACGTACCGGCGGATCCTGCGGTGCGCCGTCCGGATCCCGGTGCGGCGCACTGGCTGTGGGGGTTTTGGGGTTCTGCTCTTGCACGGATTGCGCGGCCCGATTTGCCTGTTGTTGTCCGCTCAGCTTAGCCGCGCTGCATCAAAAGCGTAAGCCCCGCCGGTGATTTGCCGAGCGGGGCTTTTGATCCGTGCAAAAGCCGCAGTGGGTCGTGCGGATCAGCCGAGTGTTGCCAGCGCCGGGAAGGTCTCCAACAGCCAGAAGGAGAATTCAGAAAACAGACCGGTGACAAGCATCACACCGACAAAGATCAGCAGCCCGCCCATGAACTTCTCAATCACGCCCATGTAGGGCTTGATCCGGTTCATCAGCACCATGGAGCGGGTGAGGAAGATCGCGGCCAAGAGAAACGGCACACCCAGTCCCAATGCGTAGATCCCCAGCAGCAAGGTGCCGCGTGTGACCGAAGCCTCGGTCGCCGCCAGCGACAGGATCGCGCCGAGTTGAGGGCCGATGCAGGGAGTCCAGCCGAAGGCAAAGGCCAGCCCAAGAATATAAGCCCCAACCGCCGAGCCGCCGGATTGATCGGTTTCCATCCGCGCCTCACGATCAAGCAGCGGAATGCGGAACACGGAAAGGAAATGCAGTCCGAAGACAATCACCACAACGCCGGAGACCTGCGCAAAAAGCTCCTGATTCTGCAGCACAAACGCGCCAAAGGCCGAAGCGGTGAAGCCCAGCAGCAGAAACACCGTAGACAGCCCCATGATAAAGAACAGCGCGGCCACAATGGCCTTGCGTCTGGCCTGCGCCGTGCCTTGGATCTCTCCAATGGAGACGCCGCTCATATAGGCCAGATAGGGCGGCACGATGGGCAGGACACAGGGCGACAGAAAACTGACCAATCCAGCCGTCAGCGCCACCAGCATGGCAGGGATCAGCCCTGCGTCGATGATTTCAATTCCAAACATGCCCAACCCTTAGACCAGCCTCTGACAAAGGTCACGGGGGGAGCTGGTCACAACCTTGTGGACAGGATGAAACAACCGGATTATCTGCAAGGGATGACCCACGAAAACGAGATCCTCGACGCCCTCGGGCTGCTCTGCCCTCTGCCCGTGCTAAAGGCACGTAAGCGTCTGAAACCATTGGCCTCTGGCAGGGTATTGGAGGTACATGCCGATGACCCGGCTGCGGTGGTGGACATCCCGCATTTCTGCCATGAGGCAGGCCATGAGCTGTTGGAAATCCGCGACAATCCGCAGCATCAGATCTATCTGATCCGCAAGGGTGGCTGAGATCAGGGGAGCGGGTTTTCCGCCCCCTCTAGCAGGGCTTCGGTGTCCTGACTGAAGATATTGATCCAGCCGCCATCCTGACGCTGCCAAATCGAACTGACATACATCGCAGCGCCTTCAGCCTCCCCCTCTGCCTGCCCCGGACGGGTGTAGCTGGCGCGGTACGCCAGCAGCGCTGTCTCGGGGCCAAGCGGCAAAACGCGCGCATCCTCGATGCTGAACTCTGCCACCGTCGGCCCCTGGGCAAGCTGATCGGTATGATCGTCCCGCCCGGCAAAGCCGCTTGGATAGACGCCGAGAAACTGCGGATGCAATGCGGCCCGGTCAGCGGCGATATCGCCCTGTTGCAATGCGGTCCAGACAGCGGTTTCAGCTGCCAGCAACTCTTGCAACAGCATCTCCGACTGAGAGGTGTTTTCAGTTTGCATCGTTCCTCACATAGCGCCCAGATGGTCCTGACATGAAAAAGGCGGGCCTGATGCCCGCCTTTTCAGTCTTTTGCGATCAGCTGCCAACCGACCACCAGCCGCGCCGTTTCGGCTTCGGCGGGCTTGCCGGTTCGGCATCAGCGGTGGCCAGCTCCGGCTCCGGGGCTGTCTCTACCTCTTCCGTCGAGGCCTCTGCGGTCTGTGGCTCGTCAGCCTCTGGCGCTGTTTCCTCAGCGGCAGGGGTGTCCTGATCTGCGACAACATCCTCAGCGGTGGCCTCATCCGCCACGATCTGGCTCGGTGCGGCCTCCTCAGCTACGGCGGCGGTCTCTGCTTCGGCGGCGGCGGCGGGCACCTCTGCGGCGGCGTCACCGTTCAGCGCTGCGGGTTCCGCAGCAGCCTCAGCGGGCGTCTCAGCGCTCTCAACAACCGGAGCCTCGGCAGGTTTGCTGTCCTCTGCCTTTGCGTCCTCAACCACCTCTTTGACCTCAGCCACAGGCTCTGCCTTGGCGTCCGTCTCCACCGGGACGTCGGACTCAGCTGTGACTGTCTCGTCAGTCTTCTTCTTGCGGCTGCGCGAGCGGGTCCGGGTGCGGGTGCGCTTCTTCACCTCACCGTCACCCTCGCCCTCTTTGGCATCGGTGCTCTCTGCTGGCTCAGCCTTGGCGTCGGCCTCGTCCGCAGCGGCGTCATCCGACGCCGTCTGGTCGTCCGCGTTTGCATCAGCCTGAGCGGCGTTGTTGCTGTCATCACCGTCCCCACCGGAGGATTTCCGGCGACGCCGACGGCGACGCTTGCGCTTGGGTTTATTGTCGCCCTCGCCCTCATCACCTGCGGTCTGTACCTCTGCGACGTCGGCGTCATTGGTTTCAGCCTCGGCCTCATCCGCCTCGTCATGCGCCTCATCCGCATCAACCTGATCCATGATCGAGGTATCGACGGACACCACAGGCGCTGCGGCAACAGGCACCACGCGGGACGCGGTCTTGAACTTCTCAAGCGAGAAATCCGGGCTGACCAGATGCGGGTCCCCTTCGATCCGCACGGACAGACCGTAGCGGGTTTCGATCTGGGCGATATGCTCGCGCTTCTGGTTCATCAGATAGTTGGCAATGCTGACCGGGCAGCGCACCAGCACCTCGCGGGAGCGACGGCGGGTGCCTTCCTCCTCGATCTGGCGCAGGATCGACAATGCCAGCGAGTCATCCGAGCGGATCAGGCCGGTACCATGGCAATGCGGGCAAGGCGCGGTTGTCGCCTCGATCATGCCGGGACGCAGACGCTGACGCGACATTTCCATCAGGCCAAAGCCAGAGATCCGGCCCACCTGAATACGGGCACGGTCGGTCTTCAGCTTGTCCTTCATGCGCTTTTCGACGGCGGCGTTGTTCTTGCGCTCGTCCATGTCGATGAAGTCGATGACAATAAGACCGGCAAGGTCGCGCAAACGCAGCTGGCGGGCCACTTCTTCGGCGGCCTCCAGGTTGGTCTTCAGCGCGGTCTCCTCGATCGAGCCTTCCTTGGTGGCGCGGCCGGAGTTCACGTCGATGGCCACCAGTGCCTCGGTGACGCCAATCACGATATAGCCACCGGATTTCAGCTGCACCGTCGGATTGAACATCGCGCCGAGGTAGCTTTCGACCTGGAAGCGCGCGAACAGCGGCAGCTGGTCCTGATAGTTTTTCACGTTCTTGGCGTGGGACGGCATGATCATCTTCATGAAGTCCTTGGCGATGCGGTAGCCGCGTTCGCCCTCAACCAGAACCTCGTCAATCTCGCGGCTGTAAAGATCGCGGATCGAGCGTTTGATCAGATCGCCTTCTTCGTAGATCTTCGCGGGCGCGATGGATTTCAGCGTCAGCTCGCGGATCTGTTCCCACAGGCGCTGCAGATATTCATAGTCGCGCTTGATCTCGGATTTGGTGCGTTTGGCGCCCGCGGTGCGGACAATAAGCCCGGCGCCGGTCGGCACGTCGAGTTCAACGGCGATGTCCTTCAGCTTTTTGCGGTCGGCGGCATTGGTGATCTTGCGGGAGATGCCACCACCGCGCGCGGTGTTGGGCATCAGCACGCAGTAACGGCCAGCCAGCGACAGATAGGTGGTGAGGGCAGCGCCCTTGTTGCCGCGTTCCTCTTTCACGACCTGAACGAGCAGGACCTGACGAACCTTGATCACTTCCTGAATTTTGTAGCGACGCGGACGCGGTTTGCGTACCGGGCGAATATCTTCGCTGTCATCCTCATCGGCGACGGATTCGATATTCTCATCCTTCGCCGTCGCATCTGCACCAGCGTCCTTATCGGCACTGTCATCAGACTCCGCGTCCTCTGCGGCGTCATCCGCCTCAGGTGTCGCCGTATCTGCCGCGCCCTCGGCCTCACCGGTCTCAGCGGATGCGTCCTGCGCCTCAGGTGTGCCTGAGACCTCTTTGACGGCCTCTTCCACAACCGGCTCAGCGACGGTCGCGTCATCGGCGGCAGCGGCCTCCGTTTGAGCGGCCTCAGGAACCTCCGCCAGCTTGGTCTCGGCGGCTGCGACCTCATCGGTCAGGTCAATGGTTTCCATACCCGCGATATCAGCGCCGTTTTCAGCGGTTTCGGGGCTGACGTCCTTGGTCTCGACCACGTCCGCGGATTTCACCTCCGCAGCTTTGGTCCGGCCACGACGCGACCGCGACTGCCGCTTGGCAGGTTTGGCATCCTCTTCGTCATCACGCGCGCGCTGTGCCTCTGCATAGGCGCGCTCTTCTTCCATCAGCGCCTCACGGTCGGCGACCGGGATCTGATAGTAGTCGGGGTGAATTTCCGAAAACGCGAGGAAGCCATGGCGGTTGCCGCCATAGTCCACAAAAGCCGCCTGCAGCGACGGTTCGACGCGGGTTACTTTTGCGAGGTAGATATTGCCAGCAAGCTGGCGTTTGTTTTCGGATTCAAAGTCAAATTCCTCAACCTTGTTTCCGTCGACCACCACGACGCGGGTCTCTTCCGCGTGGGTGGCATCAATAAGCATCTTCTTTGCCATGTGTCCTTGGTGCACCTGCCGCGCACGCGCGCATCTGGCCCGTTGCCGGGCGGACGTGAACGATCGGGGTGGTGTCTTGTCTGGGCGATGTCTTGTGGCGCGCGATTGGCCCATGCAGTACAGCGGTTAGCCCCGGAACATCTGTCCGGCCCTCCTGCCTGTCTGCTGTTCTCTCTCGCGCGCGTCATCGCGTTTCTTCTCCGACAGGTGGGAATACCCGCGCCCTGCCCTGATTATATCCCTGCTGAGAAACCTCAGTCAGGTGCTAAACTGCCCCGGAATACTGCGGGGCCAATCGGTCTGCCTTTGCTTTCTCGGATCTTGCCGGACAAAAACAAAGGCAGCGAATCTCATCAAGAGGGGCAGGATCACGAGGGTCCCATCCTCATTTGGACAGCATAAGACCTGTGGATAGGTAATGACAATGGTCATTCGTCACAGCCGCAATCTAAATACTATCTACTTGGTTCTTAGGCGAAAATTGGTGAATAATTCGTTAGCAAACAGCAAGGGCCGCACTCCGGAGGATGCGGCCCTGCCTGTGAATGCGTGTGGATCAGCGCTCAGGACAGATAGTCGGAGCGTTGCAGGCCGTATTTGGCCATTTTTTCATTCAGCGTCCGGCGCGGCAGGCACAATTCGTCCATGACACTGGCGATGGAGCCTTTGTGGCGGCGCATGGTGTTGTCGATCAGCATCCGCTCGAAGGCTTCGACATATTCCTTCAGTGGTTTGCCCTCGGTGGTCATCACCGGTTGCATATCCTCATGATCGGACATCAGGAGCGAGGCAATGGTGCCAGAGCCGCGACGCGACTGCAGCACGGCCCGTTCGGCGATATTGATCAACTGGCGTACATTGCCCGGCCAGGGCGCCTGCAACAGCTGGGCCGCCTCCTGCGCGCTGACTTGGGGCGCGTCACAGCCATATTCTTCGGAGAACTGCTCGCTAAGACGGGTGAACAGGGTCAGGATATCCTCGCCGCGCTGGCGCAGCGGTGGCACCGTGATACGCAGCGCCGCCAACCGGTAAAACAGATCCGGGCGCAGCGCGTCCTCGCAAGTCTTGCCTGCCTCCTGCAGGTTCGAAATCGCTACGATGCGGGTCTCGCCAGGGATGCCCTGCTCATTGATCACGCTCAGCAGCTTGGCCTGTAGCGTCTCGCTCAGCGCGTCGATATCTTCCAGCACCAGCGTGCCGCCGCGGGCCTCCTCTATGGCGGGCAGCATGCTGTCTTCGGGCAGCATCGGGCCAAACAGGCGCTTGGACAGCGCCTCTTCCTCCAGTGCCGCACAGGAGACCAGCACGAATTTCTTGCCCGCCCGGCTGCCCACCGCATGCAGCGCGTGCGCCACCAATGTCTTGCCGGTGCCAGTCTCGCCGTCGATCAGAACATGGCCGTCGGCCTGCCCCAGATCGAGGATATCTTCGCGCAGGCGCTCCATCACCGGGCTGGAGCCAATGAGTTTCTTCATGATGGTGCTGCCATCAGACAGCTCGCGGCGCAGCACCCGGTTGTCCAACGTCAGGCGGCGCGCGCCCGTGGCCCGTTTGGCCAGCTCTGACATGCGATCCGGGTTGAAGGGTTTTTCGAGAAAGTCGAAGGCCCCGACCCGCATCGCCTCAACCGCCATCGGCACATCGCCGTGACCGGTGATCATGATCACCGGTAGCGCAGAGTCGCTGCCCATCAGTTTCTTGAGGAACTGCATCCCGTCCATGCCGGGCATTTTGATATCCGAGATGACAATGCCGGGATAATCCGGCCCCAGCACTTTCAGCGCATCTTCGGCGCTGGCAAAGGTCTCGGTGTCATAGCCAGACAGCGCCAGCCATTGGCTGATCGACTGTCGCATATCCTGTTCATCATCGACGATCGCGATTTTCATGGCCTGTGCCATTCGCGTGCCCTCCATCCAGTGATACCGCGCTATTCTGCGGCCTCGATGCCGTCCACAAGGATCGGCAATTGCATTTCAAATACGGCGCCACCGTTCTGTCCGTTGCGGGCAGTCAGCCGACCGCCTAGGTCGTTCACGATACCGGAGGAGATGGCAAGCCCCAACCCAACCCCGTCCCCCGGCTGCTTGGTGGTGTAGAAGGGCTCAAACAGGCTGCCGAAATCCTTGATCCCCATCCCGTTGTCGCGCACCGACAGGGTCGCGGTCTCGCCTGCAGCAAGCAGGATTTCGACCTCAGGATCTGCAACTGACTTTGTAGCATCTAGTGCGTTTCGCAGCAGGTTCACCATAACCTGTTCAATGCGCATCCGATCCCCCATTACATAGACCGGTTGTTCGGGCAGGATGCGGGCGATTTTGACATGCCGCTGACGCAGCTGTGGCTCCATCATCGACAGGGATGAGGCGAGCGCATCGCCCATATTTACCGGGCTAAACGCGTCACCGCCCTTGCGCGCGTAGGATTTCAGCTGGCGGGTGATGGCGCCCATCCGTTCAATCAGGTCATCGATCCGGCCAAAGGAGGCAAGCGCCTCCTCCGGGCGGTTGCGATTGAGCAGCAGACGCGCGCCGGCAAGATAGGTTTTCATCGCCGCCAGCGGCTGGTTCAACTCGTGGCTGACGGCGGCTGACATCTCGCCAAGGGCGGCCAGTTTCGAGCTCTGCGCGAGGCTCTGTTCGGCGACCGCAAGCGTCTCCTGCATGCGTTCCCGTTCGGCAATTTCCCGCTGCAAGCGCGCGTTCAATACGCGAAGCTCTGCCGACTCCCGCTGGAACAGGGCCATGCGCAGCGCGGTGCGGCGGCTCAGCGCATAGAAGGCCAGCGCCAGCAGAATGGCGAATCCCATGATTTCCAACGCCAATACCGTGTTCACCCGCTCTCGGATCGACGCATAGGTGGTGAAGGACGTAAGTCGCCAGCCCTGAAACGGGATCCGCGACTCCAGCCGCATCACCGCCTCACCCTGCAGGTAGGCATCCGCTGGCAGGGCGGTCCAGTCGGTAGTGGCGCGGATTGCCCGCTGGATTGCACCCTCCGGCGTCTGCAGCTGCAGCGCGTCTTCTTCCGACAGGCCGCGCCAGCGCGACTCCGTCGCCAGCAGGATGGTGCCAGTGCTGTCGCTGACCATCACCGCATCGGAAATGCCCGCCCAAGCGCGTTCGAATTTCTGCAGATCGACCTCCACCACAATCACCCCAAGGATGCCGGAGGTGTCCACAATGCGGCGCGAATAGGTGAAGCGATAGCTGCCGACTTCGGTGCGGATGGCGGAGAATACCGTGGTTTTGGACCGCAGGGCGTCGACGAAATAGGCCGCATTGCGGTGGGTTTCCCCCAGCCGGTTACGATCCGTTGCCGCAACAGTGCGCCCATCCTGCGCCATCAGCATTATGGAGGCGGCGCCGATTTCCTCAACAAAGGAGATCAACCGCTGGGTGGAGAGCGAGAAGTCGTTGGACTGCAGCGCAGAAATCAGCGCCTGATCCCGCGCCAGCAGCTGTGGCACGATGGCATGACGCCCCAGCTCACTCACCAGGTTGCCAGAATAGAGCGCCAGACGCAGCTCAGCGCGGTTGCGGGTGCTTTCGGTAAAGCGGTCGGTCAGGGCACGGTTGGTGACCCAAACGGTCACTGCGGCCACCGCCATCAACACCAGCAACGCAAGACGCACCCGCCACGATGTCGTGCGGGAGCGCGGTTTTTCAGAAGATGTTGTTGCGTCACGCGCGGCAGTCATAGGCAAAACCTAACGCAAGCCACCGCGGCTTCACAAGTCACGCCGCAGTGACAAGCCCGGCCAATGCGCGGAACACTGCCGCCCCATCGGTGCCGCCATGACCCGCATCTGCCGCCCGTTCGGGGTGTGGCATCATGCCCAAAACCCGACGATTTTCCGACAGAATGCCTGCGATATCCGCAACCGACCCGTTGGGGTTGTCGACATAGCGGAACGCGACGCGATCCTGATCCTGCAGCGCTGCCACGGTCTCGGCATCAGCGTAGTAGTTGCCGTCGTGATGCGCGATCGGAACACCGATCACATCGCCCGCCGTATAAGCTTCGGTAAAGACGCTATCGGCGGTGGCCACTTGCAGATCCACGGTGCGGCAGATGTATTTAAGACCGGCGTTGCGCAGCAGCGCCCCCGGCAGAACACCGGTTTCGGTCAAGATCTGAAAGCCGTTGCACACACCGATGGCATAGCCGCCACGGTTGGCATGATCGACAACCGCCTGACAGATCGGTGACTGTGCTGCAATGGCCCCGCAGCGCAGGTAATCGCCATAGGAAAACCCACCCGGCACGCCAACGATATCGATGCCCTCAGGCAACGCGCTGTCCTTGTGCCAGACCATGGAAACCTCACAGCCCGCTTGCTCAAACGCCACCGCCAGATCGCGGTCGCAGTTGGAGCCGGGGAAGACTACAACAGCCGCCTTCATCCCTGCATCTCGATGCTGTAGGATTCGATGACAGTGTTGGCCAGCAGCTTCTCGCACATCGCGGTGACATCGGCCTCGGTGGCGTCATCGGCCAGATCGAGGTCGATCACCTTGCCCTGACGCACGCCGTCCACCTTGTCAAAGCCCATGGCGCCAAGCGCGTGGCGCACAGCCTCGCCCTGCGGATCCAGAACCCCGTTTTTCAGCATTACATGCACGCGTGCCTTCATCGCATTTTCCCTCAGGTTTCGATGGCAAAGCCCGGATTAGGGGCCTCTTCGTTAGATAGTCAAAATCCCGCCCCTTTTGTCAGGACGGGATCTGTGGATCGGATCAGTTCACCAGCGTCGGCTTGCCGCCCGCGGGCGGGTTGTTCGGCATCACGCCCAGACGCCGCGCCACCTCGGTGTAGGCGTCGGTCAGGTTGCCAAGGTCGCGGCGGAACACATCCTTGTCGAGTTTTTGACCGGTTTTCAGATCCCAAAGGCGGCAGCTGTCTGGGCTGATCTCATCTGCAACCACCAGACGCTGGAAATCGCCGTCATAGATGCGGCCGATTTCGATCTTGAAGTCCACCAGCTTGATCCCAACCGCCAGCATCACGCCGGACAGGAAATCATTGACCCGCAGTGCGAGACTCAGGATATCGTCCATGTCCTGCTGGCTGGCCCAGCCAAAGGCCGCGATATGCTCTTCGGTGACCAGCGGATCACCGAGGCCATCATCCTTGTAGCAGTATTCCACGATCGGGCGCGGCAGTTGGGTGCCCTCATCAATGCCAAGGCGTTTAGAGATCGACCCGGCAGCATAATTGCGCACAATCACTTCCAGCGGAATGATTTCACAGCTGCGGACCAGCTGCTCGCGCATGTTGAGCCGTTTCAGGAAATGGGTCGGCACGCCGATCTGGCCCAGACCTTGCATGAAAAACTCGCTCAGCAGGTTGTTGAGCACACCCTTGCCTTCGATCACGTCGCGCTTTTCAGCATTGAAAGCGGTGGCGTCGTCCTTGAAGTACTGAACGATGGTGCCCGGTTCGGGCCCTTCATAAAGTGTCTTCGCCTTGCCTTCGTAGATCTTCTTGCGACGTGCCATGCGGAGCCTTTCGGGAAAAAAGCGGGAATCTCATGCCCGGGAACTGCCGCCCTCATAAGGCAAGGGGGGCGCTGCCGCAAGCTTGGTCCCTGCCCGCCGCCCCTTGGCTGGGTCGGCGCCTGTGCTAAGCTGGAAATGCCAAGGTAAAACCAAGGTCAGTGCCCAAGCCGTGTCCAAGGTCGGGCCGATACGCAGCGAATGTCTGTTTCGCGCGGATCCCGACCGCAGCCAAAGCGGTCACAGCGACCAGCCAGCGAACCCGCGCTTGGCACTTGTGGGGGCGGCTTTGCACCCACATATCATATTGAGAAATAACCATTGTCACACCAAAGGAGGCCCCATGACCACATTCGACGACCGCGAACAGGCGTTTGAGGCAAAATATGCCCATGATGAGGAAATGCAATTTAAGGCGCAGGCGCGCTGTAACAAGCTGCTGGGGCTTTGGGCGGCAGGCCTGATGGGAAAAACCGGTGCCGATGCCGAGGCTTATGCGCTGGAGGTCATCAAGTCCGATTTCGAGGAAGCCGGGTTCGAAGATGTGCTGCGCAAGGTCAGCAGCGATCTGCAAGGGCGTGCCAGCGCGGAGGACGTGCGGGAGCAGCGAGCCGCCTTGCTGCCAGAAGCCAAGGCGCAGGTCCTGAACGACAACAGCTGAGTTACGACTGATTTTGCGGCCTCTTCACGGGACGGCTGCTGAGACGTTGCGGCCATTAACCCTGTGACAATGCCTCCAGCGTAGGATCCGCAGACGGCGACACGCTGTTTGCAACAAGGATCCGAATGCTCAGACGCCTGACCAATGCCGCCCGCGCACTGACGCGGACCGCCGTGCGCGGCGCACGTCTGTTGCTGCCAGTTGCGGCGATGATCGGCTGTCTGATGCTGTTGCAGGCCCATGTTGCATTGCCTGATCTGCCACAGCTGCGCAGTATTCTGGGCGACCTAGCTGGCTGGCAATGGGCTGGTGCCCTGCTTGCCACGGGGATCAGTTTTTGGGCGCTGGGGCGCTATGACAGTGTCGCGCATCGCCATCTTGGAACCGGGCTGGACGGGCCTCAGGCGCGCCGCGCTGGCATGATCGCCATCGCAATTTCCCAGACCCTGGGATTTGGACTGGTCACCGGTGCCTTTGCACGCTGGCGCATGCTGAAGGGACTGCGCCCGCTGCGTGCGGCGCAGCTCACCGGTATGGTTGCGATTACGTTTCTCATTGCCCTGGCCGGGATCTGTGGCGCAGCCTTGCTGCTGAGCCCGCCGCCTGTCTCCAGCCTTTGGCTGGGCTTTACCATCCTTCTGGCGACATGTGCGATGATCGCCGCCATGGTGGCTGTGCCGGTGGTGCGTATCGGTCGGATGACCCTGCGCTGGCCCTCGCTGACGGCCATTGCCGCGCTGGGATTCTGGGCGATGATTGATGTGATCGCCGCCGGCAGCGCCCTGTGGCTATTGCTGCCCGCGGGTGTTGACCTGCCGCTTGCGGCGCTGCTGCCTGCCTATTTCCTGGCACTCGGCGTGGCGATACTCTCCTCTGCTCCCGGCGGTGCTGGTGCGTTTGAGCTGGCGCTCTGTGCAATGTTGCCGACACATGCCACGGCGGAAATCATTGCCGCGATCCTTGCCTTTCGGCTGGTTTATTACCTTCTTCCGGCGGTGCTGGCCGGTCTCTGCCTGTGTTGGCCCGCACTGACACTTCTGGCGTCGAACATCGCAGAAACCACCCTGCCCGCGGACGATCCGCAGGCACTGAGTGGCAGTGCCATGCGACCAGCCTCACATCTGCCACCGAACCGGCCCATCGCGGAGGCCGCCGTGATCCGGCAAAACGGTGGACATATCCATGCCTTCGGCCTCAATCAGGTGGCGCTGGTGGACAGTCCGCAGGCTTCAATCGCGCTTTTTGGCGCGGTGAGCGGTCATTTGGCGGAGGTGCTGCCAGGGCTGCGTCAGCATGCCAAGCTCCGCAACGCGGTGGCTTGTCTTTATAAATGCACCGCCCGGGATGCCGCAATATGTCGGCGTGCCCGCTGGCGGGTGCTGCGGATCGCACAGGAGGCGGTGCTACTGCCTGAAAAATTCAGCGAGAGCGGCTCCAGCCGCCGACAGCTGCGCCGCAAACTGCGGCAGGCCGAAAAAGCTGAGGTCCGTGTCCTGCCCGCAGCGCCGGAACTGCCAATTGAACAGATGGCTCAGATTGATGCGGCCTGGCAGGCCGCGCATGGCGGTGCCAACGGCACCACGATGGGCCGGTTTCAGGCGGAATATCTGGCGCAGCAGCAGGTGTTCATCGCCTGGCATCGGGAGCGCATGGTCGGATTTGTCAGCTTCCATGCCATCGCCCATGAATGGTGCCTGGATCTGGTGCGCTTGCTGCCGGACGCCCCGGATGGCACTGGCCATGCTCTGATCCGCGTCGCGATCGCCGAAGCCGCCGAACTTCAGATCCCGCGCCTGTCGCTGGCGGCGGTGCCCGATCATCGCCTCGCCCAACGCCTGGACCCTGGCCTGCGCCGCTTCAAGACATGCTTTGCACCACGGTGGGAGGACCGGTATGTCGCCGCGCCCTCCGTGCTGCATTTGGCCATCGCCTTGGGCGAGCTGTTGCGGCTGGTGCATCACCCGGTACCGTTACCTCGTTGGTCAGAACCAGCCGACGAAGGCACCACCAGCCCCAGCAGCCTATCCGAAACGCTCGCCGATCCGGCAATCGCCACCGAAGAGAGCCTGTGGTGGACATTTGAACGGCGCGCTGCAGCGACACGTAACCGGCGCAGGTCCGCAGCAAATCAGGGCCTGCAAAGCTACGATGACAACGGATCCCAGCACCACAGTGATCCGCCTCATAATGAAGATGAAGAAAATGAAATTGCCCTCACCCGCCGTGCATGACAGACCGGGCTATTACTGATCGCTGATCCGGCCCGCCACAACAGGCAGGTCTCAGCGCAAACAGCGACATCACCCCCACAGGAACATCCCATGACCAATACATTCACCACCCTGCTGGAGACCAAGGACGCCCTGCTTGCAGATGGGGCCACCGGCACTAACCTATTCAACATGGGCCTGCAGTCCGGTGATGCGCCGGAACTTTGGAATGTGGATGAACCAAAGAAAATTACCGCGCTCTACCAGGGGTCGGTTGATGCGGGCAGTGATCTGTTCCTGACCAATACTTTTGGCGGGACGGCTGCGCGGCTGAAACTGCACGATGCCCACCGCCGGGTGCGCGAGTTGAACGTCGCAGGGGCTGAGTTGGGCCGCAATGTCGCGGATCGCTCTGAGCGCAAGATCGCAGTGGCTGGCTCCGTTGGCCCGACCGGTGAAATCATGCAGCCCGTGGGGGAGCTGAGCCACGCGCTGGCGGTCGAGATGTTCCATGAGCAGGCCGAAGCGCTAAAAGAGGGCGGCGTTGATGTTTTGTGGCTAGAGACGATCTCTGCCCCGGAAGAATACCGCGCCGCCGCCGAAGCGTTCAAACTGGCAGATATGCCCTGGTGTGGCACCATGAGTTTTGACACTGCCGGGCGCACCATGATGGGGGTCACCTCTGCCGATATGGCCCAGCTGGTTGAGGAGTTTGACCCCGCGCCCCTGGCCTTTGGCGCCAATTGCGGCACCGGGGCGTCCGACATTCTGCGCACTGTCCTTGGGTTCGCGGCACAGGGGACAACCCGCCCGATCATTTCCAAAGGCAATGCCGGGATCCCGAAATATGTCGATGGCCATATCCACTATGACGGCACGCCAGCCCTGATGGGGGAATATGCAGCCATGGCACGGGATTGCGGCGCCAAGATCATTGGCGGCTGCTGTGGCACCATGCCGGATCACCTGCGCGCCATGCGCGAGGCGCTGGACACCCGGCCCCGTGGCGAACAGCCAACACTGGAGCGGATTGTTGAGGTTCTCGGCCCGTTCACCTCAGACAGTGACGGCACCGGTGAGGACACCGCCCCTGAACGCCGCAGCCGTCGCGGTCGCCGTCGCGGCTGATTGGGCATGCATAACAGGACCGAAGCGATGTGATCGTCGCTTCGGCCATCGTTTCGCGGGATGCCAGTATTGCGTCTTAGAACAGCGCCAGCTGGTCGCCGGCCTGAGCAGGTTTTGCGAAGAGATCACGACGCAAATCAGGTGATTTCTGAAGCAACTCCAGCCGCTTGCACGCTGTCTTGAACCGATTGGCGATAACCTCGGCATAGGGTCCCTCACCGCGCATACGGTGCCCCCAGCGTGGATCGTAATCCCGCCCACCGTGCATTTCGCGCAGCCGGGCCATCACCTTCTCGGCGCGCAGCGGCACATGTTCGGCAAGCCATTCCTGCCACAGCTCCGACACCTCACGTGGCAGTCGCAACATGATCCAGCTGGCGGCATCCGCGCCCGCCTCTGCTCCCGCGGCCAGCAGCGCCTCCAGCTCATGATCTGTCAATCCAGGCACAATGGGCGATGTCATGATCCGCACCGGGACACCCGCATCAGACAGGCGGCGAATGGTAGCAAGCCGTCGCGCGGGCGACGGCGCGCGCGGCTCCATCCGGCGTGACAGATTCGCATCCAGCGTGGTGACTGAGATCCCGACCCGCACCAGCCCCCGCGTCGCCATGGCCGACAGGATATCCAGATCCCGCTCAATCAGGGTGCCCTTGGTGACGATGGCGACCGGGTGCGAGAAAGCCTCCAGCACCTCAAGACAGGCGCGCGTCAGCCCCAGATCCCGTTCGCAAGGCTGATAGGGGTCAGTATTGGTGCCAATGGCGATCGGTGCCACCCGGTAGCGCGGCTGCGACAGCTCACGGCGCAGCACCTCAGCAGCATTGGGGCGCGCGATCAGCCGGGTTTCAAAATCCAGCCCCGGTGACAGACCCAGATAGGCATGGCTGGGCCGGGCGAAACAATAAATGCAGCCATGTTCGCAGCCACGATAGGTATTGATGGAACGATCGAACGGCAGATCAGGCGATTTATTGTAGGCGATCAGTGACCGGGCCACCTCGTGGCGAATGTCGGTTTCTATCCGGGGGAGGCCTACGTCCTCGTGATCCGGTACCGAATCCCGCAGGTCGCCCCAGCCGTCGTCGATGGCATCGCGTGTCATATCAAACCGCCCTGCCGCATTGCTGAGGCTGGCGCGGGCTTTGCGACGTTGTGGCGGGGGCGTCAAAATCTCAGTCATGGCTCATTCTGCCGCAAGCGCAGGAACAAATAAAGAACAAACGCAAGAAACCGAAGATTTCCATGCGAAATCTTCATTATTATTCCGCTATTTTTGCCCCTATAGGTCGGTTCGGACCAAGGCAATGTCGCAAACATTGCAGTCTCGTAGGGGCAATCTGGACCAATACGAATAAAACAAGGCCAAACCGGGGTCACCCCGCCCAGTCAAGGAATACACCCATGTCGGAAGACGCAGATGACATCATCCTGGCAGACCTCAATGACGAGGATCTCGTACAGCAGATGTTCGATGACCTCTATGACGGCCTCAAGGAAGAGATCGAAGAGAGCGTAAACATCCTGCTGGAACGTGGTTGGGCGCCTTACAAGATCCTGACCGAGGCACTGGTGGGCGGCATGACCATCGTGGGTGCGGATTTCCGCGACGGCATCCTGTTTGTCCCTGAGGTCCTGCTGGCGGCCAACGCGATGAAGGGTGGCATGTCCATCCTGAAGCCGCTGCTGGCTGAAACCGGCGCACCGCGCATGGGCTCCATGGTCATCGGCACCGTAAAAGGTGACATCCACGACATCGGCAAGAACCTTGTCTCCATGATGATGGAAGGCGCTGGTTTTGAGGTTGTCGACATTGGCATCAACAACCCCGTGGAGAACTATCTGGAAGCTCTGGAAGAGCATCAGCCGGATATCCTCGGCATGTCAGCGCTGCTGACAACCACGATGCCCTATATGAAGGTCGTGATCGACACGATGGTCGAGCAGGGCAAACGCGATGATTACATCGTTCTGGTTGGCGGCGCGCCGCTGAACGAGGAATTTGGCAAGGCAATCGGTGCCGACGGCTATTGCCGTGACGCCGCTGTTGCGGTGGAAATGGCCAAGGACTTCGTTGCGCGCAAGCACAACCAGATGAGCGCCTGATTTGGCACGCAAAGGACGCGCCGCCCGCCTGACTGAGCGGGCGGCGTTCCAACCGCCCACGGGGCGCACGCTTGAGGAAACGTCCCTCACCGAACGGGGTCTGGCTGCCCCGGAGAAAAAGACCGGCCGTATCCTGTTGATTGCCTGTGGCGCTTTGGCCCGTGAGATCCTGGCGATCAAGGACATCAATGGACTGGATCATATTGATCTGACCTGCCTGCCCGCCAAGCTGCATCTCTACCCTGAACAGATCACCGAAGCGGTTGAAGGTGCCGTGGCCAAACATTCGGCAACCTATGACACCATCCATGTGGTTTATGCGGACTGCGGGACCGGTGGCATCTTGGAGCGCAAATGCGCCGAACTGGGGGTTGAGATGATCGCAGGGCCGCATTGTTATTCGTTTTTTGAAGGCAACGAAACCTTCGCCCGCCATGCGGACGAGGGTGAAATCACCGCCTTCTATCTGACGGATTTCTTGGTGAAACAGTTCGATGCCTTTGTCTGGCGTCCGATGGGGCTGGATAAGCACCCGGAGCTGCGCGACATGGTGTTCGGGAACTACACCAAACTGGTCTACCAGTCCCAGATCGACGACCCTGCCCTGCTGGCCAAGGCACGAGACTGCGCCGACCGAATGGGTCTGGCGTTTGAGCATCGCCACACTGGCTATGGCGATCTGCAGAGCGCCATGATGCGCTGGGGCGGCGGCGCAGGGGACTGATCCCCGCGCGCGACCTGTCATTCATCGAGCTCAGGCGTCTTCCAACGCCTTCAGCGTGCTGAGCGCCTGTGCTTCAAACGCGGCTATCGCTTCCCCATCCAGACGGTGGCCCACACGGTCCACCCAGGATTTGATGATCGCACGGTCGGGCATCAGATGCGGCGCCCATTGGAAGGGTGATGCCAACAGGACATCCGCGACGCTGAGCGATGCGCCGAGCAGAAAATCCCCCTCACTCAGCGCGGTTTCTAGCGCTGCGCAGAGCTCGCTCATCCCACGGTATGCCACGGCAAGGGCCGGATGCTCCAATCCTGAAAACGCGGCCACCAGAACCGGATCCAAAACCCCACCTGAATAGGCCATCCAGCTGAGGTAGGCACCGCGGTGCGGGGCCCCAATCGCAGGGCTCAGCGGTTGGCCGAACAGCTCATCCAGATACATCATGATCGCGGCACTTTATGATCGCGGCACTTTCGCGGATGCCCTGCCCCTCATCGGTGACCAGATATGGCACCTTCCCCTCGGGGTGGGGGTTGCGTGGATCGGCACCGCCGCTGCCATCATGGCGCTGCACGTCGACGATCACGATATCAACATCGTCCAGTTTGCCCATCAGCATCAGCTGGGCAATGACGCGAGAGGAGCGGCTATTGGGAGAGTGATAAAGGGTTGGCATAACAATGACCTTTTTGCTTTTGGAGTTGCTGATGAGGAGGATATGCCGCTACCCTCCTGCCAATTCCTGTCAGGATGTTGCGGGTATAAATCCTCATGCCAAAAACAGATCGTCTTTTCCGCCTGCTCCACCTCATTCGAGGATTGCGCCCGCCTGTGACCGCCGCGCGGCTTGCCACGGCGATGGAGGTTTCAGAGCGGACTATCTACCGCGACATTGACAGTCTGCGTGCTGCCGGTGCGCGGATCGAGGGGGAGGCAGGTCTGGGCTATACAATGATCGAAGACCCGGCCCTGCCACCGCAGACCTTCACCCAGATTGAGCTGGAAGCCCTGACGCTAGGGCTGGCGGATGTGAACCAGCGCGGCGATGCCGATCTGGCGCAGGCCGCCAATGATGCGCTGGTGAAGATCCTCGCCACGCTACCGGAACGTCAGCAAAGGCAGGCCATGCATGCTGTCAATCTGGTCCATCGCTTCTACACGCCTGCCACACCCACCATCGACATGACCCTGCTGCGCGAGGCGATGTGGGCAGAGGAGGCTCTGGACATCGGCTACCGTGACCTGAAGGACTCCCGGACGGAGCGCCGTATATTCCCGCTGGCGCTGTCATACCACGACCGCAGCGTGATGCTGCTGGCCTGGTGCTGTAAACGGGAAGATTTCCGCAGTTTTCATGTCACGCGGATCGACGGGTACCGCAACACCGGCGAGAGTTTTCGCCCGCGCCGCGTGGCCCTGCTGCGCGCCTTCATCAGGCACCTGCATTCCAGAGACCGGGCCGCCGAGGTGGCGTCGGTCTGAGATCACATCAGGTCACGCAGCCGCCGCTGCTGCAGTCTCACGAATGCGTTGTACCATCGCGGTCAACCCGTTGGAGCGCTGCGCAGACAGGTGATCATTGAGGCCCAGCCGCGCCAGCTCTCCCCGCGCGTCCACCGCCAGCACCTCAGCCACAGTCAGACCATTGTAAAGGGCGCGCAGAACCGCGATCAGCCCCCGCACGATCATCGCGTCACTCTCCCCGTCGAAGTGGAAGACGCCATTCTCGATGGTGGGATGTAGCCAGACCTGACTGGCGCAGCCATCCACCTTCGTGGCAGGCACCTTTAGGGCGTCCTCCAGCGGGTCCATCGCCTTGCCC
This sequence comes from Phaeobacter piscinae, assembly GCF_002407245.1. Lineage (NCBI taxonomy): Bacteria > Pseudomonadati > Pseudomonadota > Alphaproteobacteria > Rhodobacterales > Roseobacteraceae > Phaeobacter > Phaeobacter piscinae. Next base: position 1,330,924 of record NZ_CP010681.1, on the reverse strand, counting down.
TGCTCGATGACATGGCGGTAGCGATCTTCCCAATCTTCGAGAAACTCGAAATCCTCGACGATCTCTTCAAAGGCGGCACTGGCCATGACGGTTTTTCCTCATTTGGTTTCTGCCCGGCGTCACAGCTGGACCTAAGCCGCAAACAATGGCTTTTCAACTGCTTTTCAAGTGGCTTGCAATCGGGTAACCACATGCGAGGACTTATCGAACGGGTGGACCATCATGCAAAGATCTCTCGCACTCCTTCTGGTGGGGGCCGTGGCGCTGTCTGGCTGCGGGTTTCGCGACTCGCGGGTGAACCCGTTGAACTGGTTTGGCGGCTCCGATGAGGTTGAGGTGGTCGAGACCAGCGGCGAGCCGGTCAACCCGCTGATCCCGGTTCAGAACCGGGTCAGCGTCTTTGCCCGCCCCGATGCGGTCGACGAAACCGTGCTGGTACAGAGCGTCACCGACATGCGAGTCGAGCGTACGCCAACGGGCGCCATTGTCTACGCCACCGGCATTGCCGCACGTCAGGGCGCCTATGGGGTCGAGCTGCGTCTGGATGAGGCCGACCGCGACGCCCGCACCCGTGATGCAACGCTCGATTTCACCTTCCGCGCCATTTACCCTGACACCGGCACCGCCCTCGGCAGTGAGCGGACCCGGACGCTGCGCGCAGCCGTGAGCCTCAGCCAGCAGCAGCTGGCCAGCGTGCGCAGCATTCGCGTTGTTGCCGCCCAAAACGCCCGCGAAAGCCGCCGCTGATCGGCGCCGGACAATGCCGCTGGTAGAATAGAAAAAGGCGCCGGATCTGGCGCCTTTTGTCATTTGTGCAGCATTTATGCAGACCCGCAATCGGTCAGAGCGTGACGACCTTCACGTCCTGCCCCTTTGCCGCCAGGGCGATTTCACCATTGCACAGACGCAGCGCATCGGCGCCGAAGACCTCAAGACGCCAGCCTTTGAGGGCGGGAACATTCCGCTGACCGGCAGCAATCGCGTCCAGATCCGAACTGGGCGCGATCAGTTTCGCAGCGACGCCGGAGGCTTCGGTCTTGGCCTTCAACAGCACCCGCAGCAAATCGGCCAGCGCCGGGTTCACCTGCAGTTTTTCACGGCTGCGATCAGGTTGCGGCTGCGATCCTGCCGGGCACTCCACACCCTTGGCCACGGCCTGAAGGATCCCTTCGGCGATGGCCCCTTTGCGCGCTTCGCGCAGCAGCAGCCGCGAATTTCCAAGATCCGAGGCGTTCTTGGGCTTGGTCGAGGCCAGTTCAACCAGCGCGTCATCCTTGAACACCCGGTTGCGTGGCACATTGTTGGTCTTGGCGTAGGTTTCGCGGAACGCCGCCAATTCGCGCACAACGGCCAGAAACTTGCCGGAGTTGGTGCGGGTTTTCACCCGCCGCCAGGCCTCCTGAGGGTCGACATCATAGGTTGCCGGATCGGTGAGCACCTGCAGTTCTTCCTCGACCCAACGGGCGCGACCGGTGCGTTTCAGCTCAGCGGCAAGATATTCATAGATCTGGCGCAGATGGGTCACATCCGCCAGCGCATAGGTTTTCTGCGCGTCGCTCAGCGGCCTACGGGACCAGTCGGTGAAGCGCGACGTCTTGTCCAACCCCTGTTTGACGATTTTGCGCACCAAGGTTTCATAGCCGACCTGCTCACCAAAGCCGCAGACCATGGCCGCAACCTGTGTGTCAAACAGCGGTTTTGGAAAGACCTGTGCATCAACCCAGAAAATCTCCAGGTCCTGACGCGCGGCGTGAAAGACCTTCACTACGGATTCATTACGAAACAGCTCATACAGCGGCTCCAGCGACAGCCCGTCCGCAAGCGGATCCACCAGCACCGCATTTTCATTCCCGGCGCCGGGATAGGCCAGCTGCACCAGACATAGCTTGGAATAATATGTCCGCTCTCGCAGAAACTCGGTATCCACCGTGACATAATCATGCTGCGCTGCAGCTTCGCAAAAGGCCTGCAGGTCTTCGGTAGAGGTCAGAGTTTTCATCAATTACGGCTTTTTGGTTATCTGAATTGTTGCGCTGTGATACGCGCTTGTCCCACTTATTGCAAACATGTGCGGGCAGTGTCAGAGGAAATCAGCTGCGGCGTGATCCTCAGGGCGCAATGCCGTCGCGAATAATCAACATTTGTGATTTATATTAGATCAAACATTCATTTTGGGAATACTTAAAGCCAGCCTAGGTTGGTGTCATATCTTGATAGGAGACATTGACATGACCATGCTCGATCTCAGCCCGACATTCTGCACGTCCGCCGCAGGACGCGGCGCACCGGCATCCATTCTGGCCGCCGCCGCCCTGATCGTTGTTCTCGGCGTGCCTGCCCTGATGGCCCCCGGAGCACAGGCGCCGCTGACGGAGTGGCATGGCAATAGTGCCAGTTCACGCAGCATCCGTTAGAGACCACAACCTCTGGCCGGTTTCTTTGGGGGGTAGGCAGAAAAGCCGCAGCGACGTCCGAGGCCGCCCTTAGGACAGATAGACCGGAGTCTTATCACCCGCCGCATAGCGGCGCAGCACTGCGGGATAGAGTTTATGCTCCTCCACCAACACCTTAGCTGCGAGCGTCTCGGGTGTATCTGCGGCATCGACGTCGACCCGCGCCTGCCCGAGAATTGGCCCGTCATCAAGCACGGCCGTCACCTCGTGCACGGTGCAGCCATGCTGGCGGTCGCCGGCCTCCAATGCCCGCGCGTGCGTGTTGAGACCGGTATATTTCGGCAGCAATGAGGGGTGGATGTTCAGCATCCGCCCCTGAAACTGCGACACAAACCCATCCGTCAGAACCCGCATGAATCCGGCGAGGCAGACGATATCTGCGCCCGACTCAAGGATCGGCTTGACCAGTTCAGCCTCAAAAGCCGCGCGATCCTTGCCATAGGGTTTGTGGTCCACCACGGCGGTCGGAATGCCTGCGGCGGCGGCCTTTGTCAGGCCACCTGCACTGGCAATGTTAGACAACACCAGACAGGGTCGCGCCGGATGATCGCCCGTCATGCTGTCAACCAGCGACACCATATTGGAACCGCCGCCCGATATCAGGATCGCGACGCGCTTGTGGCTCACAGCAGCTTGCCCGCGTAGCGCATCCCCGCACCCGCAGTCACAGTGCCCAGACGGGAGACTGTTTCGCCTTCCTCTTCCAGCACCTTGACCAGGTCCTCCGCGCGGTCCGCAGAGACGGATAGGATCATGCCGATGCCGCAGTTGAAGGTCTTGAGCATTTCCGCCTCAGCGATACCGCCGGTTTCTGCCATCCATTTGAAGACGGGCGGCAGCTCCCATGCGCTCAGGTCAATATCTGCGCCAAGATCCTCGGGCAGAACCCGCGGCAGGTTCTCGGTCAGTCCGCCGCCAGTGATATGGGCCAGCGCATGCACGCCCCCAGCCCGCACGGCTGCAAGACATTGTTTGACATAAAGACGGGTTGGCGTAAGCAGCGCCTCTCCCAGGGTGCCCGCGCCGAACGGGCAATCTGCGTCCCAACCAAGGCCGGAGACCTCTACCAGTTTGCGCACCAGGGAATAGCCGTTGGAGTGCACGCCATCAGAGGCGAGGCCCAGCAGCACGTCCCCTTCCTGCACATCTGCAGGCAGCGCGGTGCCACGCTCCATGGCGCCCACAGCAAAGCCTGCGAGGTCGAAATCCCCCTTGGGGTACATTCCCGGCATCTCAGCCGTCTCGCCGCCGATGAGGGCGCAGCCAGAGCGCACACAGCCCTCGGCAATGCCTTCGATGATACGGGCGGCGGTTTCGGTTTCCAGTTTGCCAGTGGCGAAATAGTCGAGGAAGAACAGCGGCTCGGCCCCCTGACAGACCAGATCGTTGACGCACATCGCAACCAGATCGATGCCCACGCCGTCCACGACGCCGGTGTCGATGGCAATGCGCAGCTTGGTGCCAACGCCATCGGTGGCCCCCACCAGGATGGGATCGTTGTAGCCTGCGTCCTTCAGATCGAACAGCGCACCGAAGCCTCCAAGGCCACTCATCACACCAGAACGGTTGGTCCGTTTCGCGGCGGGTTTGATGCGGTCCACCAAAGCGTTGCCTGCATCAATATCCACCCCCGCATCCGCGTAGGTCAAACCGTTCTTGCCGCTGGTCATCTCAGTGCTCCTTCAAAGACGTTGCGCAGCCTTTAGCGCAAGGCACGACAGAAAGAAACAAAGGAATCTGCCGCACCCCGGAGACCGGGGTGCGACCGCTGGATCCGGGCGTGTTCAGAGCCCGGAATGCGATGCCTTCAAAGCGAGAACTGCCAGGGGGCCTGATCAAAGCCATAGGCATCGCCATCCCGCTCCACCCGGCCGAGACCGGGAAAATCAAGATGCATGCCGGTGACCAACAGCCCTTCACTGGCAGCACGGTCCAGCATCATGGTGCGGCTCTTCACGGTCTGCTCCGGATCCATGTCAAAGGCCAGTGTCCAGTCGGGGCGGGCAAATTGCAGCGCTGTGCTGTGGATCAGGTCGCCCCAGATCAGCAGCGGAGCCGCGCCGGTCTCAAGCAGGAAACCGCAGTGGCCCGGCGTATGGCCTGGCAGCGGAACCGAGCGCAGCCCGTGCATGACATCTGCCTCGCCCTCGAACATTTTCAGGCGATCCTGATAGGGCGCAACGGCCGCCCGTGCGATATCAAAGAAGCCGCGCGCATCCTGCGGGACCCCCGCATAGACCGCGTCATCATGCCAGAAGTCATACTCGCCCTGCCCCACGACGATCTCAGCATTGGGGAAACGTGCGGTGCCGTCGCCCTTCAGCAGGCCGCCGATGTGATCCGGGTGCAGGTGAGTGACGACAACGCTGGTGATCTCTTCCGGTGTGCGGCCAGCCGCACGCAGGGCGGCATCCAGCCCGCCCAGAAACGGCCCGAAGAGATCGGCGGTGCCTGCATCAATCAGGGTCACGGCCTCCCCCTGCTCCACCAGATAGCCATTCACCGGCAGTGACATCTGATTGTCCTTGATGCGATAGAATGTGCCGTCCAGAACTGCGTCAGCCTCGGCCTGATCAAACCCGTTGATCTGGTCGGTGTTCAGCAGGAAATGCCCGTCTAGCAGCGCGGTCACCCGGGCCGAGCCGATCTGAAAACTGTGATAGGCCACCGGCAGGTCCGGCGTCGCACTTTCAGCCGCGCTGTGGCTCGCGGCGCGCAGCAGCGAAGGACTGGCGAGGGTCGCCACCGGGGCAGCGGCAAGGCCACCAAGAAGATGTCTGCGAGAAAGGGTCATAAGAAACTCCGGTATCTAGGTCAGCAAATCTAACGTGATACAGAACCTAGCGCGCGAAAGCCTCTGGCAACAGGCGCCCGCGCGCGATATGAGGTATCAGCCGTGCTTATAAGGATCTCGACATGGACCGTCTGACGCTTCTGGAGACCTTTGCCGTTGCGCTGGACGAAGGCAGCATCAACCGCGCCGCACAGCGCCGGGGTCTGACCCAATCCGCCGCCAGCCAGCAGATCAAATCGCTTGAAACGCTGCTGGGGCACGCGCTGATGCTGCGCACGCCGCGCGGCGTGCGGGCCACCCGCGCCGGGGAACTGGTCTATGCCCATGCGCAAAACCTGCTGGGCGGCTATGACCGCCTAACGGCTGAGCTGGACGCCCAGAGCGATCAGGTCTCGGGACGGTTCAAGGTCAGCACAAGCCGCTTTATGGCGCAGGCTGTGCTGGGGCCGATGCTGATGGATCTCGACACGCCCTATCCTGATCTCAATATCGTGATGCGGATTGAGGACCGTCTGGTCGATGTGGTGCGCGAGAACTACGATCTTGCCATCCGCACCGGATCGCTTGGCGATACGGATGGTGTTGGGCGCAAGATCGCGGAGCTGGAAACGGTGCTGTTTGCGACACCGGCTTATCTTGATCGTGTCGGTCGCCCCAGCTGCCCGCAGGACATGCAGCGGCTGAAGTATATTCAGCACCACGAGGACCACACGATGGGTTATTTTCCCCTCACCCGTGACGGTGCCGTGCATCAGGCCCCAATCCGGGTTGGTTTCACCGCCGATGATACGGATCTGATCATGCGCGCGGTCGGCAAGGGCTCCGGCTATACCCGCGCGCCCCGACTGCTGGTCGAAGAGGCGCTGAGCACAGGCGAGTTTGAACAAATCCTGCCCGGCTATACCGCGCCGAACAAGGACATCTTTGCTGTCTACCCCTCGCGCCACGCAATGGATCGGCGGCATGAGGTGGTGATTGACGGCTTTCTCGACCATCTGCGCTGCCGCACTTGTGCACGGACCGGTTCGAACGCGCCTGATCCGACGCGATCACCGCTTGACCTCCTGCCCGCGATTTCCTAACCAACCTGTGGCGGGCCTGTAGCTCAACGGTTAGAGCAGAGCGCTCATAACGCTTTGGTTGCAGGTTCGAATCCTGCCGGGCCTACCATTTTCCGCCATCTTTACCAGACTCTGCGTGTTGCCTATTGCGGCCGTCAAATTTGACGCGCGTCAACTAACGTGACACAGTCCGCCTCCCATCTCCCCGCTCAAGGGACCGGTTTTCAGGCCGCCCGGACGACAAGGACAGCCCGCGATGAGTGATCCCAAAATCAGGAACATGGATGAATTTGCCTCGGTGAGCGGTATTTCACGACCAACGCTGTCCAAGTTCTTCAATGACCCGGACAGCGTGCGCAAATCGACCCGGGAGCGGATTGAGGAGGCGTTGGAGAAATTTGACTACCGGCCAAATCTCTATGCGATGAATCAAAACCGGCGACTGACCAAGACCATCGGCATCGTGGTCCCGAACCTCACCGACCCGTTTTTTGCAAAGATTGCGCGCCACATCGAAGATCACGTCATCGCGGCCGGCTACCGGCCGGTGTTACTGGGATCCAATGGCACCCCGGCGCAGGAGCTGGAGAACCTCAACAACCTGCGTCTGCTGAAACCGGCCGGCACGTTGCTGGCCCCATTGGGTCGGGTCTCAGAAACGCCACAGATCCGGGAATTCTGCAACGAGGTGCCAACGGTGCTGTTTGATGCCAATCTGGACGACACCGGCGAGGCCTTCATCGGCTCCAACAATCAGCAAAGCGTCACCACGATCGTCGATTATCTGTGTCGCACCGGTGACGCCCCGGCTTTCTTTGAGATGAGGACACCAACCAACCCGAATGCCGTCAAACGGCGCAATGCCTATATCTCATCAATGGCCGCGCTCGGACACCAGCCCGAACTGATCCAGGTCGACGGAGATGGCTGGGATTTCGAGGAAATCGGGTTTCGCGAAGGTACCCGGTTGCTGTCGGGGCCCCGCCCCGCGACCGATACGATCCTGTGCAGCAACGACCGCCTGGCAATCGGGCTGCTGTCGGCGGCCTATCAGCTTGGCCTGCGGGTCGGCCTTGGGGATGGCTGCGCCTTGCGGGTGGCGGGACACGATGACCACCCGTTTTCCCGCTACACCTGCCCGACCCTGACCACAGTCTCGCAGGATTACACCGCAATTGCCCGCACCAGTGCCGAAACACTTGTGGCCCGAATCGAAGGCAACGCACTGGCTGATTCCCGCCGCGAGATCCTGTTTGACGGGCGGCTGGTGATGCGGGGCTCCGCTTAAATCGCTCGGATCATACGATTTTCCGCAAACTTTACGCGCGTAAATTTTAAATTGACGCGCGACGCCATGCTCCGCTATCCTCTCTTGGCAACATCCAATCATGGGAGGATAAGGATGTACCTTAAGAGCGCATTGCATGCGGCAACGGCATTGACCGTATTTGCCAGCACCGCCGCCTTTGCCGAAACGATCACCATCGCCACCGTGAACAACGGCGATATGATCCGGATGCAGGGGCTGACTGACGATTTCACGGCCAAAACCGGGCATGAGGTGGAATGGGTCACCCTGGAGGAGAACGTGCTGCGGCAGCGGGTGACCACCGATATCTCTGCCAAAGGTGGCCAGTTCGACATCATGACCATCGGCATGTATGAAACGCCGATCTGGGGCAAGAACGGCTGGCTGGTGCCGCTGAATGATCTGCCTGCCGACTATGATGTAGACGATATTCTGCCCGCCATGCGGGGCGGCCTGTCGCATGATGGCACGCTTTTTGCGGCGCCATTCTATGGCGAAAGCTCGATGATCATGTATCGCACCGACCTGATGGAAAAGGCCGGTCTGGAGATGCCCAGCGCCCCGACTTGGGATTTTGTTGCAGATGCTGCGCGCCAGATGACCGACAAGGACAATGAAGTCTATGGGATCTGCCTGCGCGGCAAGGCCGGTTGGGGGGAAAACGCAGCCTTCATCACGGCGATGTCCAATTCTTTTGGTGCGCGCTGGTTTGATGAGAACTGGACGCCTCAATTTGACAGTGAAGCCTGGTCGAACACGCTCAACTTCTACATTGATCTGCTGAACGACGCGGGCCCTCCGGGTGCTTCCAACAACGGGTTCAACGAAAACCTGTCGCTGTTCCAGCAGGGCAAATGCGGCATGTGGATCGACGCCACCGTTGCGGCATCGTTCGTGACCAACCCCAATGACTCCACGGTTGCCGATAAGGTCGGCTTCGCACTGGCGCCGGACACCGGATTGGGCAAGCGCAGCAACTGGCTCTGGGCCTGGGCTCTCGCGATCCCTGCCGGCACCCAGAAAGAAGCCGCCGCAAAGGAGTTTATCCAGTGGGCCACATCGAAGGACTATATTGAGCTGGTTGCCGAGAACGAAGGCTGGGCGAATGTGCCTCCAGGTGCGCGGACATCGCTTTATGAGAATGCGAACTACAAGGATATCCCCTTCGCCAAGATGACGCTGGAGAGCATTCTGTCGGCAGATCCGAACAACCCGACGGTTGATCCGGTGCCGTATGTTGGCATCCAGTTTGCGGCGATCCCGGAGTTTGCAGGCATTGCCACCCAGGTTGGGCAGGAATTCTCTGCAGCACTCGCAGGCCAGCAGACCGCTGAAGAGGCCCTCGCCAAGGCGCAGGCTCTGGCAGCTGACGAAATGGAAGCGGCAGGTTACTGACGCCTTCCTCCCTCCCAGAGGGCGGTCACCAGTACTGACTGCCCTCTGGCTCCATCTCCCCGAACAAGCCACTATTCTGTCACGACGGCATTCGAACCCGGCGACAATGGAGATTTGCCATGGCGACCCAACATTCCCGGTCGGCAGCACGCATCATGATGGCCCCCGCAGTGATCCTGCTTCTGGGCTGGATGCTGGTTCCGCTGACGATGACGCTTTACTTTTCCTTCAAGAAATACCTACCCCTGCGCGGTGGTGATCTGGGTTGGGTGGGCTTTGACAATTACGCCCGCTTCCTGTCCTCCAGCGCCTTCTGGCCCAGCGTTCAGGCGACACTGACCATCGTGGGCGGCGTCCTGCTCATCACCGTGATCCTCGGTGTGTTTCTTGCCCTGCTGCTCAATCAGCCGATGTGGGGACAGGGGATTGTCCGCATTCTGGTGATCGCGCCATTCTTCGTGATGCCGACGGTCTCAGCGCTGGTCTGGAAGAATATGTTCATGGATCCGGTGAATGGCCTCTTTGCCCACTTGTGGAAGGCCTTTGGCGCGACCCCTGTGTCCTGGCTGTCTGAGGCGTCACTGCAATCCATCATCCTGATTGTCAGCTGGCAGTGGCTGCCCTTTGCGACGCTGATCCTGCTGACGGCGATTCAGTCGCTGGACAGTGAGCAGTTGGAAGCCGCTGAGATGGACGGCGCTCCGCCGGTGGCTCGCTTTGGCTATATCACCCTGCCCCATCTTAGCCGTGCCATCACCGTGGTGGTTCTGATCCAGACCATTTTCCTGCTGTCGATCTTTGCCGAGATCTTCGTCACCACCCAGGGCTCCTTTGGCACCAAGACGCTCACCTATCTGATCTATCAACGCGTTCTGGAGAGCCAGAACGTCGGGTTGGGATCCGCCGGTGGTGTCTACGCCATCATCCTCGCCAATATCGTTGCCATCTTCCTGATGCGCATCGTTGGCAAGAACCTGGACGCATAGGAGGCCACCATGGCACGAGCCGTTACACCAAGACGCAAAGCCATCAATACGGCGCTGGCCTGGGCTGTTGGGTTGCTGATCTTCTTTCCCATCCTCTGGACCATTCTCACCAGTTTCAAGACCGAGGCACAGGCCATCAGCGACCCACCCGTCTTCCTGTTCTTTGACTGGACATTGGAAAACTACAGCGTTGTGCAAGAACGCTCCGACTATATGCGGTTCTTGTGGAACTCAGTGATCATCGCCGGTGGTTCAACCATTCTGGGCATTGTCATCGCTGTGCCTGCTGCCTGGTCGATGGCCTTTGTGCCGTCGAAACGCACCAAAGATATCCTGCTGTGGATGCTGTCGACCAAAATGCTGCCCGCGGTCGGCGTCCTCTACCCGATCTACATCCTGTTCATCAAAATGGGGCTACTCGACAATCGCTTTGGTTTGGTCGTGGTGTTGATGCTGATCAACCTGCCGATCATCGTCTGGATGCTTTACACCTACTTCAAGGAAATCCCCGGTGAGATCCTTGAGGCGGCGCGCATGGATGGTGCCACGCTGAAGGAAGAAATCCTCTATGTGCTGACACCGATGGCCATCCCCGGAATCGCCTCCACCCTCCTGTTGAACATCATTCTGGCCTGGAACGAAGCCTTCTGGACGCTGAACCTGACCGCCGCCAAGGCCGCACCGCTGACCGCATTCATCGCCAGCTATTCCAGCCCCGAAGGCCTGTTCTACGCCAAGCTGTCGGCAGCTTCGACAATGGCCATCGCGCCGATCCTCATCCTTGGCTGGTTCAGCCAGAAACAACTTGTCAGCGGCCTGACCTTCGGCGCCGTGAAATAAGGAAGACATCCATGGGACAGATCAAACTTGAAAGCGTGACCAAGAATTTTGGCCCCGTTGAGGTCATCCCGCCGCTGGACCTGACCATTGAAGACGGCGAATTCACCGTCTTTGTCGGCCCGTCCGGTTGTGGCAAATCAACACTGCTGCGGCTGATTGCGGGTCTGGAAGATATCACCTCCGGCACCATCCGCATCGACGGTGAGGATGCAACCGACATCCCCCCGGCGAAACGCGGACTGGCGATGGTGTTTCAGTCCTATGCGCTTTATCCGCATATGTCGGTGCGCAAGAACATCGCCTTTCCGATGAAGATGGCGGGCATCCCCGCGGATGAGCAAAAACGCCGGATTGATAACGCCGCTGCAGCGCTGAACCTCACCGACTACCTTGATCGCCGCCCGGGCCAGCTGTCGGGCGGTCAGCGTCAGCGGGTCGCCATCGGCCGGGCGATTGTGCGTGAGCCAGCGGCGTTCCTGTTTGATGAGCCGCTTTCCAATCTGGATGCCGCCCTGCGCGTCGGAATGCGGCTGGAAATCTCAGAACTGCACAAACGCCTTGCCACCACTATGATCTATGTGACCCATGATCAGGTTGAGGCGATGACCATGGCGGACAAGATCGTCGTCCTGCAGGCTGGCGTGATCGAACAGGTCGGCAGCCCGATGGAGCTGTATCGCGCGCCGCGCAATGTATTTGTCGCGGGTTTCATCGGATCGCCGAAGATGAACCTTCTGACCGGTCCGCAGGCTGCGCAGCACGACGCAGCCACCATCGGCATCCGGCCCGAACATCTGAGCATCTCAGAAACGGAGGGGATCTGGGCGGGAACCATTGGTGTCTCCGAGCATCTGGGATCAGATACATTTTTCCACGTGCAATGTGACGCCTTTGAGGACCCACTCACCGTGCGGGCCAGCGGAGAGCTTGATCTGGGCTACGGCGCGCGGGTGTTTCTGACACCGGACATGACGCATCTGCACCGCTTTGGCCCTGATGGGTTGCGGCTCGAATGAAACGTCTCAGCGGAAAACGCGCCCTGATCACGGGTGCTGCCCGTGGCATCGGGGCGGCCTTTGCCGAAGCTTATGTGAATGAGGGCGCGCGCGTGATCATCGCCGATATTGATATTGCGCGCGCAGAGGCAACTGCGGCGCAAATCGGCGCGGCGGCGATGGCCATAGAGCTGGATGTCACGGATCAGACCAGCATTGACCGCGCCCTTTCCCGCACTGTTAAGTGCTTCGGCGGCCTCGACATTCTGATCAACAACGCCGCCGTGTTCACGGCAGCACCGTTGGTTGAGGTCACCCGAGAGGCCTATCGGCGCACCTTTGACATCAATGTTTCCGGCACGCTGTTCATGATGCAGGCAGCGGCGCAACAGATGATCGCCCAAGGCACCGGTGGCAAGATTATCAACATGGCCAGTCAAGCCGGGCGCCGGGGAGAGCCTTTGGTATCCGTCTACTGCGCAACGAAGGCGGCGGTGATCAGCCTCACGCAGTCTGCCGGGCTGAACCTGATCCCACATGGCATCAATGTGAACGCCATCGCCCCCGGTGTCGTCGACGGTGAACATTGGGACGGTGTTGATGCCTTCTTTGCCAAATATGAGGGCAAGCCCCCGGGCCAGAAAAAAGCCGAGGTGGCGCAATCTGTTCCCTACGGGCGGATGGGCACCGCAGCAGATCTGACCGGAATGGCCGTCTTTCTGGCCAGCGACGACGCCAATTACATCGTGGCGCAGACTTACAACGTCGATGGCGGCCAATGGATGAGCTGATGCAAGAACACAGGTGGGAGGCAGCAGCCATGAAACTCTCGAATGATACATTGAGCCAACTGCCGCAAACGATTGGTCGCCCCAGTTATGACCGCGCCGAAATCAGCCCTGGCATCGTCCATATCGGACTTGGCAATTTCCACCGCGCGCATCAGGCCTGGTATCTGCATGCCTTGATGCAGCGGGGCTTGGCGATGGATTGGGGCATCATCGGGGCCGGCGTCCGTGCGGCCGATGCAGGAATGCGGGACCGCTTGCTGGCGCAGGATTGTCTGACAACACTGATCGAACTGGATCCGACCGGCCGGTCCGCCGAGGTGATCGGACCGATGATCGATTTCCTGCCGGTGGAGGATGACAATGCCAGCCTGATCCGCTGCATGGCGGGCGCCGCCATCCGTATCGTTGCGCTGACGGTGACCGAGGGGGGCTATTATCGGGACGCACAGCGCGAGGGGTTGGACCTGAGCCATGATGATATCCAGCATGACATTGCCCGACCTGATCGTCCGCGCACCGTGTTCGGTGCCATTGTGGAGGCGCTCCGCCTGCGCCGGGATCGGGGCCTGCCTGCCTTCACCGTGCAAAGCTGCGACAACCTGCAAGGCAATGGTCAGATCACCCGCGCTGCAGTGGTGACACTGGCGCAGCAGACCGATCCAGAACTTGCTGCATGGATTGATAAAACCGGGGCCTTTCCGAATTCCATGGTGGATTGCATCGTACCCGCCACCGGTCCTGCTGAGATTGCTCTGGCCCGAAGCTACGGGATTGAGGACAGCGCCCCCGTGACGCATGAGAACTATCGGCATTGGGTCATTGAGGATGAATTCTGCGCCGGGCGCCCTCCTTGGGATCTGGCGGGGGCCATCTTCACCGGCGATGTTCACGGCTACGAAAGCATGAAAATCCGCGTGCTGAATGCGGGCCATCAGGTGCTGGCCAACGCTGGTGAACTGCTGTCGATCGCAACCATCGCTGACTGTATGAAAGATCCCTTGCTGGCGGCCTTCTTTCGCAAGGTTCAGACGGCGGAAATTCTACCGCATGTGACGGAAGTACCCGAGATGGCACCGGAGGATTACCTGACCCTGATTGAGGCGCGTTTCTCCAATCCGGAAATCCGCGACACCACTCGGCGTGTCGCCTATGACGGCACATCGCGCCATCCGGGGTTCGTACTGCCAAACCTGCGCGATGCTGTGCGAAGCAAGGGTGCAATTGACGGGCTTTGCCTGGTGGAGGCGCTCTGGGCGCAGATGTGTACCGGGCAGCGGGAGGATGGCAGCGAGATCGCGCCCAACGATCCCGATTGGGAGGCCCGCAATTCCGCAGCGGAGCACGCGCAGCAAACCCCTGAGGCTTGGTTGCAGCAAAGCCAGATCTACGGCGATCTATCAGAGCAGCAAGACGTGGTTGCGCGGTTTTCTTACTGGCTGTCGATGATCCGGGCGCAGGGTTGCCGCGCGGCGCTTCGTGAATATCTAGGGCACTGACAGTCCTTTTTCGCCGACGGGCGGCGCGCGGGGAGTCGCGGCTCATCCAATGTTCAGCGCTTTGCCCCGTCGACCGGAAGGCCACTGGGAACTGTGGGAGGAACGAACGAGGCCTGTGCGCGTGCTTTTTCGCCGGTCAGCGCCGTAAGAAAAGCGACCAGCGCCGCGATGTCCTGATCGCTCAGGTCCTGACGCAGATAGATGTCGCGGGCCAGCGCCTGACGCGCCATCTCGAAGCGGTCTTGCTGCACCACAAAATCGGTGGCGGCCAGCCACGGCACCTCCGGCAGTTTCAGATCTTCCGGCGACCACGCCGCACGGCTTGCAGCAGGATCAAGATGGTGCCGGATCATCTGTTCCAGCGTCGAAAATGCCCCGTTGTGGCCATATGGGCCGGTCAGTTCCACATTCCGCAACATAGGCGTGCGGAACCGGTAGGCGTCTGCCAGATCATCGCTTTCTCCCATACGTCCGACATCGCGTGCGTAAGGATCAAACCGGCGGGCACGTCCGGGGCCGAACGACGGTAAGCCAAGCGCGTGGAACCCCTGATCCGAAAACAGCGCGCCTGCATGGCAGCCGCTGCATCCAGCAGAGCCAAAGAACAGATCCGCTCCGGCTTTCTGCTGCGAAGTCAGGGCTGCATCATCCCCCGCCAGATAGGCATCAAACAGGCTGTCAATTGAGGTGAAATCCTGCACCATGAACTGGGCCAGCGCCTCTGCAATGTCGGTGACCTTCACATCCTCGGGCGCGGCAATATGGTCGAAGGCAGCAACGAACCCCTCCCCATAAGTCGGCAAGCTACGGACACGCTTGGCAATGATCGGCCAAGCCAGATCAATCCGGTCGCGGGTGGCGCCTATCACCTCATTCTCGCCGACATTTCCAGCCATTTCGACGCTGGAGGTCATGGGGAACAAGGCCTGCGCAGCTAGGAGTGATTGCAGCCCTTTCGGCAACCATTCCTCCGCCGGGGTATTGAAACCATTGCCATAGATGGGATCCGCGCTGATCCGCCCATCATGCATCAACACGCGGATGGATGTCGCGCCAAGGTTCCACAGGCCCGGGGCATTGCGCGGTACACGTTTCTGCACCCGGTTTGCGCCGCTACCGGAGAGACGCGCAGGTCCCAGCCCCTCCGCCCCCTCGCCCAACCCCAGCGACAACCCATCGGAGGTGCCATGACGCGGATGATGACAGGTGCCGCAGCTGATATTTCTGTTCCCCGACAGGATCTTGTCATAAAATAGCAATCGCCCCAGTTCCGCCTGCGCCGGATCTACGGGCAAAAAATCACCCGGTCCAAGAGATGGCGGCAGCTGCAGTTCCTCTGCCAGGGCCGCCCCCGTACAAGGGCCAAGCGTCAGCACGACACAGGAGAGCACATGCGCAAGAGATGGAAACCGGTTCTGGTCGCGGTGGCGCTGTCCATGACCAGCCTGACGATGACTGCGCCTCTGCCAGCCTGGGCCGAAATCGAGCAGGCCCGCGATCTGATGGAGGCCGGGCAGTTTGCGGCGGCGCATGATGCGCTTTGGCCAGCGGCGCGATCCGGCAATGCCGATGCGGAAGAGTTGATCGGCGTGATGTACGCCATGGGGCTGGGCGTTGAGCAAGACGATGTCCGGGCCTTTGAATGGTACCTGCGCAGTGCCATGAAGGGGCATCCGGGCGCCCAATCCGGAATTGGCTGGTACTATGAAATCGGCCGTGGGATGCCCGCCCCGGATCTGGTGCGCGCCTATATGTGGTACACGCTGTCGGCCATCGGTGGCGACCCCGATGCGGCCATCAGCCTGGAAGAAGTGGTCAAGAAGATGACCCCGGCAGAGATCGATAAGGCGCATGTTCTGGTCGAGGATTACAAGGTCTGGATGTACCCGTTTCGCTAACCAACGGGGCGGCGGCGCGAGGGGATCCCGCGCCGCGCTTTGATATCTCAGGATGAGGTCAGTTCAGATCTGCTGCGCGCGCCGCATTGACGTCGGCTTCTGCCTCGGCCACGGCCTCCGTCAATGCAGTGAAGATTTCATCACCACGGGTCACATTGGATTTGAACCAGTCGTAAACCGGCTCGGCGGCGGATTTGAACGCCGCCTTCTGATCCGGTGTGGGCACATAGAGATCGCCGCCACCCGCGACAAAATCCTCGTAGGCCTGGATCGACTTGCGTTTGGGCGAAGCAAACGTCGCCTGCTGCAGCGCATAGAACCCATCCACGACGACCTGACGCATGTCCTCCGGCATATCCATAAAGGTCTTGTTCGACATCCACCACAGCGCGCCCATGTAGGCGTGACCATCCAGCGTCACATATTGCAGGCCTGCATCCGGGAACTTCATGCCCATGATATCGGTGATGCCGTTTTTGGAGCCTTCCACCACCCCGGTCTGGAACGAGGTGAACAGCTCAGGCCATGGGATCGGTGTCGGCGCGGCCCCCAGCGCTTTCACCAGTTCCTGCGGCAGATCTGCAACCACAGTACGGATCTTCAGGCCTTCCATGTCGGCGGGTTCCGCCACCCGGCGCTTGGTATTGGCAAAGTTCCGCCAACCGCCGGTGTTGCCAATGGTCATAAGACGGATCGCATCGCCGGAATCCTCCAGCGCCATCTGGCGCATGGCACGGGTAAAATCACCCGAAAGCACATGTTCGGCGATCCGGTCGTCGGCCATCAGATAGGGCAGATCAAGCACCTGCACATAGGGAAACAGCCCCGACGCGCCACCGGAGGTGGAGATATAGACGTCAATCGAGCCGTCGGCGACGCCCTGCAGGCATTCTGCTCCATTGGAGCAAAGCTGGGTGCCGATGAACAGCTCAACCTCAATGGCGCCGTTGGACGCCGCCTCAACGTAGTTCTTGAACACCACCAAACCGTCGTAGTCTTCATCGTTCTCGTTGGAATTCGCTGTCGCGCGGATCTTGTAATCCGCGGCATAGGCCGACAGGGCTGTGCCAGCCATCAGAGCCGACAGGGCCACTGTTTTCACCATTGTCCTGAGCATTCGTTTCTCCTCCTGTTGCTCTTTTATTCTGGGTATTTGGTTGTCCTCAGTTCAGAAACCCGGTCAGACGCGGAATGGTCAGCGAAATGGCCGGAACAAAAGTGATCAGAAAGATCACCGCTATTTCAATCGCCAGGAATGGCAGGATCGCCTTGGCAATGGTGGTGACACGCTCCTGCGAGACGGCAGCGGCCACAAACAGCACCAGCCCCATCGGCGGGGTTGCAAGGCCGACCGTCAGGTTCACACACATGATGATGGCGAAATGCACGGATTCAACACCAAGATCGGTGAACACCGGCCCCAATATCGGGCCAAGGATGATGATCGCCGGTCCCGCATCCAGAAACATGCCAACGACAAACAGCAGCAGATTGATCAGGAACAGCAGGATCAGCGGGTTTTCCGACAGCGTCAGAATGAAATCGGCCAGTTGCTCCGGCGCGTGGCTAAGGCTGACGACGGTCTTGAACGACATCGCGGCGCCCACCAGCAGCAGCACCACAGCCGAGGTGATCCCTGCGCGTGAAAACACTTGCGGCAAGTCTGCCAGCCGCATCGATCCAAGCACCAGAAAACTGATCAGCAGCGCATAGGCGACCGCCACGGCGGCGGCCTCGGTCGGGGTGAAAACACCTGCCAGAATGCCGCCAAGGATCAAAACAGGCGTTTGTAATGGCACCACAGCCCGTTTGCAGATGGTGCGAAACGCCGGGCTGACAACGCGGCGCAGCCCCAACATCAACCCATGGGCAAACAGCACCGCCCCAAGGAAGGCAAGCCATTTCATCTGCGCCCCTGCCCCCTCGGCCAAGGGCACAAACTGCGCCAGTAGCAGACCAAGGTTCAGCCGCACCAGCCCGAAGGAAAACCACCGCTCCATCGCGCCGATCTCAACACTGTCGAAGACCACGCGCCGCGCGGCTGGCAGCTCGTACCGGTCAGCCATGGCGCGGACCATGATCATCAGGCCGACGCCCACCAGGACGCCCGGCACGATCCCAGCGAGGAACAATGCGGCGACGCTTTCACCCATCACATAGGCATAGATGATCATAATGCCCGAGGGTGGAATGATCGGCCCAATCACGGAGCTGGCAGCGGTCACGGCCGCCGCAAATTTCCGACTGTACCCCTCGCGCTCCATCGCCGGGATCAGCATGGAGCCAAGCGCCGAGGTATCGGCAACTGCCGACCCCGAAAGCCCGGCAAACAGGATCGACGACAGAATATTCACCTGCGCCAGCCCGCCGCGCAGATGCCCCATCAGGGCCTGCGAAAACTCGACCAGCCGAACGGTGATGCCGCCCCGGTTCATCAGCTCCCCCGCGAGCATGAAGAACGGAATTGCCATCAGGGGAAAGCTGTCCATCCCGTTATAAAGATTGCGATACAGCAGCGTCAGATCGCGCTCTTGTCCGTTCAGCCACAACAGCGCGCCCGGTGCTGCCAACAGGCAGAAAAACACTGGCAAGCCAATCAGAAGAAGGAACAGGAACAGCGGCAGGAACCAGATCAACATCACTCCGCCCCTCCGATGCTCAGCCCCGGACGCTCCGGCAGGCGATCTCCCTGGCCAAACAATCGCACGATGCGTTCGAGGATCAGCTCGATATTGACCAGGATCAGCAGTCCGATCCCCACCAGCAATGACAGCATCATCCAGCTGCGCGGCACCCGGAACCAACTGTCAAACCCCAGCGATGTCGGCAGGTAGAGAGAGGCTGTGGCAAAGCGCCCGCCAAGCCCTGTGACCTCCTTGTAGCCGATCTGGAGTCCCACGATCAGCACGGTCAGGCCAATCATCAGAAGCAGCAGTTGCAAGAGATGAAACAGCCAGCCGCGCAGCAAGGAGTCGACAACATCAATCGCGACAAAACCGCCACTGCGCAGCGCCGTGGGGGCCATCAGGCCTGTCATCCACAACATGCAGAACCGCGCCGCTTCGTCCGGCCAGGGCAAGGCGCTGCCCAGAACATAGCGAAAGAACACTTGGATAAGGATCGCCAGAACCATCAGGCCAATGGCAAAAACGCCCACCCAACGACCGACTGCAAGCAGGCCGGTGTTGAGCGGGCGCAGTATATTCAGGACAGATAAAACTGCCGTCATCGCGTCTCTCTCCTCCCCTTGTGCCGCGCCGACCTCCCTCGGTGCGAACAACCGGCCGCTAACTTGACGCGGCGATCTGGCCCATCTGGCCCTTGTAGAACGTCAGCGCATCCCCTTCTTCGCGCATGGTCGCGCGGTCTACATGTCCCAACACGATGGCGTGGTCTCCCCCGTCATGGATGGCTGAGCGGCTGCATTCAAAGCGCGCCAGACAGTTCTCCAAGAGCGGCACATCATTTTCATTCCGCGCAAGCGGCAAATGGTTCAGCCCAAAAGCATCTTTTGCGACCAGCCAACACAGATCATCCTGATCCGCTGCCAGTACATGGATGGCGTAGTGGCGGGCCTCCTCAAAATAGGGAAAGCGACGCGAATTGCGGTCTGGCGACCACAGAACCAACGGCGGCGTCAGCGAAATCGAAGTAAAACTGTTGGCGGTGATCGCCACCACCCCCTGCTCGGAGGCTGCCGTGACGATGGTCACGCCCGTCGCAAAGCGGCCAAAGGCATCGCGCAGCAGCCGGGTATTGTCAGCCGCCGGGACAAAACTGTGTTTGCCCTGCCCTGCATGCGCGGACATCATGCGACCTCCCGGCCCAATGCCGCCTCATACAATTTAAACCACGTCGGGCGATCCAGCTCGACTTTCAGTGCGTCGGAGGCCTGCTTGATACGCTCCAGATTATTCGTCCCCAGCACCGGCAGGATTTGCGCCGGGTGCCGTAGCAGGAAGGCTATGGCAACCGCGGCGCGGTCAACACCCTGCGCCTGCGCAATCTCATCCAGCCGTTCGGCCAATTGACCGCTGCCGGTCATCAAGCCTCCGCCGCCAAGCGGCGACCAGGCCATCAACGGATGGCCCTGACGTTGATGAAATGCCAGATCTCCGTTGGTGAAAGGAGTGACCTCAGAAAGCGAAATCTCAATCTGATTGGTGGCCAGCGGCGTCTTCATAGCAGATTGCAGCAGCTCCCAATCCCAGGGGCGAAAATTCGACACACCCACGGCGCGCAGCTTCCCTGCGGTGACCAGCTCATCCAGTACCGCGCCGGTTTCGACATGATCCATCAGCGGATCCGGGCGGTGGATCAACAGCAGGTCGATGTGGTCGATGCCCATCTCCGACAGCGAGGTATCCACCGACCGGGTGATATGCGCGGCCGAGGTGTCGTAGTGTTTGACCGTCGCGTCGGCATAGCGACCGACCGGGGCCACAATATCGCATTTGGTCACGATCTCCATCTGATCCCGCAGTGCCG
Organism: Phaeobacter piscinae; assembly: GCF_002407245.1. Taxonomy (NCBI): domain Bacteria; kingdom Pseudomonadati; phylum Pseudomonadota; class Alphaproteobacteria; order Rhodobacterales; family Roseobacteraceae; genus Phaeobacter; species Phaeobacter piscinae. The sequence continues at coordinate 1,310,418 of NZ_CP010681.1, read as the reverse complement.
GATTGCCCTTCAGCGCCTGCCCCAAAATCCCCTCAGCGGTGTACCCGCCATAGATATCCGCCTGATCAAAGGTGGTGATGCCCTGCGCCAGACAGGCCTCAATCTTGGCCTCGACATGGATGGATGAGGTGTCGCTGTCATCGCCCAGGCGCCACATGCCATAGACCAGACGGCTGAAATCCAGCCCTTCTGCGATCTTGATACGTTCCATCAACGACGTTCTCCATTCCCTAAGGGTGTTGCCGGGGTCGATTGCGGCACCCGGCCGTATTCATGCGGCAACGAGCAGGTTTTCAGATGTGGCATCACCCGCGCCCCGAAATGCCGCGCTTCCTCCAGATGTGGGTAGCCCGACAGAACAAAGGCGCGGATACCCATTTTCTGATAGGCTTCCAGCTTGGACATCACCTGGTCGGTCGATCCGACCAGCGCCGCCCCACAACCAGACCGCGCACGTCCCACTCCTGTCCAGAGGTTTGGCTCGATAAAGCCGAATTCATCTGCGATATCCCGGTTCTTTGCCTGATGCGCGACACCGAGCGAGGTGGCATCCAGCGCCCGGTCTCGGATGGCCTTACCCTGCGCATCATCCAGTTTTGAGACAATATGATCAGCGTATTCATAGGCTTCGGCCTCGGTGTCGCGCACGATGACATGCACCCGCAGCCCGTAATCCAGCGTGCGGCCATAGGTTTCCGCTACACTATGCACGGCCTTCATACGACCCGCGAGCTCTTCCATCTTTTCCGGCCACATCAGATAAACGTCGCAATGTTCACCGCACAGCTCCAGCGCCGACGGAGAGTAACCACCGAAATACAACAGCGGCCCGCCGGTCTGATAGGGCTTGGCCGGATCGGTTGTGAGTCCCTCGAACTGATAAACCTCGCCGGTGTGATTGATCTCATCGCGGGTCCAGGCTTGCTTCAGGATCTCCACCACCTCGCGCGATCTCTGATATCGGAACGCGCTGTCCGCTTTTTCGCCTGGAAAATCGGAAGAGATGATATTGACCGTCAGCCGCCCCTCCAGCATGTGGTCCAGCGTCGCAAGAGTGCGCGCCAGCATGATCGGCTGCATCTCACCGCAGCGCACCGCTGCCAGCATATTGATCCTGTCGGTAATCGGCGCGCAGCCCGCCACAAAGCTGAGAGTGTCCTGCCCCACCTGATAGGACGACGGGCACAGGATGTTGCGAAACCCCTGCGCCTCGGCCTCTTTTACGATGTCCGAGCAATGCGCCCAGGATGACCGCAGATCCCCGTCTGGCACACCAAGGAACTGGTAGTCGTCGGAACAGAGCGCGGCGAACCAGGACACTTCAACCGCATCAAGATCCGCAGATGTTACTGGAACAACGCTCATCACCCTCTCCCTCGCGCTTTGCAACTTAACTCTTGCATAACCCGCGCCTTGATGTAGATCAATGGTGTATCAATTTTTTCCGCATCGTGACGATTGGCCCCATGTCCAGCTCCCGCACCTCCGGCACCGCCCTGCCACTTTATCTGCAGATCAGCGAAGCGCTGACGCGCGAAATCGCGGCCGGACGGCTGGCGGATGGCGAACGTCTGGCACCGGAACGCCAACTGGCACAGACCTATGGAACCACCGTAAGAACGCTGCGCAAAGCGCTGTCAGAACTGGAAAAACAGGGTATGCTGGAGCGCATCCAAGGCTCAGGCAACTATATCCGCACAACGCAAACCCTGCCGAGCGTCTATTCAATGTTTCGGCTGGAACTGCCCGGTGGCGGCGGCCTGCCGACAGCAGATATCCTGTCGGTTACAGCATGCGAAAAACCTGCAGATCTGCCAGAGTTCGGGTCCAGCCCAAGGGGCACACGCATCCGCAGACTGCGCTATCTGGACAGCACGATCATCGCCGTTGAGGAGATCTGGCTGGATGCTTCAGCGGGTCATGTGGATCCCGCGCAACTGTCTGATTCCCTTTACCGCTACTACCGCCTTCAGCTGGGATTCTGGATCAGTCGCGCCGAGGATCGCGTTTCGCTTGGGACGGTCCCCGACTGGGCGCCAGCGCAATTCACCAAGCCCCCCGGCACCACGGTTGGCTTTATCGAACGGCTCAGTTGGGCGCAGGAGCTGGCCCCGGTTGAGTTTTCACGCACCTGGTTTGACACGGAAAGGGCGCTCTACGTTCAGCGCCTCACTTAGGAGGAAACATGTCCGGACCCACCACCTACGGGATCATCGGCTGCGGCATGATGGGCCAGGAACATCTGCGCAATATCGCGTTGCTGGACAACACGGCAGTTGGCGCGATCTATGAACCAAACGCCGCCATGCGTGAGATTTCGGCTGAACTGGCGCCAGAGGCCGTGTTCATGGACAGCCTTGAGGCATTGCTCAGCCACCCCGACCTTGACTGCCTGCTGATTGCCAGCCCCAACTTCTGCCATCTGGAACAGCTCGAAGCGCTGGCCGAACATCGCCCACTGCCGGTGCTGGTGGAAAAGCCGCTGTTCACCAGTCTCGACGATCTTGGGCGGCTGGATGCCTTTGCCGCGCGCTATGATGCACAGGTCTGGGTGGCAATGGAATATCGCTACATGCCGCCAGTTGCCGCTTTCCTGCGTGATGTCGAAGCAGCCACCGGCGGAGTAAAAATGCTAAGCATCCGCGAGCATCGGTTTCCGTTTCTGGAGAAGATTGATGACTGGAATCGGTTCGACGCCAAATCCGGCGGCACCTTTGTTGAGAAATGCTGCCATTTCTTCGATCTGATGCGGCTCACGCTTGGCTCGGAACCGGTGCGGGTGATGGCCAGTGGTGGGCAGAATGTGAACCATCTGGATGAGCGCTATAGCGATGGCACTCCCGACATCCTCGACAATGGTTATGTGATCGTGGACTTCAGCTGTGGCGCGCGCGCCATGCTGGAACTCTGCATGTTTGCCGAAGGGGCGGAGTATCAGGAAGAGGTCGCAGCCATTGGCCCAAACGGCAAGGTCGAAGCCTTCGTACCCGGTCCGGGCCGGTTCTGGCCCGCCCATCTGGGCGCCCCTCCGCTACCGAAGCTGGTGACCTCACCGCGCGTGCCCAAAGGCCCCGTAACACGGGAGGTTCCGGTTGATCCCGATCTGCTGGAGGCGGGTGATCACAATGGGTCCACCTTTTATCAGCACCAGAAGTTTCTGGAGTTGGTGCGCGGTGCCCGCGCGGCACCTGAGGTCAGCCTTCATGACGGGCGAATGGCAGTGCTGATGGGAATGGCGGCACAGATCTCCATCGCTGAGCGACGCAGCGTAGAGATATCAGAGCTGATCTGAGCGCGCACCGGTGACAGGGTGTTACAGGCCGATCACGATGTCGGCTTGCAGCCCCCCGAGGGCAGCACTTTGTTCCAACCGCAGCGTGCCGCCATGGGCGCGGGCAATATCCGTCACGATAGCAAGGCCGAGACCTACGCCACTGCCCAGATCCTGATTGCGCGCCGGGTCCAGCCGGGTGAAGGGGCGCGTCGCCTCAGTGCGGTCCGCCTCAGCAATACCGGGGCCATCATCCTCAACCCGGATACGCAGAAATTTCTCGGTCATGGCGACGGATACCCGCGCACGCGTGCCGTAGCGCACTGCGTTAGAGATCAGGTTCTGGACCGCGCGCCGTATCGCAGACCCGCGCAGCATCACCTTGCCCTTGCCGCTCATCTCACCCAGCATCACATCCTTGCCCTGACGGCGCCAGCCATCCACCAGCAGCGTGATCATCACCTGTGGGTCGACCTCCTCCGGCTCACTGGTCGAAACCCCGCGCGAAAAATCCAGAAACGCGTCCAACAGCGCCTGCATCTCATCCACATCCTGCCGCAGCGGCTCGGCCTCCTCATCGTCCAGCATCGACAGGCCCAGCTTCATCCTTGTGAGCGGGGTTCGTAAGTCGTGGCTCACTCCCGAGAGCATCAGGGTCCGCTGCTCCATCTGCCGTTCGATCCGTGCGCGCATGTCCAGAAATGCGCTGCCAGCCGCCCGCACCTCATTCGCGCCGCGCGGCGAATAAGGCTCCGTCCGCCCCCGTCCAAAGGCCTGCGCCGCATCGGCGAGCTGTTTGATCGGACGGAGCTGATTGCGCATGTAGACAAAGGCGATGATCGTCATCAGAAAGCCAAAGGCAATCACTGTCACGATCAGCTGGTGCGGTGCCGCCGCGGTCACCCGGCGTCGATCAAACACCAACGCCATCGGACCGTGATCACTCGCAAGAACCAACTGGACCCGACGGGTGTTGGGGAACTGGGCCGAAATGAATTGCGGCGCTGTGGCTTGCAACGTATTGCGCACCACCCGCCCGGAAAATTCCAGCAGCCCCATCTGATCCAATGGCACCGGCTCCTCCGGTTCCAGAAACCGGATCTGCATCTGCAAGGGCAGCAACAAAGGCTCTGCCAGCAACAACGCCTCCTGCTGACTGGCAGCCGGTGCCATGGTCTGCTCCAGCAGTCGCAACTCCCGCAGCATGGTCAGTGTCATCTGAACCGTCAGATCCTCAAGATCGCGTTTGATGAAGACAACCGAGACCACCAATTGCAACGTCACGATCGGCACCAGCAGAATAAGTGCCGCCCGCCCGTAGAGGCTGCGCGGCATATAGTGTTTGAGCCATTGAAAGAACATGCGTTACACCTACCCCGCGACCCCGCCGCTGAAAAGCAAAACGCGCATCCTCAGCGCCCCGTTTGTCACCAAGGATCAGACCCGATGCAGGCACCCGATGATTTCAATCCCCCCGCCGGGATCGCCGAAACGCTAGAACCCGGGTTGCGCCGGATCCTGGCCCCAAACCCGTCGCCGATGACCTACCGGGGCACCAACACCTATTTGATCGGCGCCACCGATGTTGCGGTGATTGATCCCGGTCCAGCGAGTGAGGCACATCTGCAGTCAATCCTGACCGCCCTGGAACCAGGTCAGCGCATCAGTCATATTCTAGTCAGTCATAGCCATCTGGACCACTCCCCTCTTGCCCGCCCGCTGGCAGAGGCAACCGGCGCGCCCGTTTATGCCTTCGGGGACGCCATCGCGGGGCGCAGCGCCGTGATGACATCGCTTGCCGACGCAGGTCTGGCCGGTGGTGGCGAGGGCATCGATATCGAGTTCGCGCCGGACATCGCTCTGCGGGATGGGGAGACCGTAATCGGCCCCGACTGGCAGCTGGAGGTGATCCATACCCCCGGCCATCTCGGCAACCATATTGCGTTTGCGTGGCAGGATGCCTGTTTCACTGCCGATCACGTGATGGGCTGGGCCAGCTCGCTGGTCTCGCCTCCGGATGGTGACCTGACCGATTTCATGGCCTCCTGCCAGCGGCTGGCCGCGCGCAACTGGCGGGTGTTTTACCCCGGCCATGGGGCCCCGGTGACAGACCCCGCCGCCCGCCTTGCATGGTTGATCGACCACCGCACAGGGCGAGAGGCCGCAATCCTTGCCGAACTCACTGCCGGTCCCGCAACCGTCACCGAGCTGACAGCGCGGATATACACCGAAACTCCGCCCTCCCTGCTTGTTGCCGCAGAGCGCAATGTCTTCGCACACCTTGTTGATCTTGTGGGAAAATCCCTGGTTGCAACGGATGGCCCGCTGTCATTCGGTGCGCGTTTCAGACCTCTGCGCTGATCTAGCCGAAACCAGGTAATTTTTTTCCAAAAACCGCAAAACGGCTCTGGACGCCACCAGATCGCACCGCTATACGGCACAGACCGTTCCGGCGTAGCTCAGCGGTAGAGCAGTTGACTGTTAATCAATTGGTCGTAGGTTCGATCCCTACCGCCGGAGCCAAAGAATTCAAGGGGTTAGAGGGATTTCTCTCTAGCCCCTTTTCTTTTGGCAAATGGCGCTGCGTACTTTTTGACGCGGACATCAGCGCGCCCATACATATTGCAGGCCACAATCTTTGGCCCGCTGATTGCATCACCATGTGCCAAAAAACACCTCAGCCAAAGACTGGGGGTGCTCAGTTTGACGACCGGTTATCGTGATCCCTAAGACGCAAGACCAGCGGTGCCAATGCCAGAACCAGCACTGCCGCGACCAAGAATGGCGCGCCGGGGAGGTACCATTCGGCTTCACCGACAAATCGTTCGAACACCCCTGTCAGCACCAGCGGCGCCACAACGGCTGCGACGGATGACAGCGATGCAATCACCCCCTGCACCACGCCCTGCTGGTCCTCACCAACACGATTGGCGGCAAAGGCGGTGATCAGCGGTGGCGCCATATCAGACAGGGCCGCAATCGGCAGGAAGACCACCACAACCCAGATTGCGCTGGCGAAACCAAAGCCGACCATAGCGATCACCGCCGCCACCATCGCGATGATCAGGGTTTTGAAATCTCCCAGACGTTTGGTCATCTGCGGCAGGATTCCAGCCTGCACCACAGCGATCAGCACCCCATAGGCAGACAGCGTCACCCCAATGGTAAACCCATCCCAGCCAAACACCTCACGGCCCCAGAAAGACCAGAGCGTCGGGTAGACCAGATTGGCAAATTCAAACACGAAGATACAGATCAATGGGATCGCCATCCCCGGAATGACAAAGGCGCGGAGCAGCGTACCAAAGGGGTTGAGATCGCGTTTGCCAAACGGGCGACGGTTTTCAGGTTTCAGGGACTCGGGCAGGATAAAAATCCCAAACACCACGTTGACAGCGGAGAGACCGGCCGCAATCCAGAACGGCGCGCTGATATGCAGGCCCGATGCCAGCCCGCCAAGCGCTGGTCCCAGCACAAAGCCAATGCCAAACGCTGCCCCGATCATGCCAAACGCCGCGCTGCGTTCTGTTGGCTTGGCAATGTCGGAAATATAGGCGGTTGCCGTGATATAGGTCGCGCCCGCCATCCCCGCGATGACGCGCCCGACCAGCAGCATCCAGTAGGTCTGCGCCAGCGCCATGATCACATAGTCGATAGTGAGTGTCACAAGTGCGAGGATCAGGACCGGCCTGCGCCCATAGGAATCCGACAGGCTGCCCACAATCGGGCCAAACAGAAACATCGCGGCGGCGTAGGCTGACATCATGATGCCACTCCACAAGGCGCCTTCTGCGGTGCTTTGCGCGCCGACCCGCAGCATCAGGTCTGGCATGATCGGAAACACGATGCCAACGCCGATGGCATCGATCATCAAAGTGGCCAGAATAAACAGGAAAGGACCGGTTAACTTCATGTGGGCAGTCTTTATCAATCAGGATTGGTGCGGGCAGCGCCCCTTGGCGCGTTGGTAGCAATGCAAGGCAAGTACCGATAACGCTATTTTCGCCGCCCAGTTCGTTTTTTCCGCAATGACACAAAAACACCTCTGCCGGGACGCAAGGAGCGGATATTCTCCCCCCTTCAGGGCTGCGGAAATCGCAGCTCGATGCGTAATCCGCGTGTACCCCGGCCGGACGTCAGTTCCAGTTCAGCCTCGTGGAGTTCAGCGATGGCTTTCACCATCGCCAACCCCAATCCCGCCCCGGCGGTGTTGCGGCTGCGGTCAAGTCGATAAAGCGGATCCAGCACGCGCCCGCGCTCAGCCTCCGGGATGCCGGGGCCATCGTCCGTCACCGCCAGCCGGCTGCCGGAGAGATCAATGGCAATCCTCGCCCCCTCCCCTGCGTGGCGAATGGCGTTTTCGATCAGATTGGCCAGCAACTGCATAATAAGGCTGCGGTCGGCCTGGATGGTGGCGGCGTTGGTAATCCGACAGGACAGGCTTTGTCCTGCGTCCTGTGCCACCGCCTCATAAATCTCATGCACTTGGTCAACCACCACGCCCAGATCTACCGCAGCAAACCCGTCGCGTCGTCCCTGGCTCTGCATTCGGGCAATCCGCTGGATGGCGCCAAAGATGGCAATGATATCATCCATCTGCGCAATCGCAGCCTCCCGGTGCGCAGTCTGATCCTCGGCCTCATCGGCTTCATCCAGATGCAGCCGCAGACGGGTCAGCGGCGTGCGCAGGTCATGGGCAATATTGGCCGAGAAATCAGACATCTGCCGAATGGAAGCCTGCAAACGCTCCGTTGCACCATCAATACGCGCGGCCAGCTCGTCAATATCGTCGCGGATCACCTTTGGTGCCAGCCGCAGATCCAATTCACCATCCGCAATACGGTCAAACCCGGCGCCGATCCGGTTCAGACGGCGCTGTGCCCGAATACCAAAGATCAACCCGATAATAAGCGCAGGCAGCGACAGGATGATCACAAAAATCAGGATTACGCTGGTCAGATCCGACCCAAAGGCGCTGACACCCGGCGCATAGACCAGAAGGCGGCCATCCAGCACTGCGCCACTGTATATCCGCCAGCCAAGATCCGCCTCACTCTCAAACGCCACATCAAATCCCAGCTGCCCCGCAGCGTCCTCCTCGGCTGCAGGTCCGCTGTCGGTGACCTCTTCCTCCTCATCCTCGTCGATCAGATCAAAGATCCGGTCGAGCGTCTCAAGCGCCTCGGGCTGAAACAGGGCTTCGGCCTCAAGGATATCAAAACCCTGGCTGTCAAAGGCGCCGCGCAATACCGGCCCCAGCACTTTGCCATCGGCCCGCAGCACCGCGTAGCCGACGCCACTGTCCGAAAAAACTTCGGCGGTCACGATGTCCTCAGGAAACTGCCCCTCCCGCGTCAGTCGGTCGCTGATGCGCTGATATTCTTCGCGCAGCGCCTCTTCGGTCTCGGCGCGGAATTCTTCGGTGATGACGTCATCCAGAAGCAGCCCGCCAAGCGTCAGCAGAACCAGAAAGGCCAGCGACAACACAATCGCCTGACGTAGCGCGCTCATCCGGAAGAGGCGCCTGATAAAAGATCTAATCAATGAACATATACCCCGACCCGCGCACGGTTTTGATGAATTCCTGCCCGAACGGTTTTTCAATCTTGTTGCGCAGCCGGCTCATATGGGTTTCCACAACACTGGTGGATGGGTCGAAATTGATATCCCAGACCCGCTCCAACAGCATCGCCCGAGTCTGGATCCGCCCCTTGGAACGCATCAGGACCTCGAGCAAGCGAAACTCCTTGGGGTTCAACAACACAGTTGTCCCGTTGCAGGCGCAGGTCTGACTGAGCAGATCCAGATCAAGCCCCCGATGTGAGAGCCGGGTTGCTGTCTCCGCGGCCTCGCCCCGACCGCGACGACAAAGGGCGGTGATCCGGGCCAGAAGCTCGGTCATGGCGAAGGGTTTGCTGAGATAGTCATCCGCACCCGCCTCCAACCCCTCGACCCGGTCCTCAACAGCCCCAAGGGCGGTGAGCAGGATCAAGGGCGTGGTAATGCGCGCCGAACGCAGTGTCTTCAGCGCCGACAACCCGTCCAGATCGGGCGTCATCCGATCGAAGACCAACACATCATAGTCCCGTGTTGTGGCCGCCAGCAGCGCCTCACGGCCGTTTTCAATCCAATCAACCACATGGCCTGCAGCCGTGAGGCCCTTGACCGTCCAGGTCCCGATTTCAGGATCATCTTCCAGCAAGAGTATTCGCATCACGCCACCGCCAGTTTCGGGAGAGCGACCAAGGGGCCGCCGAAACGACCTCTTGGTGCTGAAGTCGGGTCATGCCCGATGTTGACTGATCGCATCCGACCATATGCCCCCCGGCGCCGCAAGCCATACCGGAGCAGCGCCGGGTCTTGGCGTCATGCCAGGACGCGATGTCCACGTCCCTGCATGCAGCGGATCAGAATGGTGCGCCGCTGTTCATCCCGCTCGCTCTGCCCCTCAAGGGCGCCAACGCCACCGCCAAGGACTGCGCCAACCAGCGCATCATCTGCGCGGTCGCCATCCTTGCTGTCCACGGCACCGATGATACCGCCAATCACCGCACCTGTGACGGCACCCGATTGCAACGTCTTATCCGTATGCCCTTCTGCCAAGGCCCGGCATGCCCCCAGATCTGCCTCATATCCAACCTGTTTGGGGCCGTCTGTCAGGAGCGGTTCATCAAAGCTGTTGCTACACGCAGCAACAGTCACAAGCACCGCACATCCTGCAAAAATCATTTTCATTGTCGTCTCTCTCCGTCGTCGGAATTGCCACACCTCTGAGTGCCTTGGGTGTTGGGCAAATCACTCTGACCGCATCTATCGCGGTCTGAAATTGCATGTCTCATTAAGCCGCTGCTGCTGTCCGAGCGCACCGTCTATCAGGCGCCAAATCCTGCAGCCCGGACAGCAGCTATTTCAGACCGCTGGCTTAGCCCTTGTCATCCTGCGCAGCGCAGTGTCCATCGTCGTCGTGACGGTCACCGCTGAACAATTCACCATCCATCAAGGCTGCGAATTCCATCACGTCTTCGATGTCTTCTTCGATCAATTGCTGCATCAATTCCGGGGTCGCCGCAGTCTGGCGCGCGGTGCTGAGTACCGCCCCATCATCGGCGCTGATGATGACTTCCGTCAGGCTGGTGGGCGCGGCGATGGTGGCCTCATAGACCGGCTTGCTGTTGAACTCTTCCATGCTGAACTCAACCACACGCCCTTCTGCCTGTTCCCTGGCGATGGACATGGCCTGCTCAACACCGATGGGGGCGTTCAGCATCTGTTCGTAGGTCAGATCCGGTTCAAAAATCGTCTCGGCACGCGCTGTCTGTGCTGCAAAGCCAAAGGCGATTAGCGTTGCGGTCATGACGATGCCGGTGGTGGTCTTGGTAACCATGGGATGTCCTCTCTTGGTGGGGCCGGGGCGATCACTGCGCCCCGGCTGATGAGAGGAACTTGGCGGTTCAGACTTACATGGTCTCTTCCGCTGCCTTACAAATTTGTAAGCTTGGGAAAAATTGTCAGGCGAGGCTGGGCAGCCACAGCACAATCGACGGGAAGGCTACCAGCAGCGCGATGGTGATCCCATCCGCGATGAAAAACGGTGTCACGCCTTTGAACACATCCTGCACCGTCAGATCATCGCGCACACCCGCCACAACAAAACAGTTGAGGCCGATGGGCGGTGTGATCAGACAGAATTCGGCCATTTTGACCACCAGAATACCAAACCAGATCGCGCACATCGGACCAGACATGCCAAAGGTGCTCTCCGCTGCTGAAACATATTCCCCGCCATTGAGCGCCATCACAGCCGGGTAGACCACCGGCAGAGTGAGCAGCAGCATACCAATCGCGTCCATGAACATGCCCAGAACGGCATAGGCCAGCAGGATGCAGATCAGGATCAGCATGGGAGAGAGCGTCAGGGAGGTGATCCAATCGGAGAACGCCGCTGGCAGTTCAGCAAAGCCCAGAAAGCGCACATAGATCAGTACCCCCCAGATAATGGTGAAGATCATCACCGACAGTTTCGCCGTCTCCAACAAGGCGTCTTTCAGCTCTGCCCACCGCATGCCGCGATAAAGCGCCATCAGAAACACCACAAAGGCCCCGATTGCGCCTCCTTCGGTTGGCGTGCCCCAGGCATCACCACCAAAGGGGTTGTACACAAACAGGATAATCGTCGCGACGACGAAAAGGATCGGCAGCGCAGGCGGCAGCGAGACCAGCCGCTCGCGCCAGGTGAAACCGGTGACCGCAGGGCCGAACCCCTTGATGGTCATCGCCATTCCGATGATCAACAAACCGTAGACCACCGCCGAGAAGGCACCGGGGATAAAGCCTGCAAGCAGCAGTTTGCCCACGTCCTGCTCAACAATGATCGCATAGATCACCAGAATGGCTGAGGGTGGAATAAGCGAGGCCAACGTGCCCCCTGCCGCAACCACACCCGCCGCAAAACGTTTGTCGTAGCCGATTTTCAGCATCTCCGGGATGGCGATACGCGCAAACACGGCGGAGGTTGCAACCGACGCGCCGGAGACCGCGGCAAAGCCTGCGGTGGCAAAAACGGTAGACACTGCCAGCCCACCCGGCACCCATGCCAGCCAGCGCTTTGCAGCTTCAAACAGCGCCTTGGTGAGGCCCGCATAATAGGCAAGATAGCCGATCAGGATAAAGGTCGGGATAAGGCTGAGCGCCTGACTGGAGACCTTGGAATGCGGGACCTGCCCGGCGGTCTTCACGGCGATTGTCAGCGCCTTGGTGAAACGCTCGGGATCATAGCCAAACTTGGCCCAGAAAATCCACACAAGGCCAACCAGACCGGCAAGACCCGCCGCAAAGGCGACCCGCATCCCCAATAGCACCGTCGCCAGAAGTAAGCCGCTGACCCAGAGGCCGATTTCGATAGGTTCCATTGCCTGCCCCCTTAGTCGCGGTCGCTGGCGGAGGTTGACACTCCGCCCAGATGTTCAGCTTCGGCCGCGGCCTGTTCTGCGGCGCTTTGCACCAGTGGCACTGCGGCCGGGCGTGCCAGACCCAGGATCAGCGCCCGGCCGTAGCCCCAAACCTGCAGCAGCAAACGCAGGCACAGCACTGCAAACGCCACCGGCGCCAGCAATTTGGCAGGCCAGATCGGCAGGCCGATATCGATTGAACTGTCGCGGCTCCACAGGGGGGCCGCAAAATCAAAGGAGCGCAGAAAATGTGACCAGCTGCCCCAAAGCAGCGCCAGCATGAGCGCAAGGATCAACAGGACAGAAATCAGTTCAAACAGCCAAAGGGCCCGCCCACGCAGGGCAGAGATCACCAGATCCATCCGGATATGGCTGCCATCCCGCTGCACAAAGGAAATCCCCATGAAGGCAATCAGTGGCATCACCTGCTCGATCCAGTCGACATATCCCGGCAAGGGCGCGTTAAACGCGTTGCGCCCACCAACCGACACCACTGCCAGCACCATCAGTGAAAACACCGCAAGGCCACTGATCAACGCCATCACGCGTTCCAGCCGCAAGAGTTGCCTGTCCCACCTGCTGATCAGGCTGCCATCTTCCAGCACCGCCGCACTGCCTGCCATGCCCTGCCCCCGTAATCTCTACTTCGCATTCATGCAAGAAAGGGCCGGCGCAGAACTGCCCGGCCCCCTTTGCAACTATATAAAGATCAGCTGCCTGACCGCTGATCGCTCAGGGTTTTCTGCACCAGATCATAAAGCTCCTGTGCAGGCAGGCCTTGCGCGCTCATGTCTGCAATCCACTGTTCGCGGATCGGGTCAGCGGCCACTTTGCGGAACTCTGCCAGCTGGTCTTCGGAAATGGTGACCTTTTCGACGCCTTTTTCGGCCAGAACACTGTCCCATTTCTCAAGCAAGGCACCGTAGTTGGCGAGATAATGTGCAATCGCCTCGTCCACGGAGCTGTCGAGCGCCTCGCGCTCAGCATCGCTTAGCGCCTCATAGGCATCGGTGTTCACAACAACCGGGCAGTTCACGGTGCCGGGGTTGAGGTTTTCAGTCCACCAATCGGCCTTGTTGATGGTGCCAAAGCTCAGATGCGCATGCTGGGCAAAGGCAACGGTGTCAACCACGCCGGATTCCATCGCATTATACGCCTCGGTCGCGGTCACGGAGGTCGGCACGGCCCCAACGGCAGAAAACGCCTTACCGATGCCACCGGTGGCCCGAACACGCATATCCTTGAATTCGCCCAGTTCGTCACGGGCTTCGCCGGTGCCGACGATATTGTACTGCGGCATCGGCGAGGTCATCAGCAGCTTCGCGTTCCAGCGCGCCAGATCTTTCTGCACGGCAGGATGTGCATAAACCGCATGGCTGACGGCCACCTCTTCCTCAAGGTTCGCAACACCCAGGAATGGCAATTCCAGCACGGTGATCGTCGGGTTTTTGTCCCGGTGATACCCGGCGCAGAACTGCGCCATCTCGAAGGCGCCGATGGAGATCCCGTCGAGATTCTCTTTGTTCTTTGATAGGCCACCATAGCTGATGTTCATGGTGAATTCGCCGCCGGTCTTCTCAGAGACCAGCTCAGCCAGCTTTTCAACATGTTCGGTAAAGGCGCGCCGCTTGCCCCAGACGGAGACATTCCATTCGGTGGCGGCCGCACTGCCTGCAATGGACAGGCCCGCAATCGCCGCAGTTGCGGCGGTCAGATAAGTGTTCATGAGTTCCTCCCAGTTTGTACTCTTGCCCCGTTGCCCCGTGCCAACCTCTCAATCGCCTGAGCGCTGGCCTGACCACAATCGTCAGATTGAGGCCCGTCATAAGTGCAAAGTGACGAGCATCTGGCACCACGCTAGCGCCAAGCCACGGCGCTGCCAACCCCACACGACAGCCGTGCGGCATGGGCACAAAACCTGCTCACATCATGAGCGTATGGATCCCTCTTGACCGCCATCAACGCTCAAACAACGGTCCGACGCCCGGCCGCCTGTCACAGTTTGCCGCAGGCGATGGGGCCAGTCGCCGCAGGCTGATAGCGCCAGCACTGCGCTGTGCCCAGAATAGCAGCCCCGAAACCCAAGCCAATATTTTACAGCTAACGTTATGATAAATATTAGATTACTGCCGCACAAACCTGCGTGATTTACAGTTACGCCACCTATGGGGAAATAGCTTTACAGGTAAACCCTTATTCCACGGACACTTATTTCCTTATTTTCAAGCTTGGGTATTATCGCTGCGGAGGACGGAAAAGGTTTGACACATCCCGCCGTGCGCTGTGGTGTGCCATTCCGAGAACAGACTGGAGGGAGGGACACAAGATGACCCAGGAGAGCGACAGCAAAGCCTATGCGCCGTCGGAGGAGACGGTAGCACGCGCCCATGTCAATGCTGCACAATATGACGAGATGTACACCGCTTCTATGCAGGATCCAGAAGGGTTCTGGCGTCAGCAGGCGGAGCGGATCGACTGGATCAAACCCTTCACCCAGGTGAAGGATGTGGACTTCACGCTCGGCAATGTCTCAATCAGCTGGTATGGCGACGGCACCCTGAACGTCTCCGCCAACTGCATCGACCGTCACCTGGAGAGCCGCGGCGACCAGACCGCGATCATCTGGGAGCCGGACAGCCCGGAAGAAGAAGCGCAGCACATCACCTACAGCGAACTGCACCGCCGCACCTGCCGGATGGCCAACATCCTGGAGTCGATGGGCGTGCGCAAGGGCGACCGGGTGGTGATTTATCTCCCGATGATCCCCGAAGCGGCCTATGCCATGCTGGCCTGCGCCCGGATCGGCGCCATTCATTCGATTGTCTTTGCCGGTTTCTCCCCCGACGCGCTCGCCGCGCGGATCAACGGCTGCGATGCCAAAGTGCTGATCACCGCGGATGAGGCCCCCCGCGGCGGCCGCAAGACGGCGCTGAAATCCAACGCCGATGCCGCCCTGCTGCACACCAAGGACACTGTGAAATGCCTGGTGGTCAAACGCACCGGCGGCCAGACCACCTGGGTCGACGGCCGTGACTATGACTACAACGAAATGGCGCTGGAGGCAGACGACTATTGCGCGCCTGCCGAAATGAACGCCGAGGACCCTCTATTCATCCTCTACACCTCCGGCTCTACCGGCCAGCCCAAGGGCGTTGTCCACACCACCGGCGGCTACCTGACCTATGCGGCGATGACCCATGAGATCACCTTTGATTATCATGACGGCGACATCTACTGGTGCACAGCGGACGTGGGCTGGGTCACCGGCCACAGCTATATCGTCTACGGCCCCCTTGCCAACGGCGCCACCACGCTGATGTTCGAAGGCGTGCCGACCTACCCCGATGCCTCCCGCTTCTGGCAGGTCTGCGAAAAGCACAAGGTGAACCAGTTCTACACCGCCCCCACCGCGCTGCGCGCCCTGATGGGCCAGGGCAACGAATGGGTCGAGAAATGCGACCTGTCCTCCCTCCGCACCCTCGGCACCGTGGGCGAGCCGATCAACCCGGAAGCCTGGAACTGGTACAACGAGGTTGTCGGCAAGGGCAAATGCCCGATCGTCGACACCTGGTGGCAGACCGAAACCGGCGGCCACCTGATGACCCCGCTGCCGGGTGCGCATGCGATGAAGCCGGGTGCCGCAATGAAACCCTTCTTCGGCATCCAGCCGGTGGTTCTGGACCCCCAGTCCGGCGTCGAGATCAACGGCAACGGCGTCGAAGGCGTGCTGTGCATCAAGGACAGCTGGCCGGGCCAGATGCGCACCGTCTGGGGCGATCATGAGCGCTTCGAGAAGACCTATTTCTCGGACTACAAGGGCTATTACTTCACCGGCGATGGCTGCCGCCGCGACGAGGACGGCGACTATTGGATCACCGGCCGCGTCGATGACGTGATCAACGTCTCCGGCCACCGCATGGGCACCGCTGAGGTCGAAAGCGCGCTGGTCGCCCACGCCGCCGTCGCTGAGGCCGCCGTGGTCGGCTACCCGCATGAGATCAAGGGCCAGGGCATCTATTGCTATGTGACCCTGATGAACGACCGGGAGCCGTCGGATGAGCTGCTGAAGGAGCTGCGCACCTGGGTCCGCACCGAGATCGGCCCGATTGCCAGCCCGGACGTGATTCAATGGGCGCCGGGCCTGCCGAAAACCCGCTCCGGCAAGATCATGCGCCGAATCCTGCGCAAGATTGCCGAGAACGATTTCGGCTCGCTTGGCGACACCTCGACCCTGGCCGATCCGTCGGTGGTCGAAGACCTGATCGAAAACCGAGCCGATAAAGGATGATTGCCGATATGGACACCGCAGTTCTTACCCGCCCCGCTGTCTTGATCCTGCTCGGCCCTCCTGGTGCCGGCAAAGGGACGCAAGCGCGCAAACTGGAACAAGGGTTTGGCCTTGTGCAACTGTCGACTGGCGATCTGTTGCGGGCAGCTGTTGCTGCCGGCACCCCTGCCGGCCTTGCTGCAAAGGCTGTGATGGAGGCCGGGGAGCTGGTCAGCGACGAGATCGTGATCAACATTCTGCGCGACCGGCTGGCCGAGCCTGACTGCGCCAAAGGCGTGATCCTCGACGGGTTTCCCCGGACCACGGTGCAAGCCGAGGCGCTGGACCGGCTGCTGGCGGAGTCGGGTCAGCGGATCAATGCCGCTGTCAGCCTTGAGGTGGACGACGCCGCGATGGTGGCCCGCGTGGCCGGGCGCTACACCTGTGGCGGCTGTGGCGAGGGCTATCATGACCAGTTCAAACAGCCACGCGTGGCTGGCACCTGCGATGCGTGTGGCAGCACAGATATGACGCGTCGCGCCGATGACAACGCCGAGACTGTCACCAGTCGGCTGGCGGCCTATCACGCGCAGACAGCCCCGCTGATCAGCTACTACGGCGGCAAGGGTGTGCTGAGCCGAATCGATGCTATGGGCGAGATCAACCACATTGCAAACGCGCTGAGTGCCGTGGTCAAATCAGCTACCGCCTGAGCGATTTTCTGAAATGTCCGGGCGGGTAAGACGTCACCACGACGTTCTGTCACCAACCTATTGAACAGGCCCACATAAAAATGTGGGCCTGCTTTCAATCCGCTCTGGCTTTTGTTGATGCGCGTGCCACATTGGAAGCGGGTAGACATGGGATCCATCCCATGGCACCCAGCAAAGACCTGAAGTGAAAGCGCGCGCGAAATGTCCGAAACCAGTTTTATTCCCGGCCCCGACAGCCTGCGAGCCTATCGCGATGCTTTGGGATGCTTCGGCACCGGCGTCACTGTTGTGACCACCCGCACGGATCGGGGTCCGTTGGCGATTACCGCCAACAGCTTCACATCTGTCTCCATGGATCCGCCGCTACTACTATGGTGCCCCGCACGGCAGTCCAAGCGCCACGATCCCTTTGTCGCGGCATCCCATTTTGCCATTCACGTGATGGCAGAGGATCAGCTGGATATGGCGATGCACTTTGCCCGCAATGGCGAAGATTTCTCCTGCGTGCCGCAGCATCGAAACGAGGATGGGGTGCCCGTGCTGCCAAATGTCATTGCCCGTTTCGATTGCCGCAGGCATGCCTGCCACGACGGTGGCGACCACAGCATCCTGGTGGGTGCTGTTCTGCGCACCACCAGCCGTCCCGGCAAAGGCCTAATTTTCAAGCGGGGTCAATATGGTGGGTTTCTTGAGCAGAGTTAGCCGCGCAGCCTGTGGCTTGGCGCAATCGCGCGCTAGGATAACTTATCAGCCCGACCAGCCCCAAAGAGCGCCGATACGCGCGCCAGATCCGGCCAGAGCACGCGCCGCGTGTCCACCTGCCCGCTCTTGGATGACGCGGTCTCAGGCCCGCGCTCTTTGAGATCCGCCCCCCCCTCACCGGACCAGGTGCCCGCCCCGCCGCCGGGCCAGTCGTCTGGTCCCTGACGGTCTTTCTTCACTGGGTCGCAGCTGAGAGAGTGATTTTCAATCGTAAGGTCATTGGGGCCTCTATCGGTTTCATTCAAGCAGCTAGCCTGCCCCTGCACCTCAGTCTGATCCGCAGTCAGCACCTCAGTTGAGCTTGAACCGGACACCCCATCCGACCAGAAAAAATCTTGATGGGTCAGCGATACCGCCATCCGGTGCGGTGACAGCTCCAGCCGCGGTACCAGACGGATCGCGTTTTGGCGGCAGACTGACACACACAACCCACATTGCATGCAGTCAGCCTCAACAAAGTCCAATCCGGCACCATTCTCAGCTCCAATCAGTGCGTTGGTCGGACACACCCAGGTGCAGGCCTGACAAAGGGTGCAATCACCGGTCAGCTCAATCCCGCCGTAAGGCGCATCCTGCGGCAAAGCGATCACATCCATGTCTTCAGACAGGGTCACGCTAGCAAAAAGCTGCAAGGCCTCGCGCCGACGCGCCGGTTTGACTCCGCTGTCACCGTCTGTTCCGCGGTGAACCAGTTCCGGGAGCTGAGAAATGCCCTCGGTCAGTAGTTGTTCCAGATGGATGGTGGAATGAAACAGAACGACACGGTCTTCCAGTCCAAAGCAGGCCGCCAGCTCCATCTCACGCAGTTGCGCCAGACGTGCGTTCTGCTCCAGTGCTGCTTCCACCAACACCCAGTCAAACCCGTCCGAGATTGCATGCAACAGATCAGCATGACCTGCGCGTTCAAGCCCCCGTGTGGCCGCCGCGATGACATCCATACCCGTCAGAGCAACCCGATCTTTCAATGTCGACACCTCTAATTCGTGCTGGGCATCGTACATCACCAATACTTGATCGACCCCCCGTATCCCCCTGTCATCCCCACAGTGTTTTTGCCGGCGCTGCATAGCAGCCTGACATAAATCGGCCAGTGGCCAGCGAACTTGGCTTTCTGGATTGTAACGCCGGTAGGATGATCCGGGATGCGACACCTGAGCGGTTGCCTTGTGCTCGGTCCTATCCCGCACATCAGGCAGAGATCGCAGGCAGAGTTGAACATTTTCCCAGACAGTCATGGTCTCTTCCTTCGGATTGAAATCCAAACCACAGCCGAAACGCTCGATCGTTCGATGACACAAGGTTAACATGGAATTGCCATTTGTAACGGGTATTCAAAAAGTAAGACTCAACTTTTAACTGTTATTTATTCCTGAACTTCTGTCACAGCCGGCATCTAAAATCGAGTTTTCTCAAACAAACGAATGCCTATTTACCTGGTATCTAAACCCGGCCGGAGCCAGATCTGTCGGAGACCAGCCAGGCCCAATTGACGATGAACGCGTGGCCGCTATCCAATCACAGATCAGCCTTGACCATATCCCGGATCTTGACTGCCTTTTCAAAGTGGTTCAGCTGATGGCATTTAATCCACCATTCCGCCGCCTCCATCAGCTGCACCGGATCGTCATTCCGGTTGGCAAAAAACGCATAAAAGGACAGCCCCACATTTTCACCTTTTTTTTGCAATTTTCTCCTCGCAAACCGTGACGATCTTCTGCCGCAAACTGTCTCTCATCGTCTTGATCCTATAAATTTCCGACGGTTTCGACGCCATCAATACGCAATAAAATCAGCCCGTTAAACACATATCTCACGACAAATAAAAATCCCGCCCGCAGAGGCGGACGGGACAAATTCCACATACTCGAAACTTAGTTCAGCGCAGCGTCGGTAATAACATGCGTCCAGGCGCCCTCAGGCTCTTTGGTGATCACCGGGCTTGAACCGCCATCAAGCAGCGTCTTCACCGTGCGCTGGTAGTCCGCTTCGCTCAGCGCGCCATTGCTGCCGGCTGTGAGCTTGGCCACCTCAGACATCATCCGCTTCTGGTGCTCCTCTGTCTGGGCGCCGGAGGCATCATTGTCCAAGACAATCTCTGCCGCGTCATCCGGATTTTCCTCGGCCCATTTCCAGCCTTTCATCGAGGCGCGTACGAAACGCTGCATCTTATCGACAAAGGCCGGATCGTTCAGGTTCTCTTCCAGCACATAAAGACCATCTTCAAGCGTTGCCACGCCCTGATCCTCATATTTGAAGGTAATCAACTCATCCGGGGCCACGCCCGCATCAATCACCTGCCAATATTCATTATAGGTCATGGTCGAAATACAATCCGCCTGACGCTGCAACAGCGGATCGACATTGAAGCCCTGCTTCAGAACCTCGACACCTTTCTCGCCTTTGCCTTCGGTCGAAATCCCCAACTGGCTCATCCAGCTCATGAAAGGGAATTCATTGCCGAAGAACCAGACGCCAAGGGTTCGGTTGGCCAGATCTTCAGGCGCAGCAATGCCGGTGTCTTTCCAACAGGTCAGCATCATGCCGGAGCTTTTGTACGGCTGGGCGATATTGACCAGCGGCAGACCTTTCTCCCGCGCGGCCAGCGCGGCTGGCATCCACTCAACCGTGACATCCGCGCCGCCCCCGGCAATCACCTGGGTCGGCGCAATATCCGGACCACCAGGCAGAATGGTGACATCCAGATCCTCAGCCTCATAGAACCCCTGATCCAACGCGACATAATAGCCTGCAAACTGGGCCTGTGTGACCCATTTCAGCTGCAGTTTCACCTCATCGGCGGCCTGCGCCACCGATGCAGCCCCCAGCGCCATGGCGGCGGCGGTCAGCAGTGTTTTCATCTGTCTTCTCCCTGTTGTTATATCTGGTTGTAGTCCTGAATTCTGCGCGAGTTACCCCGCTGTCTCCAAAGGTTTTCTTCCAGTTGGCGCCAACTTCCAAACCGCAGGTCGCAAAGCTGCCTATCCCCGTTGCGACGGGTGCCAGAAGGTGAGCGTTTTCTCAATCAGCGCCATCATGCCATAAAATGCCGACCCGGCCAGTGCCGCCACAAGAATCTCGGCCCAGACCATATCCAGCGCCAGCTGCCCCACCGAGGTCGAGATCCGAAACCCCATGCCCACAGTTGGTGAGCCAAAGAACTCCGCCACAATGGCCCCAACCAGCGCCAGCGTTGTGGAGATCTTGAGCCCGTTAAAGATAAACGGCAGCGCAGCAGGCAGGCGCAGTTTGAAAAAACTCTGCCAATAACTGGCCGCATAGGTCTGCATCAGATCACGTTGCATCGCTGAGGTCTCGCGCAACCCCGCCACCGTATTCACAAGGACCGGGAAGAACACCATCACCACAACCACCGCCGCTTTTGACTGCCAGTCGAACCCAAACCACATCACCAGAATAGGGGCCGTGCCGACAATGGGCAGCGCCGCAACAAAATTCCCCACTGGCAACAGTCCGCGGCGCAGGAAATCGCTGCGGTCCACCGCAATCGCCATCAGCAACGCAGCACCGCAGCCGATGATATAGCCAGACAGCGCGCCCTTCAGGATCGTCTGCTGAAAATCCTGCCAAAGAACCGGCAGGCTTGTGGCAAAGCGCGCAGCGATGACGCTGGGGGCTGGCAGGATCACCAAAGAGACCTCAAGCCCGCGCACCAACAGTTCCCAGACAATCAGCAGCGTCACACCAAAAATGGCCGGAACCAACAGTTTCACCGCAGACGTATTCGATGCCGAACTATTGGCCAGCCGACCGTTCAGCCACCACCCCGCACACCATATAAGCAGCGCCATAGATACCATCACCATTGGCCACGCCCCCCGTTCTTCTGACCCGAAATATCCCGGGTGAGCCGCAAAACGGCGAGGGCAGCGCCCTCAATCCCACCAGCGTTCATGCCTGCACCCCCATCCGTTTCAGAACCAGACGCTCAATAACGCCCAGCAGGGCAACCAATGCTGCGGCCAGAATTGCAGCGGCAAACAGCGCTGACCAGATCTGCACGGTCTGCCCATAGTAGCTGCCCGCCAGAAGCCGCGCGCCAAGCCCGGCGACGGCACCGGTTGGCAACTCCCCAACGATGGCCCCAACAAGCGAAGCTGCGATACCAATTTTCAAAGAGGCAAACAGATAGGGCATCGAGGCCGGCAGGCGCAGCTTCCAGAACCCCTGCCCCAGGCTCGCATTATAGGTCTTCAGCAAATCCAGCTGCATCTGATCAGGGCTGCGCAGCCCCTTGACCATACCAACAACAACCGGAAAGAAACTGAGATAGGCCGAAATCACCGCCTTCGGCAGGATCCCCTGAACGCCGATAGAGTACAAAACCACGATGATCATCGGGGCCAGAGCGATAATCGGAATGGTCTGGCTGACAATCGCCCAGGGCATCACCGACATATCCATCACACGGCTATGCACGATGCCAACCGCCAAGAGGATCCCCAGACCGGTGCCAATAACAAACCCAAGCAATGTCGCCGAAAGCGTCACCTGCCCATGGTAGATCAGGCTCCGCTTGGAGGTGAGTTTCTTCTCCACCGTGGTCTCCCACAGCTCAACAGCCACCTGATGCGGCGCAGGCAGTCGCGGCCGGTCCTGCGACCAGACATCCCCGATAGCGAAGGAATTGGCCGCAACCAGCCCAATCGGGCCCATGTCGCGACGCTCGCGGGCGGTGGCCGGAACCACTTCAGCCCCCGAACGCTCGGCAGCATCCAGAACCCCTTTGATGTTCATCGGAACGCAGGCCGCGTACCAGATCACGGCAATTGCCGCGAGGACGCTTAAGACAGCAAGTGCTGTTTTCATGATCCTGCCCCTTTCCACACGGACACATGCGACGCCAATTTTTTCCGAAGAAAACTCCACGGAAAATTCAAATTTTCCGTGGGCGTATCTCTGCCGCCGCGCCGATCAGTCATCAGCATGCCCCGCGCGCAGACCATCACGGACGCGGTGGGCGATCTCGATAAACTCAGCGCTGTCACGAATATCCAGAGGCCGCTCCTTTGGCAGCGGGCTGTCGATCACATCATGAATGCGCCCCGGACGCGGTGACATCACCACGATCTTCGTGGACAGGTAGACCGCCTCCGGAATGGAATGTGTGACAAACCCGATGGTCTTGTCGGTGCGCGCCCAAAGCTTCAGCAGCTGTTCATTCAGATGATCCCGGACGATCTCATCCAGCGCCCCAAAGGGCTCATCCATCAACAGGATATCCGCATCAAACGCCAGAGCCCGCGCAATGCTGGCCCGCTGCTGCATCCCCCCCGACAGCTGCCAGGGGTATTTGCCGCCAAACCCCGCCAACTCCACCAGCTCCAGCACCTGCTCGACCCGCGCGGCTTGCTCAGCCTTGGAATAGCCCATGATTTCAAGCGGCAGTTTGATGTTCTTGGCGATCGACCGCCAGGGATATAGCCCGGCAGCCTGAAACACATAGCCGTAGGCGCGTTGCCTGCGGGCCTCATCCGGCGTCATGCCATTGACCATCAGCGCGCCGCCAGTGGGTTGTTCCAGCGCAGCAATGCAGCGCAGGAACGTGGTCTTGCCACATCCGGAGGGGCCGATGAAGGAGACAAAATCGCCTTTGTTGATCTCCAGGCTCACATCCTTCAGCGCATGCACCGGGCCGTCATTGGTCTGAAAGGTCAGGTCCAGATTGCGCGCCTCGATGACCGGCGCCTGCGGGGTGATATCGGAAGCGGCGGCCTGGGAATTGAGCGCCTGGGTGGTCGTTTCCATATTCATCTATTCGCCTTGATTTCACACAGGAAAACGGGCCGCCATTCCTGGCAGCCCGTCCCTGAATTACACACCTGTCACCGGAATACCTGACCGCTCGACGGGACGGGGCGCCGTCAGATCTTTCCAGGTCGACAACGCCTTGTTCACCGTCGCATTGGCCTCGCGCTCAACAAAGGTGCCATGCCCCTCCTGACAGCGAATCTCACCGTCATGAACCGCCACTTGGCCACGGGTCAGGGTAAAGCGCGGCAACCCCTTCACCTCATGCCCCTCAAAGACGTTATAGTCGATCGCCGACTGCTGGCTCGCCGCCGAGATGACCTTGGTCTTTTCAGGATCCCAGACCACCAGATCCGCGTCCGCCCCGACCAGAACCGCACCTTTCTTGGGGTAGCAATTCAGGATCTTGGCGATATTTGTCGACGTCACGGCGACAAATTCATTCGGTGTCAGGCGGCCTGTGGCCACCCCATGCGTCCACAGCATCGGCATCCGGTCTTCCAACCCGCCAGTGCCATTGGGGATCTTGGTGAAATCGCCCACACCGGTACGCTTCTGCTCGGTGGTAAAGGCACAGTGATCCGTCGCCACAACCGACAGCGAGCCAGATTGCAACCCGTTCCAGAGACTGTCCTGATGCTGTTTATTGCGGAACGGCGGCGACATCACCCGACGCGCCGCATGATCCCAGTCCTGATTGAAATACTCACTTTCATCCAGCGTCAGATGCTGGATCAACGGCTCACCCCAAACGCGTTTGCCCTGCATGCGGGCACGGCGAATGGCCTCGTGGCTGTCTTCGCAGGAGGTATGCACCACATAAAGCGGCACGCCTGCCATATCGGCAATCATAATGGCGCGGTTGGTGGCCTCGCCCTCCACCTGCGGCGGGCGGGAATAGGCATGCGCCTCGGGACCGTTGTTGCCCTCCGCCAACAGCTTGGCCGACAATTCAGCCACCACATCGCCGTTTTCGGCATGTACCATGGCAATGCCACCCAGCTCAGACAGCCGCTGGAAGGAGGCATACAGCTCATCATCATTCACCATCAACGCGCCTTTATAGGCCATGAAGTGTTTGAAGGTGTTGATGCCCCGCGTTTCAATGACGGTCTTCATATCGTCAAAGACCTGCTCCCCCCACCAGGTCACCGCCATGTGGAAGGAATAGTCGCAATTGGCCCGCGTCGACTTGTTGTCCCAGCGCTTCAGCGCGTCCAGCAGGCTCTCCCCCGGGTTGGGCAGCGCGAAATCCACCACCATGGTGGTGCCACCAGCCAGCCCCGCCCGCGTCCCACTCTCAAAATCATCACTGGAGTATGTCCCCATAAAGGGCATCTCCAAATGCGTATGCGGATCAATGCCGCCCGGCATCACGTAACAGCCGGTCGCGTCCAGCTCCTCGTCCCCTGTCAATCCCTGACCGATCTCGGTGATCACACCGTTCTCGATCAGCACATCCGCCTTATAGGTCAGATCTGCCGTCACGATGGTGCCGTTCTTGATGACTTTCGCCATGGTCTATCTCCCTGTGAGAGCGCGGTCATTGCCGCATCTTTCTTGTTACCCCCAACGGCACAGGCATCTTCTGGCCCGAAATATCCCGGGGGAGCCGCGCTGGCGCGGCGGGGGCAGCGCCCCCTATGCGACGATTTCAGCAGTCTCCAGAACTGCGTGCAACATGACATCTGTGCCAGCTGCCGCCCAGTCCTTGGAGATATCCTCCGCCTCATTGTGGCTCAGCCCGTCAACGCAGGGGCACATGATCATCGCGGTCGGGGCCAGATCGTTGATCCAGCAGGCATCATGCCCGGCGCCGGAGACGATATCCATATGGCTGTAGCCCAGCCGCTCAGCGGCGGAACGCACCGCACTCACGCAGCCCTCGTCAAAGGTTACCGGATCAAAATGCCCGACTGGCTCAATCTCAAGTCCAAGACCAAGCTCATCAGCGATTTCCTTCGCCTTCACCTCATATTGCGCCCGCATTGAGGTCAGTTTTTCCAGATCAGGCGAGCGGAAATCGACCGTGAACACCACTTTGCCGGGGATCACATTGCGGGAGTTTGGATAGACATCGCAGTGACCAACGGCGCCCACTGCGTGGGGCTGGTGCGCCATGGCGATCTGATGCGCGGCTTCTGTCATGCGTGCCATACCTAAGCCCGCATTGACCCGCATGTTCATCGGGGTGGAGCCGGTATGCGCATCCTTGCCCGTGACTGTGCATTGCAGCCACCACAATCCCTGACCATGAGTGACAACGCCGATATCCTTGTTTTCCGCCTCAAGGATTGGCCCCTGTTCAATGTGCAGCTCAAACATCGCATGCATTTTGCGGGCGCCGACCTCTTCGTCACCGATCCAGCCAATACGCTTCAGTTCATCGCCGAATGTTTTGCCGTCAGCATCCTCGCGGGCATAGGCCCAATCCTGCGTGTGTTTTCCGGCAAACACACCAGAGGCCAGCATCGCGGGCGCAAACCGCGTGCCCTCCTCATTGGTCCAGTTTGTCACGACAATCGGATGTTTGGTCTTG
Source organism: Phaeobacter piscinae (assembly GCF_002407245.1). Taxonomy (NCBI): domain Bacteria; kingdom Pseudomonadati; phylum Pseudomonadota; class Alphaproteobacteria; order Rhodobacterales; family Roseobacteraceae; genus Phaeobacter; species Phaeobacter piscinae. Next base: position 1,284,149 of record NZ_CP010681.1, on the reverse strand, counting down.
ATGCTAAGATCATTGAGCGTGCGGACAACTTCCAATCCACCAAGCACCCCGAGGACACCGTCATATTTGCCGCCTGTCGGCTGCGTATCCAGATGCGATCCCATATAGACCGGCAGCGCTTCGGGATCAGTCCCTTCGCGCCGGGCAAACATATTGCCCATCGTGTCCAGCCCCATGGTGCAGCCAGCCGCCTCACACCACGACTGAAACAGTGCGCGCCCCTCGGCATCCGCATCGGTCAGGGTCTGACGGTTGTTGCCGCCTGCGACACCGGGGCCGATTTTTGCCATTTCCATCAGGCTGTCCCACAGCCTGTCGCCATTGATCTTCAGATTCTGTCCAAGCGACGTCATCTCAGCTTCCTTCCCTGTTGCCCTGCTTTTTCGCAGGGACGTGCGGCTTTGCGCCTTGTCGGTGGCTTTGAAACGCTGGTCATGATTTGACCAACTGGTCAAACTCAGGCTATCACGGGTGGACATTCAGTCAAGAAATTGCGTCTAACGAAGCAAGAAAACTCCGGCAGGCAGAGCCGGTTGAGTGAAAATCAGGCGCGCAGCGGTGTTGCGGCCCCCAGGAAGAGCCCGAACAGCCCGATGCCCAAGGATCGCAGCCCGACCCGCATTCAGAAAAAGAATCGCGCCACTATTCTGGAGGCCGCCCTTGAGGTGTTTTCCAACAGCGGGTTTCGCGGAGCCACCGTCGACCAGATTGCCCGCGCCGCCGGGTTAAGCAAGCCCAATCTGCTGTATTACTTTCCCTCGAAGGAGGCGATTTTTACCGAACTGCTGTCCGGCCTTCTCGACACCTGGTTGGATCCGCTGCGCGCCATTGATCCGGATGGCGATCCGCTGGAAGAATTGCTGGCCTATGTGCAGCGCAAATTGCAGATGAGCCGGGATTTCCCGCGCGAAAGCCGTCTGTTTGCGAATGAAATCGTGCAAGGCGCGCCGCGAATGCTGGACACCCTGTCTAAGGATCTGAAACCTCTGCTGGAAGAAAAAGCGGATCTGATCAAGGGCTGGATGGACGCTGGGAAGCTGAACCCGACCCATCCGAAACATTTGCTGTTCTCGGTCTGGTCGCTGACCCAGCATTATGCGGATTTCGATGTTCAGGTGCGGACGTTGATGGGGGATGAGGATCCTTTTGATGCCGCCCCAGAGCATCTGGATCGAATGTTCCGACGCATGCTGACACCCGCCGACACCCGCTGACACCAGCACTTGCTGACAGTCGCCCCCTTTATTGACAAGACAAATAGAAAACGGCGCGCCGATCAGGACGCGCCGTTTCTTATGCCATTCCATCCGACAATGGCAGGCCGGTGACCTCCGCTTACTCCGCAGCGGTCACTGAGGGGTTGTTGGGATGGGTTGTCCAATTGGCATAATCGTCGGAAACAACCTCGCCCGTGCGCTCATCAATTTGCCCGGCGGGCACCTCCTCCATGGTGATGCAGCCTTCAACCGGGCAAACATTGACGCAGAGGTTGCAGGCAACGCATTCATCATCCTTCACGGTGAAGACGCGATCCTCGCTCATGGCGATGGCCTGATGTGACGTGTCCTCGCAGGCGGCAAAGCAGCGACCGCATTTGATGCAATCATCCTGATTGATCTTGGCCTTAGCGACGTAGTTCAGATCCAGATACTGCCAGTCGGTGACATTCGGCACAGCCTTGCCGACGAAATCATCCAACCGGTCATAGCCTTTGTCGTCCATCCACTGGTTCAGGCCAGAGATCATCTCCTTCACGACATTGAAGCCATAGGTCATGGCAGCGGTGCAGACCTGCACATTGCCAGCACCCATGGTCATGAACTCAGCCGCATCGCGCCAAGTTGTGACGCCGCCAATGGCAGAAATCGGCAGGCCATGAGTTTGCGGACAGCGGGCGATTTCAGCCACCATATTCAACGCAATCGGCTTCACCGCCGGGCCACAATACCCGCCGTGTGTACCCTTGTCTCCAATGGTCGGCTCTGGCGCCATGGCATCGAGATTTACTGACACGATGGAGTTGATGGTGTTGATCAAGCTGACAGCATCTGCACCACCCGCCTTGGCCGCACGCGCAGGCTGGCGAATATCGGTGATATTCGGCGTCAGCTTCACGATCACCGGTTTGGAGTAGTATTTCTTGCACCACTCCGTAACCATCTGGATGTATTCCGGCACCTGCCCCACGGCAGAGCCCATGCCGCGTTCCGCCATCCCATGCGGACAACCGAAGTTCAGTTCAATGCCGTCCGCGCCGGTGGCCTCGACCCGCGGCAGGATATCTTTCCACGCCTGCTCCTCGCAGGGCACCATCAGCGACACGATGATCGCACGATCCGGATAGTCCTTCTTCACGCGGGTGATCTCTTCCAGGTTCACCTCAAGCGGGCGGTCGGTGATCAGCTCAATATTGTTGAGCCCGAGAAGCCGGCGATCCGCGCCCCAGATGGCGCCATAGCGCGGCCCGTTCACATTGACGACCGGCGGTCCTTCGGAGCCAAGGGTCTTCCAGACCACCCCGCCCCAGCCGGCCTCAAAGGCACGGCGCACGTTGTATTCTTTGTCCGTTGGCGGCGCAGAGGCGAGCCAGAACGGGTTCGGAGATTTGATCCCCAGGAAATCTGCTGTCAGATCAGCCATTTATCTGTTCCTTACACTGGCAACACAGGGCCGGGTCTGGCCCTGTGGCTGGCTTAGCCCATCAGGCTGGCGTGGATATCCATAGCGGCGTCACGGCCTTCGGCGACGGCTGTCACGGTGAGGTCTTCTCCGCCAGAGGCGCAATCCCCCCCAGCCCAGACCCCGGCAAGCGACGTGCGGCCCCGCGCGTCCACCTTGATTTTGCGCCCTTCAAGCGTCAGCGCATCAGGCTGATCCTCCAGCGTCTGACCAATCGCCTTGTAGATCTGATCCGCTGCTATCCGCACCGTCTCTCCGGTGCCGCTCAACTGGCCGCCCTCGCTTTTGGTAAATTCCAACTCGATTTCAGCACAGGCACCGTTGCCATGCACCGCGACAGGCTGAACATTGAACAACAGGCGCACCCCTTTGGTTGCGGCCAGATCCTGCTCAAACCGGCTCGCGCCCATGGCGTCACGGCCCCGGCGATAGGCGATGGTCACAGTCTCTGAACCGAGCAGCTTGGACTGCACCGCAGCATCCACTGCCGTCATCCCGCCGCCGATCACAACCACATTGCGCCCAACCGGCAGATTGGTCAGATCATCGGCCTGACGCAGCTCCGCGATAAAGTCGACCGCGTCACGCACGCCATCCTTGTCCTCGCCCTCGGCACGCAGCGCATTGACGCCGCCAAGACCAATCGACAGGAACACCGCATCATACTCGGCCTTGAGCGCATCCAGGCTCAGTTCTGCACCGAGTTTTTTGCCGTATTCGACGGTGATGCCACCGATTTGCAGCAGCCAATCCACTTCGCGGCTGGCGAAATTCTCGGTCGATTTATAGGCGGCAATCCCAAATTCGTTGAGGCCACCCGCCTTTGGCCGGACCTCATAGATAACCACGTCGTTACCCAGCATTGCCAGACGGTGCGCTGCTGCCAGACCTGCAGGTCCCGCGCCCACCACAGCGATCCGCTTGCCCGTTGCCGCTGCGCGCGTGAAGGGATGCACACCCTTTTCCATCAACGTGTCGGTGGCATGGCGCTGCAGGCGACCAATCTCAACCGGCTTGCCCTCAGCCGCCTCGCGGACGCAGGCTTCCTCACAGAGCGTCTCGGTCGGACACACCCGAGCACACATCCCGCCAAGGATGTTCTGTTCCAGAATGGTCTTCGCCGCCGCTTCCGGGTGGCCGGTCTGGATCTCCCGGATGAATTGAGGAATGTCGATGGAGGTCGGGCATGCCGTCATACAAGGCGCATCATAGCAGAAATAGCAGCGATCCGCCGCCACTGCCGCCTCATGCGCCTCATATTGTGGATGCAGGTCTCCAAAGTTGTCGGCAATTTCTGAGGCGGACAAACGCCCTGCCTGAATGCCGGATGCCTGATGGCTGGTCGCCATTGGGTGTCTCCCTGGATTTGTTTTTTATGCAAATCAGAGTGCCACAGTTTGATTTTTTATCAACTGGTAAAATTTTTGATCGGTCAGTTTTTTGAAGCGCAACGACGAAGGCAACGGGCCAATACGTTGCAGAAGAACAAAAAATTACCCCAGCACAAATATTGGGCGGCTGCGGCTAACCATCCCGATCAGCGGAATTACGCTATTACTGTGCGGTAAACAGGGTCAGCACCATTGCCCCAAAGAAGGCAAAAACCGCCCCTCCGCCCGAAACAATCGAACAGAAAAGCGGCTTCAATAAGATCTGATTAGATGCGCGGTCCTGGTCAGGCGAGCATCGCAGTGGCTTCAATCTCGATCTTGGCACGATCTTCGATAAGCCCCGCAACCACCACCATCGTCATCGCAGGAAAATGGTAGCCCATGACAGCGCGATAGGCCGCCCCGACCTCCCGCTGATGCGCCAGATACTCGGCCTTGTCGGTCACATACCAGGTCAGCCGGGTGATGTCGCTGGCGCTGCCACCGGCCTCCTGCACGACTGCCAGAATGTTCTCCAGCGCCTGGCTCATCTGACCGATGAAGTCGTCCGTCTCAAAGACCTGATCCGCAGTCCAGCCAATCTGGCCACCAACAAACAGCATCCGCCCCTCGCCGATCATGCCGTTGGCATAGCCTTTGGCCGGTTTCCAGCCTTCGGGGTGCACATTCACTGTCGGCATGTTGGGCTCCTGTCCTGAGCGCGACGATCCGCGCAACCACTTTTCAGCTCCCAATATCCATCAGGATGAAATTTACTTCAAGCTTAAAATATACAAACTTAAAGAACACAAAAAAGCCCTCCGCAAACGCGAAGGGCCAAACAGGCTTGCGCCATCACGTAAGGCCATATCGGCTCACATGCCGAGCGCTTCCTTGTACATTTCAAGAACCGCTTCTTCTTCGGCGATATCGTCTTTGTCGCGCTTGCGCAGCGCGATCACCTTTCGGATCACCTTTGTGTCGTAGCCGCGCGCCTTCGCTTCGGCCATGATCTCTTTCTGCTGCTCAGCAAGATCTTTCTTCTCAGCGTCCAGACGCTCAAACCGTTCAATAAACTGGCGCAATTCACCAGCGGTCACACGGTAGCTGTCGCTTTTTTCGTCTTCGGTCATATCCATCGTGGGCTCCGTCGGCAAAGGGTGGAAACTCGGATCAGCCCTCCAGATACAATCGTGCCCCCTGCTCCGCAAGCGGTGATAGGGAGATCCGACATGGGACCCGTCCGAATAGGCAAGAACCACCCCGGTCAATGTCTGCGCCCGACCTCGGCTGGCTTGCCCTGCCCCCGTCAATCAGGTAGGCGCAGGCCGACACCACCGGCGCAGTGAGGCGCCACCACCGGAGAGTGCGATGTACGAGATTATGGTTTGGGCCGGCGCGGCCGTATCGGTAGCAGGTCTGATCGGGCTGATGTGGAGCGTGGTGCGCGTAATGCAGGCCAAACGGCAAAAGCTGGACGACGACGCCCTGCGCGCTGTGGTCCAAAAGGTGCTGCCCTATAATCTTGGTGCGCTGTTTCTGTCGGTCATCGGGCTGATGCTGGTCATGCTGGGGCTGACACTGGGCGGCTGATCGCTGACGCACAACGGCGAAGGCCGGGCCAGAGGGGCGACCAGCCATTCGCAGTAACTTCTGACCTCAGCATCTAAATCTATTGCCTGAAACAAACCCGACCGGCCCGGCCTCAGACCGGCATGTTGTCGAACATCTCGTCAGCCGCTTCCTCACAGAGCATCCGCTCCAACCGCAACATGCGACTGGGAGCGCGCCCGCCCGCGACCCGCAAACGTGCCAGCGCTTGGCTGAACTCAGGATATAAGACGAGCCGATCCAATCGGTGCGCGGCCAAAATGCTGCGCTCAAGCTCCTGAGCCCGCTGCATAAGACTATCGATCGTTCTGTTCTCACTGGTCATTCTGCACTCCTCCCTTGGACCTGCGCGCCGGGCCGCATCGGCAACAAAACTCGGACACCCACTAGTATCGTAGAAGGCTGCACAACGGCCCTCTACTCCGTCCCGGCTGCCGGGTTTCGGCGCAGGTCATCGCGGCTCACCTCACCGCTGTCGCTACAATAGCAGAAATCCCGCCACGTGACCTTGAGTGAGATCAACCATAACGTGAAATAATGATCCTGCAAGTCACGGCGCCCGCCGCCAGCTGACCGTGCGCCCCTCAAGTTTTCCCACCGGCACTCTTGTACATATTCATTTTTTGATATATGTAATATGCAGCATCAGGAGGTTCCCCATGAAGCCGATCGTCAAAGCGTTTTTTGATGAACAGACAAACACCGTATCCTATGTGGTGCGCGAGCCGGATGGCACCGCCTGCGCGCTGATCGATTCCGTTCTGGATTTCGATCACGCTGCCGGTCGCACCGATACCCGTTCTGCCGATAAGATGATCGCCTGGGTAAAGGCCGAGGGTCTGCGAGCTGAGTGGATCCTCGAAAGCCATGTCCACGCCGACCACCTTTCAGCCGCCCCCTACCTTCAGGAGCATCTGGGAGGGAAAATTGGCATCGGCGCCAATATCACTCTGGTGCAGGACACCTTTGGCAAGGTCTTCAACGAAGGCACCGAATTTCAACGCGATGGCAGCCAGTTCGACGCGCTGTTCAACGAGGGCGATAGCTTTCACATCGGGCAACTGCGCGGTGATGTGTTGCACACGCCGGGCCACACCCCCGCTTGCCTCACCTATGTGATTGGGGACGCCGCATTTGTTGGCGACACATTGTTTATGCCCGACTTTGGCACCGCCCGCTGCGATTTTCCCGGTGGCTCCTCCGAAGCCCTGTTTCAGTCGATCCAGAAAATCCTGACACTCCCCGACGACACACGTATTTTCGTCGGCCATGACTACAAGGCACCGGGTAGAGACGATTATGCCTGGGAGACCACGGTGGGGGAGCAGAAAGCGCTGAACATCCATATCGGTCAAGGCCGCCCGATTGAGGACTTCGTCGCCATGCGGGATGCCCGCGACGCAACACTGTCGATGCCCCGACTGATCCTGCCATCATTGCAGGTCAATATGCGCGCGGGCCAATTGCCGGACGCCGATACCGACGGCAATGTTTACCTGAAGGTTCCGATCAACAAACTCTGATTCCAGAACTTCCGGATGGGGCCGTCCTAGTGCCATCCATTTCGCAGACGGCTGCGAGATCCGGTGCGAATAGGCTCTGGGCTCCCTGTCACAGATTGATAGATCACAAGGATTTCACCATGAATATAGACTGGATCTGGGGGCTGATTGGCGGCGTGCTGATCGGCACGGGCGGTGCGGTGTACCTGCTCGGCAATGGGCGCATCATGGGGGCCAGCGGCATTCTTGGCGGCCTGATTGATGGCAGCGGTCGCAACAACGCGGCTGAGCGGCTGGCCTTCATTGCAGGCGTGGTTCTGGTCCCGCTGGTAATGTGGCTGACCGTCGCCGAGGCGCCGGACACACATCTCACTTCGAACACGGCGGTGATTGTCGCCGCCGGACTTCTGGTGGGGCTTGGCACGCGGATTGCCAATGGCTGCACCTCCGGTCACGGCGTCTGTGGCATCTCCCGACTGTCACTGCGCGGGCTGATCGCAACCGTCATCTACATTCTTGCCGGTGGCCTGACACTTGCTTTGTTTCGCCATGTCTGGGGTCTGATCTGATGCGTCTTCTTCTGTCTTTCTCATCGGGCGGGCTGTTTGGCCTCGGCCTGTTTCTCTCTGGCATGACCGACACACAAAAGGTTCAGGGCTGGCTTGATATATTCGGCGCTTGGGATCCAACGCTGGCCTTTGTGATGGGCGGGGCCATACTGCCAATGGCATTGGCCTGGCAGTTGACCCGCGGTCGCGCGCCATTGGTCGGCGGCAGTTTTCCAGCCTCGCCACGGCAAGAGCTTGACCGACGACTGATCATCGGATCTGTCCTGTTTGGCATCGGCTGGGGGCTGGCTGGCCTCTGCCCTGGGCCGGCGATTGCCTCGCTTAGCTATGGCGGCACCGGCGGCATCATTTTCATCGCAGCACTGCTCATCGGCATGATGGCGGCGCCCCCGTTCGCCCAGCGACTAGACCGCGCGGCTGCAAGCACGTAAAAGGCCGGATCATGGACGCACGCACATTGACCCCCCGCTATTCCGTCTCGCCGCAGATTTCGGTTGAGGACCTGCCGCAGCTGGCCGCCGCCGGATTCACCACGGTGATCTGCAACCGCCCTGATGCCGAGGTTCCGCCCAGCCATCAGGCCGATGCCATCCGCACCGCTGCCGAGGCGCAGGGGTTGCGGTTCGAAGTGCTGCCGCTGACCCACCAGACCATGACGCCAGAGAATGTCGCCAAGCAGCAAGCGTTTGTTGAGGCTTCGGATGGCCCGGTACTGGCCTATTGCGCATCCGGCACCCGCTGCTCGGTTGTTTGGGCATTGGGCCAAGCACCGCTTATGCCGGTGGATGAGATTCTCGCCACCACTGCAGAGGCCGGATACCAGCTTGATGGGCTGCGCCCGACGTTGATGGCCGTGGCCACTCAGGCAGCGCAGGTAGCCCCGACAGCAAACGAAAGCTGACATCGTCAGCTAGAGCCCTGACTTCAGATAAGCTTCACCGTGTAAGGTGCTGAAATTCAACGGCAGTGCAGATCATGCGCTGCCGTTTTCCATTTCGACTGCCCGGTTTGGCAGAGTTACCCGGTGCCGCTGTTCAGCCCGGCAAGATCGGAGATTTCCATCGCAGCCGCATCCGCGCTGAAATCGCCCAGCCCGTCACCCAAGCCGTCACCTAAGCCATCCCCGAGACCGTCGCCCATCGGCATCGCACCGAGGTCTGGTAGATCTCCAAGATCTGGCAGATCACCGGACATGGCGTCACCCAGACCGTCATTCAGGCCATCAGGAAGATCGCCCGCCATCGGCATACCCGCCAGATCACCGCCAAGGTCGCCGCCTAAATCCCCTCCGAGGTCACCCCCGAGATCGCCGAGCCCATCGCCGAGACCGCCCATGCCACCCATGGGATCCTGCAACCCGTCAGCCGCAACGGAGAGATCCAAGGTTGGCGGTTCATGCTCCAAAGACCCGACACCGCCGCCCATATGCGACGAGAACGCGCTCTCATCGGCTGCATTGTCACTCACCAGTTTGGTGCGCGGATCGGTCAGCCGGACAGCGCGTGCGCCGTTCATCTGGCCTAGACGACCCTGGGCAATTGATTGGCCACTGATAGAAATCATCTCCGTCTCGTATAGGAAAGCCTGATCCAGTGGCAGGAGGTCCCCTTCCGCAAGTGCAGAAAATTCATTCGCAGGAACCTTCATCTTGCACAACACAGCGCGCAGCTCGGCCCGCATGGATCCCATATTGCTGCCAAGAGATGGACCTGCCTGATGGGCAACCTCTCCCGCCTGCCCCAAATCCTCAGGTGTTGGCTCCGGCAGGATCAGGGTGAGCCCGCCCTGCATCGCTCCGCAGGCTAGATCCAAAGTCAGCTCAATCACCCGGTAATCTTCGGCCTCAAGCCCGAGAACAAGGCTGCGCACATCCTCAATCTGGGCACCGAACCGGTAACCGGAGAAGATGGCCTCATCCTTCTGCTGGGCGAGCATGGAGACCACCTTCGCAAAGGTGCGCTCAAGAAAGTCGGCAACCATGGCGGCGTCGGTCGGGGTATAGTTCCGCTCGCTCGGCGCCTTTCCAAGAACCTGACCCATGGTCTGCTGTTGAATAAGCGCGGTCACGGTCGCCGCGTCCAGCGTCGCCGCCCCTATTCTCCCGTGCGGTCCGTCCAGAACGACCAGCAGGTGTTTGTCCGACAAGTGTGGCGGCAAATCTTCGGGAATGCGGTTGGCCTGACGCGCAGCCAGCACAGCCACGGGAAGATCACAGAGATCCGCCGCCGCCCGCGCGATCGAACGGCGCAAAGCCTTAAGGATCAACGAACTGGTGAGCCCGCCCTTGCCCTCTTTGGTGGCCGCCAGCTTGCGGGCCAAGACCCCTTCGCCACCAATCGCTGCCGATTCCGATTTCGTTTCAGACATAGGCTTTAGACCTGCCCCTCTCGCACCGCTTTGCCCTAGGTTTACCCCGAGAGTGGTTACCAATAACTTTACGCTAAACAGTTAAACCCGGTTTTCCTGACGAAGAGGTAAGGAAACCTGAAAGGCGCCGCCAACCTCCCCGGCGAGATAGGTCACATCGCCGCCAAGGCGTTGCATGATTTCCCGGCAAATCGCCAATCCGAGCCCCGCGCCGCCTGCCCGTTCCGGGCTAACCCTTGAAAACTTCTCAAAAATAGTGGTGCGAAACTCTGGCGGGATTCCCTCGCCATTGTCGATGAAATCAATGAACAACCAATGACCATTTTGCCGGGCGGTGATGCGCAGCTCCGGGTCCGCTGCGGTACAATATTTGTCGGCGTTGGCGATCAGGTTGATGAACACCTGCGCCAACCGATCCAGATCAGAGGAGAGCCGCATATCGTCGGTCGCCTGGTTACGCGTCACTCGCAGCCGCACCGATCCATCCGCCAGCGCGGTCGCCACCGCATGATCCAGCACGTCCCCTAACCGCCCTGCACTGATGTTAAGGCTTACCTGCCCATTTTCCAGTACGCTGAGGTCCAGAAGATCGTTGAGCAGACGGGTTAGCCTCTGCGCCTCATCATGGATAATGCCGGCATAGCGATTGTGATCCTGTGACGCGAGATTTTCGGTATCTCGCAGGATTTCGGAAAACGCCCGGATGGAGGTCATCGGCGTGCGCAATTCATGGCTCACTTGGCTGAGGAACGCATCCTTCTGTTGCGATAATTGTGTCAGTTTTTCATTTGTTTCCTGAAGCTTGCGCGCCGTTCTAGACAGTTCTTCGGACTGTGTTTCAAGCCGATTGGAATACTCAAGGATCTGCGCGGTCTCATCCGCCACCGCCAATAGATCCTGAACGGAGACTGAAGACCCGCCGACGATCTGTCCGACCATCGCATGGGCCGCCGCTGCCCCGATAGAGGCGCTAAGCTCGCGTTCCAGCCGCTCCAGAAACGCTGGGGTCGGCTCGGGCAGCGGGCCCCGCCCGCCCTGGCGCGCCAACTCGCTCTGAAAGAACGTCTGCGCCTCACCCGCCCCCAGAATACGCTGGGACATGACCATCAGATCCTCACTCTGCGCCACCGATCCGGTCCAGCCACGCGGCCCCGAAGAATGGTCAAATACATGCACAAATTGCGCGCCCTGCAGGCGCTCCATCGGACTGGGGAAGGTTAGCAGAGATCCAATCAGGAACGCTGCCGTGTTTAATGCCATCGACCACAGGACCGCATGGACGGTAGGGTCCAGCCCCTCAATGCCAAAAAGCGCATGAGGGCGCAGCCACGACAATCCCATCAGCCCATCCGCCAGGACACGTGCAGGCAGCAGCCCGCCGCCCAGTTCTGGCAAAAGCATCGTGTAAAGCCAAATTGCAAACCCCAGGGACAACCCTGCGAGAGCACCGCTGCGGGTCGCGCCACGCCAGAACAGCCCGCCCACAAGGCTCGGCAGCATCTGCGCAATACCGGTGAACGAAATCAGACCGATAGCCGCCAGCGCCGCACCGCCGCCCGATAGCGTATAATAGAAATAGCCCAGCGCCATGATGCCCGCGATCGACAGCCGCCGCGACAGCAGCACCACATGGCGCACATCGCCGGAGACGGAGGCACCCACCTCCTGCCAGCGCAGCCAGATCGGCATGACGATATGGTTCGACACCATGGTCGACAGCGCCATCGCCGCGACAATCGCCATGGATGTTGCAGAGGAGAACCCCCCCAGAAAGGATAGCATCGCCAGCCCCTGCTGGCCCTCGGCCAGAGGCAGGGTCAGGACAAACAGATCCGGGTTCGACCCCACCGGCAGCAGCTCCAACCCGATGGCGGCAATTGGCACCACAAAGATCGAGATCAGCAGGAGATAGAGCGGAAAAGCCCAAGCCGCGACGCGCAAATGCCGTTCATCCTCATTCTCAACCACCATGACCTGAAACATACGCGGCAGGCAGACGAAGGCTGCTGCCGACAGGAAAGTGATCGTCGCCCAGCGCCCGCCATCAACCTGCCATTGACCAATCGCGGAGGCGTCGATCCGCGCCATGGTTTCGCCCACTCCGCCTGCAATCCCCCAGACCACGAAAATGCCGACCGCCAGCAGTGAGACCAGCTTCACCACCGCCTCAAGTGCCACGGCGGTCACGACGCCGTGGTGGCGCTCATTGGCGTTGAGATTGCGCGTGCCAAACAGAATGGCAAAGGCCGCAAGCCCGGTCGCCACCCAGAATACCGTCTGCGTTTCATTGACACTGCGCAGCGGGTCAGCTTCCGCGAAAATTGCAAACGACAGCGTAATAGATTGTAATTGCAGTGAGATATAGGGTGTTGTGCCGATCACCGCGAGGATCGTGACGCCAATCGCCAAGAGGTTTGACTTGCCATATCGCGCCGACAAAAGATCCGCGATGGAGGTGATCCGCTGGCTGCGCCCGATACGGACCAGCTTGCGCAGCCCCCACCACCAGCCGACCATGACCAGCGTCGGGCCAAGATAGATGGTGATATATTCCAACCCCGAGCGCGCCGCGTAGCCCACCGCCCCGTAGAAGGTCCAAGCGGTGCAATAGATCGACAGCGACAGCGTGTAGATCAACGGTGACCGCATCCAACGGGCAGCGCGTCCATGGCTGGCATGACGATCCGCGGCGAAAGCCACGATAAACAGCAGCGCAACATAGCTCAGACAGACCAGCGCCAGAACATTGAGCGACGCCATCAGTCCGCGTCCCCGCCCCGGCGCGGTTCGCCACCTTCGGTCCAGTGCTCCGCCCAGCGCCGCACTGCCAGCGCAAAGCCAAAGCTCGCCAGTATCAGCCCCGCCCAGACCACAAGGATATAGATCATCGCCCGTGACAGCGGCATGCCTGACATACTGTCCGGTGCAGGATAGGGGTCTGGGTCGGGCCACATCAGTGGCACCAGCAGCAACAGCGCGCCCAAGACAGGCAACAGGCGAGCAACATCCATCAGACGGCGGCGGCGATAGGTCCGGCGTTCAACAAACGGCGCGCCGGTTTCGCCCTCGCTCTCAGCGCCGTCGCCACGGATCATCCCTGGCGGGCCTGTTCAGCCAGATCAGCAGCCGCAGCGCCTGCCTCAGACACACCCGCGCGGTTCTGCGCCGCCTGCGCATGAAGGTCGCGGACTGCGGTTAGAACCTCGCTGTTGGAAAACGGCTTTGTCATGAACCGGGTGACCCCGGCCTGCTCTGCCATCTCCCGGTCGCGCAGCTGCCCTCGTGCGGTCAGCATCAGAACCGGCAAACCCGGCAGCTGCCCGCTGTCGCGCAGTTCGCGAATGATCTCAAGCCCGCTCTTGCCCGGCAACATTAGATCCAGGATCACCAGATCCGGCTCGGCCGCGCAGATCGCCTCGACGGCATCACTGCCATCGGCGTGGCTGTCGACCCGCCAACCATCGCGGGTCAGCAGAAATCGGATCGCCTCGGTGATATTCGGCTCATCTTCGACCAGAACAACATGCCTGCCCATTGTGTGGATATTCCTCCCCTACGCCCGATCCTTCGCGAGGTTTTTGCCTCAAGGCGTCTCCGTCCCTGGCGCAACAGTAGCGTTGCGGTTGCGCTGCTGTCAAAACTCTTCCTTCAGGATCGACGGTTCGCGCCGTGCCACACAGTCGCGGCGCGAACAGATCCGGCAGCTCGCGCCCACTGGCTGAGCTGTCTCCGCCACCTCGCCCTTGGGCAGGATCAGCATCACCGCGTGATACAGCGGGTCACTGTCAAAATCTGGCCGCTGATGAGGCCAGGAGACCGCCAGACAATCGAAACCAACGGCACTGCGCCCCTGCTGCACCACATCCCGGCGCACGGGCACCTGCGGGCGCGAAAGCGCGGTATACAGTGGCCACAATGGACAGGAGGCGCCGAACCTTGGTAATGCAAACCCCGTGACCGGCTTGCGAAACAGGATGGAGCCAGAGGCATCGCAGACCACCAGCCCCGCCTCCTGGCCCAGCACCGCAGGCGGCAACGCTCCAAGTCGGCGCAGCACGGTCGGCAGATCACAGTCAAAGGCACGCGCCAAGCTGACCGGGGCAATCCCGCCACTGGCGAGACGTTCAGTCAGCGGCATCAACGGCAGCACCGCGGCGTCGGCACAATATTGCAGCAGGGCCGCGCGGGCGATGGTACGGCCTGCCTCACTCACCAGATCGCCCCCCTGCGCAATCAGCACCTCAATCAAATCCCCGCGCGCCTCAGGCCCTGCCGCTTCCAGCTCCGGGAAGTGATGACCGTGGCTGGCAAAGAACTGCTCAACCTCCTCCTGAGGGACACCACGGCGCTCTGCGGAGGTATTGCTCTCATCAAGGAAGTTCACCAAAGCGCGGCTACTCTCTGCAAGGCGCAGCGAATCCTCATTCAGGTTCCTGTGAAAGCGGTCACGCCATTCGACCTCCAGCTCTCCGGTCTCCGCCAGAATCGACGCGGTTGAGCGGATCGCCGCAGCAGTGGACAGCACCTCATGAAGCGAGGCCGCCAGCTGCGGATCATGGGTGAGACGATCCGACAGGGTTTGCACCGTGCGCTCCAGGCTGGCGATACGCTGCTGGCTTTGCGCCAGCACCTCGGCCCAGCCCGGAAACCGGCCCGCGAATTCATCCACCCGGTCCAGCTCTGCCACCGGCCTGGGCAAATCCGCAGCAGCCTCACGCAGGGTCGACAATAGCGCCACCTCCGCCCCTTCGGTCAGCATCGACGGCTCAACCGCCAGCACACGTGCCAGATCAACCAACAGCTTGCCGCCGATTCTGCGCCGGTTGTGTTCAATCAGGTTCAGATAGGAGGCAGAGATGTCGACCTGCCGCGCCAGTTCGGCCTGGCGCAGCCCCAGCATCAACCGCCGCTCGCGGATGCGGCTCCCTGTCAGCGTGTCACGCCCCATGGCGGCACTCCCTTCCAAAAGCATGGCGGATCAAGGGCTTTCTGCGCTGCAACATAAGTTTCTTTACAGAAAACCCTTAACACCTGTTCATTTGTTTACAGAATAAATCAGCATTTCAAGGGTTTTATTGCGTGATTTTACAAGCCGCGCCCATACTGGTTTTGCACGAAAACGTGCGGACGTCAGCGGAAGTGAGGAGCTGTTGCCGTCGTTACACATAAGGGAGGATTACATGTCCAAGACTGACGTATCGCGTCGCGGAGTTCTGAAGACCGGTGCCATCGCGGGCGCCGGTGTGGCGCTTCCGACGATCTTTACCGCATCGTCTGCAGCCGCGTTTACAAATGAGCCGACCGGCAGCACCGTGACGCTGGGCTTCAACGTACCCCAAACCGGCCCCTACGCGGATGAGGGCGCGGATGAGTTGCGCGCTTATCAGCTGGCCGTTGAACATCTGAATGGCGGCGGCGACGGCGGCATGATGAACACCTTCTCGTCCAAGGCCCTGCAGGGCAACGGGATCATGGGCAAGGAAGTCAAATTCGTCACCGGCGACACCCAGACCAAATCCGACGCGGCCCGTGCCTCGGCCAAGTCGATGATCGAAAAAGACGGCGCCGTGATGATCACTGGCGGGTCGTCCTCAGGTGTGGCGATTGCTGTACAAGGCCTCTGCCAAGAGGCTGGCGTCATCTTCATGGCGGGTCTCACCCACTCCAACGACACCACCGGCAAAGACAAGAAGGCCAATGGCTTCCGCCATTTCTTCAACGGCTACATGTCCGGCGCGGCGCTGGCACCGGTGCTGAAGAACCTCTATGGCACGGACCGGAACGCCTATCACCTGACCGCGGATTACACCTGGGGCTGGACCCAGGAAGAATCCATCGCCGCCGCCACTGAGGCGCTGGGCTGGAACACCGTGAACAAGGTCCGCACGCCGCTGGCTGCCACCGACTTCTCGTCCTATATCGCGCCGGTTCTGAACTCCGGTGCCGATGTGCTGGTGCTGAACCACTATGGCGGCAACATGGTGAACTCGCTGACCAACGCGGTTCAGTTTGGTCTGCGTGAGAAGGTCGTAAACGGCAAGAACTTCGAGATCGTTGTTCCGCTGTACTCCCGCCTGATGGCCAAGGGTGCTGGCGCCAACGTGAAGGGCATCCACGGCTCCACCAACTGGCATTGGTCGCTGCAGGACGAAGGCTCGCAAGCCTTTGTGCGCTCCTTCGGCTCCAAATATGGCTTCCCGCCGAGCCAGGCAGCACACACTGTTTACTGCCAGACCCTGCTTTATGCGGATGCCGTTGAACGCGCGGGCTCCTTCAACCCCTGCGCGGTTGTAGAAGCCCTCGAAGGGTTTGAATTCGACGGATTGGGCAACGGCAAGACGCTGTACCGTGCCGAAGATCACCAGTGCTTCAAAGACGTTCTGGTCGTACGCGGTAAGGAAAACCCGACCTCGGAGTTCGACCTGCTTGAAGTTGTCGAAGTGACCCCGGCCGAACAGGTGACCTACGCGCCGGATCATCCGATGTTCGCAGGCGGTGCCCTGGGCACCTGCAACAGCGGCGCCTGATCACAGACATGGGGCGGGCGCAGATCATGTGCCCGCCCTGCCACTCTCCCGGCGTCAACCTGCCTGACAATTCACGACGACAGGACCAGCGCCAGCGGCGCTGAACAGCCGACTTATGCCAATTCCAGACGGACCAACCGAAGGTGGGGACAATGGACGCAATCCTATTGCAAATCTTAAACGGGCTCGACAAGGGCTCGGCCTATGCGCTGATCGCGCTGGGTCTGACACTCATCTTTGGCACGCTGGGCGTGGTGAACTTTGCCCATGGGGCGCTGTTCATGATCGGCGCCTTCTGTGCGGTCACCGTGCAACGGGTCCTGAGCCTCAGCTTTGAAACCGTGGATGAGACCCAGAAGGATTTTCTGGGCAATCCGCTCAAGGTGAAAACCCCCTATGTCGAAAGTTGGTTCGGCCCCGAGGTGGGCGGTGCGATCATTGACTGGGCGGTGCCGCTTGCGATCCTCTTTGCCATTCCGATCATGATCGGCGTCGGCTATGTGATGGAACGCGGCCTGATCAAGCATTTCTACAAGCGCCCCCATGCAGACCAGATCCTGGTGACCTTCGGCCTCGCCATCGTGCTGCAGGAGGTGGTGAAATACTTCTACGGCGCAAATCCGATCCAGACCCCTGCCCCGGATGCCCTGAACGGTGTTGTCAATCTGGGGTCCATCATTGGGATGGACATCGTCTACCCGGTTTGGCGCGTGGTCTATTTCTTCTTTGCCGTGGTCATCATCGGCGGCATCTTCTCCTTCCTGCAGTTCACCACATTCGGCATGGTGGTGCGCGCAGGCATGGCAGACCGGGAGACCGTGGGCCTTCTGGGCATCAATATCGACCGCCGCTTCACCATCATGTTTGGTATCGCCGCCGCCGTCGCCGGTCTGGCTGGCGTGATGTATACCCCGATCAACTCCCCCAACTATCACATGGGCATGGATTTTCTGGTGCTGAGCTTCGTCGTGGTGGTTGTCGGCGGCATGGGATCCCTCCCCGGCGCCGTACTGGCGGGGTTTCTTCTTGGCGTGCTCGAAAGCTTCGCCTCGATGAATGAAATCAAATCCCTGATCCCCGGCATCGACCAGATCATCATCTATGTGGTCGCAATCATCATTCTGCTCACCCGCCCGCGGGGCCTGATGGGCCGCAAAGGTGTGATGGAGGACTAAGCACATGTTCGCACTCAACAAAAAAGATAAGGCGCTGCTGCTGGTCGTTGCCATCCTGACCCTGTTTGCACCGTTCATCCTGAACCCTTTCCCGACGGGCAGCGCGCTGGCGCAGTTCAATGCGGGCTATCCAGACCTGATGCAGCGATTTGTGATCTTCGGCATCTTCGCGATTGGCTTCAACATCCTGTTTGGCCTTACGGGCTACCTTTCTTTTGGCCATGCCGCCTTCCTCGGTGTCGGGTCCTATTCAGCCGTCTGGATGTTCAAACTGCTGAGCATGAACGTGGTGCCCGCCATTATATTGTCAGTGATCGTCGCGGGCCTGTTTGCACTGGTGATCGGCTATGTCAGCCTGCGTCGCTCCGGCATCTACTTCTCGATCCTGACGCTGGCCTTCGCACAGATGTCGTTCAACCTGGCCTATTCTGTGCTGACCCCGATCACCAATGGCGAAACCGGCCTGCAGCTGACGCTGGATGACCCCCGTGTTCTGGGCGTGTCGGCGACCGCCGATGGCTCCATCCCGGTGACCAGCCTCTTTGGCCTGGAGATGCGCTCCACCTTCGAGATGGCCGTTGGCCCCTGGGCGTTCCAGTTCAATGCGGGCTACTATCTTTGCGCGCTGATCCTGCTGGCCGCCTTTTACCTGTCGATCCGCATCTTCCGCTCGCCCTTTGGCCTGATGCTGAAGGCCGTGAAATCGAACCAGCAGCGGATGAACTACACCGGCCTGAATACCCGGCCCTACACGCTGGCTGCCTTTGTGATCTCGGGCATGTATGCCGGTCTGGCTGGCGGTCTGATGGCCTCAATGGACCCGCTGGCAGGCGCTGAGCGGATGCAGTGGACCGCCTCCGGCGAAGTGGTACTGATGACCATCCTCGGTGGTGCCGGCACCTTGATCGGCCCGGTGCTGGGCGCAGGCTTCATCAAATACTTTGAGAACATCTTCTCCAAGATCAACGACAACGTTCTGCACAGCTGGTTCAGCTTCATGCCCGACGGGATCGAAGATGCGATGGTCTTTATCGTGCACCCCTTCATCGGCAAAGGCTGGCACCTGACCTTGGGCATTCTATTCATGCTGGTGGTGATCTTCCTGCCCGGTGGCCTGGTCGAAGGCGGACAGAAGCTGCGCAGCTGGATCCAAGGGCGCAAAGCCAAAAAAGATGGCCCCTCGGGCAAAACTGAACCTGCGGAATAAGGAGCAAGACCAATGGGTATCCTTGAAGTCAAAAACGTGGGCAAGCGGTTCGGTGGCCTTCAGGCACTGTCCGAGGTGAACCTCAGCGTGCGCGAAAACACTGTCCACGCCATCATCGGCCCCAATGGGGCGGGCAAGTCCACGCTGCTGAACTGTCTGGTGGGTAAGCTGATCCCGGACACCGGATCGGTGATGTTCGATGGCAAATCCGTCCTGGGCCGCGCGCCTTACGAAATCAACCAGATGGGCATCTCCCGTGTGTTCCAGACGCCTGAAATCTTTGGCGACCTGTCGGTGCTGGAAAACATGATGATCCCCTGTTTTGCCAAACGCGATGGCGCTTTTGAAATGAATGCGATCAGCGCCGTCTCTGGCCAGCGCGACATTCTGGAGAAGGCAGAGCACATGCTGGAGGAAATGAACATGGCCGACAAGCGGCACATGAACGCCGCCTCCATGTCACGCGGGGATAAACGGCGGCTTGAGATTGGCATGTGTCTGTCACAAGAACCGCGTCTTCTGCTGCTGGACGAGCCGACCGCGGGCATGGCGCGGGCCGATACCAACAACACCATCGACCTGCTGAAACAGATCAAAGCCGAGCGCGACATCACCATCGCGATCATCGAACACGACATGCACGTCGTGTTCTCACTGGCGGATCGGATCACTGTGCTGGCGCAGGGCACCCCGCTGGTAGAGGACGATCCGCAGAACATCAAAGGCAACCCGAAGGTGCGCGAAGCCTACCTCGGCGAGTCGGCGTAAGGAGATCACAGATGAACGTCAAACCCGACTTTTCCAAACACGCCAACCACGCCACCACGGCACCAGCCTTTCTGTCGGTCTGGGACATGCATGCCTACTACGGCGAGAGCTACATCGTGCAGGGTATTTCCTTCAATGTGCACGAAGGTGAGATCCTCGCCCTGTTGGGCCGCAACGGCGCTGGCAAGACCTCGACCCTGCGCTCCATCGCGCGCACCGGCTCACCGATGGTGACCAAGGGCGAGATCTGGCTGGACCATCAGCCCCTGCACAAGATGTCCTCGCATGAGGCCTCCGCCGCGGGTCTGGGTCTTGTCCCCGAAGATCGCCGCATCATTCCCGGTCTCACCGTTGAGGAAAACCTGCAGCTGGCGCAGATTGCCCCGCCCATCGGCTGGTCTCTTGAGAGGCTCTATGAGCTGTTCCCACGTCTTGGCGAACGCCGCAAGCAGGAGGGTGTCACGCTTTCCGGTGGCGAACAGCAAATGCTGGCGATTGCCCGCGCATTGGCCCGCGACATCAAGGTGTTGCTGCTGGATGAACCCTATGAGGGTCTGGCGCCCGTTATCGTGGATGAGATCGAAAAGACCCTCATTCACATCAAACAACAGGGCATCACCACGGTCATCGTTGAACAGAACGCAGTGCGCGCGTTGGAGCTGGCCGACCGTGCCGTGATCCTTGATACAGGCGGTATTGTCTTCGATGGCGCTGCCGCTGAAGTCCTCGAAAACGAGGAACTGCGCGCCGAATACCTAGCCATCTAACCCCAACACTCCCCGTCGGGCCGGTTCATGTACCGGCCTTGGCACCTGGGGGCTGATGCGGTGGCATCAGCCCTTTTTTGGTCCCGTTTTCTGGAATCCGTGATGCCAGTTTGCAAGTGGCCACAAAGGATCCCACCATGCATTTTGCCTCCTGAATTCGCTTTGCTTTGCGCCGGAACAGCGGTTATCTGCCCCCATGACCGATCTTGCCTTTGAATTTGCGCCGGTGGGGCTGGCTCTGCTCGATCAACGGGTGATCCAGCGCTGCAACCAGCAGTTTGCCGAAACCTTTGGGGGGGATAGCGGCAGCTATGTCGGCCTGCCCATCGCTGAGCTTTACCCCAGCCAAGAAGACTTCCAGCGCATCGGCGACCGGCTGCAACAGCCTGACGCGCAGTCGGGGCAGTATAACGACGAACGGATCATGCGCCGCCGCACCGGCGATCTGTTCTGGTGCCGGGTGCGCGGGCGCTCCCTGACGCCGGAGCACCATTTTCGCAGCGGTGTCTGGAGTTTCGCCGACATCTCGGACGACCGGCCCGTGGTCAGCCTCACCCCGCGCGAGCGTGATGTGGCAATCCTGACCTGTCGCGGACTTTCAGCCAAAGAAATCGGCGCTGAGCTGAACCTGTCTTATCGCACAATCGAAACCCACCGGGCGCATCTTCTGGTCAAGTTCTCCGCCCGCAAACTGCCGGAATTGGTGGCGAAACTAACCGGAATGCCGCTCTGAACAGCGATCCGCACCGCAAGATTGCAAATCACCTCAAGGGCGCCCATGTTAGCGTCCATATTGTCAGCGCTTTCCTTGTGGTAAAGCATACCCTATAAGCGCCTTCAAATCTTATGCCCGCAGCTTCTGCGGGCCTGTCGGAACCGGCTGAGGACAAAAATGACAAATAAGACCCACGAAGCAGACGTATCCTTCATCAAAGCGCTGGCGGAACTGCTGCGCGACAATGACCTGACCGAACTGCAGGTGAAGCGCGACTACGGCGAAGACGACAGCCTGAATGTGCGCGTGTCGCGTCAGACCATCGCCGCACCCGCCCCGGTGCAGGCATACGCAGCCCCGGCGCCTGTTGCCGCTGCTCCCGCAGCTCCGGCCGCGGCTGCTCCTGCCGCAGCACCTGCCGCCGCCAATGACGATCCTGCAAGCCATCCGGGCGCTGTCCCGTCGCCGATGGTGGGCACCGTTTACACCCAGCCCGAACCCGGCGCGCCAACGTTCGTGAAAGTGGGTGATCAGGTGGCCGAAGGCGATACGCTGCTGATCGTCGAAGCCATGAAGACCATGAACCACATCCCGGCACCCAAGGCCGGTACCATCAAGCGTATCCTCGTCGAAGACGGCGCAGCGGTCGAATTCGGAACACCGCTGGTCATCATCGAGTAAGGGTCCACCATGTTTGACAAGATCCTGATTGCCAACCGCGGTGAGATCGCCCTGCGCGTGATCCGTGCCTGCCGGGAAATGGGCATCCAGTCGGTTGCCGTACATTCCACCGCAGACGCTGATGCCATGCATGTGCGCATGGCCGACGAATCCGTTTGTATTGGCCCGCCCTCCGGGACGCAAAGCTACCTGTCGATCCCCGCCATTATCTCTGCCTGCGAGATCACCGGCGCGCAGGCGATCCACCCCGGCTATGGTTTCCTGTCGGAGAACGCCAACTTCGTGCAGATCGTTGAGGATCACGGGCTGACCTTTATCGGGCCGACCGCCGAACACATCCGTGTCATGGGTGACAAGATTACCGCCAAAGACACGATGAAGGACCTCGGCGTTCCCTGTGTGCCCGGTTCTGACGGCGGTGTGCCAGATCTGGAAACTGCCAAGAAGATCGGCGAAGACATCGGCTACCCCGTGATCATCAAGGCCACCGCTGGTGGGGGTGGTCGCGGCATGAAGGTGGCCAAGACCGCTGCCGACATGGAGCAGGCCTTCATGACGGCGCGCGCCGAGGGCAAGGCTGCCTTTGGCAACGACGAAGTCTATATCGAGAAATACCTGACCACGCCGCGCCACATCGAGATCCAGGTCTTCGGCGATGGTAAAGGCAAGGCCGTGCATCTGGGCGAGCGGGACTGTTCCCTGCAGCGCCGCCACCAGAAGGTGTTCGAGGAGGCCCCAGGCCCCTGCATCACCCCTGAGGAGCGCGCCCGCATCGGCAAGACCTGTGCCGAGGCCGTGGCCAAGATCAACTATATCGGCGCCGGCACCATCGAATTCCTCTATGAAAACGGCGAGTTCTATTTCATCGAGATGAACACCCGCCTTCAGGTGGAACATCCGGTGACCGAGGGCATCTTCGGTGTCGATCTGGTGCGCGAGCAGATCCGCGTGGCCGAGGGGCTGCCGATGTCCTTCAGCCAGGACGATCTGGAGATCAACGGTCACTCCATCGAAGTGCGGATCAACGCAGAAAAACTGCCGAACTTCGCACCCTGCCCCGGCAAGATCACCCAGTATCACGCCCCAGGCGGTCTGGGCGTGCGCATGGATTCGGCGCTTTATGACGGCTATTCGATCCCGCCCTATTACGACAGCCTGATCGGCAAGCTGATCGTGCATGGTCGCGACCGGCCTGAGGCCTTGGCCCGTCTGAGCCGCGCTTTGGGAGAGCTGATCGTGGACGGTGTCGACACCACCGTGCCGCTGTTCCACGCGCTGCTTGAGGAAAAAGACATCCACACCGGTGAGTATAATATTCACTGGCTGGAGCATTGGCTGGAAACCAACCTCGGCAATGCCTAAGAGATCAGGGCGGTCCAAACGGGCCGCCCTTTCTTCCTTCCTGCACCGGCCAGAACTTTGCCTTGCGCGGCACGTTTTTCCGGTTCCGTGACTGCCCACTCCCGTTTTAGACTAACGCCATGACCCTCACACCAGACCTGCTGCTGCACGCCTATTCTGTCGGCGTCTTTCCCATGGCTGAAAGCCGGGATGACCCGGAGGTGTTCTGGGTAGATCCCAAGCGGCGTGGCGTCTTCCCCATTGGCGGCTTTCACCTGTCTCGATCCCTGATCAAAACCCTGCGTCGGGGCGGGTATCAAATCTCAGTGAACCGGGATTTTGCAGCTGTACTGGACGCCTGCGCGGATCGCGAAGAAACCTGGATCAACCCGGAAATTCGCGCCAGATACATTGACCTTCACAATCAGGGCAACGCCCATTCGCTTGAGGTCTACCATGCTGGCGCGCTGACGGGCGGTGTCTACGGCGTCGCGCTGGGGGGGGCGTTTTTTGGTGAGAGCATGTTCTCACGGCGGCGTGACGCGTCCAAGATTGCACTGGCCTATCTCATGGACCGCTTACAGCAATCAGGGTTCACGCTCTGTGATACGCAGTTTCTGACGCCGCATCTGGCCTCGCTCGGGGCGATCGAAATCACCCGTGCCAACTATCGGCGCCAATTGCGCGACGCGCTGGATATCGCGGCCGACTTCACCGCTGTTGAGCTGCCCGATCCTCAGGTGCTGGTGCAGCGCATGACCCAAACGTCATAACGGCTGTGATCCAGCGCATTCAGCGCCGGGCTTGAGGCGATCATCCAGCCATCGAAATACACTGTGGCATCATTGGGATTGCGCACCGTCAGATAGGCATAGGCATCACCCGTCGGGTTGTCCGCCGGATAGCGGCATTCCCGCAGACTGACGATCACGCCAAAAATTTCCGCGCTGCCGCCGACGGGAATTTCTAGATCCTGTGTCTGACCATTCACCTTGTCGAGACCACGCAGAACAGCCGAATTGCCATTCTCTGCAGCGCCCTGCGCAAAGGCGGTGCCAATGCTCAATCCACATGCCAAGACTGCCGCCAGCAGACGCATCAGCTTTCGTCTCCGCTACCTGCAACAAATTTTACCAGAAGCGAAATCAGACTGACCGCGCCTTGGGTATCTTCCACCGCATCACCTGCTTCAAAGGCAAAGGGCGATCCGCCCGGCATTACCTCGACAAAATTGCCGCCCAACAGACCTTCGGAGGAAATAACCACCGCGCTGTCATCCGGGATCTCAATCCCATCTTTCACCGAAAACCGGGTGTCCGCGCGGAAAGTTTGTGGGTTCAGATCAACCCCGGTCACGGTGCCAATCTTGACACCGGCAAGGCGCACATCGGTGCCCACGCTGACCCCCTCCAGAGAACGGAAGGAGGCATTGAGTTCATAGCTTGATCCGGCCCGAGATAGACCCGCGGCCTGCCCCGCATAGACGGCAAATCCGATTGCAGCGGCCAGAACCAGCCCACCTGCCAGAACCTCAGTAGTGTTATGCGACATGCTGTTTCAGCCCCTGCCCTTGGATGGGTCGGCGTTCCTGCCAACCGATCAGCACCATCTCCCAGCGCTGCTGTCTCACATGGATAGGCCGGACTTACTCCGGCGACCACGCCTCATAGTCGCTGCGTTCCTTCGGGGCGCCTGCGGCCCGGATCGACCCGGCCGGCGCATAGGCCAGCATGGTGCCGGTCAGGTTTTCCTGATGCGGCTTTTCCCAGGATTTATGCGCAAGCGGCTTTTCCGACGGGATTTCGTCAAAGGTGCGGTGCAGCCAGCCATGCCAATCCGCGCCAATGCGGGAGGCCTCAACCTCGCCGTTGAACATCACCCAGCGCTTGCTGTCGTCGGCATTGCGGTAAAACACGTTGCCCTGATCGTCTTCGCCCACCTTGAGCCCCTTACGGGCGGTGAAAATACGTGTATTCAAGGTCGAGCCGTTCCACCAGGTTACAGCCCGCAAGAGAGAGTTCAGGATTCCCATCGGTTCCTCCGAAAATTTCGCTTCTGATATGGCGCAATTTGCCGCCAAGGTCCAGACACGCCGCACCCGCCCGTGGGGATTGTCGCAAAACTTCTTGGACAAGTACACAAACAGGCCACAATTGCGGCCCATGTTGATCTCGAAATCTTAACATCCGATAGCGAGGCCGCGCGTGCGCTTCACCCTTTCTCTGGTTGCGACCCTTATTGTCACCGTTGCCGTTCTGGATCTGATGCAGGTTACCAGCCTGATGATCCACGGTAACCGTGCCCATCAGGGGGCAAAGACAATTCGCCTGACTGAACCAGAGACCGGAGACTGGCAAAAGATGACAGAGAAGACAGTGACCGCCGGAAAAACCATGCTGGGTCTTGAGCCGGAACCGGAGAAAAGCGAACTGCAACAGTTGATGGACCGACGGCGCAAAGAAACGGCACCGATGCGTGCCTTCGAATTCTAGAAGTCCCTGTTCTGTCGACGCCGCATTAGCCCGGCGCCAGAGCCGTGACCTCAATCTCGATCCGAAACTTGGCGTCGATCAACCCGCATTCAATCATCGTGGCAGCCGGCGGAGCGTCGCCGAATGTCTGCGCCAACAACGGCCAGCAGGGTTCGAAGTCTGCCCGGTCCGGCAAGTAGTAATTCACCCGCACCACATCGGCAAAACTCGCGCCCGCCTCAGCCAATGCTGCACCAATGGTGTCGAGCGCCGATTGGCACTGCGCCACCACATCATCGCCCTGCCCCACGGTCCCCGCGACATGCACAAACCCGCCTGCAACCACAGCGCGGCAATATCCTATCTTGGCCTCAAATTCACCACCTGAGGAAATACGTTTGATCATCACAACTGTCCTTCGTCATAGAAAAACGGCGCAGGGTTCCCCCTGCGCCGCCTGAAATCAATCGTCACGCGTTGTACACGTGTCGCTTAGGTTCAGCCCGCTGTGGCCGGCTCTTTTTCGGCGTCAGCGTGGATCATCAGGGGCTGTGCGTCAGAGGTCACGGCCTCTTCGTTCACGACCACTTTTTCGACGCTGTCCATGCCCGGCAACTCAAACATGGTGTTGAGCAGGATGTCCTCCAGAATGGAGCGCAGACCGCGGGCGCCGGTTTTGCGTTCGATCGCTTTCTTCGCGATGGAGCTCAGCGCCTCGTCGGTGAAGTCCAGTTCGGTGTCTTCCAGTTCAAAGAGACGCTGATACTGTTTGACCAGAGCGTTCTTCGGCTTGGTCAGGATGGTGATCAGCGCATCTTCGTCCAGATCTTCCAGCGTCGCCAGAACCGGCAGGCGGCCGACGAATTCCGGGATCAGACCGAATTTCAGCAGATCTTCCGGCTCCAGATCCTTGAAGGTTTCGCCCACACCCGCATCACTGTCATCACGCACATCCGCGCCAAAGCCCATGGCAGAGCCCTTGCCGCGCTGCTTGATGATCTTGTCCAGACCAGCAAAAGCGCCACCGCAGATGAACAGGATATTGGTGGTGTCAACCTGCAGGAATTCCTGCTGCGGATGCTTGCGCCCGCCCTGCGGCGGAACCGAGGCTACGGTGCCTTCCATCAGTTTCAGCAGGGCCTGCTGCACCCCCTCGCCCGACACATCGCGGGTGATCGACGGGTTTTCCGACTTGCGGGTAATTTTGTCGACCTCGTCGATATAGACAATGCCGCGCTGAGCGCGTTCGACATTGTACTCCGACGCCTGCAGCAGCTTCAGAATAATGTTTTCAACATCCTCACCGACATACCCCGCCTCGGTGAGGGTGGTGGCATCGGCCATGGTGAAGGGCACATCCAGAATCCGCGCCAGCGTCTGCGCCAGCAGCGTCTTACCGCAGCCGGTCGGGCCGATCAGCAGGATATTGGATTTCGACAATTCAATGTCCGAACCGGCCTTCTGGGCGTGGTTCAGGCGCTTGTAGTGATTGTGCACCGCAACCGACAGCACCCGCTTTGCCATGGCCTGACCAATCACATAGTCGTCCAGAACTTCGCAGATGTCCTTCGGTGTGGGCACACCGTCGGTGGATTTCAGGCCAGAGGCCTTGGTCTCTTCGCGGATGATGTCCATGCACAATTCGACGCATTCGTCGCAGATGAACACGGTTGGGCCCGCAATTAGCTTGCGCACCTCATGCTGGCTCTTGCCGCAGAAGCTGCAATAAAGCGTGTTCTTGCTGTCGCCGCTTGAGTTCGTTGCCATGGTCTACCTTTCCGTCCGGGGCGTGCATGCGCCTCCTGCGCCACCCGTAATATTGGCAGCTTATGCCACCGGCACAGCCGCCACAATCGCAAAGTGTGCCCCGATGACGACGGGGCACACTTGTCAGCTCACACCGCTGATCAGCTGTCCTCTGGGTCCAGCTTGCTGCGGTTTTCGACGATTTCGTCGATCAGACCGAAGTCTTTTGCATCCTCAGGCGACATGAAGTTGTCGCGCTCCAGCGCGTCCACGATCTTGTCATATTCCTGACCGGTGTGCTTGACGTAGATCTCATTCAGACGCTTCTTCAGCTTCAGCGTTTCCTCGGCGTGGATCATGATATCCGTTGCCTGACCCTGAAAACCACCTGAGGGCTGGTGCACCATCACGCGGCTGTTGGGCAGCGAGAAGCGCATGCCGGCCTCACCAGCGGTCAGAAGGAGCGAGCCCATGGAGGCCGCCTGACCAATCACCAGCGTCGAAACCTTCGGTTTGATGTACTGCATGGTGTCGTAGATCGACAGGCCGGAGGTCACAACGCCGCCGGGGCTGTTGATGTACATCGAAATCTCTTTCGAGGGGTTTTCTGCCTCAAGATGCAGCAACTGCGCCACGATGAGCGAGCTCATCCCGTCGTGAACCGGACCATTCAGAAAAATGATCCGCTCCTTCAGCAGGCGGGAAAAGATATCATAGGCGCGTTCACCGCGGCTGGTCTGCTCAACCACCATCGGCACCAGCGTGTTCATGTATGTTTCTCTTGGATCGACCATATTGACCTGCCTGCTTTGGATTGTGTCGGCATCATAGCCGACTGAGTATTACCTGAGTCTTAGTGCCGGCACATTTGGGCTGCAAGGGGCGGTGATTGTTTTTGCCTTCCGTTGTGGCCAGCCCCGAACCGGCGGCCGCGATGGCGCAAACAGTCCGGTCGGCGTCGAAAACCGCAGTCCCGCCGTCGCAAAACGTTGGATGCAAGCCGCAGATCGGGGTTAACTAGCATAGATCACAGACCCAACCGAAACCGGCGTGTTACAGGTTCCCCAATATGATCGACGACTATTTTGTGCAAAAAGGGGCTTCGGCCAATCTGACCATCCCTTTTGACGGGGAGCCTCAGGATTTCTATTTCCTGTTGTTGCCAAAGGCGACGATGCTGCCGATTGCGGCCGCTGTGGAACCACTGCGCATTGCCAATCAGGTGACCAACACGCAGCTCTATCGCTGGTACGTGATGACGCCCGACGGCGCGCCGATCCAATGCTCCAATGGGATGACCATCACCCCCGATCTGCCGATGGGACCGCTTCCGGGGGACGCCTTGGCCTTTGTCTGTTCCGGTGTAGAGCCGCAGAATGCCGCCAGTGACGCGGTGCTGAACTGGCTCAGACGCGAACGCCGGTTTGGCCGCTCTATCGGCGGGATCTGCACCGGCGCCTTTGCTCTGGCGCAGGCCGGGTTGCTGGGCGATCATCGCTTCACCCTCCATTGGGAAAACCAGCCCGGGTTTGTCGAACGCTACCCGGATCTGCTGCCCTCCCCCCGGATCTTTGAGATCAGCGATACGCTGATGACCTGTGGCGGCGGCAATGCAGCCACGGATATGATGCTGAACCTGATCGAAGACCGCCACGGCAAACAGCTGGCGATCATCGTCGCGGATATGTGCCTGCATGTGCGCACCGGCGGTCAGAGCACGCCGCAGAAATCCAACTATGCTGTTGCCATTGGCAGCCGCAACCAGCGCCTGTTGAATGCGCTGCAACTGATGCAGGAATCGATTGAGGAACCGCTGTCGATTGGGGAGCTGTGTGATCGGCTGGACATTTCGCGCCGCCAGCTGGAGCGGCTGTTTGCCCGCTATCTCGACCAGAGCCCTATGCATGTCTATTTCGACATGCGCCTCAGCCATGCGTTTGCGCTGATGAATGAAACGTCAATGTCTGTCACAGAGATCGCGCTGGCGTCCGGGTTCAACAGTGCCACGCATTTCTCGCGCCAGTTCAAACGCAAATTCGGCGCCAGCCCGCATTTTTTCCGCAAAGGCTGGAACTAAACAGCCCTTGCGGTAACAGCTGTTATTTGGCCCGGTCAGCCGTCGATCTTGCGCCCCATGATCGCCAGGGACTGCTGGTAGACCGTCGCCGCATTCCACTGTTTCAGGACCTTATAGTTGGGCTCGCCCTGCTGATAGCCGCGTCCCGGTTTCCAGCCTTTCTTGCGTAGAAAATAAGCGGTTGAGGCCAAAGCATCGCCCATATTGTAGAAATCCACCCGCCCGTTGCCGTCCCAGTCGACACCATAGTTCAGCGCATTGCCGGGCAAAAACTGGGTATGGCCCAATTCGCCATGTTTGGCCCCTTTGGTCGCGCCGGTGATCGCACCACGATCCACCAGTTTCAGCGCGCCAATGGCATGGGGTTTAAAGAACTCAGAGCGGCGGCAATCATAGGTCAGTGTCACGATGGCAGAGACCACCTGACTGTCGCCCATGTAGTTGCCAAAGGCGGTTTCCATACCGTGAATGGCGATCAGGATCCCGGCAGGCACGCCGTATTTACGTTCCAACGCGGCAAAGAAGTCGGCATTGCGCACCTTCCGCTTGCGCCCCTGCGCGATGATCGTATTGGCGCCACGGATCTGCATGAATTTCTCCAGAGAGTAGCGAAAGCTCTTCTGGTTGCGATCTGCAGCAATGGTGCGACGGGCGTAGGTTGTGTTGGCCAGCGCGTTCAGCCCGGCCTGGCGCACACCAGCCCGCTTGGCCTCAGCGGCGAAGTCGCGTTTCCAACTGTCAAATCCGGCAGATGTATTGCCGCAGGGCGCGGCCTTAGCGGCGTACGGCAGACCACACAGTAGCGCCGCAGACAGAGTGGTGGCTAACCATCCCCCTGCTCGCCGCTGCGCTGTTTCTTTGCGGGTATTGGCCGTGGCAGACTGTGAGAGAGATCGACGAAACAACTGGAAAATCATAAAAACCTGGGTCCAACGCTTGGGAAATGGGTTTCCAGTCTAGCGGATTTCCGCATCAAAACCAGTCACAGGATCAGCGTTTTTCCCCTTGCCCGCGTCGATGCCCTTACCCTCGCTCAGGCAAAGGCGCTGCCTGATGCCAAGGCCAGACCATCGGCCACGGCGGTCATCGCGTTTTCGGTGTAAAGTTCCGCATTTGGGCAAAGCTGCTGCATCTGCTGCTGTACCCCCCTCAACAGGGCTGAGCCGCCCACAAGCACCACTCGCGAAACCTGCTCCGCGCGCAGATCGGCGCGGCACAGGGTTTCCTGGGCGCAGGCGGTAATCTCGGCGATATCGGCGGCAAGGCTGCGTTGAAGGCCCTCAGCTGCCAGCGGCACCGACAGGCCCCGTTCCAGCACTTTCAGATCAATCACCGCACTACGCTCCCCCGGCTGGTTGGCCGCAATTTTGCCCCGCTCCACCGCGAAGGCGAGATCATGGCCCAGCTCATCCTCCAGCACGGATACCAAGCGCGCCAGTTTTTCCGGCTCCTCGGCATTGCGCGCCAGATCCTGTGCGGCCCGGCGGCTATCCGCAGCATAGAGGAATGGGATCATCTGCCAGGTCGCCAGATCGTTGAACAACCGATTAGGTGCGGGCAGGCTGCCACCGCCGAAGCTGTTGCGAATAGCACTGCCCCGCCCCAGAAGCGGCATCACGTGATCAATGCTCAGCTGCCGATCAAAATCTGTCCCGCCAAGGCGCACACCGTGAGAGGCCAGAATACGGGTCGTTCCCTCTGCGGTTTGCTCAAAGGCGGTGAAGTCCGAGGTGCCGCCGCCGATATCGACGATCAGCCCGATACCGGATTGCGCGCGGGCCGACCGCAGGGCCGCCTCGGGTTCCAGCATGAAGCGCACATCCTCAAACCCCGCCGCCATATAGCAGGCGCGCAGATCCACCTCTGCCTGTGCATTGCGGGTGGCATCCTTGCTGTGGAACAACACCGGGCGGCCGGACAGCGCATGTGTGAAGGTCTGTCCGGTGGCCGCCTCAGCACGTGCCTTCAGCGCAGCTAGAAACCGCGCCACAATGGTTACGAAATCAACCAGTTCTCCGTTCAGACGGCGTTTTTCGTGCATCAAGGGGGTGCCAAGCAGGCTTTTCAAGGCGCGCATAAACCGCCCTTCGTCGCCGTTGATCAGTGCCCGTGTGGCCCGGCGCCCGATGATCATACTGCGGCTGTCGATGTCAAAGAACACCGCCGTCGGCAGGGTGGTTTCCCCCGGCTCGACCTCAATCAGCCAAGGACGCCCGTTCACGGCGACACCCGCGGCGGAGTTCGAGGTGCCAAAGTCGATACCAAGGGTGTTGGGATGGGTCATGTCGGGCACCTGTCGCTCAGAAAGAACCGGCGTAAGTATCGCAAGGGCCTGCGCAAAACAAGGGCCCAGAAACATGTGACACAGGATCGGCGCGCCTGAAATAAAACCACCCCCGCCCCTGTCGGTTGCGGAGGTGGTGTGCGGGGCGATGCGCCCAGCGTCATTCGGCAGTCGCAGCTTTCAGATAGGCAATCACTGCTTCGATATCGGCATCTTTCTTCAGACCCGCAAAGGACATCTTGGTGCCCTTCATGTATTTCTTCGGCTTGGCGAGAAACGCGGCAAGTTCGGCCTCATCCCAGACCAAGCCACCCTCGGCAGCGGCTTTCATTGCTTTTGAGTAACGGAACCCCTCAACATGGGCCGCCGGCGCGCCGATAATCCCGTTCAGGATCGGACCAGTTTTCGATTTGGCCCCCGCCCCGATCTGGTGGCAGGACTTGCATTTACGAAAGGTTTTCTCGCCCTTGGCGACCAGTTCAGGGTCCAAGGCAACAACCACGTCGGCAGGGACCTCTGCGGGTTGCTCGGCTGCGGTGTCCTCAACCGGTTCGACCTCGGCGGGTGCTTCGGCCCGGTCTTCCTCAGGCGTCACATCCAGCACCATGGCGCGCATGGTGATCTCGACGCTGTCCTTGCAATTCTCCATGCAAGGTTCCGGGTTCCAGAAGTGCTTCTCCGCCTCCAGCCGGTCATCCAAGACGAAGCCATCCACATTGGGAAGCTCCACATCGGCGAAGGTCGCATCCGACAGCACAAATTCATCATCCACCAGATCGTTGGAATAGAGAATATAGGCCACGATGGCATAGACCTCATCCGGGGTCAGCGACTGCGCATCGCCAAACGGCATGGACCGGTTCACATAGTCCCAAGTGGTGGAGAGATAGGGCCAGTAGCTGCCGACGGTCTTCAGCGGATCGTCATGATCCAATGTGCCCTGCCCACCTGCGAGCTTGGGCCAGTTGCCGACACCTTCGGCAAAATCGCCATGGCAGACGGCGCATTTCTCGGCAAAGACCTCTTCGCCGGTGAAGACATCACCAGAGCCTTTGGGCAGGCCGGTGCCATCGGACGCCACGTCTAGGTCCCAGGCCGCTATTTCCTCCGGCAGCGCCGGGCGGCCAAGGCCGAATTTCTCTGCTGCCGCAGGAACCGCCAGCGTCAGCGCAACCGATGTTGCCGCAATAACTTCAAGAAACTTCGACATTTTCCGCCTCCCCACTTGCCTTGACCCACCAGGTCTGGATGGCGTTGTTGTGATAAATCGAATTCAGCCCTCGCACCTCGCGCAGCTGCGCCTTGGTCGGTTGCACATAGCCGGAGGCATCGCGCGCACGGCTTTGCAGCAACATCTCGGAGCCGTCCCAGTTGGTATCGAGGTAAAAGCGCGTCAGCGCCTTGTCCGTGCCGGGAGCCGCCAGCCGCGCCTCCTGCCAGCTCTTGCCGCCATCTACCGACACATCAACACCGGTGATCGCACCACGACCCGACCAGGCCATCCCTGTGATCACCAGCGGCCCCGTGCCATGTTTGATCGGCGATTGCGGGCTGGGGCTGGTGACGACGGATTTCGCGTCCATCTCCCAAGTCCATTTGCGGCTGGTGCCGTCAGCCAGCGTATCGGTGTATTTCGAGGTCTCCTCGCGGCTTTCAACCGGCTGGTCCATCACCTCAACCCGGCGCAGCCATTTGATCCACATATTGCCCTCCCAGCCCGGCACCACCAGGCGCACGGGATAACCATGCTCCTTGCGCAGCGCCTCGCCATTCGCCTTGAAGGCGACCAACACGTCGTCCATCGCCTTTTCCAGCGGGATGGAGCGACCGTTGGAGGAGGCATCCGCCCCCTCGACGTAAACCCATTTGCCTGCGGGGTTTACGCCCGCTTCCTCCAGCAGAGTGCGCAGCGGAACGCCGGAATACTCCATATTGTGGATCATACCGTGGGTGAACTGCGCGCCATTCAGCTGCGCGCCCGCCCACTCCATGCCGGAATTCGCCGCACACTCGCAGAAATAGACGCGGTTTTCGCGCGGGAAACGCTCCAGATCCGCATAGGTGAACACCAAGGGGGTATCGACCAGCCCGTTGATCATCAGCCGGTAGTCTTCCTTGCGCAGCTCAATCGCGCCCGAGTGGTGCCGTTCAAACGCGCAACCCTGCGGCGTGATGGTGCCGTCCAGCGCGTGGATTGGCGTAAAATTGATTGACGAGATGGTGTCCGCCGTCAGCCACTCCACATTGCGCCGGACCACATCTGCCTCATACTCGATGGGCAAACCATAGGGCGTCGCATCCACTCCGTCGCCCAGACCAGAGGCCCAGTCCTGCACCTCGGTGATCAGCGGATCAGGGGTCGCGGCCTGTGCCGGGCGGCCCGTCACCGCCCCTGCCCCGACCGCCGCAGCACCGGCCAGAAACTGGCGGCGTGAGGGGCTGGTTTGCTTCGGTTTGTTGTTCATCTCTGATCGCCTCCTTACATCGAAAAATTCACTTTCGTGAATTCATCAGCGTAAAATTTTTTGGCGGATGCCGGGCTTAGACGCCCGACACCTGCACGGAATTGTTCGGTGAAAGGGTGACGGTGCCCATCTTACGAATGTGGTTTTCGACCACATCCCAGATTTGCGGGCCTTCGGTGCCTTCATTCACACTGGCCCAGCCAGCGACGATATAAGTCTTGGCCGGATCAATCGCTTCACCGGTCTTGAGCAGCGTCATATTGCTGATCCGTTCACCCTGCGGCTTGGTAATGTCGATGTGGTAGCCCATGCCGCCAACCCGCACCATGTCGCCGCCCTGCTGGTAATAGGGATCGGGATTGAAGATGTTGTCGGCCACATCCTCCATCACAACCTTGAGGAATTCGCCGGTCATCTCATTGCGATAGGCCGCACCGTAACTCATGGACGTAACGTTCCAGATATCTTCGCGGGTGATGTCATCGCCCGGCAACAAGGACGGTCCCCAGCGCACACCGGGCGACAGGGCGATATCGGCCTCCCGTTCACTTAGCAACGCGTCGCAGATCAGGTCATCCCAGGTCCCGTTGAAGTTGCCGCGCCGATAGAGCAGCTCATCAGTCTGTCCGATCACTTCAGCCAGGTCGGCCTCATAGGGGGCGCGTTGATCGTCAATCAGCTGGGTGATCACCGGATCGGGCGCAATCACGTCAGAGAACACCGGGATCAACTTATGCCGCAACCCCATCAGCTGGCCATCGCGCACGTCCAGATCGACGCGGGAGACAAATTTCCCGTTGGAGCCAGAGGCGATGATATGGGTCTGCTCGACCAGAACCGGCTCGGGCAGCGCGTCATGGGTATGGCCCGACAGGATCACGTCGATACCGCTGACCACGCCGGCCATTTTCTTATCTACGTCAAACCCGTTATGCGACAGAACCACGACAACATCCGCACCAGCGGCACGCACCTCGTCGACCATCTCCTGCATATGCTCATCGCGGATCCCGAAGGAGTATTCCGGGAACATC
This sequence comes from Phaeobacter piscinae, assembly GCF_002407245.1. Taxonomy (NCBI): domain Bacteria; kingdom Pseudomonadati; phylum Pseudomonadota; class Alphaproteobacteria; order Rhodobacterales; family Roseobacteraceae; genus Phaeobacter; species Phaeobacter piscinae. The sequence continues at coordinate 1,248,793 of NZ_CP010681.1, read as the reverse complement.
CAGCCGGGATTTGCAATCGGCATATAGGGGAAGGCCTGGCCGATCACGGCAACCTTCGCGCCGCCACGGTCGAAGAACTTATAAGGTTTGAACTGCTCAGCCGGCTCATCCCATTCCGCATCAAAGATATTCTGGCCAAGAGCCGCAAAGGGCAGCCCCTCCACGATCTCATTCACCCGGTCAGAGCCCAGCGTGAACTCCCAGTGGAAGGTCATCGCATCCGGCTTCAGCGCGTTCATCACATTGACCATGTCCTGGCCTTCGGTGTGATGGCAGGTGTAGGAGCCGTGCCAAGTGTCGCCGCCATCCAGCAGAAGCGCATCCGGGCGGTCGGCGCGGATCGCATTGATGATGGTAGACACCCGGTCCAGCCCCCCGACCCGGCCATAGCCCTGCGCAAGCGACGTAAAATCATTGTAGGTCAGCGCATAGGCTGAGGGGCTGCCATCAGCGATCCCATAAGCCTTGCGGAAGTCCGCACCGGTGATGTGAGGCACCTGGCCCTTGTTCTCGCCAACGCCCAGATTGATCGACGGTTCGCGGAAATAGATCGGCTTCAGCTGGGCATGAATATCGGTGACATGGACCAGGCTGATATTGCCATAAGTGTCAAACTGCAAAAGCTGATCCTGTGTCAGCTTCTGCTGGGCCGCCAACCGACCCCAGTTGCCAAAACCGGAGGCACCGACCAAAGCGGAGGCTGCCATGGAGACCTGCATGAAATCACGCCGCGAGATCATTGGGTTATCTTTCTACTGAGACACGCGATATATTCGCATGTTTGAATGAAATAAGTGGAAACGCGCCCCGTACCATTGCTGATACGGGGCCACGCTAGATCAGTTACGAACAGACGGCGCCTCGACCGAGAGGCCATTGCCCCGAGAAGCCACATAGAGCTCCAGCGCCACGAACTCAGCCGACCCCGGTTTGTAAGTCTCCGCGCGGGTGTCCCGCACGCAGCCTTTGAACCGCGCATGGGCGGTGTTCAGCTTAGTGTTCTTCAACCGGTAGACCGGAAAACCATTGATCTGCCCCTGGCTCAGGTGGTCGGCGCGGATCATGTTGCCATAGTTGTCCTCATGGCAATTGGCGCAGGAGAGTTCCAGCTGACCCGTGCGGGTGTAATAGAGCTCCTTGCCCTGCTCCCAAGTGGATTGGGCCGGTCCGTCGATGGCCACATTCACCGGCATCCCACGTGATTGCACTGAAATCAGCGCCTCCATGGCCGCCATTTTACCTCCGGTGTATTTCCACTTATCGGCGCCCATCTGGTTCTCACGGCAGTCATTGATCTGCATCGCAAGGGTGCGGATTTCCCCTGCGTCCTCGTTCCACTTGGGGTAGACCGCGCGGACACCTGCCATACTTTCCTCGACATCGTCGTGACAGGAAGCACAGGATTTCTCCGCGGTGCCCTCAACCTTGGACCACGTGTCCATGGCCTGATCGACAAACACCATCGCGGGGTTGTCAAAATCATCCATTTGCAGCGCCTGCGTCTCGTCCGAGCGGAAATGCCAGCCTGACATCACCTCGTCCAGCGCGTCAGAGATATGGCCAGGCGCCGTGGTCTTGGTGACCATTTCAATCTCTTCGTTGACGACCAGCATGTCGTCATCTGCCTCGGCATAAGCCGCGACAGGCAGCGCCATCGCCATGGCAATTGCAGTGATTGCCTTATTGTTCATGTTGTTTCCTCCCTTGGGTGGTCGTCCCGCCCGGTGTCCCGGACAGGGCGTTTGCCTATGGATCCGGAAGGGATCAGCCGATCGCGATCGACTTTTGTTCCGTGTAGACCGACCCGTCGTCGTCATACCAGGTGAAGACAAAATCGCCCGCTTCGGGGACGGTCGCATCAAACTGGAAATACGGGTTGGTGGAAATGGCAGGTTCCATGGTCACATCGACAACGCTCTCGCCGTTGAATTCGCAAGTGAAGCGATTGATGATCGACCGTGGAATGACATTGCCTTCCTTGTCTTTGCGCTGACCGCTTTCCATCTTGTGGCTGATCAGCGTTTTGATGGTCACCGCTTCGCCTGCGGCTGCTTTCTTGGGGACTTTGACGCGGGGTTTTACACCGGATGCCATGTCGTAAACTCCTGATATCTATAGGGGCGAGCCTGAATGACAGGTCGCGCTTAGCCGCCGCAGCCGCCGATGGTTACCTTGACGGTGGAACTGGCCTTGGCAAAGCTGCCGTCGGCCATCTTGGCTACGGCCACGATATCCTGCGTGCCTGCAAGGCGGATCCGGGTGGAGGCAGACTGGCTGGCAGCCAGCGGGCCAAAGGCGAAGGTCGCCACGCCAGGGGTCGGGTTGCCGGTCGCCAGAATCATGATGGCGGTGGCACCGGGGGCGTCGACCGCGATTGGTACCGTATTGCCGTTTTCAGCGATTTCCGGCGCGGTCAGTGTCAGGCCGGTGTCGGCCATATCCGCGCCACCGGTGAATTCTGCAATCCGATCCTCGGTTGCAGCAACGACACGCAGGGGCAGCATGGTCAGAGCAGCGGCCCCAAGGCCAAGACCAAGTGTGTCGCGACGTGAGAACTCCATCGTATGTCTCCTTTGACGTTGATGGCGCAAAAAGATCCCGGTCTTTTGCGTCAGTCTTCTTTCAGGGTCGCAAGAAATGCGACCACATCTTCGATTTCCTGAGCGGTCAGGATGGGCGGCAGCGGCTCGGTGCCCGCCTCGCCCGTGTAGGCATCGCCCGGACGAATGAAGCCATCGACCTTGTAGAAGGCCGGCATCATGGTACCGTCGAATGTCATCTTGGCGTTGGCCACGAGGCCGCGCAGTTCGGCTTCGCTCCAGCGGCTGCCTGCACCGTCAAGCGCGGGGCCGATTTCGCCGTGGAATGGCACATCGGACAGCGCGGTCACCTGATGGCAGGCCACGCAATTGCCCTTGGATTTATCGCCAACCAGCAATGCGCCACTTGCGGCATCCCCGGCAGCCCCGCTGAGCGATGCGGCAACGGCGCCATCTTCGTCGTAGCCGACGTCTTTCGGCGCGATCTCAGCGGCAAACGCAACTGTCCCGGCCAGACAAGCTGCCAGTGTCAGAGATATTTGCTTCATGTTTCCTCCCATTGGCTCCCACGCGCTTTTGGCGTGCTTCGCTGGCGGTCACCCTAGGCGACCTCACCCGCTTGACGCAACATCAAATTCAGTAATTTGAATTTTATTATGTCGTTTCATTATTATGTCGTTTCATATGGCCCGCCCAAGAGAGGCCGTGACACGCAGCTGCTGCAGGTTGGCTGGCATGTCAGGTACTGGGCACGCAGCACCTCAATCAGCAGAGCCGTTGTCGCGCTCCTGAATGCGACGGGCATGATAGCGCTGGAAATCTTCTCCGTTATCAAGATTGTAGCGCTCTTCCTTAACCCAGGTGAACATGTCCAGCGTGGTTCCAACGCCAAAGGCTCCCGGCATGATCGACACCGCCGCCTGAGGGGCCGGAACCGCGGGCACCTCTTGGGGTAGGAACATCATGGTCGGCGTAAACAGGATGCCCCATTTGCGCGCCATATCCTTTTCGGACAGGGTTTCGCCGTCGAAATCCGTCACCTCCACATCACCATAAAGATTGAGCTGCACGACGAAGAAATTGTCCGCGATGTAGCTGCTGACCTGAGGTTTGGGAAACACCTCCTCGTGCATTTTGGTGCAGTAGATGCAGCCTCTCTGCTCAAAGAACAGCACCAGCCGTTTTCCTTCGGTGTTGGCCTCCTCCAGATCCTCGCGCAGATCCTTGAAAGTCTCGCGCATCCAGGGGGTTTTGTGCAGGCCATCGTCGCCCAGCTCTACTGCCAAAACGGGCCCGGCGCAGAGCAGCCACAGCACGGCAATCCACAATCGTCTCATCTCTCATCCTCCCGTTCAGGTTCACAATAGGCGCCCAACGCACCGCTGATCAGCCAATGTTCGTAAAGGCAGGAAACCAGCGGATCATCGCCTCGGCAATATAGCGCACGCTGCCGGTCGCGATCAGCACCGCAAAAACGATCAACATGACCCCCATCCCCTTCTCCACCCAGGCAAAGGCCGCCCGGTGGCGCGCCACGAAGCCAAGGAACGGACGCGCAAACAGGGCTGCGATCACAAAAGGTGCGGTCATCGCCGCACCGTAAACCAGCAGCAAAAGCCCGCCTCGCCAGATATCGCCCATGCCAGAGGCAATCATCAGGATCGAGGCCAAAGCAGGCCCCACACAGGGCGTCCAGCCAAAACCGAAAGCCAGCCCCATCAGATATGCCCCGGCATAGGTCGCGGGCGACGCGCTACTTTCAACCCGGGCTTCGCGGTACAGCAGCGGAATGCGCACAACCCCGAGAAAATGCAGACCAAACACCAGCAGCAGGGCCGCCGCCCCATAGGCTAGGATATCAAGATACTGCCCGAACAACTGCCCCAGCGCAGTGGCGCCCATGCCCATCAGTACAAACACGGTGGTCACGCCAGCGGCAAAACAGACCGACGCCAGCACCAGCCGACGCTGCGCGCCTGGCGCAATGTCACCTTCGCTGCGCAGCTCAGCCATGGAGAGCCCGCCCATGTAGGACAGGTAAAACGGCACCATCGGCAGCACACAGGGGGTGAAGAAGGACAAAAGCCCGGCAACTACAGCCCCAAACAGGGAAATCTCCAGCATATTTTCGGGCCCCTTGCGACCTTGTGTGTTCGACCAGTTCAGACCGCGATCACCGATCCGCGCCAACAACGATACCCCGCCAGTTGCGGACACAGACGAAATCGCCGCAGGTGTCTGGCACATGAGGCAGCGCCCCGTGACATTATCCGGTGACGTTATCAGGGCACAGTCTGCTCTGTGAAACTTGTACTATTCACATATTCAGATTACGTAGTACATATAGACACCGACCAGACGGGGCCGTCAATGGCCCGACTTTGGTACATCCACACCGCATCACAGACCCACAGCTGACTGTTGAGACCCATCACATCATGGCCCTTGCCCCACTGATATCCTTACCGCGCCGCGTTTACCGCGCGGCTGGCGCGCCTCTAGCGGCTCTGGCTCTTTTGGCGACGACAGGTATTGCGGCCAAGACGGCTGATGCCGCAGAACTGGTGATGGTCGAGCAACCCGGCTGTGCCTGGTGCGCGCGTTGGGATGCCGAGATTGCGCCGATCTATCCCAAGACCGCCGAAGGTCGCTTTGCCCCGCTGCGCCGCGCTGATCTGCGTGCGATGCCGGAGGATCTGACCCTGTCACGCCGGGTCACATTCACGCCAACCTTCTTGATCGTTGAAGACGGGCATGAAATGGCCAGACTGGAAGGCTATCCGGGAGAGGATTTCTTCTGGCCGTTGATCACTGGGCTCTTGCAGGAACATGTCGGTTTCATACCGACAGGCTCCGCGCCCAGCGCCCCCGACCAGACCACCGCCCCCTTGGCCACCAATGGTTGAACCAGGAGAGAACACCGACATGGCCCTGCCACAGTTTTCCACCGATATGGATCCCGAAGATCTCGATACGATGGTGGACAATGCCACCCGTGCGTCGAATTTTCTGAAGGCCATCAGCCATGAGGGGCGCCTGATGATCCTGTGCCATCTGGTATCGGGAGAAAAATCGGTCACCGAACTGGAAGAGCTGCTCTCCGCGCGGCAAGCGGCTGTTTCGCAGCAGCTGTCGCGCCTGCGCCTCGAAGGTCTGGTCATTCCCCGCCGTGAGGGCAAGGCCATCTACTACCGGCTGGCTGATGACCGTCCGCGCCGCATTCTCGAAGTGGTCTACGAGTTGTTCTGCAAAGACGACTGACCGCAGCGACCGGCCATTCCGGTTTCGTTTGCGGAGCCGTCATGTTCGGCCACCCCCACAGACCTGAAACCGACGGAGCCCGCCTCTGATGCCCGAAGCCCTGTCCGATCTCATCAGCGACACGCATCTGACCGCCATTCTGGGGCTGTTTGGCGGTGTGCTTCTGGGGCTGACTGCGCGGCTGGGTCGCTTCTGCACGCTGGGCGCGATTGAGGATCTGCTCTATGGCGGCTCGTCCTTGCGTATGCGGATGTGGGGCATGGCCATCGGTATGGCGATCCTCGGCAGTTTCGGATTGATTGCACTGGGCTGGTTTGATCCGGTGCAATCGCAATACCTCGCCATCCGCTGGATGCCGCTGGCCTCAATCACGGGCGGACTGCTCTTTGGCTACGGAATGGCGCTCAGCGGGATGTGTGGATATGGCGCCATTGCACGTCTCGGCGGCGGCGATCTGCGCAGTTTTGTCATTGTTCTGGTGATGGGGGTGTCCACCTTTGTGGTGCTGTCAGGCCCCCTCGCCCCCTTTCGAAACCTGATCTTTTTTCAGGATCCCATCACCGACGACCTGCCTGCAGGAATCGCACATCATTTGGCCGATCAGCTCGGGCTGGCAATAACACCCATCGGCTTTGCCATTGGTGGGGCAATCCTGCTGATTTCCATCTTGGGGCGGGAGGTGCGCGAGGCCCCTGCCGCCATTGGCTGGGCGGCGCTGGTGGCGCTTGCCATTGTCAGCGGCTGGGCGGGCAGTAGCTATATCGCGCGCACCGGTTTTGACGCGGTGCCGGTTGTCTCGCACTCGTTCTCCGCGCCGCTGGGAGAGACCATCATGTGGACCATGACCGGCAGCCTGCGCCCAATCAGCTTTGCTGTCGGATCGGTCAGCGGTGTCTGGCTTGGGGCCTTCATCGGTTCCCTGATCAAGGGGCATTTCCGCTGGGAAGCCTGCGATGATCCTCGGGAGCTGCGCCGTCAGATCATCGGGGCCGCAATCATGGGGACAGGCGCCGTGCTGGCCATGGGCTGCACTATTGGCCAGGGGCTGAGTGCGTTTTCCCTGTTGTCGCTGTCGGCGCCGGTGACCTTCCTTTCGATCTTCGCCGGAGCAGCCGTGGGGCTGCGCCAGCTGATCACCGGGTTTCGCCGCGCGGCCTGACGAGCGTCGGCCCAGGAGCCTGTCGGTGACCACAAAAATGTGACCGGGAGAACACCTGCAGACGTCATAGACTGTCGGCAACAGAGGGAGTTCATGGCAATGGTTAGGGATCTGATCCGGCTCAGCAGGATGTCGCTGCAACGCGCAGCTGCCGTCGTCGTCCTGACAGGCCTCGCATTGCTGCAGACGGCTGTCGTCGCAGCAGGCCCGCTCACCAACCGTCCTGGCTGGGCCGTACATCACACCACCAAACCTTATGCGCAGCTGGTCCGCGACGTAATCACGGCCACCAAGTCACAGGGACTGGTTGTTGTCACCCAAGCAGGCCCGACCAAGGCCGCCGCCGCGCGCGGCATCACCATTCCCGGCAATCGGGTGATCGGCGTCTTCAATAACGACTATGCGGTGCGGGTTTTGCGCCGCTCGACTGCCGCAATGATCGAGGCACCGATCCGACTTTATGTGACCGAAGAGGACAACGGTGACGCCACTCTCTCCTACAAAACCGCCATCCATGTCTTTGCCCCCTATCTGGCGGAGGGCGGGCCAGAGCTCGCAGACATCGCAATAGAGCTGGACCAACATCTTGAGGCTATTGCGCAAAAGGCTGTGCAGCCGGCACCTTGACGCTCACACCCCCGTGAGGAGGCTTGCAACATTGCCCGGTTCCGGCAATTTGGCGGGACAGGTTCACGAAGGGCAGATTTCATGACTGAAACCAATTCCGCAGCCGCGGCCACTGACCCACTGCGCGCCGCCGATGTGCTGGCACAGCGGCTATATGCGGCGGGATGCCGCCACGCCTTCGGCATGCCCGGCGGTGAGGTTCTGACCCTTGTCGATGCCCTGACCAAGGCGGGGATCAGCTTTCACCTCGCCAAGCATGAAAACAGCGCCGGTTTCATGGGCGAAGGTGCGCATCACAGCGATGGCGCGCCGGTTATTCTGGTCGCCACCCTTGGCCCCGGCGCGCTGAACGGGGTGAACGTGGTGGCCAATGCCCATCAGGACCGCGTGCCGATGCTGGTGCTGACCGGCTGCGTCGATGCGGTCGAGGCTGCGACCTACACCCATCAGGTGCTGGATCATCAGGCAGTGTTCGCCCCAATCACCAAAGCCAGCTATCGCCTTGATGCAGAGGCCGCCGGTGTGATAGCAGACAAGGCCCTGCGCATTGCAACCCAGCCACGCAACGGGCCGGTGCATATCGATGTGCCGATTTCCGTCGCTGATGCCCCTGCCGGCACTCACCGCCCCTGCCTCGCGCCTGCCAGAGCCACGCAGCCCCAGCCCGCTGACCTGGCGCAGGCGCGCGCATGGCTGGCGGAGGCAGACCGCCCCCTTGCGGTGATCGGTCTTGATGCTGTTGCCGAAGACGCCGGGGCAAGCCTGCGCGCCTTTCTTGAACATTACCAGATCCCGTTTGTGACCAGTTACAAGGCCAAGGGTATCCTGCCGGAGGATCACCCCCTTTGCCTCGGCGGTGCCGGGCTGTCGCCTCTTGCGGATCGCCACCTGCTGCCGCTGGTGCGGGAGGCCGATCTGATCCTGGCGCTGGGCTATGACCCGATTGAAATGCGCCCGGGCTGGCGCAACGCCTGGGATTGCAGCCGCCAGCGGGTGATCGACATCTGCGCCGAAGACAACACCCATTACATGCACAGCGCCAGCCTGACTGTTGTGGCAGGCCTCGCCCCCAGCCTGCGGGCACTGACCCTCGGCGCGCAGCTAACGGATGATGCGGCCCAAGCACAGGCGAGATGGCCTGACGGACAGCCGGAGGCGGCTCGCGGCGCCCTTGCTGCGGCATTTGCGGCAGATGCCGACTGGGGCCCCGCCGCGATCATCGCAGAATGTCAGTCAGCCCTGCCCGTCGATACGCTCGCCACGGCGGACAGCGGCGCACATCGGATTTTGCTCTCGCAAATGTGGCGCTGTCAGGAGCCCCGCGCGCTGATCCAATCCTCGGGCCTTTGCACCATGGGCTGCGCGGTGCCGATGGCCATTGGCCGCAAACTGGCCGAGCCGCAGCGCACGGTTGTCAGCTTCTCCGGCGATGCCGGGTTCCTCATGGTCGCGGGGGAGTTGTCCACTGCGGCGGAACTGGGGGTGGCCCCGATTTTCGTGGTGTTTGTCGATGCGAGCCTTGCGCTGATTGACCTCAAACAACGCCAGCGCCGCCTCGACAATGCCGGTGTTGATTTTGGCCTGCATGATTTTGCCGCCATGGGCCGTGCCTTTGGCGGTAACGGTGTGCGCGTTCGCGACCGAGACGGCCTGCGCGCCGCCATGAATGAGGCGCAGCAGGCCAAACATTTCACCGTTATTGCTGCAGAATTTGACCGGGAGGCCTATGATGGGCTCATCTGATCCGACCACCGACGGCAAACTGCCCCACGGACCCCTCACAGGCATCAAGGTGCTGGACCTCTCTCGCATTTTGGCGGGGCCAACCTGCACCCAGATGCTGGGCGATCTGGGCGCCAGCGTGCTGAAGGTGGAAAATCCGCAGAGCGGCGGCGATGACACCCGCCACTGGGGACCACCCTATGTGGTCGATGCCGAGGGTCAGCAATCCGATCTTTCAGCTTATTTCATGGCCGCGAACCGCAACAAGCGCTCCGTCGAGGTGGATATCTCTACCGCCGAGGGGCAGCAGGTGATCCGCCGCCTCGCCGCCGAAGCAGATATTCTGCTAGAGAACTTCAAACCCGGCGGGCTGGCCAAATACGGGCTCGATTACGACAGCCTGCATGCAGAGTTTCCGCATCTCGTCTATGGGTCCATCTCGGGCTACGGGCAGACCGGCCCCAACGCGCAGAAGCCCGGTTATGATCTGATGGCGCAGGGCTACGGCGGGATCATGTCGCTGACCGGTGAACCGGACGGGCGCCCCGTGAAGGTCGGCGTCGGCATCGCCGATGTGATGTGCGGCATGTATGCCTGCGTCGGCATATTGGCTGCCCTGCGTCACAAGGAGCAGACCGGCGAGGGCCAGCAGGTTGATATCGCGCTTGTTGATGCACAGATCGCCTGGCTGATCAACGAAGGTGTCGCCACGCTCAATACAGGGACCGCCCCGAAACGGCGCGGCAATGAGCATCCGAGCATTGTGCCATATGGGCTTTATGAAACCTCTGACGGGCATGTGATTCTGGCGGTGGGCAACGACGCGCAATTTGGCCGATTCCTGTCCTTTCTCGGGCTGGATGGGCTGGCGCGGGATCCGCGTTTTGCCACAAATCCGGCTCGGTTGCAGAACCGCGATGCGCTGGCCGATATTCTGGTGCCTGCTCTCCGCCAATACAGCACCGACGCAGTGATCGCCGCGATGGAGGCCCGCAAAGTGCCCGCCGGGCCGGTGCAAACGCTGGATCAGGTTTTTGCCAGCGATCAAGTTGCGGCCCGCGAAATGACAATTGAGATGACCTCTGCTGCCGGGCCTGTCAGGCTGTTGGGCAACCCGCTGAAATTCTCGCGCACGCCGGTCACCTATCGGCACGCGCCACCAACCTGTGGCGACAGCACCGACCTTCTTTCGACGGCAACGAACCCCTTTAACGAAGAGAGCCGCTGACACTGATCGCGACGGCGCGGCATCGGTGCCCCCTCAATCCACCTGCATCAACGCAGAGGGATTGAGGGGAACGCCACTCCTATCCCCTTAGGAAATCGCGGAAAACAGTCCGGTTGGTCATTTGCAACCGGCAGGATCTGGCCGAGTGTTACAGAAACTGGCGATCTTCGGCCAAAGCCAGGCATCCCAGGCTTGCCAGATTGGTAAAAATGCGGGAAATCGCTGCCAATCGACATGGTTGGCTCCCTATTCCCACGAGATTGCACACGCCACTTCACCAAACCGCGAGCGGGCATCGCGAGACGCGATAGCGTGCTTTAGGCTCGACGACAAAGCGCCACTGCTTTCGTTTTTGACACGGATCGGACAAACGATGATGCAAGATATATTCGGCCAAGAGACCAGTCTGACAGACGCCGCAGCCCTTGAGAACTGGAACGCCGTACAGATGGGGGTTCTGTCACATGCCGCTGCGGCGCCAACGCATCTCGGTGCCCTGCTGGACACCGCCCCGGAGTTTGCACTGGCGCAGGCTGCCAAGGGCATGTTTGTCCTGCTCTTGGGCCGGGCAGAGCTGATGCAGGCCGCCCATGACGCCTATGCCGCCGCCAGGGCCACCGAAGACGGCGCCCTCCCGCGCGAGCGTCACTACATTGCAGCACTCGGAGCTTGGCTAGAGGGGCGTCCCTCCGCTGCAATTGCCGAGATGGAGACGGTGCTGCGCAGCCACCCGGAGGATGCGCTGGCGATGAAACTGAGCCATGCGATCCGCTTCATTCTCGGTGACAGCACGGGCATGCGTCGATCCATTGAACGCGTATTGCCTGCCTATGCGCCTGATCACGCCGGGCGGGGATATCTGCTTGGCTGTCATGCTTTCTCGCTTGAGGAGACCGGCGCTTATGATCTGGCCGACGCGACTGGCCGACAGGCGCTCTGGATGGCGCCGGATGATGCCTGGGGCCTGCACGCCGTGGCCCATGTGCATGACATGACAGGCAATTCACGCGCCGGGTTGGACTGGCTCACCGGGCGCGAGGAGGCCTGGGCACATTGCAACAATTTCCGCTACCACGTCTGGTGGCACAAAGCGCTAATGCACTTGGATCAAGGCCAAACCGAACAGGTTCTGGCGCTCTATGATCATGAGATCCGCAAGGATAAAACCGACGATTACCGCGACATCTCCAACGCCACCTCACTGCTGATGCGGTTGGAATTGGAAGGCGTGGCCATTGGCGACCGCTGGGAAGAACTGGCCGAACTTTGCGCCAACCGCACCGAGGATGGCTGTCTGATCTTTGCTGACATGCATTATCTGCTGGCGCTGGTTGGGGATGATCGCAAACTTGAGACCGGTCAGCTGGTACAGCGCATTCATGCCGACGCCCGTCGCGGCGCAAGTGAAAGCGATGCCCGCATGGCAACGCCCGGATGTGGTCTCGCGCTCGGGCTGGAGGCGTTTGGCGAAGGCAACTACAGCGAGGCCTTTGGATATCTGGCGACGGGCCGCAGTTCGCTGCAACTGGCCGGTGGCAGCCATGCCCAGCGGGACGTCTTTGAACGCGTGACCATTGATGCAGGCCTCCGGGCGGGCCGTCTGGATGCGGTGGAGGCTATTCTCAACGAACGGCGGGCCCAGCGAGGTGGCGCCGAAGACAGCTATGCCCAGGCGCGCCGCGCCCTGATTGCTGCCGGACGTGGTGCGCCAGGCGCGCAAAGCGTCCCGGCAGAATAACCGAAGTAAGGACACGACAACCTATGGCGACCATCTCGCCCTTTCCCGGTGCCAAGGGCACCGAGACCACACCAGTGGCCAATCGCCCGGTTGCCCCGCAATCGGACGTGCAACCGCGTGCACCCCGTGATCCACGTCTGGATTTCTACCGGGGCATAGCGATGTTCATCATCCTCTGCGCCCATATCCCCGGCAACCGCTGGACAGGATGGATCCCGGCGCGGTTTGGCTTCTCAGACGCGACAGAGATCTTTGTGTTCTGTTCCGGCATGGCCTCGGCCATCGCCTTCGGCGGTACCTTTGGCCGTCAGGGATGGCTGATGGGCAGCGCACGGGTTCTGTTTCGCTGCTGGCAGGTGTTCTGGGCTCATATCGGGCTGTTTGTGTTTATCGCGACCAGCATGGCGGCTCTGGATCTCTATGGCAGCTTCGACAAAAGCTATATCGCCTCGCTTAATCTGCGCCCGTTCTTTGAAAACCCGGTGCCGCAGCTGGTCGGGTTGATGACGCTCAGCTATGTGCCGAACTATTTCGACATCCTGCCGATGTATCTGGTTGTTCTGGCGCTGATGCCGCTGATGATGGGGCTGGAACGCATCGGGATCTGGGCTGTGGCTGCAGCCTCAGTAGGGATCTGGCTACTCGCCAACCCCTATATGATCGGCCTTGGACCGGATGGGCTGTCGCTCTCGGCTGAACCCTGGTCCAGCCGGGAATGGTTCTTTAATCCCTTTGGCTGGCAGCTTTTGTTCTTTACCGGCTTTGCCTTCATGAAGGGCTGGCTGCCAGCCCCGCCCGTTTCCCGTGTGCTGGTGGTCGTGGCCGCAGCCTACCTCGTCCTGCTGGCCCCGTTTGGGTCCTGGAAGGTCTTTCTCTGGGTCGAGGCCTGGAACCAGGATCTTGCCGACCTCATCCGTCCCACCTGGAAACAGACGGCGGAATGGCGGGAGAAAACCGACTTTGGCCTGCTGCGCTTTGGCCACTTCCTGTCGCTGGCCTATCTCGGTTGGGTGATCGCCGGTGAAGGTGGTCGACGCCTGATCGCATCCGGCCAGTCAACGGCGGCTCGCATCTGGGCCGTGCTCCTGTCGCTGATCACCAAGGTCGGTCAGCAATCGCTTGCGGTCTTTGTCTTCTCAATGGCACTGGCACGGCTCCTTGGCTTTGCCATGGACCTGACGGACCGGTCTGTCCTGACAACCGCATTTTTCAACCTCACAGGGTTTGGCCTGATCATTGGCTGCGCCTATATCGCTGCCTGGTTCAAATCGCATCCATGGAAAACCAAGAGATGAGAGCATTTTCGCGACGCACCTTTCTGGCAACGGCCCTGGCCAGCACCGCTCCGTTTGCGCTTGGGGCGCTGACATCGCCCGCATTGGCGACGGGTGGCCCTGCCTTTTCGCGCGAAACCGTGGTGTCCCTTGCCCGCGATCTCGCAGCCGCCCCCTATGCGCCCCGCGCCAGCGTTCCGCAGGACTGGCAGGAGCAAAGCTATGAGGACTATCAGACCCGCTGGTTCCGCAGCCGTGACGCGCTCTGGTCGAAAACCCCGCGCAGTTACAACGTTGATTTCTTCCTGCCGGGGCTCTACTTCCCCCGCCCGGTAGAGATTTTCACCGTCGAAAATGGCCTGGCACAGCCGGTGGCCTTTGATCTGTCCCTGTTTGACAAAACCGATAAGGCGCCTGATCTCAGCATTGACGACAGCCTTGGCTATTCCGGCTTTCGCCTGCGCACCGATCTGAAAGAACCGGGCAAGAAAACCGAGTTCTGCGTCTTTCAAGGGGCGAGTTACTTCCGCGCCATCGGGGCCGCCCATACCTATGGGCTGTCGGCACGGGGGCTGGCCGTGAACACGGCCTCCGCAAAAGGCGAAGAATTCCCTGAATTCATATCGTTCTGGCTCGAAGCTCCAGTACCGGGACAAAAGAATATGGTGGTCCATGCCCTGATGGATTCCCCTTCGGTCACTGGTGCCTACCGATTCGATATCCTGCCCGGTCAGAACACCGTGATGGAGGTCGAGGCGCGCCTCTTTGCCCGCGAAGAGCTGGACAATATCGGGCTTGGACCACTCACGTCGATGTTCCTCTTCGATCAGACCAACCGCAACCGGTTTGATGATTTCCGCCCCGCAGTCCATGACAGCGATGGGTTGCTGGTGGTCAACGGAAATGGCGAAACCCTATGGCGACCGCTGGCCAACCCGAAAACGCTGCAACTGTCTTCCTTTGTCGATGAAAACCCGCGTGGCTTTGGCCTGATGCAGCGCCCTAGGCTGCTGTCGGACTACGAGGATCTGGAGGCCCATTATCACCAGCGCCCGGCGCTGTGGGTGGAGCCGAAGGGCGATTGGGGCAAGGGCGCGGTCACATTGGTGGAAATCCCGGCCGACAAAGAAATCTACGACAATATCGTTGCCTATTGGCGCCCACGTGAGAGTTACGCGCCCGGTTCCGAAATCAATATCGACTACCGCCTGACCTGGGGCGATGGTCCGGACCTATCTGTGCCACAGGTGATCAACACGGCGGCTGGCGCGCGGATCTTCGGGGATCCTGGTCGCATCATGACCATCGACTTTGCCGCCCACCCGATGTTTGCGGGCGGTGTGGATGATCTTGAGGCGCATATCACCTCTCCCCATGTCACCCCGACCGAAGGCGTATTGCAGGAAAACCCGGAAACCGGTGGTTTGCGGCTGGCGTTTGCCTTTGATCCGGGCGAGCGCGATCATGTCGAACTGCGCGCAGAGCTGCGCAAGGAAGGTCAGCCTGCCTCGGAAGTCTGGCTATACCGGTGGACCAAATGACCAATTTTTCACTGACCCCGCCGGAACAGCCACTGGCCATGCCAGAGCAGAACTTCGGCGCCTATTTTCAGGATCAGGCCTGCCCTGCTCTTGCTGACCGGATCCCCACATCCGCACAGACGGGTGAGGCAACGCAAGGGCAGGTCGCGCTCTGGCGGGTGCTGGCCTTTTCCCCGGCGATGGCGGCAACTGGCCTGCTGACCTGGGGGATGAAGGATTGGTTTGCTGCTGACGGGTTCTCCACCCTGGAAATCGCGCTTCTGGTGCTGATTTCCTTCAACTTTTTCTGGATCTGCTTTTCGGTCTCGACCGTTCTTCTAGGCCTCTGGGGTCTTTCGCAACGGCCACGCGCCTTGGGACGAGGCCGCCCGCAGCGGATGAAGGTCGCGCTCTTGATGCCGATCTACAATGAGGTGCCCTGGTATGTGCTGGGCAATGCCCAGTCGATGCTGGAAGAACTGCATGCCCGTGGCGGGGTTCATGACTATGCAATGTTCATCCTGTCCGACACCCGCGATGACGCCATCGCCGCGCAGGAACGCGCCAGCGTAGAGGCTCTGCGTGCGATGCTGCCTGCCGGAACCCAGCTTTACTATCGCCGCCGCGAAGATAACGCGGGCCGCAAGGTTGGCAATATCGCCGATTGGGTGCGCCGCTGGGGCGCGGGCTGGGACGCCATGCTGGTGCTGGATGCCGATAGCCTGATGACGGGACGCGCCATCGCCCATCTGGCGGACGCGTTGGCCCGCGATCCCGGCGCGGGCCTCATTCAGAGCTACCCGCAGCTGATCGGCGCGCAGTCAGTCTTTGGCCGAATGCAGCAATTTGCCAATGGCGTATACGGTCTCGCACTCGCCGAAGGGTTGGCCCGCTGGGCTGGCCACGAGGGCAATTATTGGGGTCATAACGCGATCATCCGCACCCGCGCCTTTGCCGCCTGCGCAGGGTTGCCGCCGCTGCGCTCGGTCTTTGGCGGTGAGAAGCTGATCATGAGCCATGACTTCGTCGAAGCGGGCCTTCTGCGGCGCGCAGGCTGGAGTGTTCAGTTCCTGCCGCGTATCCGTGGCTCCTACGAGGAAACACCGCAGACGTTGATTGATCACGTGCTACGTGACCGGCGCTGGTGTCAGGGCAACCTGCAGCACCTGAACCTCTTGAACGCCAAGGGCTTTCGCGCGCTGTCGCGGTTCCATCTGCTGCATGGGGCCATCGGTTATCTGATGGCACCGGTCTGGTTCGCGTTGCTGGTGATCTGGGCACTGATCGGACGCGGCGAAGAGGCCTCTGTCCTCACCTACTTCAGCGAAACCAATCCGCTGATGCCGTCTTGGCCCGACATGTCAGAGCCACGCCATGTGCTGGTGATCCTGCTGATCTATGCCATGTTGCTGGCGCCAAAATTGCTGGCTGTTGTTGCCCTGCCGATGACCGGCAGCCGGTTCTCCGAATATGGTGGCGCGGGTCGGTTTACCCTGTCGCTGTTCGTGGAAATCCTACTTGCGATCCTTTATGCGCCAATCTTGATGGTACAACAGATGATTGCTGTGCTGCGCACCACCTTCGGCCTGCAAAAAGGCTGGTCGCCACAGGCACGCGACGGTGGCCGCTATTCCTGGCGGACGCTGATAACGTGCCATGCGCTGGAAACTGTCAGCGGGATTGCCCTCTGGAGCGGTATTCTGGCGGGTGTGGTCTCTGTCTGGCTGCTGCCGATCGCGCTATCGCTGGTGCTGGCGGTGCCGCTGTCGGCGCTCTCTGGTGTGCCGTTGCAGCGCTTTGCCAAGGCCCTTCTGGCAACACGCGAAGTCCACAAAGAACCCCGCATCACCCGCATCGCTCGCGCCCGACGCAATCGGCTGCGCATGGCATTGGAGACCGTGCCGACGCATCGCACTGCAGCTGAGTGACACGCCCGAAATTGTGTGAATACGTAAACCCTGAGAGATTTTAGGAAATTTCTCAGGGTATTTTTATTGAAATATCGACATCAATATGACCGCGAAACCTGTTGCCTCATTGCGACAGTGCGCTGTTCTCGACCCAATCCACCAGCCAGTTGGCCCAATCCCGTGGCACCCGGTGACCGCCCGCAAACAGCACCAATTCGATATCCGCGTTCGGTCCGCAGTCCCAGCGACGCCGCAGTTGACCGCCAGCGGACCAACTGCGGCTTGGCGCATGTGTGTCGCACCCGTTGGTATCCCGCCACAACTCCAGCCCGGCAAAGATATCGCCCTGCTGAAAGCGCCTGTTTCCAAGGTAGCGCCCTTCCAGCGGCACCACCTCATCCGCCCATCCATGAGTATGCATCAGGCGGATTG
This sequence comes from Phaeobacter piscinae, assembly GCF_002407245.1. NCBI lineage: Bacteria > Pseudomonadati > Pseudomonadota > Alphaproteobacteria > Rhodobacterales > Roseobacteraceae > Phaeobacter > Phaeobacter piscinae. The sequence goes on along the minus strand of NZ_CP010681.1, from coordinate 1,231,382 downwards.
GGCCTGCGCAGCTCTCTGGTTGAGGCCGCCAGAAACTGCCCGACACCGTTGCATAGGCAAGGAACTGATCAGGTGACGAACACGCGAGATAGCTGACCATGAAGGCACCTGCGGAAAATCCTGATAATACAATCGACTCTCGGTCGATGTTAAACTGCTTTTCGGCATCTTCCAGGACTGCGTCGAAGAAGGCAGATTCGTCACGGCCACCGAAATCAGCCAAAAACGCCCAAGAGCGGGGGCCGCCGGGATTGCGGGGCAGCGCCGTGGGTGCGATGACCGCATAGCCGCGCCCGGTCAGACCATCGACCATCGCCTGATTGCGCAGGGCGGCTTCGCCCGAGCCGCCATATCCGTGCAGAAACATCACTGCCGGGATTGCCGCGCCGGGATGCGTGTCAGGTGGCGTGTCAGGCAGGACGATATGATAACCCCCGTCTTTTATCTGACAGGCATCACCCCGTGGGCCACATTCAGCCACGGCCACAGATGCGAGTGAGATACCGGACAGCGCCACAGCAAGACCCAAGCACAAGCGACCAGCGCGCACAATCGCGGGCCGCATCAGCCCTGCCCCGTCCAGCGGGCGACGGGTAGATTGCTGCGCAACCAGCCCGGACCAGCGGCAGAGCCAAGCATGCCCTCCGGTACGTCCATGACATTGGAATACCCCGCCGCATCCAACGCCAGGGTCACACGGGCCGAACGCACGCCGCGGGCGCAGATCAGCGCCAGCGCCGCACTGCGATTGCCGCCGGTAACCTGATCAAGCGCCGCCAGAAAATCGTCGCGCCGCATATCAATCTGATGGCTGCCAACGGGCACCCCGCTCGCCCGCCATTCGCGCGGGGTGCGGATATCCACCAGGATCAACTCATCTGCCTTGGCTTTTGCAAAGGCCTCCTCCACCGTCAGACGCGGCAAATCATGGTCTGGGGGCTGGCGGCGCCACCAGACATATCCACCGACACCCGCAAAGGCCAACCCGCCAAAAGCCAGACCGGCGCGCAGGAACTTACGCCGCGAGATCACCGAACCGCCCAGCCCCGAAGTGATTTGTGGAGTGTCGTCGCCGCCTTCGGACTGAGGGTTGGAATTATCTGACCGTTTTGATTGAGAATGCGACATCTGGCCTCTCCCCTCACTGCAGGCGTCGTCCTACATGATCCAAGACCTAGCAGGTTCCTGCATAGTGTTCAGCATGAGACATCCCGCATGGTGATCAAGTTCTTGTCAACCTGACACCAGATCGCATCAAACCGGTGCGGCGCGCAAAAAACTAACCTGATCGCCGCTTTTGCAGGGTTTGCAGGCGCGGTCGGGGCTGGCACAGTTGCGAAAAATTGCTTAGGCAGCAAACGATCTGGCCCTGTGCATGGAGGAGAACCGCACGTGTCCCTGTTCCTGATTGCAGCCCTGCCCTTTCTGGGCGCGGTATTCCCCGCGCTATTGATCCGTGCCGGGCGCAATGCCTCGGCATCGGCGGCAGGCCTGACAACATTGCTCGCATTCATCGGACTGATGCTGCACGCCCCGGCGGTGATGCGCGGGGAGGTCATTCAGGCGCAATTCGACTGGCTGCCCGCCCTGGGGCTGAACGCCAACTTCTTTCTTGACGGGCTAGGCTTCCTCTTTGCGGGGTTGATCCTTGGTATTGGCCTGCTGATCATCCTTTATGCGCGGTTTTACCTGTCGCGCGAAGATCCGATGGGCAATTTCTACACCTATCTGCTGCTGTTTCAGGGCGCGATGGTGGGTATTGTCACATCCGATAACATCCTGTTGCTGCTGATTTTCTGGGAACTCACCTCGCTCAGCTCCTTTCTGCTGATCGGTTACTGGAAACATCTGCCGGAAGGGCGCCAGGGCGCGCGCATGGCGTTGACTGTCACCGGTGCGGGTGGTCTGGCCATGATCGGTGGCATGCTGATCCTCGGCAATATCGTTGGATCCTATGACCTGACCGTCATCCTCGGCGCGAAGGAGGTCATCCAAGCCTCGCCGCTTTATCTGCCCGCCTTGATCCTGATCCTGATCGGCGCGTTCACAAAGTCAGCCCAGTTCCCGTTTCATTTCTGGCTGCCCCACGCAATGGCGGCGCCTACCCCGGTATCGGCCTATCTGCACTCTGCCACGATGGTGAAGGCAGGTCTGTTCCTGATGGCGCGGATGTGGCCCGTTCTGGCCGGCACGCCTGAGTGGTTTTATATCGTTGCCACAACCGGGCTGATCACCATGGTGCTGGGTGCGATCATCGCCCTGTTCAAGGATGATCTGAAGGCGCTTCTGGCGTTTTCAACCGTCAGCCATCTGGGGTTGATCACCATGCTCTTGGGCTTTGGCACCAAGTTTGCGGCGGTGGCCGCAGTGTTCCACATCATCAACCACGCGACCTTCAAGGCGGCGTTGTTTATGAGTGCCGGCATTGTCGACCACGAGGCCCATACACGTGACATCAAGCGTCTTGGCGGCCTGCGGCACCTGATGCCGATCACTTTTGCCATTGCGACGGTTGCAGCGCTGTCGATGGCCGGCATTCCGCCCTTCAACGGCTTCCTGTCCAAGGAAATGATGCTTGAGGAAACCGTGCACACGGCCTGGGCTGGCTCACATTATCTGGTGCCTGGCCTCGCGCTGCTGGGGGCGCTGTTCTCTGCGGCGTATTCGTTCCGGTTTATCGCCCATGTGTTCCTCGGTCCGAAACGAGATGATTATCCGGCGACCCCGCATGATCCGGGTGCCGGTATGTGGCTGGCGCCTGCGTTCCTCGTCGGTCTGGTGGTGCTGATCGGCCTGTTCTCGGCGAAGATTGTCGGGCCACTTGTGGCCACAGCGGCCTCTGCGGTCATCGGTGGCGAGAAACTGCCCTATTACTCTCTGAAACTCTGGCACGGGTTTACCCCGGCGCTCTATATGTCGATGGTCGCGGTTGTTGGCGGTGTGGTGCTGCTGATGCTGCACAAGCCACTGATGCGTCTGTGGAATGCCACTCCGCGCCCTGAGGCAAAGGTGATTTTCGAGGCGCTGATTGCTGCCCTGACCCGCCTCGCGCGCGGGATCACCGACGGGATGCACAATGGCTCTATGCCGCGGTATGGCGGGATCATGATCACCTTCACGGCGGTGCTGTCCTACTACGCCTATCAATCCGGCACATTGGCCGCCCCGACACGAACCCTTCAGGATGCGGGCCTGATTCCGATCCTCGGTTGGGCGAGCCTGTTGATCGCCACTGGTTTCCTTGTCGCGATGCACCGAAATCGCCTGCTGGCACTGGTGCTGATTGGTGTTGTTGGTCTCGTGGTCTCCATGGGCTTCAACTACATGTCGGCCCCGGATCTCGCCCTGACGCAGATTTCGGTCGAGGTGGTCACTATCATCCTGATGCTGCTGGCGTTGAACTTCATGCCGAAAGAAACCCCGGTCGAAAGCTCCGGCGGTGCCCGTCTGCGCGATATCTCCATTGCCAGCATCGCAGGTCTGGGCGTCGGCGGGCTGATCTATGCCCTCATGACCCGTGATTTCATCGGCGAGACGATTTCCGGCTTTCACCTTGAGAACTCCTACAAGGGCGGCGGCGGCACCAATGTGGTCAATGTGATCCTGGTCGATTTCCGGGGCTTTGACACCTTTGGCGAGATCATCGTGCTGGGGATTGCTGCACTGGTGATTTTTGCCCTGACCGAAGCGGTCTTGGGCACCCGCGTGCGGGCCTATCTGCTGAACCGCAAACCGGATCTGCCACAGGCCGGTGACTCCCATCCGATGATGATGGTGGTGGCGACCCGCGTGATGATGCCGCTGGCACTGATGGTGGCGGCCTATATCTTCTTCCGGGGGCATAATCTGCCCGGCGGTGGCTTTATCGCCGGTCTGATCGCAGCGATTGCTGTCATCATGCAATATATGGCGTCTGGCTTTGCCTGGGCGACCGAGCGGCAGCGCTACCCCTACCATGGCATCATCGGGTCCGGCGTGCTGATTGCCGCCGCAACCGGCATGGGGTCGTGGTTCAGTGGCCAACCATTCCTGACCAGCGCCTTTGGCTACATCCATTGGGCACCGCTGGAGGAGTTCGAATGGGCCACTGCGGCGCTGTTTGATCTCGGCGTGTTCCTGGCCGTCGTCGGCGCGGTTCTGCTGGCGCTGGAGAGCCTGTCGCGCTTTGCCTGGCAGCCTGGGACCGACAGCACCCATGCGATGGATATCAACCCGGCCCGCGATGATGTGGCCAAGACCGAGAACGAGGGCTGATTATGGAAATTCTAGTCGCTTCGGCCGTGGGCGTTCTGACCGCGGCCGGCATCTACCTGATCCTGCGCCGTCGCAGCTTTCCCGTTATTCTTGGGCTGTCGCTGGTGTCCTATGCGGTGAACGTGTTCCTGTTTGCCACGGGCCGTCTGATGACCAACGCGCCAGCGATCCTCAACAAATACGAAGAGGTGGCCTATACCGATCCACTGCCGCAGGCGCTGGTGCTCACCGCGATCGTGATCTCCTTTGGCATGACTGCCGTTGTCGTGATGATCGCGCTTGGGGCCTATCTGTCGTCGCAGGATGACCGGATCAACCTCAGCGACGACGATGCGAAAGCAGGAGAAGACGCATGAACCACCTTGTGATTGCGCCGATTGTCCTGCCGGCCCTTGTCGCACCCTTCATTATCATGGTGCTGCGCTACCATCTGGATCTGCAACGGATTTTTTCCGTTGCCAGCAGCGTGCTGGTACTGTGCCTGACGCTGGCGCTGGCCGCGCAAGCGGCAGATGGCACCGTGCAGGTCTATGAATTGGGCGACTGGCCTGCCCCCTTTGGGATCGTGCTTGTGCTGGATCGGCTGTCGGCGATGATGATCGTCCTCACCTCGGTGCTGGCGCTGGCGGTGGTGCTTTATGCGATTGGCACCGGTTGGGATTCCCGTGGTGCTAATTTCCACGCGTTGTTCCAGTTCCAGATCATGGGCATTCTGGGGGCCTTCATGACCGGGGATGCCTTCAACCTGTTTGTGTTCTTCGAGGTGCTGCTGATTGCCTCCTACGGGCTGATGATCCACGCAGGCGGTGCCAAACGGTTTCAGGCCGGGGTGCAATATGTGGTCTATAACCTCTTGGGCTCCACCCTGTTTCTGTTTGCCCTCGGCACCATCTACGCCGTCACCGGCACGCTGAACATGGCGGATCTGGCGGTCCGTGTGGCCGAGATGTCCGCCGAAGAAACCGCGCTTCTTAGAGTGGGCGCAGTGATGCTGCTCTTGGTTTTTGCGATCAAGGCTGCGGTTCTGCCGCTGCATTTTTGGTTGCCGGCCTCCTACAGCCATGCGCCCCTGCCTGTTGCTGCCCTGTTTGCGATCATGACCAAGGTCGGCGCTTATTCGATCCTGCGCGTCTACACCCTGATTTTTGGCCCGGACGTCGCAATCACCGAAGGGTTGGTTGGCGACTGGCTGCTGCCTGCGGCGCTGTTGACGCTTGCGGTCGGGGCTGTTGGTGTCCTCGGCTCTCGTGAGATCGGACGGCTGGTGGCCTTTGGCGCGATCACATCGATGGGCACGCTGCTGATTTCAATCGCGCTGTTTACCCCGGCTGCCACCAGCGCGGCGCTCTACTACATTGTCCATTCTACGCTAGCGACAGCACTGATGTTCCTGATAGCCGATCAGGTGATGGAGCGTCAGGGCGGCGCGGTTGCGGCGATGCGGTTGATGCCGCAGAGCGGACTGCTGTCTGTGATGTTCTTTGTTGCTGCGATTGCGCTGGCGGGGATGCCGCCGCTCTCCGGCTTCATTGGCAAGCTGCTGGTGATGGACGCCGCCCGGGATCATGATCTGGTCTGGTGGATCTGGGCGGTAATCCTGATCGGCTCTCTCGTGACGATCATAGGCCTCGCCCGTGCCGGCACGCTGATTTTCTGGAAAAGCCATGGTTTGCCGGACAGCGATGTTGATCCTGATGCAGTCGCAAATGCTGAGGACGACGATCTTCTGGACGGTGAGGCAACCGCAGCCCCTGCGGCGGCACCGGTTCTGCCGCTGGTTGTCTGCTTTGCCCTGATGACCGCACTTGTAATGCTCACCGTCTTTGCCGGGCCGATGACGCGTTATGCCGATGCAACCGCGGCCCAGCTGTTCACGCCGACCGCCTATATCGAAACCGTCCTCGGGGGGGCCTCAAAATGAAGCTGATGCGCCGCATACTGCCGCACCCGATCCTAACACTGGTGCTGACTGTGACCTGGCTGCTGCTGGTCAACGGCTGGTCTCTGAACTCCTTGGTCTTTGGCTTCATGCTGGGGGTTTTGATCCCCTTCCTGACGCAGCCCTACTGGCCGCAACAGCTGAAGATGAAAGGCCCGATGAAGATCATCGGCTATGTCCTCATCGTGCTTTACGATATTGTGGTTGCCAATCTGGTGGTCGCCAAGATCGTGCTGTTCAAACCCAATTCCCGCCGTCACCCCAATTGGGTGACTGTGCCGCTGGAGCTGCGCACGCCCGAGGCGATCACGGTATTGGCCGCAACAATCACCATGACCCCGGGGACCGTATCGGCGGACCTTTCGGCCGAGGGCCATGCGCTGCTGGTGCATTGCCTGGATGCGCCCGATCCGGAGGCGGTGCGCGACGACATCAAAGACCGCTACGAACGTCGCCTGAAGGAGATCTTCGAATGATCGAAACTGCTGCAATTTTTGCGTTCGTCTGCTTTGCATTGTCGCTGCTGATGAACCTCTGGAAGGTCGTCTCGGCCGAGGATGTTGCTGACCGGATCCTCGCCCTGGACACCATGTTCATCAACGCGATCGCGCTTATGGTGCTTTATGGCTTGGCGCTTGGGACTGAGATCTTCTTTGAGGCGGCAATGATCATCGCCATGCTGGGATTTGTCTCCACTGTGGCCTATGCGCGGTTCATCCTGCGCGGCAATATCATCGAGTGAGGAGAGACCATGGACCAATTCTTTGACATCGTCATTGCCGGGTTTCTCGTGATCGGCGGGGTGTTCGGTATCGTCGGCTCATTCGGCCTGCTGAAACTCAACGACCGCATGTCGCGGCTGCATGCGCCAACGAAGGCAACAACGCTGGGCGTCGGCGGTGTGCTTCTGGCCTCCATGACCCATGCAGCGGTTTATGAGCACCATCTGTCGGTGCATGAGCTGATGATCACTCTGTTCCTGTTCCTGACCGCCCCGATCACGGCAAATTTCATTGCCAAGGTACATATCCACCGCCATGACACCCCGGACAGCCTGCCGGACGCAGGCGAGGACAAAATCTGGGCGACCCATAAGAAGCCCGAGAACGAAGTGATCGGGCCTGAGGTCTGACCAAACACCCCCCGCCCCTTTCGGCGGGGGTCTTTCATCCGGGGCGCAGCCTGTCCGGGTGACCCTGCGCAGACCGGTGGACGACAACAATGCATGCAGCCCCCCTCCCCCAGACCAAAGACGTGGTGTTGATCGGCGGCGGGCACACGCATGCGCTGGTGCTGCGCAAATGGGGAATGCGCCCCCTGGCAGGTGCGCGTTTGACCGTGATCAACCCCGGCCCCACCGCGCCCTACTCCGGGATGCTGCCCGGCTTCGTCGCCGGGCACTATGATCGGGGCGCGCTGGACATTGATCTGGTGAAGCTGGCGCGCTTCGCAGGTGCGCGGCTTATTCTCGGGGCTGCGGAACACATCGATACACACGCCCGACAGGTACATGTCGCAGGCCGCCCGCCTATTGCCTACGACGTTGCAGCGATCAATCTCGGCATCACGTCCGCGATGCCGGACATGGCCGGGTTCAAGGACCACGCGATCCCGGCCAAGCCGCTGGGCCGCTTTGCCGCCAGCTGGGCTACATATCTTGAGGGAAATGGCCCGGCCCATGTTGCGGTGATCGGCGGTGGCGTGGCCGGGGTGGAACTGATCCTCTCCATGGCCCATGCCCTGCGCGCCCGCAGGCGACTGGCCCAGGCCACGCTGATTGACCGTGGCACCATCCTTGATGACGCAGGCAGCAAAGCTCAGGCCCGGCTGCGAAAAGCGCTGCATGATTTGGGTGTTACCGTGATTGAGCAGGCTACGATCACACAGATTGAAGCCGCCCATGTGGTGCTGGATGATGGCCGGGCCATCCGCTCCGATTTCACAACAGGCGCGGCGGGCGCGCGCCCGTATGCCTGGCTTTCCAATAGCGGTTTGGACCTGCAGCATGGTTTTGTCCGCGTGGACAGCGCCCTGCAAACCAGCCAGACAGGTGTCTTTGCCAGCGGCGACTGCGCCCACTTCAGCACGGATCCGCGCCCCAAGGCCGGGGTTTACGCGGTGCGTCAGGCGCCGGTGCTTTACCACAATTTGCGTGCCAGCCTGACCAAGGATCCGCTGCGCCAGTATCAACCGCAAAAGGACTATCTGAAACTGATCTCCATGGGCGACAAGAGTGCCGTGGGCGAACGGTTCGGCCAGACCTTCTCCGGCAGTTGGATCTGGCGGTGGAAAGACCACATTGATCAGACCTTCATGGCGCAGTTCCGCGACCTTCCGCAGATGGAAACCCCGGATTTGCCCCCGGAACACACCCATGACCTGCCCGAGGTACTTGGAGAAAAGCCGATGTGCGGTGGCTGCGGCGCGAAGGTTGGCGCCCGCGCGCTGAAGGCCACGCTCAGTTCAGCGCCAGAGGTGCGGCGCGCGGATATCACGCCCCTGCCCGGTGATGATGCAGCGCTGTTGATGACTGGTGGGCAGCAACAGGTTCTCAGCACCGATCACCTGCGGGCTTTTACTGCGGACCCTGTTGTGATGGCGCGGATCGCGGCGGTGCATGCGCTTGGCGATATCTGGGCCATGGGCGCCGCGCCGCAAGCCGCAACCGCCAATCTGATCCTGCCGAAACTGTCACCGGAGCTGCAGGCCCGGACCCTGCATGAAATCATGGTCGCCGCCGGTGAGATCATCCGCGACGCGGGGGCCGATATCGTTGGCGGCCACACCTCTGTCGGGGATGAGCTGACCATCGGGTTTAGTGTCACCGGGCTCTGTCACAGACAGCCCATCACCCTGGCCGGGGCGCAGCCCGGAGATGCGCTGATCCTGACCAAACCGCTTGGCACCGGTGTGATCATGGCCGCTGAAATGACCGGGGCTGCTGATGGGGCGGTCGTGGCGGGGGCTTTGACCTCCATGAGCCAGCCGCAAGGCCAGGCTGCTGAGCTGCTGTGCGGTGCCCATGCGATGACGGATGTGACCGGGTTCGGGTTGCTGGGGCATCTCCTTGGGATATGTGAGGCATCCAAGCTCGGCGCTGAGCTTCGTCTTGATGCGATCCCCTATCTGCCCGGTGCGGCTGCCCTGTCGGCGCGGGGGATCCGGTCCTCTCTGTTTGCGGAAAACGCCGCCCAGTTGCCGGAGATTTCCACCGGTGGCGTGCAGGATCTGTTGTTTGATCCGCAAACGGCCGGCGGCCTGCTGGCTGCACTCCCCATGAGGCAGGCAGAAGCCCTGTTGCCGCAACTGCGCACCCATGCCCCAAATGCCACCATCATCGGCCATATGTCAGATACGGCAGGCGCGATTACCCTCGCCTAAGGTGGGTGTAGCGTTGCAGACCTCCGGCACGGGAGGTTATCCAAGCGACAATTGATCAAGTTCACCAAGCAGATCGGCGGCCAGCCGGTCCAGATCAGCCTCCCCAAGATCCCCGGCCCGAAGTGTCGCGACAACATCGGCACCAATGCTCCGGCGCGCAGTCTGATAGGCCGGATCGTAATGCTGCACCATCAACGCCTCCGTCAGCGCTGGTTTGTCGCCTGCATCAATCAACTGCAACCAGCCATCGACCACAGCGTTGGAGCGATGCGCGCGCAACCCATCCAACCGGACACGCAGCATGTCACCATTGGACAGGATGTCGTCGTACCCCGCCAACAGGTAGCGGCAGCGCGCAGCAATGGAGGCCTCAATCTCAATTCTCGGGGCGCGTTTCATTCCTGACCACAGTCGCGGCGGAATGATCCGCGCACCAATTTTGCTGGATTCTGCCTCCACCAGTACAGGGCGATCCGGTGTCATCCGCGCCAACTGGCCAGCTATTTCAGACTCGAACGCCTTCTGGCTCGGCTGCGGCGTCGGGTGATCGCCCAGCAGTGAGCCGCGATGATGCGCCAGCCCTTCCAGATCCAAAACCTGCCCACCAAGGGACTGAACCCGTTTCAGAATGTCGGTTTTCGCGGTGCCAGTATAGCCATCAAGCGCCACAAAACGATGCGGCAGTTCGGTAGTATATAGATAGTCATTCACCAGGCGGCGGTAACTTTGATAGCCGCCCTCAACCACATCGGCGCGCCAACCGATCTGTTGCAGCAACCAGGTAAAGCTGCCCGAGCGCTGACCACCCCGCCAGCAATAGACCAGTGGCCGCCAGGAACCGGAATGATGGCTTAGCCGCTGTTCAACATGATCAGCGGCATTGCGAAACACTTTGGCCGCACCCACTTTGCGCGCCAAAAACGGGCTTTGCTGAACGTAGATCGTTCCGACTTCGGCGCGTTCTTCATTGTCCAGAACCGGCAGGTTGATGGCACCCGGCCAGTGATCCTCGGCAAATTCGGCGGGACTCCGCACGTCAATGACACAATCGTAGTCCTGTTCAAGTATTTCGGATAGCGATGTAAAACGAATGGTCATATCCGATGATCTACAGCGCCACGGACGTAAGGAAAAGTCGCATTCCCTTCGCCCTGTAAACATTTTATTATGGTTCGAAGATTCGTTTGAAATTCTATCTTTTGTTCCACCGCACCCGACCCTGCCGGATGTGCACGGGATCCTTTTGTCCAACGGGAGGTAGGACATGCCAGAGCCACCGGTAGATACCTTGCAGTTCCCGGGCCATCTGATCCGGCGATTGCACCAAATATCTGTAGCGCTGTTTGCGGACCATATGGCACGCAATGACATAGACCTGACCCCGGTTCAGTTTGCCGCTATCGAAGCCGTGGCCCATGAACCCGGTGTAGATCAGGCGACGATTGCCGCCCGCATAGCCTATGATCGGGCGACGCTTGGCAAGGTGATTGACAGGCTGGAAGCCAAGGCGCTGATCCAGCGCGATGTCTCAACGACGGATCGGCGCGCTCGGGTGGTGACGCTGACCGACAGCGGGCATTCTCTGCTGCGCCGCGCCCTGCCGATTGTTGAGGAATTGCAGACCGATATTCTGACCGGCCTCAGCCCCGCCGAGCAGGTGCAGATGACCACACTACTGACGAAGGCTACGCAGGTCGGCGACCGTTTGCGCCGCGCACCGCACCGGGCGCCGGCAGCACCGCTGAAAGACGACTAACTAAACTCCCATAACGCCCAAGGGGCCGAATAATATCGGCAAATTACGAACGACTGGATGGCCCGACCGGCCCCTACCAGCAAATATCCACCGATGGAGCGCTATTTTCCATAAGCCTTACGTGCCAGATCAATACGGGCCTCAAGCATGGACATCTCTTTCATGATGTCCTGACGCTTTGTCCGGTCGCCTGTGTCGATCAGCTGCTGTCGCAGATCGGACAGCGTCCGGGACAAGCTGACAAATTCCGGCACCCCGCCACTCTCCTGAACCAAGCGATTGACCAGCGCGTTCTCCGGGTCATCGACGTGGCGCAACGGCTTGCCTGCCCCTGACAAATTGTCAAAAGCGCCATCGGCCTCCGCCTTCTCGATGCGGGCATTGATAAGGTCAATCAGCGGGTGGTCCATAACCGTCTTATGCCCCAACAAAGGCAAAAAAACAAAGACCGCGCCAGATATATGGCGCGGTCCAGTTTACTTTGATAAGCAGCGCAGCCGCTGCCGTCACTCACTTCTGGCTGATGCGGCCGTCGGTGTAGGGTTTATAGGGCGAATTTTCGACCAGATATTCTGCCATCACGTCAGCCAGATCCGGGCCGAAGTCATAGGCGTTCTTGTCGTCACCCGCGAAGACCTTGTAACCGTCGCCGCCATTGCGAACGTAGTTGTTGGTGACAACCACATAGGTCTTGGCCGGATCAATCGGTGCGAAACTGTCACCTTCGCCAACCATGACATCCTGAATGCGGCCCTCATTAGGGGCAACCGTGGGATCCCAGGTGAACTTCAGACCGGCGACCTGCGGGAAGCGGCCCTTGATCTCTTCAACCTGACTTACCCCGTTCTCCAGCGCCGCAATCACCTCCTCACCGGTGATTTCAAAGGTCGAGAGCGTGTTCTGGAACGGCAGCACCGTCAGGACCTCGCCCATGGTGACCTCACCGGGTTCCAAGCTGGCGCGGATCCCGCCAGAGTTGGCGATGGCGATGCTGACGCCCTGATCCTTCACCCGGTCAAGCATGGCATCGGCCACCAGATTGCCCATCTGACATTCCTGAACGCGGCAATTGTTGCGGTCGCCGTCAACCGCTTCTGCGCTCTCTGCAACAACCTTGTTGCGGATCTCATCCAGCGGTTTGGCCAGCTCAGCAATACGGGCAACGGTGCCTTCGTCCTCAGTAACGGTACCGTCCATAATCAGCGGCTCACCCACCGCCTCAATGACATTTCCGGCATCGTCGAAGGTCACGTTCAGTTCGCCCAGGAACTTGCCATAGGCATAGGCCTGCACGATGGCCACGTCATTCACCATGGTCGGATATGGGCCTGCCGCCTTGTCCGAGGTGTTGGAGAGATATGTATTGCTGTGGCCGCCGACGATTACATCAACCCCCGTGGTACCGGCCGCGACCCGCTGATCAACTGCATAGCCCGAATGGCTGAGCACGATGATCTTGTTCACGCCCTCGGCTGTCAGCCTATCGACTTCGCCCTGCACCGCATCTACCGGATTGGTAAAGGTGATGTTCTTGCCCGGGCTGGCCAGATCAGGCGTATCTTCAGGGGTGAGACCAATGAGACCAATCTTCTCACCACCGCGCTCGATCACGGTGGATTTCTTCAGCACATCCGCCAGTGCGGGCTCACCGCTGACATCCGCATTGGACATCAGAACCGGGAACTGAACAGAGTCCATAAAGCCGCGCAGCACCTCAGGCCCATCGTCGAACTCATGGTTGCCAACGGTCATACCGTCATAGCCCAGCTTGTTCATCATCTCGGCGGCAACTTTGCCCTTGTAGTAGGTATAATAAAGCGACCCCTGAAACTGGTCGCCCCCATCCACAAGAATGCTGTTGTTGCTGCGCGCGCGCGCATCTGCAAGCGCGGTCACCAGACGCGCGGATCCACCAAAGCACTTGCCTTCGGCATTGTCGCCTTCGCGGCAGCCGCTGTCATATTTGCTGATCGGCTCAAACCGCGAGTGGAAGTCATTGGTGTGCAGAATGGTCAGCTTGTAATCCGCTGCGGCGACCCCCGCCGTCAGGCCAAGCGCGGCAACAGACGTCAAAAAACGCGTCATCATGAAAACATACTCCCTTATTGTTCTATTGGGCGAATGGTGCGGGGAAACGCGGGCGCAGTCAAAGGGGAAAAATCCACCACCCCACTGCCCTTGCGTCAACAGGCACCATATTCGGCCTTGATTCAGCCGGACACGCAGGGCATCACCGCGCCATGCTGATCTATAAAATCTTCCGCACCGACGAATGGACCACCCTGCAGACAGAGGGCGAGACCCTCGGCGCCCCGATCGATCTCAGCGATGGCTACATTCATTTCTCCACCGCCAGCCAATCGCAGGAAACAGCGGCCAAACATTTTGCAGGCGCTGACGGACTGTGGCTGATCGCGGTAGAGGCCGGTCATCTTAGTTCTGACCTGCGCTGGGAGGTCTCGCGCGGTGGGGCCGAGTTCCCGCATCTCTATCGCAAGATGACCATGGAGGACGTGCTCTGGGCCAAGCCGCTGCTGCTGGTTGATGGCACGCATCAATTCCCGGAGGACATGGCGTGAGCCTGACCGAACGTCTCGCCCTTGCGGCGCTGCACCGCTGTGATCCAGAGGCTGCCCATGGCCTGTCGATCAAGGCGCTGAAAATGGGTCTGACGCCGACGCCTGGCCCGGTCACATCTGCGCGGCTTACGACGCGGATCGCGGGCCTTGATCTGCCCAACCCGGTTGGGTTGGCTGCCGGCTTTGACAAAAACGCAGAGGCGCTGCGCCCGCTCAGCCAGGCCGGTTTCGGGTTCATTGAAGTAGGCGCCGCCACCCCCCGGCCCCAACCCGGCAACCCCAAGCCACGCCTGTTCCGCCTGACCGAAGATCAGGCCGCGATCAACCGGTTCGGCTTCAACAATGAGGGCATGACCGTGATCGGTCAGCGCCTCGCGGCCCGCCCAAAGGATGCTGTGATCGGCCTCAACCTTGGCGCCAACAAGGACAGCAGCGACCGCGCAGCAGATTTTGCCAAGGTGCTGGCCCATTGCGGCGCGCATCTGGATTTCGCCACGGTCAATGTCTCCTCTCCCAACACCGAAAAACTGCGCGACCTTCAGGGCAAGGCGGCGCTCTCGGCCCTGCTCAACGGCGTGATCGAGACCCGCGACGGGTTGGATCGGCGGGTGCCTGTGTTCCTGAAAATCGCCCCGGACCTTGATCGCGCCGGGATCGAAGACATTGCGGAGGTGGCGATTGAAACCGGGATTGATGCGGTGATTGCCACCAATACCACCCTTGAGCGGTCAGGGCTGAACAGCGCCCATCACGATGAAGCGGGCGGGCTGTCTGGTGCGCCACTGTTTGAGAAATCCACCCGTGTTCTGGCGCAGCTGTCTGAGCTGCTCGACAGTCGTGTGCCGCTGGTGGGCGTCGGCGGCATCTCCAATGCCGAGCAGGCCTATGCCAAGATCTGCGCCGGCGCCTCGGCAGTGCAATTCTATACCGCCATGGTCTATGCAGGGCTGTCTCTGGCCGGTGACATCGCGCGGGGGCTGGATCAGCTGCTGGCGCGAGACGGGTTCTCCAACGTCGCTGAGGCCGTTGGCAGTAAAAGAGGAGACTGGCTATGATCACCTATTGGCACAACCCGCGCTGCTCCAAATCCCGTGCGGGCCTTGCCCTGCTGGAAGAACGCGGCGCGACGGTGACCGTGCGGCTTTATCTCAATGATGCCCCGTCAGAGGCTGAGCTGACTGCGGTTCAGGCCAAGCTTGGTGTTCGCGCAATCGATATGATGCGCAAGGGTGAGAAGATCTTCAAAGAGCTGAACCTCAGCACGACCGATGACGACACGCGCCTGGTTGCAGCGATGGCGGCCCACCCGATCCTGATTGAGCGTCCCATCGCAATCACCGAGGAAACCGCAATCATCGGTCGTCCAACCGAGAGTCTCACTGCGCTCCTCTGACCACCTGTTGGAGTTGTGAGAAAGGCCCGCCGCGCTAGCTGCCGACCTGCGCCTCCAGTCGTGGATAGCGCAGACCAAGCGTGGTGCCGCGCGCCAAATTCAGCACCATCAGCGCCGCCCAGAGCCCGTGGTTGCCCAGTGTTGGCACCAGAACAACAAGCGCAACGACGTAGATTGCCACTGATTGCAGCATCGCGATCCGCATATCTCGGGTCCAGGTGGCACCGATGTAAATGCCGTCAAACATATAGCTGGCGACGCTGATCAGCGGCAGGATGGCCGCCCAGATCAAATAATCACGCCCCGCCGCGCGCACCTCCTCAGACGTGGACATCACGTCAATCAGCCACCCACCGCCAAGCCAGAAGAGCAGCCCCAGCGCAATTGCGCCGCCAACGCCCCATTGGCTGGCCACAACCGCCGCGCGCCGCAGCTGCATCCGCGCCTTGGCCCCCACTGCGCTGCCGACCAGCGCCTCTGCGGAGAAGGCAAAACCGTCTAGCGCGAAGGCGGTGATTTCAACAAATTGCAGCAGCACCTGATTGGCCGCCAGCGTGACATCGCCCAGATCGGCCCCAATGAACAGGAAGGTGGTGAAAGATCCGGTCAGCAAGACAGAGCGGACCATGATGTCGCCATTCACCTGCATCATACGCTTGAGGCGAACCGGATCAAAGACCCGCGCCCAGTCGCGCCACTGACGTCCCGCAAAGGCATCACGACACAGCCAAAGCCCCAGCGCAAGGCCGCTCCACTCCGCAATAAGGGTCGCGGCGGCGACACCCTCAACGCCCCAGCCAAGGCTCAGCACAAACCACAGATCCAGAAGGATATTGAGGCCATTCATCCAGATCTGGAGCACAAAGACCCCGCGCGTCCGCTCCACCGCGATCAACCAGCCGGTCACCGCATAAAGCGCAATGGTCGCCGGTGCGCCCCAAATCCGGATTTCCAGATAGGCCCGCGCCAGCCCTTCGACCTCGGCACTGGCTGGCGCCAGCGCAAAGGCGCCCCAGAACACAGCAGCCTGTCCGACGATAAATACGGCGCCCGCAGCGAAGGCCAGTAGGATGCCCCGGGTCAGCAGCGCGCCTGTCTCGGCCCAGTCGCCAGCACCGCGCGCCTGCGCAGCGAGCCCTGTGGTGCCCATCCGTAGAAATCCGAAGATCCAGTAGATCGTCGCCAGAATGACCGCCCCGATGCCAACCGCGCCAATTGGTGCCGCCTGCCCCATCTGGCCAACCACGCCGGTATCCACCGCACCCAGGATCGGGACGGTGGCATTCGACAGCACGATCGGCAGCGCGATTTTCAACACGCGCTTATGGGTGATCGGCTTGGCCCCTTCGGCGGCAACGCTTGTCATCTGTGCCTAGGCCTTATCGCCCGGCGCAGCATCCGCCACAAATTCCGGCGAGGCCGAGGAGTGCGTGGCCGCCTCCTGCGGCATCAGAAAGTGGCCCGTTGCCTGAGCAAAAAGCTTGTCCCGGTGATCCTGCCAAGCCGCCACATGGACCGAGGCATAGCGACGACCAGACCGCGACACCGTGGCCCGTGCATAGGCATCCCTCGGCAGGCCAGACCGCAGGTAGTCCACAGTGAAATCAATGGTCTTGGGCTGGCGCGGCAGCTTACCAGCGGCCAATTCCTCAACATCAAGACTGCCGCTTTCGATGCGCTCCCAGAGGTTAGCCCAGGTCAGCGTCATGACCGCTGTCATCTCCAGAAACGCGGCTGTCACGCCACCGTGAATGGCAGGCAGAAATGGGTTCCCAATCAGTTTGTGGTCAAAATTCAACTGGGCCGTCAGCTCATCCCCTCGGCGGTCAAATGTGATGTTGAGAAAGCGCGCATAGGGCACGGACGCCACAAGGGCGGCGAGCGCTGCATCGCGCCGCTGTTTCACCACTTGGACGGGTTCGGGACGGGGGCGGCTCAAAACTTGCTCTCCACTGTAAAGGCGCCAACAGCGGTCGCGACCGGGTTTGCCTCGTCCTCGTCCATGGCGGTGGCGCGCACAAAGGCGACATTGCGGGTCATGTGATGACAGGTGGCACGGGTCAGGATCCGTTGTCCGGGAGTTGCCGCGCGCATGTAATCAATGCGCAGATCAATGGTTGCAGTTCCCCCTGGCCCCGAAGGATGGCACATCACCGCAGCGCCGCAACAGGTATCCATCAGCGCCGATACAGCCCCCCCATGAATAACTCCAGTTTCCGGATCCCCAATCAGCTTCTCATCATAGGGCATGATAATCTCGGCGGTGCCCTCCCCCAGTTCCGTCAACCTCATCCCCAGCTCCTGCGCGTGAGGAATGGCTTCTATGAACTGTCGCGCAAATCGCGTCTTGTCGACCATGAGGCCCCCTGTTGTTTTGATTTCCTCTTTATCAGCCATACCTTGGCCGAAGAGCAAGCCCAGCGGTTGAACCCCCTGTCGGTTGCGCTTAGTTTGCGGGTAAGGGAGAATTGAGAATGACCGAACAGAAATTGTCATTCAAGGAGATGTGCAGCGAATTCGACGTGACCCCGCGCACGCTTCGCTACTATGAGTACATCGAATTGTTGCAGCCCGACCGTGAAGGTCGATCCCGCTTTTATGGCGCCCGTGAGCGCGCCCGGATGAAGCTGATCATGCGTGGACGTAAGTTCGGCTTTCAGCTGGAAGAGATCCGCCAATGGCTGCTGATCTATGAGAATGAGGGCGATGAGGCGCAAAACCGCGCGTTTGTCGAAATGGCCGACCGCCAGATGGGGGAGCTGCGCAAGCAGCGCGAGCAGCTGGACGAGGCCCTGCAGGAGCTTCACGACCTGCGCGCCACGACGCTGAGCCTGCTGTCGCAGGACGCCTGACCGTTGCCCCTGTGGGGGAACCTATCATCGGCTTACCACCCGAAACGCCCCGCCAGTTTGGTGGGGCGTTTTGTGATTCCACCCAAATCACACCCCGATTTTATGATCGCAGCGCGGCGACTTCAGTCAAATTAATCGAACATAATAGACGCAAATTCCGCGCCGATTATGCCCGTAAAACTTCAATATACCCCTATTTCACAGGGCAACCCGTTGCGGCACAAACGAGATAACGCTGCGTCACTCCACCGGATCCTACGTCACCTCTCGAAGTGACGCAGCGTTCAACTTACGTCAACGTCAACTAACTGTTGTAAACGCCGGGCAAGCTGCTCACCTTAGTCTCACAACCCAGCAGTTATGAGTTACGACGATGACCGATGAAACCAAGACCATCCGCCAGATGTGCGATGAGTTCGGCGTAACGCCGCGCACATTGCGGTTTTACGAAGCCAAAGAGCTGTTGTTTCCAATCCGCGAGGGTCAGAAACGCCTCTTTACCAAACGCGACCAGGCCCGGCTGAAGCTGATCCTGCGTGGCAAGCGGTTTGGCTTCAGCCTCGAGGAAATCCGGCAACTTCTGAACCTCTATCATATGGGCGACCAGCAGCTGACACAGCTGACCCGCACCTATGACATCGCCTGCGAGCGTCTCGCCGATATGGAGCGCCAGCGCGATGAACTGAACGAGGCGATTGACGACTTGAAAGAGCAACTGCGTTGGGGGGATCGCGTGATCGCCTCAATGACCGCCAAACAAGAAGCCGCGGAATAGATCCCGGCCCCATGCTTGCCTGTCCCGGTTGCGGGAGAGGCGATCCAGACAGACACCGCAGAACCACAGCGAGGACCGCGATGCCCAGTTATACCGCCCCGATCAAAGACACCCAGTTCATTCTGCACAATGTTCTGAAGATCTCTGAAAAGGCCATCCCCGGCTACGACGAGCTGGATGCCGATTTCACCAACGCCGTTCTGGAAGAGGCCGGCAAGATCTCCAGCGAAGTGCTGCACCCGCTGAACACCGTAGGTGACACCGAGGGCTGCCGCTTGGAAAACGGCGTGGTCTATACCCCGACCGGGTTCAAGGCCGCGTTTGAGCAAGTGAAGGAAGGCGGCTGGACCGGTCTCGACATGCCGGAGCAATACGGTGGCCAGAACATGCCCTATATCATGGGCACCGCCGTGGGCGAGATGTTCTCTGCCGCGAACCAGGCCTTCACCATGTATCAGGGTCTGACCCATGGGGCGGCGTCCGCAATCCTCGCTCATGGCACCGACGCGCAGAAAGACACCTACCTGCCGAAGATGGTTTCCTGCGAGTGGACAGGCACCATGAACCTGACCGAACCGCATTGCGGCACCGATCTGGGCCTGATGCGCACCAAGGCAGAACCGCAGGATGACGGCAGCTTCAAGATCACCGGCCAGAAGATTTTCATCTCCTCCGGCGATCACGACATGGCCGACAACATCATCCATCTGGTGCTGGCCAAGATCCCCGGCGGCCCCGAGGGCATCAAGGGCGTATCGCTGTTCATCGTTCCGAAATTCATCGTGAAGGACGATGGCTCGCTCGGCGATCGCAACGGCGTGTCGGTCGGTAAGATCGAAGAAAAGATGGGCATCCACGGCAACTCAACCTGTGTGATGAACTACGACAGCGCCACCGGCTACCTGCTCGGCAGCGAGCACAAGGGCATGCGCGCCATGTTCACCATGATGAACGAGGCCCGTCTCGGCGTGGGCATGCAAGGTCTGGCACAGGCCGAGGCCGCGTATCAAAATGCCCTGGAATACGCCAAGGACCGTCTGCAGGGGCGCGATGTCACCGGCGTGAAAAACCCGGATGGCCCGGCTGACCCGCTGATCGTGCACCCGGACATTCGCCGCAACCTGATGGATCAGAAAAGCTTCGCAGAAGGCGCCCGTGCCTTCATCCTTTGGGGCGCGCAGATGATCGACCAGGCACACCGCGCCGAGGATAAGGACGCAGATGGGCTGATCTCGCTGCTCACCCCGGTGATCAAAGGTTTCCTGACCGATCTGGGCTACGACATGACCGTTCAGGCGCAGCAGATCTACGGTGGTCACGGCTATATCGAAGAATGGGGTATGTCCCAGTACACCCGCGACGCCCGTATCGCGATGATCTATGAGGGCGCCAATGGCGTTCAGGCTCTGGATCTGGTTGGCCGCAAACTGGCGCAGGACGGTGGCAAACACGTCATGGCGTTCTTTGAGATGGTCAAAGGTTTCTGCAAGGAAAACGGCGATATCTCCGAAGCTTACAGCAAGGAGTTCATTGAACCTCTGAAAGCTGCGTCGAAGGATCTGCAGGCCGCTGGCATGTACTTCATGCAAAACGGCATGACCAATCCGAACAACGCGCTCTCCGGCTCTTATGACTTCATGCATATGTTTGGCCATGTCTGCCTCGGCCTGATGTGGGCTGAGATGGCGAAAGCCGCGCAGGCTGAGCTTGACGCCGGGTCTTCTGACGCCGCGTTCTACGAGACAAAAATCGCGACCGGGCGCTATTACATGGCACGCCGACTGCCTGCGACCGCGCTGCACCTCAGCCGCATTCAGACCGGTGGCGACACCGTTATGGCGCTGGACGCAGACCAGTTCTGAGCCGCGATTTACGCAGATCGGAGCCCTTTTGTCACAGGGGGCTCCGTGACCTGCCCCGGTTTTCTGACATCGGGGCCGATATAGCAGACTGGCGCTCCGGACACGTTTCGGTGTGCCGCAATCGGAGGAGAGACCATGCCCAAACGCTTTCGCCTCACACGCCGCCTGCCGGTCGCTATGACCGAAGACGGTTACCGCCGGTTGCGAAAATTCTCGCAGGAGGCTGGCCTCGACGAAGGTGAGGCCCTGTCCTTTCTCTTTGAGAATTTCGACAGCGTGACAGACAGCGACAACCTCACCCACCGGCTGCGGCTCTTCAATGCCGAGCTTGAGGACCGCAAACGATAGGTGGGCACGCGCCACCAGCAGACAACAGATGCCACAAGGCACGATACAGACACCAAGGGGAGCCCCATGAGCGCAGAGCAACACTCCAGCTGGATGACCGACGAGCACCAGATGCTGGCTGATATGACAGCGCAGTTCATCACGCGTGAATGGGCGCCAAAATTCGAGACCTGGCGCAAGCAGGGGATGATGGATCGCTCCACCTGGAATGAAGCCGGCGCGCTTGGCCTGCTCTGCCCCTCCGTACCGGAAGAATACGGCGGTGTCGGTGGTGATTTTGGCCATGAGGCCGCAATCCTGATCGAAGGCAGCCGTGCCAATCTCGCCAGCTGGGGACACGGCATCCACTCAGGCATCGTCGCGCATTACGTGCTGGCCTATGGCACCGAAGAGCAAAAACAACGCTGGCTTCCCAAGATGATCACCGGCGAGCTGGTCGGCGCCTTGGCAATGACAGAACCCTCCACCGGGTCGGATGTTCAGCGCATCAAGACAAAGGCCGTCAAAGACGGCAACGCCTATCGGCTGAGCGGTCAGAAAACCTTCATCACCAACGGCCAGCACGCCAACCTGATCCTGGTTGCCGCGAAAACCGACCCCTCGCAAGGATCCAAAGGCATCTCTCTGGTGGCTGTGGAAACCGATGGCGCTGATGGGTTCAGCCGTGGCCGCAACCTCGACAAGGTGGGCCTCCATGCCGCCGATACATCGGAACTGTTCTTTGACAATGTGGAAATCGCGCCAGAGAATATCCTGGGCGGGACCGAGGGCCAGGGCTTCTACCAGATGATGCAACAGCTGCCTCAGGAACGGCTGATCATTGCCTGTGGCGCAGTTGGCGCGATGGAAGGCGCCGTGGAACGCACCATCGCCTATTGCAAGGAGCGCGAAGCCTTCGGCGGTCCGCTCACCCAGTTTCAGAACACCCGGTTCAAGCTGGTCGAGTGCCAGACCAAAACCAAGGTCGCGCGGGCCTTCTTGGACGAATGTATGGTCGAACATCTCCAGGGCAAGTTGACCGTCGAGAAGGCCGCGATGGCGAAATTCTGGATCACTGACACACAGGGCGATGTGCTTGATGAGTGTGTTCAGCTGCACGGTGGCTATGGCTTTATGCAGGAGTATGCTGTGGCGGAGATGTGGGCAGATGCCCGCGTCCAGCGGATCTATGGCGGCACCAATGAAATCATGAAAGAACTGATTGCGAGGTCCCTGTGACACGGCAAACGGCAGGCCATACTGACAGTGCCGGATGCCTCCGGCGGGAGTATTTGGGGAAAGGTGACAGGATGAGACGCGCCTCCCCCCGAGCTCTCCGCCTAATGGGTCGGCGCGCCGTCACCTTTCACGAGCATCGGCTCTCCAGCCTGTCCCGCACTGCCATCGTCGCGTCACCACTGTTAACGCGGAGTGAACACTCCGTCATCTTTCCACAAATACTCCACGGGGGTGTGGGGGTGTGAAACCCCCACGCGCTCCGGCAACAGGAAGGACATGTCATGAGCATCAAACTCCATTGTTTTGGTGAGAGCGGCCATTCCTACAAGGCCGCGCTGGCGCTTGAACTCGGCGGGATCGCTTGGGAGCCGGTCTTTGTCGATTTCTTCAGCGGCACCACACGCGGCGAGGCCTTTCGCAGCGACGTAAATGACATGGGAGAATGCCCGGTTCTGGTCGACGGAGATCTGACGCTCAGCCAGTCTGGTGTGATCCAGCAGTATCTGTCAGATACCTATGGCAAATTCGGAGGCAAGACACCGGAAGAGGCGCGCGAGATATTGCGCTGGCAGCTTTGGGACAATCACAAACTGTCCTCCAACGCCGGGCTCTGCCGCTTCCTGATGAATTTCCTGCCCGCTGACAAACGCCCGCAGGAGGTAATCGCCTTCCTGCAAGGTCGGCTGAAGGCGGCTTATGCGATCCTGGACAAACACCTTGAGGGACGCAACTGGATCGTGGGCGACGGCCTCACCAACGCCGATCTGACCTGCTGTTCTTATCTCTATTACCCCGAACCCTTCGGCTTCGAACGAGCCGAGTGGCCGAATATTGACGCTTGGCTGTCACGGCTGAGCGCACAACCGGGCTGGAAAGCCCCCTACGATCTAATGCCCGGCAACCCGTCGGACCGAGCCTGAGGAGACTGATATGACCGAAGCCTATATCTATGACGCCGTGCGCACCCCGCGCGGCAAGGGTCGCAAGGATGGGTCCTTGCATGAAGTGACAGCCGCGCGGCTGTCGGCAGTGGCTCTCAACGCTCTGAAAGACCGCAACAACCTCGAAGGTCACGCGGTTGAGGATGTGATCTGGGGCAATGTCACCCAAGTCGGTGAGCAAGGCGCCTGCCTGGCGCGGACCGCTGTTCTGGCGTCTGACTTGGATGAATCGATCCCCGGTGTCTCCATCAACCGCTTCTGCGCCTCCGGTCTGGAAGCGGTGAACATGGCCGCCAACCAGGTCCGTGGCCGTGCCGGTCACGCCTATATCGCGGGTGGCGTGGAATCCATGAGCCGCGTGCCCATGGGCATGGACGGTGGCGCCATCGCAGTTGATCCTGCTATCGCAATCGACAACTATTTCGTCCCACAGGGGATTTCAGCGGATATCATTGCCACCGAATACGGGTTCTCGCGTGATGACGCTGATGCAATGGCAATGGAATCCCAGCGCCGCGCCAAGGCTGCATGGGACGACAACCGGTTTGCTGGCAGCGTCGTACCTGTGCGTGACATCAACGGGCTGACCATCCTGGACCACGACGAATACATGCGCCCCGGCACCGATATGCAGTCGCTGGGCGGTCTGAACCCTGCGTTCCAGATGATGGGTGAGCAGATGCCCGGCTTCGACAAGATCGCAATGCTGAAGTATCCACATCTGGAGCGGATCAATCACATTCACCACGCCGGCAACTCCTCCGGTATCGTGGATGGCGCCGCTGCTGTGTTGATTGGCGACAAGGAATTCGGCGAGGCGATGGGCCTGAAGCCGCGCGCGCGCATCAAAGCAACAGCCAAGATCGGCACCGACCCCACCATCATGCTGACCGGTCCCGTGCCTGTTACGGAAAAAATCCTGCGCGACAATGGCATGGCAATTGGCGACATCGACCTGTTTGAGGTCAATGAGGCCTTCGCCAGTGTCGTGATGCGGTTTGAGCAGGCCTTTGGCGTGGACCACGACAAGGTGAACGTCAACGGAGGCTCCATCGCAATGGGCCACCCGCTGGGGGCCACCGGTGCGATGATCCTCGGCGCGCTGCTGGATGAGCTGGAGCGCAGCGACCGTGAAACCGGCCTTGCCACGCTTTGCATCGGGTCCGGCATGGGCGCGGCCACCATCATTGAACGCGTGTAACCCAGGCGGCAGGAGAAGAAGATATGTCTGATTTCACAATGAAAAAAGACGCCGACGGCGTCGCCATCATCACCTGGGACTGCCCCGGCAAGACTATGAACGTGCTCAACGGCCAAGCCATGATCGACCTCGACGGTCTGGTCGATGACGCGCTGGCCGATGACGCGGTCAAGGGCATCGTGATCACCTCTGGCAAGAAAGACTTTGCCGGTGGCATGGACCTTAATGTGCTGGCCAAGATGAAAGAAGATGCCGGTGACGAGCCCGCGCGGGGCCTGTTCGAAGGCATCATGAAAATGCACGAAGGTCTGCGCAAGATCGAGCGTGCCGGCATGGATCCCAAGACCAACAAGGGTGGCAAGCCGGTTGCAGCAGCCCTGCCCGGCACTGCCGTTGGCATCGGTCTGGAACTGCCGCTGTCTACGCATCGCATCTTTGCCGCCGACAATCCAAAGGCCAAGATCGGCCTGCCGGAGATCATGGTTGGCATTTTCCCCGGTGCTGGTGGCACCACCCGTCTGGTGCGCAAGATGGGCGCCATGGCAGCGGCTCCCTTCCTGCTGGAAGGCAAGCTGGTTGACCCCAAGAAAGCCAAGGGCGCTGGCATCATCGACGAGGTTGTCGAAGATCCGCTGGCCGCTGCGCGCGCCTGGGTTCTGGAGGCGAAAGACGCCGATATCGTCAAACCCTGGGATGCGAAGGGCTACAAGATGCCCGGTGGCGCGCCGTATCATCCTGCGGGCTTCATGACCTTCCTTGGTGCCGCTGCGATGGTGCATGGCAAGACCTTCGGCGCCTTCCCGGCGGCCAAGGCCCTGCTGAGTGCCGTCTATGAGGGCGCGCTCGTGCCCTTTGACACCGCGCTGAAGATCGAGGCGCGCTGGTTCACCCATGTGCTGATGAACCCCTCCTCCGAGGCGATGATCCGCTCGCTCTTCCTCAACAAGGAAGCGCTGGAAAAAGGCGCCGTGCGTCCTGCGGGCATCGAGGATCAGTCCGTGAAGAAAATCGGCGTTCTGGGTGCTGGCATGATGGGGGCAGGCATCGCCTTGGTCTCCGCTCAGGCGGGCATGGAGGTTGTGCTGGTTGACCGTGATCAGGACGCCGCCGACAAGGGCAAGGCCTATACCGAGAGCTATCTCGATAAGGGCATCAAGCGCGGCAAAGTCACCGCCGAGAAGAAAGAGGCGATGCTGTCACGCATCACCGCAACCCCGGATCTGGACACGCTCAAAGGCTGTGATCTGATCATTGAGGCGGTGTTTGAAGATCCCGGCGTCAAAGCCGAGATGACCAAAAAGGTCGAGGCGATCATCCCTGAGGATTGCATCTTCGCCTCCAACACCTCGACCCTACCGATCACGGATCTGGCGGAGGCCTCGGTGCGCCCGGAACAGTTCATTGGCATTCACTTCTTCTCGCCGGTGGAGAAAATGTTCCTGGTGGAAATCATCAAAGGTGAGAAAACCGGTGACCGCGCGGTGGCCAAGGCGCTGGATTATGTGCGTCAGATCCGCAAGACACCGATCGTGGTCAATGATGCCCGGTTCTTCTACTGCAACCGCTGCATCATCCCTTACGTAAACGAAGGCGCACGGATGATCACCGAGGGCGTCGCCCCGGCGCTGATCGACAATGCTGCACGTCAGCTGGGCTTCCCCGTTGGGCCGATCCAACTGACCGATGAGACCTCGATCGATCTGGGCGCCAAAATTGCGCGCGCCACCAAGGCGGCGATGGGTGATGCCTATCCGGAGAGTGCAGCGGATGACCTGATCTTCTGGATGGAAGAACAGGGCCGTCTGGGGCGCAAGTCCAACGCTGGTTTCTTCGACTATGACGACAAGGGTAAGCGTCAGGGCTACTGGAAGGGCATGCAGGAGAAATACCCGCAGGCCGAAGAGCAGCCCGATCTGATCGAGGTGCAGGAACGCCTGATGTTTGCACAGGTTCTGGAAGCCGTGCGCGCATTGGAAGAAGGCGTTCTGATGGACATTCGCGAAGGCGACGTAGGCGCTATTCTGGCCTGGGGCTTTGCGCCGTGGTCCGGTGGTCCGCTGAGCTGGCTCGACATCATCGGCACGCCCTATGCGGCTGAGCGCTGCGATCAGTTGACCGCGAAATACGGTGAGCGCTTCACCTGCCCGCCACTTCTGCGGGAGATGGCGGAGAAAGGTCAGACCTTCTATGGCCGCTTCAATCCTGAGGCCGAGAAGGCCGCCTGATCAGGCCACCGCAGTCCAATCGCATCTGAAAGCGGCGCCCTTGGGTGCCGCTTTTTCTCGTCAAGACATCCGATGAAGAACATGAAAAAAGCCGCCTCCGGATGGGATGGCGGCCTTGGTCGACGCAGTCTGTGTTCGGCGGTTTAGACCATCGCGGCATATTCTGCCGCGCCATGACCGCCCGGCCCAACCGGCAGGGTCGTGGCCCAGACGCTTTCCTCTGTGATCATATCGATCACCAATTCTCGGGCTGTCTCGGGCTGCAGCACGCGATAAAGATCCGGCTGCGCGCTTGTGTCGAACGACAGCAGGTCACGCGGTGAGACGCTGAACCCCAGCAGGCCCGCCTCTAGATAGATGACTTCGTCCTGTGCAAAACGCGGTACGACGATCTCAAGCCGGGTCTCTGGTTCCGCGCGGCGGATCCCGCGATAGCCCTCCAGCGCGCAGGCTGGCACCACCACAAAGGGATCGCCCTGCCCGTCACAGGCCAGATCGCTTTCGATCAGAATTCCCTGGTTCGGCATCACCCAAAGCGGCGCGCGATTGTTCAGCGCATCCTGCGGAATATAGACCGGACATGTCAGTGGATTGGGGGCACCGCTGGTCAGCAACAGCGTCTCGCGGTGAATATCGACGATGGGCTGCATCCCATGGTCAAAGGTAAGGGCCATATCGCCCACGGCCAGGGCCTCAATCGGGCGCCAGCCAAGATGTGAGGCCACATGCGTGCCAGACAGGATCCCGCCCTGTCCGGCTGCGACCAACGGATACTCTGTCGCCAGAGCCTCGGCCATCGGAGAGAGCTTGCGTTTCAGCAGCCAATCCAGCATCGGTTTTCCCTTTCACCAAGGCAGCCATACGTTCTGCATGACCCGTCACGTTACCCGTCCGACAGGCGACAAGAGCCGACCTGCGGGAGAGCTGTTCACGATTTCGGATCAAAGCTGCGCCATTTTGGCTGAGGCTTCGAAAACCCCGTGATTCCATCTCTCGACTACTGGTCTATCGGTGAATCGTTAAAAGAGTATTCAAACTGGGCAAGATCCATTGCACAGGCCTCTGCCACCGCCATACGTGCCGCATCTGTATAGGCCGCTTGCCAGCCGCGCGGGCGATCAGAGACATTGGCCACGGGCAGGCGCAGCTCAAACCCCAGGTGATCGAACAGGGGTGCGGCGTCCTGCGCGAAATGCTCAAGCCGGATATAGCAGGCGCATTGTTCCACCCCGTCCGCACGCCGCATATAGGCGCGCGCCGGGGTGGCGCGAAACGCTGCCAGCATCTTGGGATGACAGGCAAAATCGACAAAATCCAGCGTCTTCGCCAGCGGCACTGACGGGTGATCAAAGCTCTGCGCACGCAGCCAGTGATAGAGGCTCAGCACCCGGTCAAAAGGGTTGCGCACCAGCGTGAAGGCAAAAAGGCGGCGCAGATCCGCCGCAGGGACCAGCCCGTCGATATCCGCCAATGTCGAATGTTTCCAAAGCCGCCCATGCGTTTTGACCCCTTTGAGACGGCGCCTGCGGCGTGTTGCCTTGGGGGTATCGCCAAGCATCATATCATCCGCCATGGCCCGCGCCTCCAGCGCCAGCGACAACGCGGTGCCTCCGGTCTTCGGAATATGCACAAAGACGTAGGAACGGCCGGGTGACAGGATCATGGCGCCAAGCTAAGCGGTTTATTCGCCGAAGAAAACCCGGACTGACACGGTGTGGCAGCGTGGTCGCCCGCTGTCATTGAAAAACAAAACTGCCTTATGCCTTCCCTTGCTTGCAACTATGCGCAATATCTTGAACCAACGACGCATGAATCATCTTGAGGAGGCCGAAATGGGCTGGATGTCGGACGAGTCAGGACTGGAAAAAACAGCCGCCAACTATGTGCCGCTGACACCGTTGTCACATCTGCGTCGCGCCGCACATGTGTTTGCCGATGTGCCTGCCGTGGTCTACGGCACTCATCGCAAGACATATGCCGCCTATTACGACCGCTGCACGCGGCTGGCCTCAGCTCTGGCCGGGATGGGTGTCCACCCCGGTGACGTCGTCGCCACGCTGATTCCAAACCTGCCGGCCCAGGCCGAGGCGCATTTCGGGGTGCCTGCCTGTGGCGCTGTGTTGAATACCATCAACACACGCCTCGATGTCGGCACAGTCGCCTATATCTTCGATCATGGAGAGGCCAAGGTGGTGTTGGTCGACAGCCAATTCCTCACCCTCGCTGAGGAGGCGAAGGCCGCCTGCGATGGACCGGGACCGCTGATCATTGAGGTCCCGGATGATCAAGCCAGCTACCCCGCATCAGGCCGCTATCCCGTCTATGAGGATATTCTCGCCGCTGCGGCCCATGATTTCGACTGGATCATGCCGCAGGACGAATGGGAAAGCCTTGCGCTGAATTATACTTCCGGCACCACGGGTCGACCCAAAGGTGTCGTCTATCACCATCGCGGCGCATATCTCATGACGATGGGCACGGTGATTTCCTGGCGCATGGTGATGCAGCCGAAATACCTTGCCATTGTGCCCCTGTTTCATTGCAACGGCTGGAACCACACCTGGATGATGCCGGTTCTGGGGGGCACGCTGATCTGCTGTCGCGATATCACCGCGCCTGCGATCTACGATGCAATCGCCGACGAAGGCGCGACCCATTTCGGCGGCGCGCCCATCGTGCTCAATATGCTGGTGAACGCCGCCGAGGAAGACCGTCGCCAGTTCGATCACACGGTTGAGGTCTTTACCGCAGGCGCCCCGCCCGCCCCCGCGACACTGGAGAAAATCGAGGCTCTCGGCTTTCATGTCACACAGGTCTACGGGCTGACGGAAACCTACGGCCACGTCACCGAATGCCTGTGGAAAGGCGACAGCTGGGATACGCTGGACCAGCAGGGCCGTGCCGCAATCAAGGCCCGTCAAGGCGTCGCCTTCCCGATGATGGATCATATCACGGTCATGTCCGATGACATGCAGCAGATCGCGATGAACGGCCAAGATCAGGGCGAGATCGTCATGCGCGGCAACTCGGTCATGAAAGGCTATCTGAAGAACCCCGATGCCACCGCCGAAGCCTTCCAAGGCGGATATTTCCACTCAGGTGATATCGCCGTGCAGCACCCGGATGGCTACATCCAGATCGCCGACCGCGCGAAGGATATCATCATCTCCGGGGGCGAGAATATCTCTTCGGTTGAGGTGGAGGGCGTGTTGATGGGGCACCCGGATGTAAACCTTGCAGCCGTGGTCGCCAAACCCGACGATAAGTGGGGCGAGGTGCCCTGCGCCTTTGTCGAACTGAAGCCAGGCGCAACCGTGGACCCTGCCGATCTGATCCGCTTTGCCCGCGAAACACTGGCAGGTTTCAAAGCCCCAAAACAGGTGATTTTTCAGGAGCTTCCGAAAACCTCGACCGGGAAAATCCAAAAATTTGAACTGCGCCAGCAGGCCAAGGCACTCTGACATGGGTTCATAAAGCACGCGCGGGCGGAACTGTCGCAAAGTCATTTGCTGACGCCCGGATCGCCGTGCTATTTGATCTGTGAACAATTAGCGGTAAGGGTGCATCGTTTTTCATGACGGCATTGCGGGAATATCAACGGCTTGAGGCTGCAGCCCTGTGGCGCGCCGCTCCTGATGCGCAGCGGCGCGATGTTATCGTTTCGGTCGGGGACGCAACCCTGACCATCGCCGATATGAATGACCGGCCGTTGGCGCATTGGTCCCTTGCAGCACTCGAACGCCAAAATCCCGGCAGTTTCCCGGCCCTCTTTCATCCCTACGGGGATCAGGGCGAGACGCTGGAGATTGCCGAAGATGAAACGGCGATGCTGGATGCGATCAACCGGTTGCAATCCGCACTCACCCGCGCGCGGGCCCGCCCGGGCCGCCTGCGCGCTGTTACGCTGCTCTCGACACTAGCCGTTGCCGCCGGGCTTGCCGTGTTCTGGCTGCCCAATGCGCTACTGTCCCATACGGTCGACGTGGTGCCGGATATCAAGCGCAAGGCACTGGGGCAGGCCTTGCTCGGCCGGATTGAGCGGGTGTCGGGTCAGGCCTGCAGCACGCTGGAGACCGCGCCCATTCTGGACCGGCTGGCGGAACGGCTGGATGTACGCCAGCTGGTCATCCTGCGCAGCGGCGTGGCCAGCAGCCTCTATCTGCCTGGCGGTATCGTCCTGCTGAACCGTGATCTGGTCGAGGATCACGAAGATCCGGCTGTCGCAGCTGGCGCCGTTCTGGTTGAACGCGCCCGCGCTGTGGAACAGGATCCGCTGGCTGAACTGCTGGCCGCCGGGGGCATCCGGGCGACCTTCAGGATGCTGACAACCGGAGAGTTGACCCGCGCGACCTTGGACCGTTACGCAGAAACCGTCATCAGCGCGCCGCGCCCGACCCCGGATGAGGCCACGACGCTGGCAGAGTTCGCGCGCGCAGCGGTGCCCTCCAGCCCCTACGCCTATGCGCAGGACATAACCGGTGAAACCGTGCTTGGCCTGATTGAGGCCGACCCGATGGCCGGGCGCGAGTTACAGCCGGTGCTGAATGATCGTGACTGGGTTCAATTGCAGAGCATCTGCGGCTGAAGCGGCCCAAGTTGCTCCCAGGGGGATCCATAGACGTCGCAAACCACGCGCACTCAGCGTGCCGTGTGCCGACCTGCTGATCTGCTGCCTACTTGCTCAACCGCGCCCCGGCAAAGCCTGCTGCGCGCACTTTGGACAGGGCCGACTGAGCCGCCTCCCCACCAGTGAATGGCCCGGCCAGCACCACCTGCAAGGTTTGTCCCTTGCGGTTGACCCGTCCCAGACGTACCGGCAGCCCCTTTTGGCGCAGCCGTTGCGCCACCGCCTCCGCCTGCGTCACATCGGCAAGGGTCGCGGCCCGCACATAGCGGGACGGCGCAACAGGCGCGGACATGGCAGCCTTGGCCTCTCGGCGCGGGGTGGTTCCCGCCAAAGGTTGCGAACGGGTGGACAGACGGGTGACGAGGATATCATCCTGCGCCACGGCATCGGTCCGCTGTCTTGCAGAGAGGGTCACAACAGGCCGGTCTACCGGGCGGCGGATCCCCTCGCGCGGGACGGTGCGTGTCCAGATTGCGGTCCCCTGCGGCCCCCGGTTCGGATTGTAACGCTCCTGACGGGCAACCCGCACGTATCCAGCAGGCACACCGCCATTGGCACGCGCCAGAACGCCGCCAAGCGACATTTCGGCCCGGCGCGGATTCAGGCGATCATCGCCCCAAGCTTGACGATAGCCCTCAGGCACCTTCAGACCACGGCTCAGCGCGCGTTCCTGATAGACATGTTTGGGAACCACGCGGGTGTTGGGGTCCAAAACAGACGACAAGCGGTTGCTGCCCCCCTGCGGGCCGCAGCGCACATTGCCAGTCTGGTTGATATATTGCTGGCTCAGCGCCGAAGCACCGGGACAGCGGCCATAGCCCTGACTGATGACAGTGGGCGCGGCGGCGGGCGGGCGATAGGCGTCATCCAGCAGCGGGCGCTGTCGCGGCACAGGGCCGGTAGAGGCCGCAGTCCGCACCGGCTTGGCCTGCCGAACCGCGCTGCGCTGTGGCTTGGTGGTCGTGACACTGCGCGGCGCGGTCGATGCTGCGACCGGGGGCGTGCTCTGTTCTGCGACGGTGATCTCCGCGCCATTCGCGCGTTGGTCTGCTGGCAACGTGATCAACTCAGGTTCCGGTGTGGAGGTCGCCTTCGGCGCGCTTGGTGCGGCTGCCACTTGTGTCGGTTCAAAACCACACAGCTGCTTGCGGCTTCGGGTCACGCGCGGCACCCATGTGACAGTGCCGTCGATACCCGCCCGGATAAAAACACACCCGCGACTGTCGACATATTGCTTGCCCTCAAAGGAGGCAGGCGGAAACTCAGCCGGGGCTTCGGTGGTGCGGGCTGACTGCGCATGCGCCCCGCCAAAGCCGGCCGCCGCGATCAAGGCACTTGCAATAATTCTAGTAAGCGTCATCCGAAAGCCCCACAATATATGGCGGCAGGATGCCTGAAAAGCGAATCTGAGTAAAGCAGGGTTTCCGCAAATTAGCGAAAGTTCCCAAAGGCATCAGCCCGCCCCATAGGCCCGGATCAGGCCGGGAGCCCCCCCGCAATGCAGCAAGGGCGCCCGCAATCGGACGCCCCTGTTTCTACACGCAGGACATGCCGAGACGGCAAATGGCTACTTGGTCCCGAACATCCGGTCGCCCGCGTCACCCAGTCCCGGCAGGATATACCCTTTCTCGTTCAGCTGACGATCGAGAGAGGCTGTCACAATCGGCACATCCGGGTGCTTTTCTTTCATCAGCTCCACCCCTTCGGGCGAGGCCAGCAGGCACAGGAAACGGATGTCATTGGCACCGGCTTCTTTCAGCAGATCAATCGCCGCCGCAGAGCTGTTGCCAGTGGCCAGCATCGGATCAACCGCGATCACCAGACGATCCTTCAGCTCCTCCGGCGCCTTGAAATAATACTGAACCGGCTGCAGCGTTTCCTCATCCCGGTAGAGGCCGACAAAGCCGACCCGCGCCGAGGGGATCAGCTCCAGAACGCCGTCCAGCATGCCATTGCCCGCCCGCAGGATCGACACCAGTGCCAATTTCTTACCCGCAAGGATCGGCGCTTCCATTTCTTCCATCGGCGTGTCGATGGTGGTGGTGGTCAGCGGCATCTCGCGGGTGATCTCATAGGCCAACAGCTGGGTGATCTCGCGCAGCAGGCGACGGAACCCGGCGGTTGAGGTGCCCTTGTCGCGCATCAGGGTCAGCTTGTGCTGCACCAGCGGGTGATCGACAACGGTCAGGTGATCGGACATTGGGCACTCCTTTCAGGAAAATTCAAACTCTCTTAGTCCTTGCACCGCAGGACAGGCAAGGCGGATTTGCCGCGTATTGGCGTAAAACCCTGCAAACACTACGGAGGATAACAGGCCGGGATCTTTCACCGGCCCGCTTCATTATGTCCTGAGTGCTGGTCGGCCCGGCCCCTGCGCAGGCACGTTCAGATGCGCGGCAACCGTGGCCGCCACATCCGCGAAACCAATGGTACCCAGGGGGCCGACCCCGGCCCCGGCGATCAGCACCGGCACCTGTTCACGCGTGTGATCGGTCCCCGGCCAGCTGGGATCGTTGCCGTGGTCCGCAGTCAGGATCAGCAGGTCTCCGTCCCGCAGCTGTGGCAGCAATCGACCGATTTCTCCATCGAACCATTCCAGCGCCCTCGCGTAGCCCGAGATATCGCGCCGGTGCCCATAGAGACTGTCAAATTCCACAAAATTGGCGAAGGTAAGGCTCCCCTCCTCGGCCTCAGCCACCGCATCGAGGAGATGCTGCATCAGGGTCGCATCGTCGCCTTTCTTCAGCGTATCTATCCCCTGCATAGAGAAGATATCACCAATCTTACCAATGGCATGCACCGGCTGGCCTGCGTCCTGCACCCAATTGGTCAGGATCGGCGCAGGTGGCATAATGGCATAGTCACGCCTGTTGGTGGTGCGCTGGAACCCGATCTCTGGTGTACCGGTAAAGGGCCGCGCAATGACCCGACCCACTTTCATCTGATGCAGGTAAGGCGCCACCGCCTCGCAGAGCGCCAGCAATCGGTCCAGACCAAAGGTCTCCTCATGCGCTGCGATCTGAAACACGCTGTCAGCAGAGGTATAGCAGATCGGCAAACCCGACTGCATATGCGCGGCGCCATGTTGGGCAATGATCGCAGTGCCCGATGCATGACAATTGCCAAGGATCGCCTCGGTTCCTGCCGCCGCGCAGACATGTGCAACCAAGTCGTCCGGAAAGGCCGGTGTCTGATCCGGGAAGTAACACCAATCCCATGGCACCGGCAGCCCGGCCAGTTCCCAATGACCCGATGGCGTGTCCTTGCCCCGGCTGATCTCGCGGGCCGCGCCCCAGCGCCCGGTGATCCCGGCGCCCCCAAGATCCGGACAGGGCACAGCGGACGCCAGGGCGACCGCAGCCCCCAGGCCCAACTGATCCAGATTGGGCAGGTGCAGGGGGCCACTGCGCCCCTCCTCCGCCTGTCCCGCTGCGCAGGCTTGGGCGATATGGGCCAGCGTGTTGGCGCCCAGATCGGGCAGATCGCCGTTGAAATAGGCCCCGGCATCCGGCGCACCGCCAATCCCGACCGAGTCCATCACCACAAGAAAGGCGCGCGGCATTATGAAATCCTTTTGTAGATCAGGGGCGGCACCTCTGGCGCAGCCTCCGACAGCTGATAGGCCGCGCGCAGGCGCGCCTCAGCCACATCCGCCGCCGCCTCATCCGCTGCGTGAACGATCCCCAGCTGGTCGCCTGCAGATAGTTTCCGGCCCAGCGGCGCCAGTTCCGACAGCCCAACGGCAGGGTCCACCACATCGCTTTCGATCATGCGTCCGCCGCCCAACTGGACCACCGCCAGACCTAGCGCTTCGCCATCAATGGCGCTGACATAGCCGGCCTGCTCCACTTTGATGCCGCGTTGCACCGGCGCGGTCGGCAGGATGCTCTGCCAGGTTTCGGCAAAATCACCCGGTCCCCCCATGGCAGCCACCATCCGGGCAAAGCGCTCAGCGACGGCTCCGCTGGCAATCGCCTTGCGGATCATCGCAGCCCCCACCTCGGCATCCGCCGCCAGCCCGCCATGGGCCAGCAACACACCGCCCTGCGCCGCCGTCAGCCCCGCCAATGCACAGCTTTGACCTGACACGCCGGTCAGCACCCGCATGACCTCCGCCACCTCCAGCGCATTGCCCAAGGCAGGTGCCAGCGGCTGGTTCATATCAGTGATCAACGCCGAGGTTCGGCACCCTGCCGCATTCGCCGTCTCACTGAGACTGCGCGCGAGGGCCTCCGCCTCTTCCAGCGTCTTCATGAAGGCACCGGAGCCGATCTTCACATCCAGCACCAGCGCATCTGTGCTGGCGGCCAGTTTCTTCGACAGGATGGACGCGGTGATCAGATCGAGACTGTCCACGGTGGCCGTCACATCGCGGATCGCATATAGCCGCTTGTCCGCCGGAGCGATCTGCGCCGTGGCCCCGACGATGGCACAACCCACGCTCTGCATCATGGCCATCAGGTCCTGTTCAGACACCTGGGTGCTGACGCCCGGAATGGCTTCCATCTTGTCGAGCGTGCCGCCGGTATGGCCCAGTCCCCGCCCCGAAATCATCGGAACATACGCCCCGCATTCCGCCAAGGCCGGAGCCAGCAGCAGCGACACACAATCGCCGACGCCGCCGGTGGAGTGTTTATCCAATACCGGCCCGTCCAGATCCCAGCGCAACACATCACCGCTGTCTCGCATTGCAAGCGTCAGCGCCCGGCGGGCCTCCACGCCCAATCCCCGCAGACACACCGCCATAGCAAAGGCGCCGGCCTGCGCATCGGACACCGTGCCATTGGCCAGCCCTTCAGCGAACCAGCGTAAATCTGCGTCACTCGGGGTGTCTCCCCGGCGCAGGCTGGCAATGATTGCGCGCGCATCCATAGCTTAGCTCCGCTCCATGTGATCCGCGCCAAAGGCCCCCGGAAGCAGGTCACCAATGGTGGTCTCACGTTCCAGACCGTCGGTTGTGGCAAGCGTCACCTGCACGTCAGCGGCGCCAAACTCGGCTAGTTTCTGACGGCAGCCCCCGCAGGGCGGGATCGGTGCCGGGCAGTCGGCAATCACATAGGCAGCCTCCAGCCGCGTCTCACCGGCAGCCACCATGGCCGCAATTGCGCCCGCCTCAGCGCAGGTCCCCTCAGGGTAAGCAACATTTTCGACGTTGCAGCCAACATAGACGGTTCCGGACGCCGCTCTGATCGCCGCGCCGACCTTGAAATTGGAATAGGGCGCGTGTGCGTTTGCACGAACGGCGGTGGCAGCGTCTTTGAGGTTCATGGCGATTCCCTGATTTTTTGATCATTTGGTCAGAATTGGTGACCCTAGCGGATTTTGCCGAGGGAGTGAAAGCCCCCCCGGCACATGCTGGCGACTGTAACACACCATCCGGCCCAAACCGCCATCCGCTGATCTCGCCTCAGGCTGATGGGTCGCCCAATGTGGTGTTGAACACCCCGGGCAAGGTCACTTCAAGCAGCTCCACATCAGCCGAAGGCGCGCTCAACCGGGTCTTCATGCCCGGTGGAATGACGAATGCGTCGCCCTGTTCCAGCTGAAACGGCTCTCGTCCCTGGCCTTCGAGGGTCAGCGTGCCATTCATTACAAAGGTGAAGTGAATATCGGTGTCATGGGCCGCCCACTGCGGCGCGCCCTCGCCGCGGCGCACCACCTGCACCCCGGCCACGCCTTTGGTGTTCTCGGCAATCGACGTGTCGCGGCAGATATACCCCGGCAGGCGGAACGGCGCCCATTCGGCACCCTCGGCCGTGTTGTAGACAAACCGCTGGCCCTGCCATTCGCGTTCTGGTCTCAGATGTGGTGTCGGCAGCGTCATCTCATGATCGATCTCGGTGACGTGTTCAGCGGGCACGCCAATTTCGATCACCTGCACATTGTCGCTGGCTTCCAGCACCCGGTGACGGATCTCCGGCGGCTGAATGAAGCAATCGCCCGCTGTCAGCCGCATCTTCTCGCCCTGATCCTCGTAGACCACATCAACCCAGCCATGGATGCAGAAGATCAGCTGAAAGCCGACCTTGTGAAAATGCACCATATCCGGAACCGGCCCCCCATCAGGGATGCGAATATGGCTGGCAATGATTGACCCGCCCAGCCGGTCCGGCACCAGATCACGGTAGTGCATGCCAGCGCGCCCGATGATCCAAGGGGCCTGATCCTTCAGTCGGCGCACCACGAAGCTGTGAACAGTTTCCGGCATCACCAGTGGCGGGTTGCGCTCCTCAATCTCGATCTTGGTGCCATTGGGGGCGGTCAACCGGCGGGCGCCTTCTGCAAACCCGTCAGGATCGTCTGTCAGAATACGAATGGTGCCGGGGGCTTCACTCGCGCCCCGTTCGATCCGCAGCCGCAGACCATGGCCGGAGAACACCCCGATCGCCGGATCATCTGCCGGGTAGATGGAATCGAGCTTCATCCCAAGTGTTTTGGTATAAAATGGAATATCGTCCCGCAGCTCCTGCGTGGGCAATCGCAGCTCCGCAATCGTATCGGTCATTTGTCGCTCCCTTGACGTCTTTTTCACCACAGTGAGGCGAAGCGTGTTCAGGTGCAAGCACTTGCCCACCCCTGCTGCAGCAGCCATGAATAGCCTGTTTCCCTGACGTCAAAAGTCGTTTAACACTAAACTATAGTCTCTGGAGCGCCTGATGACCAAAAATCCGAAATCCGATACCCAAACCCTGCGCGACGCCGCATTGCATTACCACGCCTATCCCAATCCGGGGAAGCTGGAGATCCGCGCGACCAAGCCGATGGCCAATGGCCGGGATCTGGCGCGCGCATATTCGCCCGGCGTCGCCGAGGCCTGTATCGAAATCAAATCCGATCCGGCGGATGCGGCAAAATACACCTCACGCGGCAATCTGGTAGCGGTGGTGACCAATGGCACGGCGGTTCTGGGTCTGGGCAATATCGGTGCGCTGGCCTCCAAACCCGTGATGGAGGGCAAGGCCGTCCTGTTCAAAAAATTCGCCAGCATCGACTGTTTCGATATTGAGGTGAACGAGAGCGATCCAGAAAAGCTCGCCGATATTGTTTGTGCGCTGGAACCAACCTTCGGCGCGATCAACCTTGAAGACATCAAGGCCCCGGATTGCTTCATCGTTGAGAAGATCTGCCGCGAGCGGATGAACATCCCGGTTTTTCACGACGACCAGCACGGCACCGCGATTGTCGTGGGTGCTGCCGCCAAAAACGCGCTGCATGTGGCGGGAAAACGGTTTGAGGATATCAAAATCGTGTCCACCGGTGGTGGCGCTGCGGGCATTGCCTGCCTCAACATGCTGGTAAAACTGGGCGTGAAGCGCGAAAATATCTGGCTCTGCGACCTGCACGGTCTGGTCTATGAGGGCCGCACCGAGGATATGAACCCGCATAAGTCGGCCTTCGCACAAAACACCGATCTGCGCACATTGGATCAGGTCATTGACGGCGCCGACCTCTTTCTCGGCCTCTCTGGTCCGAATGTGCTGAAGCCGGAGATGGTCGCCAAGATGACCGACCGGCCGATCATTTTTGCCCTCGCCAACCCCAACCCGGAAATCCTGCCGGATGTGGCGCGCGAGGTCTCGCCCAATGCAATCATCGCCACCGGCCGCAGCGACTTTCCCAATCAGGTCAACAATGTCCTCTGCTTCCCGTTCATCTTCCGCGGGGCGCTGGATGTCGGCGCGACAGAGATCAACGACGAGATGCAAATCGCCTGCGTCGAGGGCATTGCCGAAATGGCCCGGATGACCACCTCTGCCGAAGCCGCCGCCGCCTATCAGGGCGAACAGCTGACCTTTGGCGCCGATTACCTCATCCCTAAACCATTCGATCCGCGCCTTGTTGGGGTGGTGTCATCCGCCGTGGCCAAGGCCGCGATGGAAAGTGGCGTTGCGCAACGCCCGATAGACGATCTTGCAGCCTATCGGGCCAAGCTGAACCAAACCGTGTTCAAATCCGCGCTGCTGATGAAACCAGTGTTTGAGGCGGCAAAGGCCGCCGCACGGCGCATCGTCTTCACCGAGGGCGAGGATGAACGCGTGTTGCGCACTGCCCAGGGCATTCTGGAAGAAACCACCGAGACACCGATCCTCATCGGTCGCCCCGAAGTGATCGAAACCCGCTGCGAACGGTTGGGCCTGCGTATTCGTCCCGGCACCGATTTCCAGATCGTGAACCCGGAAAACGATCCGCGTTACTATGATTACTGGACCAGCTATCACCGCGTCATGCAGCGCGAAGGCGTGACGCCCGACCTGGCCAAGGCGATCATGCGGACCAACACCACCGCAATTGGTGCCATCATGGTTCATCGCGGAGAGGCCGACAGCATGATCTGTGGCACCTTTGGTGAATATCGCTGGCATATGAATTATGTGAACCAGGTCCTTGGCGGCGGCACCTACGAGCCACATGGTGCGTTGTCACTGGTGATCCTTGAGGATGGGCCGCTGTTCATCGGGGACACCCATGTGCGGATTGAACCCACCCCCGAACAGATTGCGCAGACCGTCATCGGTGCCGCGCGCCATGTCCGTCGTTTCGGTCTGGAGCCGAAAATTGCGCTTTGTTCGCAATCTCAGTTTGGCAATACCCGTTGCGATTCCGGTGCCCGCCTGCGCGCTGCGATCCAGATTTTGGACGAGACGCCCCGCGATTTCATCTACGAGGGCGAGATGAATATCGACACCGCGCTGGATCCCGAACTGCGCGCGCGCATTTTCCCGAACTCAAGGCTGGAGGGTGAAGCCAATGTGCTGATCTTTGCCCATGCCGATGCGGCGAGCGGCGTGCGCAATATCCTGAAAATGCGCGCCGGAGGGCTGGAGGTCGGGCCAATCCTGATGGGCATGGGCAACCGGGCGCATATCGTGTCCCCGTCGATCACCGCGCGGGGGCTGCTGAACATGGCCGCCATCGCCGGGACACCAGTCACCCATTATAGCTGACATCAGCCATCCGACTTGCCGGTCACTTGTCAGCAACACGCAAAATGCCCGCAGGCGCACGTATAGAATCACTGCGCCTGCGACCTGACCTCTGCCAGGGGCACAACGCGCAGTCACCAGCTAGACTTTGCAAACCCACCGCCATCTTGCTGTTAATTCCGCGAACGAGCCCTGTTTGCAAAACTTTGCAACATCGAATTGGCAAAAAATGCAAATTTCTTGCGCCAATCTGACGCGACGTCGCGCAGCGCGCTTGCCCGGTGACGGTCCATGCGCCTAACTCATTGCCAAGGATGAGTGAGGAGGAACCGCATGTCGTATTCAGAGGTCTATGAGGGCTGGAAGGCCAATCCGGAACAATTCTGGATGGAGGCAGCTGAGGCGATCAGCTGGGACAGCCCACCAAGCAAGGCCCTGACCGACAAGGGCGATGACCTTTATGAATGGTTCGCCGATGCCAGGGTGAACACCTGCTACAACGCCGTCGACCGCCATGTCGAACAGGGGCGCGGCGAGCAAACAGCGATCATCTACGACAGCCCGATCACCCATACGAAGCGCGAAATCTCCTATGTTGAACTGCGCAACCGTGTCGCCACATTGGCCGGCGCCCTGCGCGCCAAGGGGGTGGAGAAAGGCGACCGCGTCATCATCTATATGCCCATGATCCCCGAGGCACTGGAGGCCATGCTGGCCTGTGCCCGTCTGGGGGCTGTGCACTCTGTGGTCTTTGGTGGATTTGCGGCCAATGAACTGGCTGTGCGCATTGATGACGCCACACCGAAGGCGATCATCGCCGCCTCCTGCGGACTGGAGCCGGGGCGCACGGTGCATTACAAACCCCTTCTGGACGGCGCGATTGAGCTGGCAACCCACAAACCGGACTTTTGCGTGATCTTCCAGCGCGAGCAGGAAGTGGCAGAGCTGGTCGAAGGCCGCGATGTGAACTGGCACGGGTTCCAATATGGCGTCGAACCCGCAGAATGCGTCCCGGTTGAGGGCAATCACCCGGCCTATATCCTCTATACCTCCGGCACCACCGGCCAGCCCAAGGGCGTGATCCGCCACACCGCCGGGCAGTTGGTGGCGCTGAACTGGACGATGAAGAACATCTACAACGTCGATCCCGGCGATGTCTTCTGGGCGGCCTCAGATGTGGGTTGGGTCGTGGGCCACAGCTATATCTGTTACGGTCCGCTCATCCATGGCAACACCACCATCGTGTTTGAGGGCAAACCCATCGGCACACCGGATGCGGGCACGTTCTGGCGAGTGATTTCCGAACATAACGTCAAAAGCTTCTTTACCGCCCCCACCGCGTTCCGGGCAGTGAAGCGCGAAGACCCCAAAGGCGAATACGTCAAGAAATACGACCTCCGCGGCCTCAAACAGGTCTATCTGGCCGGTGAGCGCGCGGATCCTGACACCATTACCTGGGCGCAGGAACAGCTGAAGGTGCCGGTAATTGACC
Source organism: Phaeobacter piscinae (assembly GCF_002407245.1). Taxonomy (NCBI): domain Bacteria; kingdom Pseudomonadati; phylum Pseudomonadota; class Alphaproteobacteria; order Rhodobacterales; family Roseobacteraceae; genus Phaeobacter; species Phaeobacter piscinae. Next base: position 1,189,615 of record NZ_CP010681.1, on the reverse strand, counting down.
ATTGGTGGCAGACAGAAACCGGCTGGTCGATTGCCGCGAACCCGCTGGGGATTGAGGAACTGCCAACCAAACTCGGTTCTCCTGCCGTGCCAATGCCGGGCTATGAGGTCGATATCCTTGATGAGGGTGGCCACCCTGTAGCCCCGGGCGAGCTGGGTGCCATTGCAGTAAAACTGCCACTGCCGCCCGGCACGCTGCCGACGCTGTGGAATGCCGAAGACCGGTTCAGGAAAAGCTACCTCACCACCTTCCCAGGATATTATGAAACCGGCGATGCCGGGATGAAGGATGAGGAGGGCTATCTCTACATCATGGCGCGCACGGATGACGTCATCAATGTCGCGGGCCACCGCCTGTCCACTGGCGCGATGGAGGAGGTTCTGGCAGGCCACCCGGACGTGGCCGAATGCGCGGTCATCGGCGTCAGCGACAGTCTGAAAGGGCAGATGCCCCTCGGCTTCCTCTGCCTCAATTCCGGTTGTGAGACCGCACATGACGAGGTTGTCGCGCAGGTGGTCAAGCTGGTGCGCGAGAAAATCGGACCGGTTGCCGCCTTTAAGCTGGCCTGCGTCGTGGACCGGCTGCCGAAGACCCGCTCCGGCAAGATCCTGCGGGGCACCATGGTAAACATCGCTGATGGCACCGATTGGAAAATGCCCGCGACCATCGACGATCCGGCTATTCTGGATGAGATCACCACTGCATTGCAGGGGCTTGGCTACGCGAAGTAGCGCGCACCCCGCCGTACTGGGCGCCACATTTGTTCTGATACTGAACAGTTGCCGGAAACCTGAACAGGTTTTCGGCTTTTTGCCGTGCGGTTTCCCTTGCAACTCGGATGCCCCCGCCTACCCTGCCAGCAAGGAGGCATCTATATGACACAGAGCGACATCTGGCGATTGAGCGCGACAGAACTGAGCCAACGCACCATTGCGGGCGACCTGACGGCGGAGGCGGCGGTCACGGCCTCGCTCACGCGCATGGCGGCTGTTAATCCCGATCTGAATGCAGTGGTGGAGGATCTGAGCAGCGACGCCCTTGATCGCGCGCAACAGCTGGATAAAGCACGCGCCGGCGGCGCACCCTGTGGCCCGCTGCATGGCGTCCCTGTCACGATCAAGATTAACGTCGATCAGGCGGGGCATGCGACCTCCAATGGGGTCAGCGCACTGAAGGATTTGATTGCACCGGATGATGCCCCGGTGGTGAAGAACTTGCAGGACGCAGGTGCAGTGGTGATTGGGCGCACCAACACGCCTGAGTTCTCCTTCCGCGCCGATACAGATAACCCGCTGCATGGCCGCACCCATAACCCCTGGGGGCGGCATATCTCTCCCGGTGGCTCCTCCGGTGGAGCGGGCGCCGCTGTGATGGCGGGAATTGGCGCTTTGGCCCATGGCAATGATATTGGCGGCAGCTTGCGCTTCCCCGCCGCCGCCAATGGTGCGGTGACGGTAAAACCCGGCCTTGGCCGGGTGCCAGCATGGAATCCCAGCCAATCGGCGGAACGGGGCATTCTGGCGCAGAGCATGTCCGTCCAGGGGCTGATCACCCGCAGCGCCTGCGATTTGCACCTGTCGATGCCCAGCCTGATTGCGCCAGATCCGCGCGACCCGTTCCATGTGCCCATGCCCTGGCGTGGCGACACACCGGACGGCCCGATCCGCGTCGCCTTCTCCAAGGAGACCTACGGCTATGATCTGCACCCAGAGGTCGACGCCGCATTGGAAGATGCCCGTGCAGCCCTGTTGGATGCCGGTTATCAGGTCGAAGAAGTCACCCTCCCGGATGTCTTCGACGCAGGCCGCACCGGCTATCGCGCCCTGATGGGGGAGGTCTATGCCCTGATGAAGGGCGACGTTGATGCAGCTGGCTCACAAACCGTGCGCGATATCTTTGAAGTCTATTTTCAGGAATTCCCCCCCTTCGCCGGGGTGGAGCTCCTGCAGATGATGGCCAAGCGCACACAATACGCGCGAGACTGGTCACTGTTCATGCAGCGCTACCCGCTTGTCCTGACCCCCTTCCTGCCACAACCCTTCTTCAGACCCGATCGCGATACCGAAGGGGCGGCGGGTGTGCATGAGGTGCTGGGGTGTGCAGTCTATTCCTATGCGATGAATTTTCTGGGCCTGCCCGCCGCCTCAGTGCCAAGCCGCCTTGCCGAGTTGCCATCCGGGCCACAGCCGATCAATGTGCAGATCGCAGCCCCCCGGTGGCGCGAGGATATGGCCGTGGATGCCTGTATCGCAATCGAGGATCGCATTGGCCGCATGTGCGACCCGCTGTGGCAACGGATGTCGGATACAAGCGGGTGACGCAGAGAAATCCGGGGCTCGGTATGCGCCGAACCCCGGATATTCCGATACCACCGGATACTCGTTCACGAAAATAATCACACGAAGGATGCGGGACCATCGCCCCGGCGTTTCCCGCCTTCGAGGACCCAAACGCGCGCAGATGGCAACCACCGCACAGTCCGGCTAACGCAAAGTTTAGGTGCTTAAATAAGGGGCCGATGGCCATCCCGGTAGATCGTGCGCCCCTCGTCGGGGACGCTATGCCCTTTGGCTGTCTCCGCTGGCATCGGCCTTATGTAGAGTTCGATTATCGCACAAAATCGCCAGACTTGCGTTCACAAACGCGTGATACAACCTTAAGGTGCGATTCTTCCCGTTAGGTGAATTGTTCCGAGATCAACCGCTCTTCCAGTCCGTGGCCGGGATCAAACAGGATCTTGTGGCGGATCTTGGTCTGGGTTGCGATCTCCACCCAGCGAATATTGGCAAAGGAGACAGAGTCCGCATCAGCCATCACCGGTCGCTTCTCCGGCTCCAGCACGTCAAACCGCACGGTGGCATTGCTGGGCAGCAACGCGCCACGCCAGCGGCGCGGGCGGAACGCAGCAATGGCGGTCAGCGCCAGTACGTCGGATCCGATCGGCAGAATCGGACCATGGGCGGAATAGTTATAGGCGGTGGACCCTGCAGGCGTCGAGACCAGCGCCCCATCACAGACCAGTTCCGCCATGCGTTGCCGCCCGTCGACAGAGATTTTCAGCTTCGCCGCCTGCGGCCCGGCCCGTAGCAAGGACACTTCGTTGATGGCAAGCGCCCGGTGGCTGCGCCCCTCACCATCCATGGCCACCATAGACAGCGGGTTGATGATTTCCTCTTCTGCAGCCTGCAACCGCGCCAGCAGCCCGCTGGCGCTATACTCGTTCATCAAAAAGCCGATGGTGCCCCGGTTCATGCCATAGACCGGCGCGGGCAGGTCAATCGTCTCATGCAGCGTGTCCAGCATGAAGCCATCACCACCTAAGGCGACAATCACATCCGCGTCTTCCTTCGGCACAGTGCCGTATCGTCTTACCATTTCGGCTTGTGCTGACTGCGCCACCGGAGCCCGGCTGGCCAGAAAGGCGATTCTCATGGTCATCAAATCTGTTTCCGGTGTTACGCAATTCGTTCCGAAACAATCACAGCTTTCCCAAGATTGCCAGTCTTGCCGCTCTCAGCAAGGAATTCGTCGTATTCCGGGCTTTCAGGGCTGTGGTGTTTCCGATAGGAAATCTCACAAATGGAACGCCAACTCATGGAGCCAGCAGCATGACCGAGACCACTTCCCGCGACCCCGGTTTTTTCACCCAATCCCTCGCCGAGCGCGATCCGGAGCTGTTCGGCTCAGTCACGGATGAACTTGGTCGTCAGCGCGACGAGATCGAACTGATCGCGTCGGAAAACATCGTCTCCGCCGCCGTGATGGAGGCCCAGGGCACTGTCCTGACCAACAAATACGCCGAGGGCTACCCGGGTCGTCGCTACTATGGCGGCTGCCAATACGTTGATGTTGCAGAGAACCTTGCCATCGACCGCGCCAAGCAGCTGTTTGGGTGTGAATTCGCAAACGTGCAGCCCAACTCCGGCTCACAGGCCAACCAGGGTGTGTTCCAGGCGTTGATCAAACCCGGCGACACCATCCTTGGTATGGATCTGGCCTCCGGCGGTCACCTCACTCACGGTGCGCGCCCCAACCAGTCCGGCAAATGGTTCAACGCGGTTCACTACGGTGTGCGCGAAGACGACTGCCTGATTGACTACGACCAGGTTGAGGCCCTCGCAGTTGAGCATCAGCCCAAGCTGATCATCGCCGGTGGTTCCGCCATTCCGCGCGTCATCGACTTTGCCCGCTTCCGCGAAATCGCTGATAAGGTTGGCGCCTACCTGCATGTCGACATGGCGCATTTCGCCGGTCTGGTCGCCGCGGGTGAGCACCCCTCCCCCTTCCCGCATGCCCATGTTGCCACCACCACCACGCATAAAACCCTGCGCGGCCCGCGCGGTGGCATGATCCTGACCAACGATGCCGATATCGCAAAGAAGGTGAACTCCGCGATCTTCCCCGGTATCCAGGGTGGCCCGCTGATGCATGTGATCGCCGCCAAGGCAGTGGCCTTTGGCGAGGCGCTGCGTCCTGAGTTCAAAGACTATCAGAAGCAGGTGCGCGCCAATGCCGTGGCCCTCGCGGATCAGCTGATCAAAGGCGGTCTGGATATCGTCACCGGCGGCACCGACACCCATGTCATGCTGGTCGACCTGCGCCCCAAAGGCGTGACCGGTAATATCGTGGACAAGGCTCTGGGCCGCGCCCATATCACCACCAACAAGAACGGCATCCCGTTCGACCCGGAAAAGCCGACTGTGACCTCGGGCATCCGCCTTGGCACCCCGGCGGGCACCACCCGTGGCTTTGGAGAGGCAGAATTCCGCGAGATCGCGGATCTGATCATCGAAGTTGTCGACGGTCTGGCCGCCAATGGCGAAGATGGCAACGCTGCGGTCGAGGCTTCGGTACGTGAGAAAGTGGCCGCCCTCTGCGCCCGTTTCCCGCTCTACCCGAACCACTAAGCCGTTCGAATGAAAAAAGAACCGCCGCGTACCCTTGGTGCGCGGCGGTTGTCTTTTGGGCTGTGACTGCCTACCAGATCAGAGCGGTTTGGTCTCAGCCAACGCCTCTTCCAGCATCTTCTCATTGCGCGCCTCTTCGATGCGGCGGATACGGTCCTCGCTTGAACGGATGTCAAAGCGGTATTTCACAACGTTGATCAGGCTCAGTGTCAGCAGCATGATGCCCATACCCCAGAAGCCTTTGGTTGCCAGCGGCACCTCGGTCGAAAGCCAGAGCGAAATCCCCAGCATCCCGTAAGCCACGGCCACACCGGCCACATTGAGGGTGATGATCAGGTTGTTGTCGTTGCGTGCGTTGGTCATTGGGTCTCTCCCGGTTGGTGGTCTTGGTTTTTCAAATACTTAAGAAAGCTGCGCCAATTTCTGGGCGCTGGCGATGTGTCAGCTTTTCGGCGTCAGCCGCGCCAGAACATCCGCAGCCGTACTGCGTGTCGGGGCGCCGAACCCGGCATCCGCCAGATCGTCTACCACCGTGCCATGGCTCAGCCCGGTTTCGATGTCCTTCAGGATTTCGCTATGCTCAAACGGATCTTCGGCAGACATCACACGCTTGATCAGCGCCTCCGCCTCCCCCAGCGTGTCGCCGGAGGTTTCGCCCCGGGCCATGCCAATATGTGCGCCTTGCGCCTTCCGGGTGGCCCGTGCTGCAACCGCACCCTGTTTCAGATCCATCAGGCGGCGATGACAGGCCTCGACGGATTGGCGCAGCTGCAGGCTGCGCTGCTCCAGCATATCGACGGTGCGGCGACGCATGGCTTGCTCGTTTTCCAGCTCGGCAATGGCGGTGGCCGCAGCCTGCGCGAGATCCTGGCGATCCTCTGCAAGTGCCGCTCGGGCCCGTTCCGTCAGATCGTTGATCCGCGTTGTGACCGCCTCCAGTTGACGGGTCTCCATACGGGATTTCTGGATCAAACCAGCCAGCGCCTGTTTGGCGCGGGTCAGATCGGCCTCGCCGGTGCGGATCTTCTGATCAATCAGCTCAATCGCATAGTTGTCGCTCAACCGCTCTTCAGCGCGGGCATCAATGCCCCGGATCAAGGTCTTAATCGTTGCAAACATGGTTTCCTCCATATCATGAACATCGTTCACAATATGGGTATAGAAATTTTTTGAACGCCGTTCAAGCATTATTTTGAACGATGTTCAAAAAATCATGTAAGCCGCGACAACACCTCGGAAATCATGCGCTCAATTTGGTCAACCGGCACGCCGGAGATCCGGTTTTCCAGTCCCAACAAAACGATTCCATGCACGGCCGAGAACAACGCCCGCACCATAAGCACCAAATCTTGGGGTGTTTTGTCGGGAAAAATCTCCGCAACCGGCGCCGCAATGTTTGAAAACAGATCCTCCAGCGCGGCGCGGTACCAGTCAGGGACCTCCGTCTCCTCCGCCTGCACATCAAACAAGGCGCGCCACAGCCGGGTATTCTCAGCGGCGAATCCCAGATACGCATTGCTCATCAGGATCAGCCGTTCGGTCGGCGCCGCAGCTTCCGCCCCGTTGAGAGACTGCCGCACAGCCTGCCCCAACGCCTGAAAGGTCTGCCCGTTCACCGCCATCACAATGGCATTCATATCGTCAAAGGCATTGTAAATGGCGCCCACCGCGCAGCCCGCGTCCGTCGCAAGATCCCGCGCCCGCAGTGCCCCTGCCCCATCACGGCGAATGCGGATCTCAGCCGCTGCCACCAGTTTTTCACGCAACTCTTGCTTGCGGATTTCGGCCTTGCTTGCCATTCGCTCTGCCCTTCAGTCTTGAACCACGTTCAAGATACCGGGCCGCGCCCGCAAGGGAAAGGGGTGTCACGCCTTAGACAAATCCCCGCCAGCGCAGCACCACCACGAGCAATATCGCAACCACGATTAGCGAGAAGGCCATTGTGGCGACGATATCCAGTAGCCGTCCGCGGCGACGGTCTGCCAGGTCGATGGACTTCAGGTGCTTGATCACCTCTCGCGCCGCGCGCTGCAACGGATCATGCTCAACCGTCAGCCGCAGCTTCGGGTGCGCCAGCAAATGCTGCGCCTCGGCAAGCCGCATCCCCTGACGGTAGATCCGGCGTGGCAACCGGCGTCGCGCGTGTTTCAGGGCAGAGGCAAGATCGCCGCCGGCCTGTTCGCGGTCTTTCAGCAGTTCCTGAACCTGTTCGATATCGCTGAGAAGTGTATCTGCCATGGATGGTCCGGGATCTGAAAAACTAACGGCACAATAACGACGCTTTGCGGTGCGCTCAATGCCCAGCCGGAGATATCAAACACAACAGCAATCCCCCGCGCAAAGGGGCTGGCGAGCGGACGATGCCGACGTTATCACGGGGATATGCTGAACACGATCCGCCATGGCGCCCCGACCGACAAGCCCACCCTGATGATCGCGCATGGGCTTTATGGCTCTGCCCGCAACTGGGGCGCAATTGCCAAGCGGCTTTGCGATGAGCGTGAGGTCATCGCAATCGATATGCGCAACCATGGCAGCAGTCCCTGGACCGAGACCCACAGTTACCACGATATGGCCGATGATCTGGCGGAAGTAATCGCAGCGCATGGCGGGCCTGTTGATATGATTGGCCATTCTATGGGGGGCAAGGCAGCGATGACGCTCGCCCTCAACCACCCCCAGGCGCTGCGCCGCCTGCTGGTCGCGGATATTGCACCGGTGGCCTATACGCACAGCCAGATCCAGTACATCCATGCAATGCGTCAGGTTGATCTTGCCAAGGTCGAACGCCGCTCAGACGCCGAGGCGCAGCTGGCCAACCTCGGCGTTAAGAAAGCCCTACAGAGTTTCTTCACGCAGTCCCTTGATCTGCCAAACAGGCGCTGGCGCCTGAACCTGGACACCCTGGAACGCGACATGCCTCACATCATGGGGTTTCCCGAAACCGAAGCGCAATGGGACGGCAGCACGCTGTTTCTGTCCGGCGCGGCATCAGATTATGTCCTGCCGGAACATCGCCCTTTGATCAAGGCGCGGTTCAGCCGGTCCCATTTCGCCAAACTTCCTGATTGCGGACATTGGCTCCACGCCGAAAATCCCCGCGCCTTTGTGGCGACGGCCCGCGGGTTCTTCGACGCGTGAACGGCCCCCAGCCCAGGACGCGGGGGTGATCAGCCCTGATACAGCCGTCGGGCCACCAGATAGGACACCGGCAGTCCGGCAACGGCGCCAACAGCGGCCGCCATCAGAATAGCCGGAACAGAGACATGCCCGGCCACCAGAACCGCGATCACAGCGGCCCCAGCAAGGCTGCTGCCGATCAGGGAATAGAGGATGGATGCTAGGCGGATCATGGCGGTCACTCCGGTCATGGGTTGGCAAGATTTGGTTATCTGTCACCATAAATCATGGTGTCGGAAGACCGGTCTTTGATCCTGATCAGTTCCAGGGCAGCACAGCGCCGAAATGGCCACTGATCAGCCCCTGAAAACACTGCGATCAAAATACCAACCGCCGCAGCTGCTGGTGCAGTGCGGCGGCCATGTGCTGAGGACGTTTGGTACAGACGTTTCCCCATATCGTTCTTCTGTATGGGAGAGACGGCGCCTCAGATGGACCGCCTTTTTATGCCTAATTCAGCCGGTTGCACGGACACCGTAGCCCTGCGCTCCAGTGCCGCCGCTTCCAAATGACACGATGTTCTGGGTGCCTGATCCGGTCTTGAAGATGGAAATCTGGCGGGTCAACTCATTGGCGTCATTGGAGAGTGTCTGGCTGGCCGCAGTTGCCTCTTCGACCATGGCTGCGTTGTGCTGGGTCACCTGATCCAGCTGGCTGACACCGGTGTTGATCTCGACAAGGGTCACCGATTGTTCCGCCGCACCGGTTGCAATCTGGCTGACATGGCCCGAAATCGTGCTGACGCTGCCAATGATCTTCTGCAGTTCCTCACCCGCACGGCTTACCAGTTTTACACCGTTGCCGACATATTGCGAACTCTCGTTGATCAGCTGCTTGATCTCACCCGCCGCGTCAGAGGACCGCTGCGCCAGCGCGCGTACTTCGGAGGCAACAACCGCAAAACCGCGCCCAGCCTCGCCTGCCCGCGCGGCCTCAACACCTGCATTCAACGCCAGCAGATTGGTTTGAAAGGCGATATCATCGATCACCGAGATGATCTGCGAGATCTTGCCGGAGGAGTCCTCGATCTGCGACATCGCCGTCACCGCGTTGCTCACAACTTCACCGCTTTCCTCCGCGGTTGCGCGCGCATTGCTGACGATGTCCTCAACCTCACGGGCGCCATCGGCGGCAGAACGCACTGTGGAGGTCAGCTCCTCAATTGCAGCGGCGGTTTCTTCCAGTGTGGCGGCCTGGGTTTCGGTACGATGCGACAGCTCACTAGAGGACTGGCTGATTTCAGATGCCGTACTGCCGACCGCATCGGCGACCGCCTTCACCGTTTCAACAGCGCCATTCAAGGTATCCTGCGCGTTGTTGAACGCCTCGCAGAGTACCCGCATATCCGGCAGGTCAGAGGGCTGTACCCGGTAGCTCAGATCCCCCTCACTCAATGCTTCCAACCCTTTGGAGATTTCTTCAACACTGTTCTGTCGGGCGGTGATGTCGGTGGCCAGTTTGATCACCCGGATCGTATTGCCCTCGCCATCCAGAACCGGAGCATAAGTGGCTTGGATCCAGATCGTCTCCCCCGCTTTTGATACGCGCGGATATTGATCGGTGAAAAATTTCCCCGCCGCCAGATCCGCCCAGAACGATTTATAGGCGTCGCTGCGGGCATAATCGGGATCGACGAACATCGAGTGATGCTTACCTTGGATTTCCTCAAGCTGGTATCCGACCGCGCCCAGGAAATTCGCATTGGCCTCCAGAATCGTTCCGTCGGGTTCGAATTGGATCATGGCCTGAGTTCGATCGATCATATCCATGATCGATCGTTCCATTGTCGATTCAGCTTGCTGTTTCTTTGCATCACGTTTGAAAAACATCGTTACCCTCGGCCATACATTGAAAGTTGATCTAAAAATCAATATCGGAGGTTCCTTGCCCAAATGTTAACTTTGAAAAATGCGTCGCGTCAGGGGCCGGAGAGCAGCACCTCCCCTGTCTCACTCATAATTTCATTATTGCCTACAATAACTTAGTTACCCTTCAAAGTGTTCACTATAGATCACAAAGACACGCATTTACGCTAGCGCTCGTTAATACGTTCAACTCAAGATGGTACCCCTTCCGTTGGCAGCCACCTAAAAACCTGCTCAATTTTAGGTTAATCCGAGATACAACCGGCGAAACTCTCCAAACAGACCCCCCAGCAGGTTAGTGCCTGTGAGAAAATCCTCTCAAAGTGGAAAAGTTCGAGCATCATTAATATTGGTTGAACAGTTTTGCGACAGGAATGACTGTGTATCTTGAGTAGACGAAAATCACCGGTGTAGCTTTGATGAGAATTCGGCCTAAGGCGTGGATAAAGGCGCTGAACAATCGGACCTATCTGCCGACGCTGGTCGCCCTCGTGGTGATCGTTGCTGCGGGCATATCTGCCGAATCTCAGAATGACACCATTTATGACCAGAAACTGCGCGCCGATGTCCAATATGAAGCGGGGCTGATCCGCGCACGGATCGAGGGCAATCTATCGGCCGATATTCAGTTGGTTCGCGGTCTCAGGGCAGTTCTGTCGACAGAGCCAGATATGACCCAGCAGCGGTTTGCTCAATTGGCTTCTCATATCCTGGCGGCAGAAGATAGTTTGCGAAACATTGCGGCAGCGCCCGATCTTATCATCAAGCTGATGTATCCCATAGAAGGCAACGAGGCGGCGATCGGGTTGGATTACCGCAAGAACGACGCGCAACGCGCCGCAGCCCTACTGGCGCGAGACAGCGGTGACCTCGTTCTGGCAGGTCCGGTCGATCTGATGCAGGGCGGCCAGGGCATGATCGCCCGTTTTCCAATCTTCGTCGGGCCGCCAGAAAGCAAATCATTCTGGGGCATTCTTTCTTCCGTGATCGATATCGACGCCATCTATTCTCAGGGTGGGTTAACCCACCCTGATCTAATGATCGACGTAGCCCTCGTCGGCAACGATGGAAAAGGCGCGAACGGCGCGCAGTTCTACGGCAGTCCGGATATTCTGCGGGACGACCCGGTGTTGATGGACATAGTGCTGCCGGTGGGAACCTGGCAACTTGCCGCGCGCCCCAAAGGTGGCTGGCCCAACCGTGCCGACAACAAATGGCAACTGCGATTTACGATCTTTCTTGCCGGTACCTTCATTCTCTTTCCAACGGCCCTGGCCGGCCGATTGTCAGCAGCAAGGCGGACGGTGATTCAGACACTCAAACGGCGCGAACGTCAGCTGGAAGCGATGTCCCGCCGCTTGGAAATGGCTGTTGAAACCTCCAAGATCGGCATCTGGGAGATGAGGGACAGTTCTGACATTGCGATTTGGGATCGTAGAATGCGGGAACTGTATGGTGATCCAGTCGGTTCTAGCGAGGTACCGCTCTCTGTCTGGAAATCTCTGGTACATCCCAATGACCGCGATCGCGTCATCAACGGTTTTCAGGAGGCGCTGCACCACGTTCGCAACTACTCTATCGATTTTCGGATCAGACTGGAGAACGGCACCCATAAAAACATCCGCGCGATGGGCTGCTCGTTTCGCGATTCAAGGGGGCGCAACCGGATGATCGGCGTCGAATGGGATGTGACCCGCGACGTCGACCTCAACAATGAACTAAAGCGTACCAACCAGCAGTTGACTCACCGCAACGCCCAGCTGACCTATGCAAAACAGGCGGCCGAAAAGGCTGATCAGGCAAAGACCGAGTTTCTTGCCAATATGAGCCATGAGATCCGTACACCGATGAACGGCATCATCGGCATGTCCGATATCCTCGCTGAAAGCCCCCTCTCGGCGGAGCAAGAGCAATGCGTTGACACCATCCGGGACTCCTCTGTTGCTTTGCTGAAGATCATCAATGACATTCTGGATCTCTCCCGGCTGGAGGCAGGCAAGATGGAAATCAGCACCGTTGATTTCAATCTGCGCAAATGCGTCGATGGTGCCGTAGACGTTCTTCGCCCGAAGCTGCGTGAAAAAGGGCTGAGCTTCACGCAAACATACGCTCATGAACTGCCCGAACAGGTTCATGGTGACGATGGACGCCTGCGCCAGATCCTCGTCAATCTGCTCAGCAACGCTGTGAAGTTCACTCAAGAGGGCAGCATCGCCCTTCATGTCGGTTGCGATGGCAATGACCACCACCATCTGTTCATTGATGTCGTGGACACCGGTATCGGCATCTCTGAAGATCAGGCCAAACATGTGTTTGAGCGGTTTTCACAGGCTGATGCTGCCACTACGCGCCATTATGGTGGTACTGGCTTGGGGCTGACCATTTCAAATATTCTGGCACAGCGCATGGGCGGCGGCATTAGCCTGCAATCAAACGAAGGAGAGGGCTCCCGCTTCCGGCTCGAAATTCGCCTGTCCGCCGCCCGCTCCACGCACGAGATACCGACGCAGATCAACCCGATACCCTCCCAGTTACTGCCCGGACCAGGTGTACTGCTACTTGCGGATGACAACCGAACCAATCGCCTGTTGATCCGAAAGCTTCTCGCCAACACTCCGCTCAAAGTGATCGAGGCTGAGAACGGGCGCGAAGCGGTAGATATGTGCCGTGACCATCAACCGGCCATCATCCTTATGGATATGTCCATGCCAGAAGTCGACGGACTCACGGCGACCCGCCAGATCCGGGCCAGCGACATGGCGCAGCCCGCGATCATCGCCCTGACCGCCAACGCCTTCGAAAGTGACCGCCGCGCCTGTCTCGACGCCGGGATGGATCGCTTTTTGCAAAAACCGATCCGTAAACCGCTGCTTCTGGAGACCATCGCCTCGGTTCAGGCCGAACGCGCGGCGCCGCCGGATCAGACAAAAGACGGCACCAATTCCTGATCCCCTTTAGGGGCCAGCCACCGGACACGTTCAGTCTCTTGTGGCCAGACCAGGATTTTCCAGACAATAAGTATAGAGGTCACGGTACGTAGTAGCAGGATCTTCCATCAGCGCGTCAAACCGGCTGCGGTGCAATTCGATCGCCTGGTGTCGCAGAGCTAGCAACCGACCACCTGACGCCGCATCAAGTTCCTGCATCCGACCACGAATTGCATCGGTTCTTGCGGCCAGAAGCAGATCTTCCTGACTATTGTGATTGCGCCGCGTCCAGTATTTTCGATCAATGGCGCGATTGGCCTGATGCGCGCTGCCACGGTACGACTTCAGAACAAAACTCGCCGCGTCCTTTGTGTTATAGTGATTAATCTGCGCCAACGCCCGCTGGCCAGGATCTTTGGCCCGAAAATTACGATGCTCGTAGGCGCTGAGCGGCAGGCCGGAGCCGTTGCAGATGCGGATCTGATCGTCCGGGATTAGTTGCCCCTGTGGCCGGTGGACACCACATCGCGTATATGCACTTGGATCGAACATTGCCTTAAATGGCGTCAGGTGCGTTTTGACGCGCGCCTCATCCTCGGACATCGTGAAGGTTTCAACCACCAGATCCTGCGAGATCCGCGTCTTGCCTGAACCTCCAAAGTGCTTCCAGTTCAACATGATCTGATTGCACTCTGGCATCGCGTCAATGAGGTCCTGCACGGTTCCGCCATCCGCATGGACGACCAGAAACTCGTCAAGATCCAGCGCCAATACCCAGTGTGCATCTCGAAACGCCGCCTGCTTTGCGGCTCGCTTGTAGGCCTTCACCTGATGCCGCCCGCGCTCTGCACGGTTGTAAAAATAAGCAATCTCGCCCATGTCCCTCAGGGTTTTCAAGGTCTCATGGGTAAAGTCATCTGAATCGTTCTGATAGATGATGATGGTCTCAAAACCGATCATCTTGTGATAGGCGACCCACTCCAGAATGGTCGGCCCCTCGTTCTTGGCAGTTGCCACCAATGTGTAGCGCATTCACTGCTCCCGATACAACGCCTTCCAAAACTGGTGCGGACGGCGGGACTCGAACCCGCACGGCCATACGGCCAGGAGATTTTAAGTCTCCGGTGTCTACCATTCCACCACGTCCGCACAGCAGGCTAGGCCGCTGCTATCACAGACCTACCTAGGACGCTCCAGCGGTACAATGGGCTATCTGATCTGTTTGGCGAATTTTTCCGGGCGACGCCATGCGGCAACTTACAGCTCCACCTCCGGTGTGCCGGGGTCTGCACCTTCTGGGGCCAGCGGTCCACCTGGCGCCGCCAGATGCCGCTCCGGCAGCCAGGGGTTCAACGACAGCGCCTGCTCCAGCGCCACACGCGCCTCGCCCAGACGGGACAGCCCATATAGCGACAGCGCGCGCCCACTCATGGCGGCCACGTGGCGTGGCGACAAGGCCAGCGCCCGATCCAGATCCGTCAAGGCCGCCGCAAAATCCCGTCGCAGATAGTGAACAAAGGCACGCTGGTTGTAGCCCTCGGCATAGTCCGGACAATAGGCGACCAATCGGTCGAAGGCCTCCAACGCTCCCAGAAAATCAAAGGCTGAGCGCCGGGTCATCCCACGATCCAGCAGGGCCTGCGCCTCAGCGTTGGGGGCATCTGCCCAATATTGCCAGAACTGGTTGGAGATCTGCTGCGCCGACGCCTCATCCGGGGCGGCCTGCACACGGCCAATCAACTGATCGACCGCGCCCTGATGATCCGGAGCCGCCGGGCAGCTTGCAATATCGCCGGATGGCGGCGGCGGCCCTGCCCCCTCCGCCTGCGCGAGGGACGCAGCCGTAGCGAAACCAAGAACAAGAAGCGGGGCAATCCAGAACTGTCGCATCCTCCAATCTTGGCGCAAAGCCCTTGCCGGACAAGTCACGATTTCGCGCGCACCCGCCCGGCCTGCCGATCACGGCAGCACAGCGCTGTCCTCAATCACTGCCTGCATCGCCACATAGGTGGAGGTCGACGCCACATGCGGCAACGCAGAAATCTTCTCGCCCAGCACCGCCCGATAGGCCGACATGGATCGCGTCCGCACCTTCAGAAGATAGTCAAAATGTGAGGCCATCAGATGCGCCTGTTCGATCTCGGGCACCCGCGCAAGGGCCGCGTTGAATTTCGCCAGGGCTGCCTCGCGGGTGTCCGTCAGTTTCACTTCGACGAACGCCACGTGATCCAGCCCCAGCCGGATCGGATCGATCAATGCCCGATAACCGGTGATGATCCCCTCAGCCTCCAGCCGCCGCAGCCGCGCCTGTGTCGGTGTCTTCGACAGCCCAATGCGGCGCGCCAGATCCGCGATCGACATGCGCCCGTCCTCGCCCAAGGCGGCCAGAATCGCCTGATCGAACCGATCCATTCCCGGAAAGTCCATTTGCATCGAAAACCCACCTCTTTTTGGCCCATTGCACTTCATATCCCACATTTTTGGCCGTTTGTCCCAATCGATTCACGATATTATGTGTGAAACGACCAACCTGGGCATCGCCCATGGTTCTTTCGGAGAGTTCCCAACATGACCGCGCCCCAAACCCAGACCACGCCCGCAATGCCTTCTGCGCCGACACCGACGCACAGCGACGCCATGCGCTATCAGATTGATGCAGGCACCTATGTTGATCAGGCCCAGATGCGGGACCAGCTGTTCGCGCTTGCCAATCTGGACGCGACAGACCGCAGCACCATCAGCGCCAATGCCGCGGCACTGGTGCGTGACATCCGCGGCCACTCCTCCCCCGGTCTGATGGAGGTGTTTCTCGCCGAATACGGGCTCTCCACCGATGAAGGCGTCGCGCTGATGTGCCTTGCGGAGGCGCTGCTGCGGGTGCCTGACGCGGACACCATTGACGCCCTGATCGAGGATAAGATCGCGCCGTCGGAATGGGGCAAGCATCTGGGCAAATCCACCTCCTCACTGGTCAATGCCTCCACCTGGGCACTGATGCTGACCGGCAAGGTGCTGGATGAGAAACGCAGCCCCGTCTCCGCCCTGCGCGGCGCCATGAAACGTCTGGGGGAGCCGGTGATCCGCACTGCTGTCAGCCGCGCGATGAAAGAAATGGGCCGCCAGTTCGTGTTGGGCGAAACCATTGAAGGCGCCATGAAACGCGCTGCCGGGATGGAGGCCAAGGGCTATACCTATTCCTATGACATGCTGGGGGAGGCCGCCCGCACCGAAGCGGACGCTGCGCGCTATCATCTGGCCTATTCACGGGCGATTTCGGCCATCGCGGCAGCTTGCAACAGCGAGGACATTCGCCAGAACCCCGGCATTTCGGTGAAACTCTCGGCCCTGCATCCGCGCTATGAGTTGGCGCAGGAAACCCGCGTCATGGAGGAGCTGGTCCCGCGTCTGCAGGCGCTGGCGCTCCTGGCCAAAGCGGCCGGCATGGGCCTTAATGTTGACGCCGAGGAGGCTGATCGCCTGTCGCTCTCGCTTGAGGTCATTGAGGAGGTGATCTCGGATCCCGCCCTCGCTGGCTGGGACGGCTTCGGTGTGGTGGTTCAGGCCTATGGCCCGCGCACCGGCGCGGCGCTGGATGCGCTTTATGACATGGCGAACCGTTACAATCGCCGCCTGATGGTCCGGCTGGTGAAGGGCGCCTATTGGGACACCGAGGTAAAGCGCGCCCAAGTAGAAGGCGTCGATGGCTTCCCGGTGTTCACCCACAAATCCCTGACCGATGTGTCCTATATCGCCAATGCCCGTAAGCTCCTGTCGATGACCGACCGGATCTATCCGCAGTTCGCCACCCATAATGCCCACACTGTCTCCGCCATTCTGCATATGGCGAAGGAGATCGATAATGGCGCCTATGAATTCCAGCGGCTACATGGCATGGGCGAGACCCTGCACCAGATGGTGCTGGAGCAGAACCGCACCCATTGCCGGATCTATGCGCCGGTTGGGGCGCATCGCGATCTATTGGCCTATCTGGTGCGGCGCCTGCTGGAAAATGGTGCCAACAGCTCCTTTGTGAACCAGATCGTGGACGAAAATGTCCCGCCAGAGGTGGTCGCCGCCGATCCTTTCGCTCAGGTCGAGGATCTGACCGCAAACCTGCGCAAGGGTCCCGACCTGTTCCAGCCGGAGCGCCCCAATTCGATGGGATTTGATCTGGGCCACGCGCCCACCCTTGCGGCCATCGACGCCGCTCGAGCGCCTTGGAAGAGCCACAGCTGGGCTGCAGAGCCGCTGTTGGCCAAGGCGCCCGCGACCGCAACCACCACAGATGAGCCAGTGCGCAACCCTGCCGACCTGACCACCGTGGGCCAGGTGCAGACAGCCGGTGAGGCCGAGATTGACGCCGCACTCAGCGCCGCAACCCCTTGGGAGGCCGGCGCTGAGACCCGCGCCGAGATCCTGAACCGTGCGGCTGACCTCTATGAGGAAAACTACGGTGAACTGTTCGCCCTGCTGACCCGCGAGGCGGGCAAGACCCTGCCCGACTGCGTGGCGGAACTGCGCGAGGCGGTCGACTTCCTGCGCTACTACGCCGCGCGCATCCCGGCGGAACCGCCGGTTGGTGTCTTCACCTGTATCTCGCCCTGGAATTTCCCGCTGGCAATTTTCTCAGGTCAGATTGCGGCTGCTCTGGCGGTGGGCAATGCGGTTCTGGCCAAACCCGCAGAGCAGACGCCGCTGATCGCCCATCGCGCCATCTCGCTGCTGCATGAAGCGGGCGTGCCCCGCAGCGCGCTGCAATTGCTGCCGGGCGGCGGCGCCGTTGGTGGCGCCCTCACCTCCGATGCACGTGTCGGCGGCGTGGCCTTTACCGGCTCTACCGCAACCGCGCTCAAGATCCGCGCCGCCATGGCCGAGCACCTTCGCCCCGGCGCGCCGCTGATTGCCGAGACCGGCGGTCTCAACGCAATGATCGTGGACAGTACCGCCCTTCCAGAACAGGCCGTGCAATCCGTGATCGAAAGCGCCTTTCAATCCGCAGGTCAGCGCTGCTCGGCCCTGCGCTGCCTCTATCTTCAGGACGACATCGCCGACAATGTGCTGAAAATGCTGAAGGGCGCGATGGATGCGCTGCGGCTTGGCGACCCCTGGATCCTGTCCACCGACAGTGGCCCAGTCATCGACGAAGCCGCACGCGGAGGAATCCTCGCGCATATCGACGCCGCCCGCGCCGAGGGACGGGTGCTGAAGGAGATGACCGCTCCGCAGGGTGGTACCTTCGTGGCCCCGACCCTGATCGAAGTCCCCGGCATTCAGGCGCTGGAACAGGAGATTTTTGGCCCGGTTCTGCATGTGGTGCGCTTCAAATCTCAGGATCTGGACCAGATCATCAGTGATATCAACGCCACCGGTTACGGGCTGACCTTTGGCCTGCACACCCGGATTGATGACCGGGTGCAATACATCTGTGACCGGATCCACGCGGGCAACCTCTATGTGAACCGCAACCAGATCGGCGCAATCGTCGGCAGCCAGCCCTTTGGCGGCGAAGGCCTCTCCGGCACCGGACCCAAGGCAGGCGGCCCCTTCTACATGACGCGCTTCTGCGCCCCGGACCGGCAGCAGGTGGCCGAAAATTGGCCCACCGAAACCGCGATCATGACCACCCTGCCCGCCCCCACCGGCCAGCCCATGCAGGAGGTCACCACCAGCCTGCCCGGCCCCACCGGTGAGTCCAACCGCCTGTCGCAGCTCGCGCGCCCGCCACTCCTCTGCCTTGGGCCGGGACAGCAGGCCGTCGCAGCGCAGGCCCGCGCGGTTCATGCCCTTGGCGGCACCGCGATTGAGGCTTCCGGCCCGATCGAGATGTCACAGCTGCCAACCATGGACGGGCTATCCGGCGTAATCTGGTGGGGCGATGCGGCCACCGCGCGCGAGATTGAGACCTGGCTGGCGAAACGCACCGGCCCGATCCTGCCGCTGATCCCCGGCCTGCCGGATATCGCACGGGTGCAGGCCGAGCGGCATGTCTGTGTCGATACCACCGCTGCGGGCGGCAACGCGGCCCTTCTGGGCGGTATGTCCTGACTGCCGCACCAGTCTGGATGACGCCCGCACAGGCGACGCGCGGGTAAGCTCTTGACGCTGGGCCATATTCGGCCCAGCGTTCCCCCATGTTTCCGATCCGTGACCACAACCCGTCCGGGCGCACGCCCTATGTGACCTACGCGCTGATGGTGGCGAATATCGCGATCTTTGCGCTGACCTATTTTGGCTATGACAGCCCGCGCCGCCTGACCGCGCTCTACAACGCCTACGCCCTGCTCCCGGCAGAGATCACATCAGGCTACGACTGGAAAACGCTGCTGACCTCCACTTTTCTTCATGGCAGCTGGATGCACCTTGGCGGCAACATGCTGTTTCTGTGGATCTTTGGCGACAACATGGAAGATGAAATGGGTCATTTCACCTTCCTCGCCTTCTACCTTGTCTCCGGGATCGGAGCGGGGCTGATCCATGTGGCCAGCGCACCATATTCACTGGTGCCGCTGGTCGGCGCCTCCGGCGCCATTGCCGGGGTCATGGGCGGGTATCTGCTGCTCTTCCCGCGGGCGCGCGTCGATATTCTGTTGATCCTGATCGTCTATTTCCGCGTCTTCTCAATTCCCGCCTTTGTGATGCTGGGTGTGTGGCTGGGCATGCAATTTCTGGGTGGCATCGGCTCTGATCCGCAGGCGGGCGGTGTGGCCTATTGGGCCCATGCGGGCGGTTTTGGTGTCGGGCTGGTGCTGACGATCCCGCTCTGGCTGCGGCGGGGCGGACCGGCCTATTGGGGCAAGACCCATGGACAGCCGCCCCACCCCAAGGTCAGCTACTCTGCCAGTCGCATCCCCCGCGTGGCGCGCAAATCCCGGCGTGATGACCACAGGAACAACCGCCGAGATAGCCCATGGGGCCGATAATGACGCGCCATCTCACATCCCTTAGAAAAGGCCCGCCTCAATGACCTCAGGCACACCCGCACCCGTCGTCACCGACGGCCCGACAACCTGCCATGCCAGCTGCCACTGTGGCGCGGTTGAGATCAGCGCCGACCTCCCCCGCGGCCTTGCCTCAGCCAGCCGCTGCAATTGTTCTTTCTGCATCCGCAGGGGTGCCGCCGCTGTCACTGCCCGCACCGCTAGCCTGCGCATCCTCAAAGGCGCGGAGGACCTCAGCCTCTACACCTGGGGCAGCCATACGGCGAAGCACTATTTCTGCAAGACCTGCGGCATCTATGTCTATCACCAGCGCCGCTCCGATCCGGCAGAATGTGGGATCAACCTCGGTTGCATTGACGGGGGCAACCCGCGCGCACATGCCGAAACCTATGGTGAGATCCCCTGGCACGATGGCGTGAACCACCCGTCGGACCAATAGGCAACAACAAAGCCGCCAGCCCACTCAGACAGAACGCACAAACGAAAAAACGCGACCCAAGGGCCGCGTTTCAAAACCTGCTATCGGACCTGATCAGTCCCGGATCACCTTGGCGAAGCCATCAAAGATCGCCTCATTGGCGCAGAGCACCTCGCCGGAGGTCAGGATATCATCCTCAGGATTCACCGCTTCAATCAGCCCGCCGGCTTCCTGCACGATGATGATACCAGCCGCCAGATCCCAGGCGTTCAGACGGCGTTCCCAATACCCTTCGTAGCGGCCCGCCGCCACATAGGCCAGATCCAGCGCCGCAGCGCCCCAGCGGCGCACACCGGCACAGGCCGGCATCAGCCGCGCCAGATCCTGCAGGGTCGCAGGCAGATCTGAGCGCCCGGCAAAGGGCAGACCGGTGGCGAAAATCGATTCAATCAAGCGGTGACGACCCGAGACACGGATACGGGTGTCATTCATCCAGGCGCCCGCACCCTTCTCGGCAAAAAACATCTCGTCTTTGGCGGCATCATAAACGACACCGGCCACAACTTTGCCCTTATGCTCCAGCGCGATGGAAATCGCCCAATGAGGCAGACCGTGCAAGAAGTTGGTGGTGCCATCCAGCGGGTCCACAATCCAGCGACGAGTCGGATCTGCGCCTTCCTCTTCGCCGCCCTCTTCGGCCAGCCAGCCATAGGTCGGGCGCGCGCCCATCAGCTCTTCTTTCAGGATCTTTTCCGCAGCGATATCGGCCTTGGAGACAAAGTCGCCCGCGCCCTTTCTCGACACCTGAAGGTTTTCAACTTCGCGAAAATCCTTGACCAACGACCGCCCCGCCTTACGGGCAGCTTTGATCATGATGTTGAGGTTTGCGCTGCCAATCATGCGAAAGACTCCTGAGCAAATAGGGGGAGATGTCGGTCAAACCGTGCCTATACGCGCCTCATTGCCGCTTGCCAAGGCCCAATAGCGGCATAACCCCGCCCCCGGCGCACATGAGAGCTATGCCCCAGACGCATGTGTCTCGCGAGGGCGAGCGACGATGAGCGGACAGCCCATAGCCAAGCACCAAACCCCCAGGGCCAGCGCTCTACTGCTGCTGTAGCCTGCGCGCCTCAACCTTGGCCAGGCGGATCAGCTCCTGCATATAGGGCTTTTCCCGGTCCTCACTGCGGATCGCCGCATAAAGTCTGCGGGTGATCCCCTTGGATGTCAGGGGCCGTGTCACATAGTCCGAGGAGTATTTCACCTCCCGCACCACCCAGTCGGGCAGTACAGAAATGCCCCGGTTCGATGCCACCAACAGCAGGATCACCGCCGTCAGCTCCACCTGCCGGATATGTGCAGGCTCAACCCCCGCCGGGGTTAGCAACTGGCTGAAAATATCCAGCCGCGACTTCTCCACCGGATAGGTGATCAGGGTCTGGCCGCGAAAATCCTCAGCCTCAATATGGGGCTTCTCTGCCAGCGGATGCAGCGCAGAGGCCACAAAAACCGGTTTGTAATCAAACAGCTCAATGAACTCGATCCCCGGCAGAACCTCCGGGTCGGAGGAAATCACCAGATCAACCTCCTCCTTCTGCAGCGCGGGCAGCGCGTCAAAGGCAAGGCCCGGACGAATATCCACATCCACATCAGCCCAATTCTTGCGCAAGCCCTCCAACACCGGAAACAGCCATTCAAAACAGGCGTGACACTCAATCGCGATATACATCCGCCCGGTGTTGCCATCCCGCAGCGCAGAGAACTCCGCCTGCATCGCCTCCACCTGCGGCAAGACCTGATCCGCCAGCCGCAACAGCCGCAGCCCCGCCGCCGACAGCTTCATCGGTTTTGAGCGCCGCAGGAACAGTTCCACCCCGGCCTGATCTTCCAGCCCCTTGATCTGATGGCTCAATGCGCTCTGAGTGATATTCAGCTGATCCGCCGCCCGCGCCAGCCCGCCTTCCTGATGGATTGCCTTGATCGTGCGTAGGTGACGGAATTCGATATGCATCTATCGTGTCGCTCATGTTGTTCTTGAGTATTATGAAATTGTTTCACAATAGGCTGTATGCAACAAGAGATGAAATCATGCGGAGCGCTTTTTAAAATGACGACCCCTGACATCTCTTTTGAATTCTTCCCGCCGCAGTCTCTGGAGGCCTCATTTCGGCTTTGGGACACGGTGCAGACGCTGGCCCCACTCGCCCCCCGATTTGTCTCGGTGACCTATGGCGCCGGGGGCACCACCCGTGACCTCACGCGGGAAGCGGTGGCAACCTTGCACAACGCCTCCGGCCTCAATGTCGCGGCGCATCTGACCTGCGTCAACGCCACCAAAGCGGAGACCATGACGATAGCCGATCAGTTCGCTGAGGCAGGTGTCCGCGAAATCGTGGCCCTGCGTGGTGACCCGCCAAAAGGCTCCGCCGGGTTCGAGCCTCACCCCGACGGCTACGCCAATTCGGTTGAACTGATCGCCGCATTGGCTGAACGCGATCAATTCTCCATTCGTGTCGGCGCCTACCCTGACCGCCATCCGGAGGCCACCAGTGCCCGCGCGGATGTCGACTGGCTGAAGCGCAAACTGGACGCCGGCGCGGATGAGGCGCTGACCCAGTTCTTCTTTGAGGCCGATACCTTTCTGCGCTTCCGTGATGAGTGCGCCAAGGCCGGGATCGACACCAGCCGCATCACCCCCGGCATCCTGCCGATTGAAAACTGGAAAGGCGCGCGCAACTTCGCCAAACGCTGCGGCGCCACCATTCCGGCCTGGATCGACGATGCCTTTGACAAGGCGATCCGCGACGGTCGCGAAGATCTGCTTGCCACGGCTCTGTGCACTGAACTTTGCTCCGATCTGATGGACAACGGCGTCGACAAACTGCACTTCTACACGCTGAACCGCCCAGAGCTGACCCGTGATGTCTGCTTTGCGCTTGGCATCACCCCCGATGTCTCGCTGGAGAACGTGGCGTAGCGCTTGCTCTGCGACCTGCGCGCTTCTAGCCTCCGATCCTGACGCCCCTGCTGTTTTCGGCTGGGGCGTTTTGTTCAGGACTAAGATCAGGATTGCCGCATGACCGCACCGTCTCCCTCATCCGTCGCGCCCTCCGCCGCCTCTCACCGACGCCGTGCCACAGGTCTCGCCGATCTGATGAAGCCCGAGGAGATTTCACTGATTTCCGGGCTGGAGTTCATGCAGTCCATTCTTGACGGCCGCCTGCCCGGTCCGCCCATCGGGGAAACCCTGGGCTACCATCTGCATAGCGTCGAGGCTGGCAAGGTGAGTTTTCGCGGCACACCGGAATTTGCTGTCACCAACCCGCTCGGCACGGTTCACGGCGGCTGGTATGGCACCCTGCTGGATAGCGCCATGGCCTGCGCCGTGATGACCCGCGTGCCCAAGGGGTCGGTCTATACCACACTGGAATTCAAGGTGAACATCCTGCGATCGATCCCGCTGGGCACCGAAATCGAATGTATTGGCCTCACCAATCACGTCGGACGCTCCACCGGCGTTGCCCATGGCGAGTTGCGCGACATCCAGGATGGCAAGCTTTATGCCACCGGTTCCACCACATGCATTATTATGCGTAGCGCGCCAAGCTGATCCATCCTGCCCAGCGCCTACAAAGTCACGCCCGCACACCCACGCTGCGAAATCAGAGCGATTTAACCAATCGGTGCAAGCGCTGTTCGCGCAGATCAACCCGCATATCGCCACTAAGGCCAGTCGCGGCGAAACCCTCTCGCTCCCAGAATGCTCGTCCCCTTGGATTGGCTTCAACCACCGCAAGAAAAATCTGTGACGCCCTCCGACCACGTGCCAATGCTTCGACATGGGCCAGAAATGGCACGCCATAGCCAGCCCCTCTGGCCCATGGCCCCAGCAGCATCAGTCCAAGATACGCATCCCCCGGTTCAGGAAACCCAAAAGACAACTCTGCCAGTCCAGACAGTCTTCCGGAGGCAATCATTCCTAACCTGTAGGATCGTGCAGGATCACATCCGGGCGGCCCGTCTGTGAAAAAACTTTCGGCTTTGGCGCGCCCCGGTGCGAGCCCCTCGACCAGCATCCAGTAGTCCGGCGCGCCCCGATAAAACGCCTCCACCAGATCAAGATCACTCTGTGGGTTAAGCGCCCGTATATTCAGGTGCGGGATTGCCGCCGCTTTTAAACCAGATGAAGTTGAGCTTCTCATGCCTAACCTCCACGCTCAATCAATCAGTAGATGTAGAGAAAAACTGCCATTCAAGCTAAAGTAAATCTTTAACCCGTAGCCTTCAATGCGGTCACTCATCGTGGAACATGTGAATATCGCATTAGAATTAATAAGAAATGTTCCTGCTCCCTTTCGTATTCTGGGCATCGTTGCCGTAACCCTCATAGCCACCCTGCCACTTTTGAAATCCGCCCATCCTGGGTACATCCTCGCTGGATTGGTTAGCATCCAACTTTTCGTGGCATTTCTGCTCCCCATACTCATATCGTCAAGCATCGAAGACAGCGCATGGCTGGACGATGAAAACTTGGGATGCGTTTTAGTATCCGGCCTCAACCCTCAAAGGGACGATTTCTTGGCAGTCCGCGATGGCCCCGGCACTGACTTCACAAAAATCACACAGAGATACGCGCACCAAAAACTATGGGCCCATGGGAAAACCTTTGGCTGGCTCAAAGTGAGATTCATTGAGAAAGGACAGCGAGTAGAGGGCTGGGTATTCCGCCGCTATACAACATCCACATCTTGCGCGTGAGCCGGAGAACCGGCCCCATAGCACACTACCACCAAGGCTCAGACCAAGCTGCCTAACGCGCCACTTTGGACAGCTCCGACTGCCACTGCGCCACACGTTTGTCGGTGATATTGGCGCCCACGCTGCTGTGCAATCGCTCGCTGCTGTCCAACCCGACCCGACGGTTGCCGCGCAGCAGGAAAATCTTGCCCCAGCCGCGCCAGGTTCCGACGGAGGGCGCGGTTGGATCAACTGAAAACCGCATGCGCCAGTCACGCGGCAGCGGCAGCCCGCAGTTTTCGGCCCGCTCCAGCATCCAGACAAGAGAGACATTGGACAACGGCCGCGCCTCTTCAAATCCGCCCAGCTGCCCGCCCACATCGCCATGGCTGCCCCGGAACCAGACCTGCTCCACCTTGCCATCATGCCCGTCGGGGCATTCCCAGAGGACCGGCGCAAAAACCTGCCGGGTCTCATCCAGCGCCAGCGCATGAAAACCGTTTTTTACATGTTTGCCGAGCTGATGGTTGTGAAACCCATGCCGCCGCTCCGCCCAGCGCCACAACAGCGGCAACCGCAGGCCCAGCGCCTTCACCGTGTCCCAGACGCCAACCATCTCGATCTCTACATCCCGGTGGCAATAACGCTCCGTAAAAGTGGAGGCGACACAGCCCCCGGTTTGCGCCGCCGCCTGCGCGGTGGCGCCTGCTTCTTCCGTCTCAGCGATGTCTGGTTTAGCCGTCGTCAGCGATCCTTGCGTCTTGCCCGGTCCGCTGGCCGAAGCACCACCACATTGGTAGTGCCGATACGCGGTGCGGATGTTGCGCACGGTGGCATGTTCAGCCTTCAGCAGCCCGACCTCATCTATAACCCCAGCGAGCGAGCGCACCGCATAGGCGCCCCGCGAATAGCCCATGAGATAAATCCGGTCCCCCGGACGGTAGCGCGAGGCGAGATAGCCATAAGCGCGCCGGATCTGACGGTTGATGCCACGCCCGATCATCACATCCGCAGTTTTGCGCCAGCTCTGCCATTGCACCCCCGCCTCATAAAAGACAGAGACCTGCGGGCCGACCTCCTGGCACAGCCGGTAGACCATGCCAGCGTGGGTTTCATGCCCCGGTTCCAATGTCGACATGGTGCCATCAAGGATGATCAGATGGGCCTGCGGCCCGCGCAGCTTGGTCTCGGCAGAATGCTCGGAGCGCAGCGGGCGCCCAAGCCATCCCAGGATCCTCTTACTCAGCTGCGTCAGCGACATTCCTCAATGCTTCCCATAGTCTAAGTGGTGTGTAAGGCATCTCAACCTGCCGCACGCCACGATCCCAGACCGCGTCCTGCACGGCATTTGCCACCGCTGCCAACGCGCCCACGGTCCCGGCCTCGCCGCAGCCCTTCATGCCCATCGGGTTCTGGGTCGATGGCACCGGCGCAAAACCTACATCAATCATCGGCACATCCGCCGCACGCGGCAAGGCGTAGTCCATAAACGATGCTGTGAGCAGTTGCCCATCGGCATCATAGACCACCCGCTCCAGCAGCGCCTGCCCCAGCCCCTGCACCACCCCGCCATGCACCTGACCTTCGGCCAGCAGCGGGTTGATCAGATTGCCAAAATCATCGACCACGGTATAGCGGTCCACATGGCTGACGCCGGTTTCCGGGTCGATCACGATCTCGGCAACATGGGCACCGTTTGGAAACGACCGCCCCGGCAACTTGGCCCGTGCCGTGTGACGCAGCAACGCGTGATGCCCCTGCGCACGGGCCATCTCAGCGGCCTCCACCAGGGTTGGTCGCTGGTTGCTGCCCGGCGCGCTGAACTGCTCACCATTAAAGGTGACAGACCCAGGCTCCACGCCCAGTTGCTCTGCCAAAAAGGGAATAAAGGCGTCGATCATCACATCAACTGCCGCCAATGTGGCATTGGCCTGAGTGGTCACTGACCGCGATCCACCGGTGCCGCCACCCTGTGCGATGCGGTCGCTGTCGCCCTGCACCACGGTGATATCTGCTGCAGGAATACCTGTCTGGTCCGCCAGAAACTGCGCATAGACCGTCTCGTGGCCCTGCCCGTTGCTCTGCGTGCCGACATAGATGCTCACCCGCCCCTCCTCTTCAAAGGCAACTTCCGCGCTTTCTGAAGGATCCCCCAAAATACTTTCGATATAGTAACACAGGCCAACGCCCCGTAAATTTCCCTGCAACGCATCGGCGGCCCTGCGCTGTGCGAAACCGGCCAGATCCGCCGCCGCTTCGGTGCGGGCCAGAAGCTGATGGAAATCGCCCACATCATATGTCTCATCCGTTGCGGTCTTGTACGGGAACTGATCCGCACGGATGAAATTGCGCCGCCTAAGCTCCCATGGGTCAACCCCCAACTCGCGCGCGGCATGATCCATCACCCGCTCCAACACATAGATCGCCTCAGGACGTCCTGCCCCGCGATAGGCATCCACCTGCGCGGTGTTGGTATAGATCCCCTCCACCCGCAGCCAGGTTGTGCGAATGTCGTAGACCCCCGCCAACACCCGGCTGAACAGCTGTGTCTGCACCGGCTGGCCGAAATGGGAATTATACGCCCCCAGATTACACTGTGAATGAACCCGGTAGCCGGTGATGCGCAGGTCCGCGTCAAAGGCCAGTTCCGCGAGTGAGGTCAGATCCCGCCCGGCATTGTCGCTCAGCATCGCCTCGCTGCGATCCGACATCCACAGCACGGGCCGCCCCAGCAGGCGCGCGGCCTGGGCCACCACAAAATACTCAGGGTACGGCATCGCCTTCATGCCAAAGCCGCCGCCGACGTCGGGCGTGGTGACATGCACATCCTCCGCGGCCAATCCCAGTTTGTCGCTGAGCTGCTTTTTCATCGCCCAGACGCCTTGCCCACCGTAGGTGAACTGCAAACGCCCCTCGGCCCAATTGGCAAAACAGCCGCGCGGCTCCATCGTGTTGACGATGATCCGGTTGTCCTCAACCTGCAGCGCCACGCGATGCGCCGCCGACGCGAAGGCCGCCTCGGTTGCCGCCTCATCCCCCATGCCCCAGTCAAAGGCCCGGTTGTCCGGCGCCTCTGCGTGCAGCTGTTCGCCGCCCACTGCCAGATCCACCTTGGCCAGCAGATCGTCGATATCCAATTCGATCAGCTCCCCCGCATCACGGGCCTGCTCCAGCGTCTGCGCGATCACCACGGCGATCGGCTCGCCCACAAACCGGACGCGACCGCGGGCCAGCATCGGGCGTTCCGGCGCGGCGCCCTTGCTGCCATCGCGGTTGTCCACCACCGCGCCATCCATGCCCACGCAGATGCCAGCGGCCTCCAGATCAGCCAGTGTCAGGATGGCTTGCACGCCCTCAGCCTCGCGGGCCATCTCAAGATCCAGATGGGTGATGGTGCCATGGGCCACCGGGCTGCGCAGCACCCAGGCCCGCAGTGCGCCAACCGGTGCGGCATCTTCCAGATAGCGCCCCTGCCCGGTCAGGAACCGTATATCCTCAACCCGCCGCACCGGTTGGCTTTTGCCGAATTTATCCATCTCTGCCCCTGCCCTCACTGATGTCACGGACCCGGTTTGCCGATGGCAAACACAAAACCGCGGCGCGCAGGTGATATGCCCTGCGCGCCGCGCCAATTGATCCCGTCAGATGCGACAGTAGCCTTAAGGGCGCGCTTGTCCAGACAGCTCGATCACCGTCGCCACGTCAGACAGACCATAGCCGTTGAACTGCGTGCTCATGGCCGAGGAATAGGCGCCAAGACCGGGGAACAGCACATAGTCACCAATCTGCGTATCGCGTGGCAGCGGCAGCCCATCCGGCAACCGGTCCAGACTGTCACAAGTGGGGCCAAAAACCACGCGCGGCTGGGCGTCTGCCCCCCGACGGGTGCCATCAGCGGCAACCACTTCGACCCGCCCCGGCAGACCCATGTCGCGGATATCCACCAGGCCGCCGTAAATCCCGTCGTTGAGGAACACCACCTCACCGGCCTTGCGCATCCCCTTGATCCGCGCCGCCAGCGTAAAGCTCTCCGACACCATGGCGCGCCCCGGCTCGCAGATCAGCACCGGTTGCTCCGCACCAAAGGCCGCCTCTGCCGCCACGGAGATCGCGGCAAAAACCTTCTCCAGATCCGGTGCCACCCCATCACGGTTCGCCGCAAAGCCACCACCGACGTTCAACCGCGCAATCTTTACCCCTGCGGCGTCGATGATGCGCTTGGCCGCATGGACATATTCGACCCAGGCGCTTTCATCCTCGCACTGTGTTCCGGGGTGGAAACACAACGCAGGCGTCCAGCCCTCTGCCGCCACCCGCTTCAACAATTCGACCGCCATATCCGGCTCTGCCCCGAACTTGCTGCCAAAATCATAGGCCGCACCCGCCACCGGCAGGGCAAAGCGCACAGCGATTTCACAGCTCTTGGGCACATCGGCCAGCTTCTCCAGCTCGCTCGGCTCATCCACCGACCAGCTCGCCACCCCATGGGCGATGCCGGCGGCGATCTCAACGTCCGAGCGTACCGGATTGTTGTAATGCATCACCGCGTCCGGGCTGGCGGCACGCACCGCGTCCATTTCCGCAGGCGAGGCCACGTCAAATCCGGTAATGCCTGCCGCCACCAGATTGGACAGCACCGCCGGATGCGGGTTCGCCTTCACCGCATAGGTCACCAGCCCCGGAAAACCGCGCTGAAACCGGTTGGCCACGTCATGCAGCACCCGCGGCGAAAAATACAGGATCGGATGATCTGGTGTACTGCGCGCCAAATGGGTTTCAGGGGAAAGCCAGAGAGGTGGGATCTGCTGCATGGATATCGGCCTTAATTGGATGTTTTTTCCATTTTCCGCCACTACGCCGTCGATTTCGCTCGTCACATTGCCTATAATGACGAAAGATAACGTCACATCGCAGGCCACATATGCAAACCGACGAAACCGACCAGAACCTCCTGACGCTCCTGCGGGAAAACGCCCGCCGCCCGGTGGCCGATCTGGCACGCCGTCTGGGCCTTGCACGCACCACTGTACAGGCGCGGATTGAACGATTGGAAAGCTCCGGCGTGATCAGCGGTTACACGCTGCGCACCTCGGCGCAGGCGCGCCCGCCATTGCAGGCGACGGTGCTGATCTCGATTGAACCACGCTCCGGCCCTGAGGTTCTGGCCCGATTGCGCGGACTGCCGGGCGTCGAGGTCGTGCACACCACCTCAGGCCGGTTTGACCTCTTGGCGCAGGTGGTGGCGCAAACCACCACTGAGCTGGACGAGACGATTGATCGCATCGGCGAAGCACGCGGCGTGCGCTCCTCCGAGAGCCTGATCCATTTGGCCACAAAACTGGATCGCACCGGCCAGTAGGTTGCCCGCGCCAGTAAATTACTCACGAAGGGCTGATCAGCTGATGCGGCGGCTGCAAAAATCTTCCCTAAAAATTCGTGCGCCCGGCCACCCCTGCGGTATTCGCATCAAGGGTGCCCGGGCGACTTGAAACCATGGCGATCGGTACGCAAGGCCCGAGGGAGGCCTGCTGATGAAAGGGCAGCTTGGAACCCACCCTGGTCAACCGGATGCGACATCACTCACTGTCATCAGCAACCCAGTTTCCCCGTCATCCACCGTGCCGGACTAAGCTTAAAACGTCGTTATCACGAAGATCGTTCCAATCTTTTTTCAATTCGCCTAAATCGCGCACCGGTCCGCCGCGCCGGTTTCTCTATCGAGACTTCCCCTTTCCCACACCATTCGGTATGGGATGACCCGATCAGACAGATACGCAGGCAGGACATTCCGATGGCGATGGACAAGACATTTAACGCAGCCGAAGCCGAAGCCCGGCTTTCCGAGGCCTGGGAGAAGGCAGGCTGTTTCCGCGCAGGCGCAAATGCCAAGCGCAGCGAAACCTACAGCGTTATGATCCCGCCCCCAAACGTCACCGGCGTCCTGCACATGGGCCATGCCTTCAACAACACACTCCAGGACATCCTAATCCGCTGGAAGCGCATGCAGGGCTATGACACGCTCTGGCAGCCCGGCACCGACCATGCCGGCATCGCCACCCAGATGGTGGTGGAGCGTGAGCTGGCCAAGGACGGCAAGAAACGCACCGACTTCTCCCGCCCCGAGTTCCTTCAAAAAATCTGGGAATGGAAAGAGCAATCCGGCGGCACCATCATCAACCAGCTGAAGCGTCTCGGTGCCTCCTGTGACTATGACCGCACCGCCTTCACCATGGCAGGCGCGCAGGGCGACACCCGCACCGGACACGAGAATTCCCCGAATTTCCACGACGCCGTCATCAAGGTCTTTGTGGAGATGTACAACAAGGGTCTGATCTACCGCGGCAAGCGGCTGGTGAACTGGGATCCGCATTTTGAAACCGCGATCTCCGACCTTGAGGTGGAGAATATCGAGGTTGCGGGCCATATGTGGCACTTCAAATACCCGCTCGCCGGTGGCGCCACCTACACCTATGTGGAGAAAGACGAAGACGGCAACGTCACGCTGGAGGAAGAGCGCGATTATATCTCCATCGCCACCACCCGCCCGGAAACCATGCTGGGCGACGGCGCGGTGGCGGTGCACCCATCGGACGAGCGTTATGCCCCCATCGTGGGCAAGCTGGTCGAAATCCCGGTCGGCCCCAAGGAACACCGCCGCCTGATCCCGATCATCACGGATGAATACCCGGACAAGGATTTCGGCTCTGGCGCGGTGAAAATCACCGGCGCCCATGATTTCAACGACTATCAGGTCGCCAAGCGTGGCGGCATTCCGATGTATAACCTGATGGACACCAAGGCGCATATGCGCAGCGACGGCGCGCCCTATGTAGAAGAGGCCGCCAAAGCACAAGCCATCGCCAATGGTGAGGCAGAATTCACCGAAGCCAGCATCGCCGCGATGAACCTGGTGCCGGAAGAATACCGTGGCCTGGACCGTTTCGAGGCGCGCAAACGCGTGGTCGCCGATATCACCGCCGAAGGTCTCGCCGTGATGCAGACCGTGACCAAAACGGTGAAGGATGAGGACGGCAACGAGAGCGAAGTCTCCGAAACTGTGGCCTACGTTGAAAACAAGCCGATCATGCAGCCCTTTGGCGACCGCTCCAAAGTGGTGATTGAGCCGATGCTGACCGACCAGTGGTTCGTGGACGCGGCGAAGATCGTCGCCCCGGCGCTGGACGCGGTGAAAGACGGCACCGTCAAGATCCTGCCGGAGAGCGGTGAGAAGACCTATTACCACTGGCTGGAAAACATCGAACCCTGGTGCATCTCGCGCCAGCTGTGGTGGGGCCATCAGATCCCGGTTTGGTATGGGCCGAAAAAGGCAGAAGTTACCGAGGACGGACGCCAATCATATACGATTGGTGCTGGCGACCTCCAGCGTTTCTGCGCTTCCTCTGAAGAAGAAGCTCTTAAGCTTGCGCTCGAGTATTATGGCCGTGACGCAGTTGTTCTGGAAACATTCGGCGCAGCGCGAGAGGATTTTGAACAGAAGTTTGGCGCTGCGTCCATCATTACAGCCATTCAGCAATCTCTGGACCCGCAAACTTCCAAAGAAAGAAAAGTTGCGTTGTTCCGCGACCCCGACGTCCTCGACACCTGGTTCTCCTCCGGTCTCTGGCCGATTGGCACGCTGGGCTGGCCGGAAGACACCGCCGAGATGCAGAAGTACTTCCCGACCTCTACCCTGGTGACAGGTCAGGACATTCTGTTCTTCTGGGTTGCGCGGATGATGATGATGCAGCTGGCGGTTCTGGATCAGGATCTGCCGGTCGAAAAGCGCATCCCCTTCGACACCGTCTACCTCCATGGCCTCGTCCGCGATGCCAAGGGCAAAAAGATGTCGAAATCCACCGGCAACGTGGTCGATCCGCTGGAGATCATCGACGAATACGGCGCCGACGCGCTGCGCTTCACCAATGCGGCGATGGCCAGCCTTGGTGGCGTGCTGAAGCTCGATATGCAGCGCATCGCGGGCTACCGCAACTTTGGCACCAAACTGTGGAATGCGGTGAACTTCGCCCATTTCAACAACGTCTATGACGCCGAAACCCCGGCCTATGCCTGCCCCGACGCCAAGGCCGCGGTGAACCAATGGATCATCGGCGAGACCGCCAAGGTCCGCGTGGAAGTGGATGCCGCCCTGGACGCCTACCGCTTCAACGATGCGGCCCTCGGTCTTTATGCCTTTGTCTGGGGCAAGGTCTGTGACTGGTATATCGAACTCAGCAAACCGCTGTTCAACTCTGATGATGAGGCGGTGATCGCCGAGACCCGCCAGACGCTTGGCTGGGTGCTGGACCAGTGCATGATCCTTCTGCATCCGATCATGCCCTTCATCACCGAAGAGCTCTGGGGCAATACCGCCAAGCGTGACACCATGCTGGTGCATGAAGACTGGCCGACCTATGGCACCGAATTGGTCAACGCCGATGCGGACGCCGAAATGAACTGGGTGATCACCGCGATTGAGAACATCCGCTCCACCCGCGCGCAGATGCATGTGCCCGCCGGTGCCAAAATCCCGATGGTGGTGACAGAATTCTCCGATCAGGCGCGCGCCGCCTGGGAGAAGAATGAGGCGATGATCCAGAAACTTGCGCGGATCACCACGCTGGAGCAGGTTGAGACCTTCCCCAAAGGCTGCGCCTCCGTGGCGGCCCCCGGTGCGTCCTTTGGCCTGCCGCTGGCGGATGTGATCGACGTGGATGCTGAAAAGGCCCGTCTGGAGAAAACCCTCGGCAAACTCGCCAAGGAGCTGGGCGGCCTGCGTGGGCGTCTGAACAACCCTAAATTTGCCGCCTCCGCGCCGGAGGAGGTCGTCGCCGAAGCTCGCGAAAACCTTGCCCTGCGCGAGGAAGAAGAGGCCAAGATCAAAGAGGCGCTGGCGCGTCTGGCTGAAATCGGCTGACCGCCTATAATAACGGGGCAAGCCACTGGTATCATTACCGGCTTGCCCCAAAAACCGCGCATTGGACAGTGCCGCAGACCGCTGGTGCTTCTGCGCAGCGCCCCAAGGGTGCCGTCACATCTGCGCTAAATCTGCGCAAATCGGCCCATTGGCTGAACGGTCCCGTCAAATCTTCCGCATAAGGGGAAAAACCGCGCAATGCGGTCATTGCCTTTGGCCCGGTTCTGTATCAGCCTGTGACAACAGCTTGATATCCGCGCCAGAAAGGACCCCCCATGCCCAAAGGATACTGGGTCGCCCATGTCGACGTTGATGATATGGACCGCTACAAGAACTATGTTGCGGCCAATGCGGCCCCCTTTGCCGAATACGGCGCCAAATTCCTGATCCGTGGCGGCCCCAAAGAGGTCCGCGAGGGCCAGACCCGCGCCCGCACCGTGGTGATCGAATTCAAGGATTTTGCCACCGCCAAAGCCTGTTACGACTCCGTCGCCTATCAGCAGGCCAAGGCGCTGCGCGATCCGGTCTCCACCGGCGATATGGAAATCATCGAAGGCTACGGCGACTAGGGCCTGCTTGGTTCTGGACGCGCTCAAGGGTAGAATAGTGCCATGCTGAAAAAACTGTTTCAGGTCTTTCGACCGCAAAAGACCCCCGCCCAGCCGGACCCCGATGCCGAGCTGGCGCTTGGCGCGCTGCTGGTGCGGGTGGCGCAATCAGACCGGGACTACCAGCTGGAAGAGATCAGCCTGATCGACCGCATTCTGGCCCGTCTCTATCAACACGACGCGATTGAGGCGGCAAAGGTCCGCGCCGCCTGCGAAAAACTGCACGCCGCCGCGCCGGAAACCGACACGTTCGGTCGCCTGATCCGCGAAACCACCGGGCTTGAGGAACGGCTCGCAGCGCTGGATGCGCTTTGGGAGGTGGTGTTGGCGGATGGCCATGAACACCCCGGCGAGATGAAGATCGTCGAGGACGCACGCAAGGCGATGGGCCTCTCCAAGGCCGACAGCGACACCGCCCGCGCCCGCGCGCAGGGCAAACTCCTTGGCCCGGAGCAGGGCGTGGCCGCAGGCCAGCCAGCCACAGAAAGCACGCTTGCAGGCGCCACCACGGTATCGCCCACCCCCGACCCGTCAGATAAGGAGCCGCAGCCATGATCAAGGAACTGCTTGGACGACTGCTGGCCCCCGCGCCGGAGCCGCTGGACGATGGCGATGCGCGCCTTGCCCTTTGCGCCCTTCTGGTGCGGATTGCGCGGTCTGATCACAATTACTCCGACGATGAGCGGGACCGGATCGACCGGATCCTGCGGGCGCGCTACGATCTCGACCTGGGCGGCGCCATCCTGCTGCGCGAACAGGCCGAGGCGCTGGAGGCCGAGGCCCCCGACACCGTCCGCTTTACCCGCGCGATCAAGGACGCCGTTGCGTATGAAAACCGCATGGCCGTGGTCGAAGCCCTGTGGCAGGTGGTGCTGGCCGATGGCAAGCGTGACGCGGCCGAGGACGCGCTTCTGCGCCTGTCTGCCAGCCTCCTGGGGGTCAGCGATGTTGACAGCGCCCGTGCCCGTCAACGCGCGGAGGCCAGCTCATGATCGCCAGTCTGGCGATGTATGACCGCCCCGAAACCGCCCCTGCCCTGGATGCCCTGTGGCAGGCGATCCGCACCGAACTGGCCGCGGCTTCCATCGACGCGCCGGAAACCCTCACCCGTGGCGGCGATCTCTGGTCGATCTGGTCCGATTCGGAGCTGCTGCTGGCGCAGACCTGCGGCCTGCCCTACCGCACCCGTCTCTATGAGCAGGTCACTCTGGTTACAACGCTGGATCACGGCGTCGCGGACTGCCCGCCGGGGCACTACAACAGCGTCTTCATCGCCCATCGCAACCGCGCAGGCCATAGCCTTCGAGAGATCGCTGGCGGCAGCTTTGCCTATAATGAGGCGCTGTCGCAATCCGGCTGGGCCGCGCCGATGCTGCATCTGCGCGACCTCTCCCTCCTCCCCGGCAGCCTGTTTCAATCCGGCAGCCACAGCGCCTCCGCCCGTGCGGTGGCCGAAGGCACCGCCGATTTCGCCGCCCTTGATGCGGTCAGTTGGGCCTTGATGCAGGCGCATGATGATTGGGCCAAGGATCTGGTCGAAGTGGCGCGGACACCGCCAACGCCGGGCCTGCCGCTGATCACTGCCAGCAGCCGTGATCCGGCCCCCCTTCGCACTGCTGTCGCGCAGGCTGTCGCCAATCTGGATGATGACCACCGCAATACCCTGCATCTGAAGGGTGTGAGCGAGATCCCACCGGGCGCCTATCTGGCAGTACCGACACCACTCGGTCCGGTGCTGACCGAGCAATCCATCCGCCAGCAGGCGGCAGGCTGACCCACCCGACCCCTCCGCTCGGGCCTGCGCCGGAGCGGAGACCACATCCCCTACAACCGCGCCGCGACCTGCCCGGTGCGGATACCCACTCGACAGGGCTGGCGCAGAGGTCGGCAGAGGCCCCACTGGTGAACAGTCCAAGGACAATTTGATCAGATTATCCGCCAAAATGCCAATTTCCTCGCGTGCCTTCTCGGTTTGCACGTTGCATCCGCTCTTTTTTTCGGTCCAATAAGGACGAATTCAACGACAATTGGACGAGAGACACCTTGACCGACACAACGCCAGTTCTGGAAATCCGCGGCCTGCACAAGTCATATGGCGAGCTGGAAGTGATCAAAGGTGTCGATATCACCGCCCACCGCGGCGATGTGGTTTCCCTCATCGGATCCTCCGGGTCGGGCAAGTCCACTCTGCTGCGCTGCTGCAACCTGCTGGAAGACAGCCAGGAGGGGGATATCCTCTTCAAGGGTGAGCCGATCAACTGGTCCGGAACCGGCCTTGCCCGGCGTCCTTCTAATGCGAAACAGGTGCTGCGCATCCGCACCAACCTGTCCATGGTGTTCCAGCAGTTCAATCTCTGGGCGCATATGACCATTCTGCAAAACGTGATGGAGGCCCCGCTGACCGTCCTCGGTCGTGACCGCGCCGAGGTGGAAGAGGCCGCCCGCAAATACCTCACCAAAGTGGGGATCGGCGACAAATGTGATGCCTATCCGGCGCAGCTCTCCGGCGGCCAGCAGCAGCGTGCAGCCATCGCACGCGCGCTTTGCATGGAACCTGAGGCGCTGCTGTTTGACGAACCCACCTCCGCCCTCGACCCCGAGCTGGAGCAGGAGGTGGTCAAGGTGATCAAGGATCTCGCCGCTGAAGGCCGCACCATGATCATCGTGACCCATGACATGAACATGGCCGCAGATGTCTCCAGCCACATCGTGTTTCTGCACAAAGGCCTGATCGAAGAAGAAGGCAGCCCGGACGAAGTCTTCGGCAGCACCCGATCGGAACGTCTGCAAGGCTTCCTTGCCTCCACGCGTCACGGCAAATAACCACCAACAAAAACCAAACCAAACGGGAGTAACCTCATGAAATCTCTTATCCTCGGCACCGCAGCCCTGGCCCTCACTGCGGGCATCGCAATTGCGGACACTGTGCGTCTGGGCACCGAAGGCGCCTACCCTCCGTATAACTTCCTGAACGATGACGGTCAGGTTGACGGTTTTGAACGTGAGCTGGGCGACGAGCTGTGCAAGCGCGCTGAGCTGGACTGCGAATGGGTCACCAACGACTGGGATTCGATCATCCCCAACCTGCTGTCCGGCAACTACGACACCATCATCGCCGGCATGTCGATCACAGCCGAGCGTAAGGAAGTTGTGAACTTCACCACCGGCTACACCCGCCCGTCGCCCTCCGCCTATGCGGCGATGTCGGCTGATGTGGATGTGAACAGCGCCGTGGTGGCAGCTCAGGCCTCCACCATTCAGGCCGCCCATGTCGCCTCCACCGGTGCCACCCTGGTTGAATTCCCCACTCCGGATGAAACGGTTGCCGCTGTGAAAGCAGGCGAAGTGGACGCGGTCATGGCCGACAAGGACTTCCTGATCCCGATCGTGGGCGAAACCGAGATGGAATTTGTCGCAGATGACGTCCTCTTGGGCGACGGTATCGGCATGGCGTTCCGCAAGTCCGACGACGAGCTGCGCGGCAAGTTCGACGTGGCCATCGAATCGATGAAGGCAGACGGCTCCCTGAACGCTCTGCTGGAAAAATGGGAAATCGAAGGCCAGTTCTGAGCCCTCGCAGCATCCTGATATCAAAGAAGGGGGGCGCCATGCCCCCCTTCACCCTTGACCGGTCCCGGCCCCATCGGTGCCCCTGACCCGTCCCTGTCCGAACGAGGCCCGCCATTTTCTCCTTTTGCTCTGATCCGGCCAGCCTGGAGGGTTTCCAGTGGCTGAGCTGTTACCTGACCACCGGCAAGCATTTTGCTTTCTACGCCTCCTTCGGGACGGTGCTGCTGCTTCTGGCCGTCACCGCCCCGGCGGCGCTGGCGTTTGGCTTTGGCGGCGCCATGGCTGCACGCGCGCAATTCGCGCCGCTCTCCTGGCTGGGCAAGGCCTATATCGCAGTGGTGCGTGGCGTGCCGGACATCGCATTCTTCCTGTTCTTCGTGATCGCATTGGATCAGGGCATTGAATATCTGCGCCATCAGGTGAAATGCCCCGACTGGGACGCGCCGGTACGGCAAGGCAATGACTTTGTTGTCTGTGACATTGCCAAGATGCCGCTCAGCTCCTCCGATCAGTGGATCCACGAGGTCTACGGCTTCTCGCTTGCGGTGGTGACCTTTGCCATCGTGTTCGGCGCCTTTGCGGCCAATGTGCTGTTTGGCGCGATGCGGGCCGTGCCCCGCGCCCAGATTGAAACCGCCGAAGCCTATGGCATGACCCATCGCCAGGCCTTCTGGCGCATTCTGGTGCCGCAGATGTGGACTTATGCGCTGCCCGGCCTGTCGAACCTGTGGATGGTGCTGATCAAGGCCACGCCGCTGCTGTTCCTGCTCGGGGTCGAAGATATTGTCTACTGGGCGCGTGAGCTTGGCGGCTCCAAGACTGCCCGCTTCACCGATTACCCCCATGGCGACTGGCGGATGTGGTACTTCCTCGGCCTGCTGGTGTTCTACCTCGCGTTTACCAAACTCTCCGAGGTGGTGCTGGAGCGCATCCGCACCCGTCTGTCCCATGGGCAGGCCACATTGGCAGGCGAAGCCCAAAGGAAAGCGTCATGAGCTGTTTCCAGACCCTTCAGGATTACGGCCTGCGCGCACTTGGCATCGGCGAACGCATGTTGCCCCGCAGCGATTTCACCCTCTGCGACCAGTTTGTCCTCATCGGCTCGGGCATGCTGTGGAACATCTACTTCGGCGCCATCGCCGTCGTGATCGGCTTTGTCATCGCCAATGGCGTGGCACTGGCCAAGAATTCCACCTCAACACCGCTGCGCAAAACCGCTGAATGGTTCATCTTCATCTTCCGTGGCTCGCCGCTGTTCATTCAGTTCTTCTTTGCCTACTTCCTGTTCCTGCAGCTGAAGTCGGTCTCGCCAATCTTCAATCCGCTGTCGGCGGCCTGGCTTGGCGCGCTGATCGTGCTGATCCTCAACACCGCCGCCTATTCCGCCGAGATCTTCTACGGCGCGCTGCGCTCGATCCCCAAGGGCGATATCGAGGCGGCAGATGCCTATGGGCTGTCGGGCTGGACCCGCTTTCGCCGAATCATGTGGCCAACAATGATGCGGCTGGCCTGGCCCTCCTACACGAACGAGGCGATCTTCCTGTTCCATGCCACCACCCTGGTGTTCTTCTCCGGGTTCCCGGCCTGGCAACAGCGCGGCGATGCGCTCTATTACGCCAGCTATTTCGCGGATAAGACGTTCAACCCCTTCGTGCCCTACCCGATCCTGGCCTTCTACTTCATCCTGCTGACGCTGGTGGTGATTGGCATCTTCGGCGTGATCAACACCCGGCTGAACGCCCATCT
Organism: Phaeobacter piscinae; assembly: GCF_002407245.1. Taxonomy (NCBI): domain Bacteria; kingdom Pseudomonadati; phylum Pseudomonadota; class Alphaproteobacteria; order Rhodobacterales; family Roseobacteraceae; genus Phaeobacter; species Phaeobacter piscinae. Next base: position 1,149,805 of record NZ_CP010681.1, on the reverse strand, counting down.
GCCGCAGGAAAAACGCCGCAAGATCCGCTACAGGCCTAACCTGATCCGCTGATCAACTCTCTGGAACCCAGCAACCCAAAGGCGCCCACTGCGGCGCCTTTTTCTTTGCCCTTTCGGTGCCTGTGATCGGGCCAACAAAACTTTTGATCAAATTTTCTTTGCGTCTTGCGGATCCTGCTTTAGTAATGGGGCAATCAACTAGGGAGCCTCCGATGGATCTGTCTCATCTGCGCACTATCCGCATTGCCGCCTGTGACCTGAACGGGCAGATGCGCGGCAAGCGTATGCCCGTTGGGCTGGCAGACAAGCTGGCAGATGGCGCCGCACGGATGCCGATCTCTACCCTCAACGTCGACCTCTGGGGCCGCGATGTCGAAGACAACCCGCTGGTGTTTGAGACCGGCGACGCCGATGGCGTGATGCTGCCAACCGAACGTGGCGCCGTCCCGATGCCCTGGCTGGCCAACCCATCCGCGCTGGTCCCGATGGCAATGTACTGGGAAGACGGCCGCCCCTTCATGGGCGACCCACGTCATGTGCTGGCCGATGTGCTGACCCGCTACCAGCAGCGCGGCTGGCGCGTTGTCGCCGCCACCGAGATGGAGTTCAGCCTGCTGGATGACAGCGGCGCACAGCCCGCCCCGCCCATCGACCCGCTCACAGGCCGGGAGCTGGATCAGCAGTCGGTCCTGTCGGTCGCGGAACTTGATGCCTTTGATGCGTTTTTCACCGATCTCTATGAAGGGTCAGAGGCGATGGGCATTCGCGCCCAATCCGCCATTTCGGAGGCGGGGCTGGGCCAGTTTGAAATCAACCTCAACCATCAGGATGCCATGCGCGCCGCCGATGATGCCTGGCTGTTCAAGGCCTTGGTCAAAGGTCTGGCCCGCAAGCACGGTTTTGCCGCCACATTCATGGCCAAGCCCTATGCCGAAGAGGCTGGAAACGGCATGCATGTGCATTTCTCGGTCGAGGATGAGGACGGCAACAATATCTTCAACGATGGCACCGAACGCGGCTCGGATCTGCTGATGAACGCGGTGGCCGGCTGCCTCACCGCGATGCCCGCCAGCACGCTGATCCTGGCCCCACACGGCAATTCCTACGACCGGCTGGTGCCCGGCGCCCATGCCCCGGTCAGCGCCGCCTGGGCCTATGAAAACCGCACCGCCGCAATCCGTATCCCCGGCGGCAGCCCCAAGGCGCGCCGCATCGAACACCGGGTCGCAGGCGGCGATATCAACCCCTATCTGATGCTTTCCGTGGTGCTCGGCGCGGCGCTCGCCGGGATCGAGGATGGCGCCACGCCCCCGGCCCCGTCCGAGGGCAACATCTATGAGATTGACGGGTTGCCGCAGCTGGCCCCCGACTGGAACGCCGCGATCGACCTCTTCGACAGTGACCCGCTGATCGCGCGGATCCTGCCCGACCGGGTGATCCGCAATCTGGTGATGATGAAACGTCAGGAGCTGGCAGGCTTTGCCGAGCGCCCGGCGGAGAGCCATTGGCTGTCCTGGCTTGAGGCGGTATGACATCAGCCTGTCAAAGCCCACAACGCTCTGCATCAAGCGCTTGCCTGAGTTGCGGACCTCGGCTAGGCTTAATTTGATCAAATTTGGTGACCCATGAAAATTGGTATTCTGCAAACCGGCCACGCGCCCGAAAACCTGATCGGCAACTCGGGCAACTATGACCAGATGTTCCGCAACCTGCTGGCCGACGGCGACTTTGACTTTGACACCTACGCGGTGGTCGACAACGTCTTTCCCAGCGGCGCCGACGCAGCAGACGGCTGGCTGATCACCGGCTCCAAACATGGCGCCTATGAAGATCACGACTGGATCCCCCCGCTGGAAGAGCTGATCCGCGAGATCCACGCCCGCAAACAGCCACTGGTCGGCATCTGCTTTGGCCACCAGATCATTGCGCAGGCACTTGGCGGCAAGGTTGAGAAATTTGCCGGCGGCTGGGCCGTCGGCCCGGTCACCTATCAGATGGATGGCAAGCCGCTGCGGCTCAATGCGTGGCATCAGGATCAGGTCACCGCCCTGCCCGAGGGCGCGCGGGTGCTGGCCGGAAATGACCACTGCAAGAACGGTATCCTCGCCTATGGCGATCACATCTGGACCCTGCAACCGCATCCCGAATTCGCCAGCAGCTTTGTTGGCGGCCTGATCGACAGCCGCGGACGCGGCGTGGTGCCAGATGCGATCTTGGATGCCGCCAGCACAGAATTACATCACCCGGTCCAATCGGGTGAAATCGCAACCTTCCTCAATGCCTTCTTCAAGAAAGAGAGGACCTGATGTCAGCCTGGCTCGACACCCTTCCCGAAGCTGCAAAAACCTATCTGGAGGGCCGTCGTCTCGACGAGGTTGAATGCATCATCTCGGATCTGCCGGGCATCGCCCGGGGCAAGGCGGTGCCAGCGTCGAAATTTGCCAAGCAGGATTATTTCCACCTGCCCGACAGCATCTTCTACCAGACCATCACCGGCGACTGGGCCGAGGCAGCGGATGACGATGGCTGGATCGAAAAGGACATGATCCTGAAACCGGACATGTCCACCGCCACCGCCGCCCCATGGACCGGTGACTGGACGCTGCAAGTCATTCACGACGCCTATGACCGCGATCACAAACCAATCCCCTTCAGCCCGCGCAATGTGCTGAAACGGGTGGTGCAACTCTATCATGATCGCGGCTGGGATCCGGTTGTGGCACCGGAAATGGAGTTCTTTCTGGTCGCCCGCAACACCGATCCCGCGCGCGGGATCGAACCAATGATGGGCCGCTCCGGCCGTCCTGCCGCCGCCCGCCAGGCCTATTCCATGACCGCTGTGGACGAATTCGGACCGGTGATCGACGACATCTATGATTTCGCCGAACATCAGGGCTTTGAAATCGACGGCATCACCCAGGAAGGCGGTGCCGGGCAGCTGGAAATCAACCTGCGCCATGGCGATCCGGTGAAGCTGGCGGATGAGGTGTTCTACTTCAAACGGCTGATCCGCGAGGCCGCGCTGCGCCACGATTGTTTTGCCACTTTCATGGCCAAGCCGATTGCCGATGAACCCGGCTCTGCCATGCATATCCATCACTCGATCATCGACATGGAGAGCGGCGACAATATCTTCTCCGGTCCACAGGGCGGTGAGACGGATGCGTTTTACCACTTCATCGGCGGATTGCAGAACCACCTGCCCGCCGGTCTGGCGGTGATGGCGCCTTATGTGAATTCCTATCGCCGCTACGTGAAGGAACAGGCGGCGCCGATCAATCTGGAATGGGCGCGCGACAACCGCACCACCGGCATCCGGGTGCCCCTCTCCGGCCCCGAAGCGCGGCGCGTGGAAAACCGCATCGCCGGCATGGACTGCAACCCCTACCTTGGGATCGCATTGTCCCTGGCCTGTGGTTATCTCGGCCTCACCCGCGAGGAACGCCCCCGCAAGCAGTTCAAGGGAGACGCCTACGCCGGTGACGGCGATATCCCCCAGGTGATGGGGCAGGCGCTCGATCTCTTTGAGGAAGCCACAGACCTGCATGAGGTGCTGGGGCCGGAATTTGCCCGCGTCTATTCCATCGTGAAACGCGCCGAATATGACGAGTTCCTGCAGGTTATCTCCCCCTGGGAGCGGGAGCATCTGCTGCTGAACGTCTAACATTCTCAGCGCTGGCGTCTTGGGAGATGTCAGCGCTGGTGAGTATTTATGGAAAGATGACAGGCAGTTGCGCTTCGCCGCATAGGCGGCACCTGCCGGGGATTGAGGTGTGCCATGGCGTTGAACCTGCTTTACTCCAATGACCGCAAGGGGACCTATCCCAACAGCTGGTACGCCGCCACCGCCACCCCGCTCGCGCCCTTTGCCCCCTTGCAAGGTGATGCCCGCGCCGATGTCTGCGTTGTTGGCGGCGGCTACACCGGCCTCTCTGCCGCATTGCATCTGGCGGAGGCCGGGCGCTCAGTCATCCTGCTGGAGGCCAACCGTGTCGGCTTTGGCGCCTCGGGCCGCAACGGTGGTCAGCTGGGCAGCGGCCAGCGCATGGAGCAGGATGGGCTGGAAAAGCTCATGGGCGATGCCGACGCCGCCAAACTCTGGTCCTTGGCTGAGGAGGCCAAGGATCTGGTGAAATCCCTGATCACCCGCCACGACATCAACTGCCACCTGAAACCCGGCATCGCCCATGCCTGTTTCTCCAAAGCGGAAGTCGACGACGAACATCGCTATGTCGAGCATCTGCAAAACCGCTATGGCTACGGTGAGATTTCTGCGCTGGACAAGGCCGGGCTGGAGGCGATCTGCCCCTCGCCTGCCTACGTTGGCGGCTCGCTCGACACCGGCGCGGCCCATCTGCACCCGTTGGCCTATGCCCTCGGCCTCGCCCGTGCCGCCGCAGCAGCCGGGGTACAGATCTGCGAGGGCAGCGAGGTTCTGGACATCGGAGACGGCGCGCAGATCCGCCTGCGCACCGCCGAAGGGCAGGTCACCGCCGACCATCTGATCCTGGCCTGCAACGGTTATCTCGGCGGCCTCAACCGGCAGGTGGCCGCGCGGGTGATGCCAATCAACAATTTCATCGCCGCCACCGAACCTCTTGGCGAGCAGGCCGCCCGTGTCTTGGCCCGTGATGTGGCGGTGGCGGATAGCAAATTCGTGGTGAACTACTTCCGGCTCAGCCATGACGGGAGATTGCTGTTTGGCGGCGGTGAGAGCTATGGCTACCGCTTCCCCAGCGATATCGCCGCCACCGTGCGCAAGCCAATGACGGAGATTTTCCCGCATCTGCGTGATGTGAAGATCGACTACGCTTGGGGCGGCACCTTGGCCATCACCATGAAACGGATGCCCTATCTGGCCCGGCTTGCCCCGAATATCCTCAGCGCATCGGGCTATTCCGGCCATGGCGTCGGCACCGCCACCCACGCCGGTCAGCTGATGGCGCGCGCCATCGCCGGTGACGGCGACGGGTTCGATACAATGTCCCGCGTGCCTGCCCCCGCCTTCCCCGGCGGCGCGGCCATGCGCAGCCCGCTGCTGGCCTTGGCCATGACCTGGTATTCGCTGCGCGACAGGCTGGGTATCTAAAGATCCTGCAAAGCGCCCGCCAATGCGGTGCGCTCCCTCTTGCCCCCGCACAGACCCAAAGCAACAGTTTCGTGAAATTCGTCGCCAAAACCCGCCAGTCCGTCCGGGGGTGCTTGGCATTTGCCCATAGACCTTTTATATTTTTGAAAAGGTAACTTCAGGATTTTGAAATATGAGCCAGGCATCCCCGTCGCAGGTCCCGAATGTCCATCAGGCAGAACCCATCCCGGAGGCCGCGCGCGCCGCGATTGAGGCGCTGATGCAGTCTGGCGATCTGTTTCGCTATACCGCGCCGCAGGATGCGCCCGTCGCCCTGCTGGAGGAGGAATTTGCCCAGCTCCTTGGCAGCAAATACGCGCTGGCGGTGTCGTCTTGCTCGGCGGCCCTGTTCCTGTCACTGAAGGCGCTGGACCTGCCCCGTGATGCGCGCGTGCTGATCCCCGGTTTTACCTTCGCGGCGGTCCCCTCCTCCATTGTGCATGCCGATTGTGTGCCGGTGCTCTGCGAGGTGGGCGCGAACTATCGCATCGACATGGCTGACTTCGAGGCCAAGCTGGACGATGTGCAAGCCGTGATCATCAGCCATATGCGCGGCCATACCTCCGATATGGATGCGATCATGGCACTTTGTCAGGCGCGCGACATTCCGGTGGTCGAAGACGCCGCCCATTCACTGGGCACCACCTGGCATGGCCGCAATATCGGCACGCTCGGCGCCATCGGCTGTTTCTCCTTCCAGTCCTACAAGATGATCAACGCCGGCGAAGGCGGCATTCTGGTCACCGATGATGCCGATTTGGTAGCCCGCGCGGTGATCATGTCCGGCGCCTATGAGCACAATTGGAAAAAACACAAAGCCGCGCCGGGGGACAACACCGGTGCTCTGGAACAGGCCTTTGCCAAGTGGCAGAACCAGCTGCCGCTCTATAATCTGCGGATGAGCAACCTTTCCGCTGTGGTGATCCGTCCGCAACTGCCGGAACTGGCCCGCCGGGTTCGCGACGGGCTGAAGAACCACGATTATGTGGCCGATCAGCTGAACCGCTCGCCACATATCGACGTGCCCGCACCGCTGGCACCAGAGCAGCGCGCCCCGGATTCGATCCAGTTCAATCTGGTTGATATGAGCCATGATGAGATCACCCGCTTTGCCGCCGCAACCGAGGCACGGGGCGTCAAGGTGCAGATCTTCGGCCGTTCAGCAGACAATGCCCGCGCCTTCTGGAACTGGCAGTTCCTGCGCGATATCCCGGAGCTGCCGCAAACCCGCGCCATGCTGATGCAGGCCTGCGATGTCCGCCTGCCTGTGCGCCTCAGCCGCGACGAGCTCGATGTGATTGCGGGCATTCTGCTCTCTGCGATGGAAGACACCATGGGCGCGGCCGCCGCCTGATCCTGCTGCACAGGTCAGACAGACCGCTAAGGCGCGCTATATCCGGCGCGCCTTTTTAATCTGAGGGCGGGAGGAAACCGGCGAATTCCCGACCGCAGCCCGCGCCACCGCTGGACATTGCCCGCCACCCTTGCGAGGGTCGGCGCGACGACCAGAAGGACAGCCCCATGAGCGCGCGCAAGATCATCATCGACACCGACCCCGGACAGGACGACGCTGTCGCCATTCTTCTGGCATTGGCCAGCCCGCAAGAGATTGATCTGCTTGGCATAACCTGTGTTGCTGGCAATGTGCCTCTGGCCCTGACCCAGACCAACGCACGCCGCGTCTGCGAGGTGGCAGGCCGCCCGGATGTTGCGGTTTACGCCGGCTGTGACGCCCCTTTGCACCGGCCCCTGATCACCGCCGAACATGTGCATGGCAAAACCGGTCTGGACGGACCCAAACTGTGGGATCCCACCATGCCGCTGGCGGAGGCGCATGGCGTTGATTTCATCATCGACACCCTGCGCAGCGAAGCGCCCGGCACCGTCACGCTCTGCCCGCTGGGGCCGCTCACCAATATCGCCGCCGCCTTTCAGAAAGCCCCCGATATCGTGGACCGCGTGCAGGAGATCGTGTTGATGGGTGGTGCCTATTTCGAGGTCGGCAACATCACCCCGGCAGCAGAATTCAACATCTATGTCGACCCGGAGGCCGCCGCCGCAGTGCTCACATCAGGTGTGCCGGTCACCATGATGCCGCTGGATGTCACCCATAAGGCGCTCGCCACCCGCGCACGCGTCGAAAAGATCCGTGCCCTCGATACCAAAGTGGCGCGTTTCACCGCCGAGATGCTTGATTTCTTTGAACGCTTTGACGTGGAGAAATACGGCTCCGAAGGTGGCCCGCTGCATGACCCTTGCGTCATTGCCTATCTGATCCGGCCAGAGCTGTTCTCGGGCCGCCATGTCAATGTTGTGGTGGAAACCACGTCCGAGCTGACGCTGGGCATGACCGTGGCCGATTGGTGGGGGGTCACCGACCGCCCGGCCAATGCGCTGTTCATCGGCGATCTGGAGGCCGATGGCTTCTTCGATCTGATCACCAGCCGATTGGCCCTGCTATGAGCCTGATCGTTGCCCCAGATCCTAGCTGGCCGACACAAGCCATGGCCGAAGCAGACCGCTGGTCAGACAGCAGGATAAACGGCCTGATCGAGGTGCATCATATCGGATCAACCGCTGTGCCCGGCCTGCCCGCCAAACCCATCATTGACCTGATACCCGTCTTTGAAAGCGAGACGGCCATGGATGCCGCCCGTCCGCAAATTGAGGCGCTTGGTTTCGAATGGCTGGGTGAATTCGGCCTGCCCGGACGGCGCTACTGCCGTGCTGATGATCCAGAAACCGGAAAACGCCGGGTGCAGGCCCATTGTTATGTCGCAGGCTCTGACGAGATCACCCGCCATCTCGCCTTTCGCGATGCGCTTCGGGCCAACGCGGCACTGCGGGCGGGCTATGCGGCGATCAAGGGCAAATGTGCCGCGCTGCACCCCGGCGACATGCACGGATACGGTGACTGCAAATCAGATTGGGTGCAAAAGGCAGAAGCGCGCGCGATCAACGCGCTGGCAGCAAAGGAAACCTCATGAGCGCCGCATTGCACCTCGCCCGCACCGAAGATCTGGACCGCGTTCTGGATCTGGTCGCCGCCTTCCACGCCGAGATGGGAATCCCCTCCGATGACACGCTGCGGCGCGCCGCGATTGAACCGCTGCTTGAGGGCTTGCCTTATGGCGCGGTCTATCTGATCGGTCCCGCCCGCGCCCCAGTGGGCTATATCGTGGTCACCTTCAGCTGGTCGGTAGAGTTTGGCGGCATGGACGGCTTTGTGGATGAGCTGTTCATTCGCCCCCCGGTGCGTGGTCGCGGCATTGCCACCGAAGTGCTCTTTGCCCTGCCCCGCACCCTCGCAGAGGCTGGCATCAAGGCGCTGCATCTCGAAGTTGACAAAACCGATGAGACCGCCCGCAACCTCTATGCCCGCGCCCGGTTCGAACCGCGCGACACCTACATGCTGATGAGCCGCAAGCTCTGATCCTGCCGCAGGGCGAACGGTCCCGTCGGCTACGACAGGGCGGCCAAACCAACCCGTCCAGTCGCCCCGCGCTGCGCCCGCAGCAGTTTTTCCACATGTTTTTTTCCCACGCGGAGGGAACCCATGCACAGGTTGCGCGTTCCTTCTCAGACAGCGCACGGTAGAACCTGACAGTCTTCCGCACCGCTGACCGATATTGAACACACCGTGGGACGTGTGGGAGCGCGCCGCCAGAGAGAGCTTTGGCAGCGCAACTGAGACAGCGGCAGAAGCCGCAACATATGGCCACCCACCGGGGTGGTCGCCAAGGCAAAGCTGACGGCACAAACACCAGCATGGGTCCGGCGCATTCCGATAGGATATGCCCCCTCAACACCGGCTTAGGGGAGCCGAGAGGGACCAGATCCAGACTGCTGCGGCCACATCAATGGCCAAACCGGCTGGGGATCAGGGGTGAGACCCGGCCAGCAAATCAGAGCCATCCCAACGGTGAGGCGGCTCTGATCTGCCACCGAATACAACCGGATCTACCGCGCCCCCCGCGCGGCGTGGCCCCCTGTCTCTGCTCGGACGGGGGCCACCCCCAGATCACACAGCGACCACTCCAATCCGGTCGCTCCGTACCGCAAGATCGTCGCGCCCGCAACGACCCAAGTGCGGCCGGATCAACAGGACCGCATATAAGACAGGAAAGGAAACCTTATGAAAACGCATATTCTCGCCGGGCTCAGCGCAGCCACTCTGGCCCTCTCCGCCTGCTCTGACCTCACACCGGAACAACGCACCGTCGCCGGGGTCGCTGGTGGTGCCGCCGCCGGTCTGATCGCCGCCGATGCGCTCAAGGCGGATGATGACTGGCGTCTGATTGCCGCCCTTGGTGGCGCGGCTGCGGGCACCGTGGTGGCCCAGAACAACCAGTCCCGCCAATGCGCCTATTCGCGCGGCGACGGCACCTATTACACAGCGGCCTGCCCCTAAGGCCCAAGTCGACCAGCCACCCCACGTCTGACCGCGATCCAAACGGCCCGACATGGAATTATACAGACAAAAAAGACCCTGAGAGCCAACCGCCCTCAGGGTCTTCCCCATTCGCCAACGGCTGAAAAAGCCGCGCCCCCCTTCGGCGCAGGCCCCCCGGAACAGAGAGAGGGCCCAAATGCTGTCGATCCCCCTTGGCAGCGCGCGTCAAAGCCCCCCGGCAACAGTCGCGCCCTGTGTCATCGACAGGCTAAGAACCGGATCGCTCACCCCAACAGTCTGCCCGCTCAGCGGATAGCGCCCAGGCCCCGCGCATCCCGCCAGCAGCGCCACCGCAACAACGATCCCGATGGGCAGCCAGCTTCCTGCACCGGCCGTCGAAAGAGCAGCGCCAACCGGCACTGTTGCGTCAGCCTTGGTCACCGAAACGGTTGGCCGGGCTTTCGGATGTGGTCTTACACGCATGGTCTTCCCCCTCCTCAGCCAGCGCCACCCCCGTAGCGCCTGATTCAGAGACTGCCACAGCCGTCCTCACGCGTCTGTGAACAAGGCCACAGACGCGCGCTATTCGCACATATTTGAAGAATGAGCCTTGATTGACACTGGCCGGACGACAGGCCCATCGCCAGCAGCTGCCCGGTTGGGACCTACCTAGGACAGGACGTCGAGAAGGCGCAGGCTGAAATCGCCGCCCCACACGAGGGGCGGCCGCGCCTCAGGCCAAGCGGCGCATCAATTGCAGATCACAGGCCGTGGCATAGCCCATCGCGCGCTTGATCCCCGGCAGCATGGCTGCACCGTTCATGGCGAAACTCAGCTCAATCAGCCCCGCCTCACCATAGGCCACGCGCACAATCTCCCGTGCCTCCGGATCATCCGTTCGCGCACCAGCCACAGCCCCGGAAAGCCGCACAACCGCCTCCAGCTGCGGCTCCAGCGTGCCACCTGTCAGGATCGACTGGATCAGCTCCGGCGCCAACCCTGCGGCTTTTGCCAGGTTGATCTCCGCCTCAACGCAGGTGCCGCAATCCGCACTCAACGCGCCGGTCAGCCGCGCCGCGTGATAGGCCGCCGCCGGCACATGACGGTTGGGGTCCAGAAATCCGAAGACCCGATTGTAACGCGTCAGCAGGCCAAAATCAGCCTTCGCAATCGCATGAGAGTAATCGAGAGAAACGCCCACCCGACGCTCCGCGCGACGAATGAAAAAATGCGCAATTTTTTTAAGCATGGTCAAACACCACAAATACAAACACCAAGTAAAAAAGGCCGGAGCAAACGCCCCGGCCTCAGATCTTATTTCAGAATGGAGCGGCCTGCATATTCGGCCACTTCCCCCAGCAGCTCCTCAATCCGGATCAGCTGGTTGTATTTGGCGAGCCGGTCCGACCGCGCCAGCGACCCGGTCTTGATCTGACCGCAGTTGGTGGCCACGGCGAGGTCGGCAATGGTGGCATCCTCAGTCTCACCCGAGCGGTGCGACATCACATTGGTGTAGCGCGCGCGATGCGCCATATCGACCGCCTGCAGAGTCTCGGTCAGGGTGCCGATCTGGTTCACCTTCACCAGCATGGAGTTTGCGCAGCCGCGCGCGATGCCATCTGCCAGACGTGCGGGGTTGGTCACAAACAGATCGTCGCCCACCAGCTGCACCTTGTCGCCCAGCTCATCGGTCAGCGCCTTCCAGCCGTCCCAGTCATCCTCGCCCATGCCATCTTCGATGGAGATGATTGGGTAGTCCTTCACCAGCGCCGCCAGATAGGCCACGTTTTCGTCGGAGGACAGGGTCTTGCCTTCGCCGGACAGCACGTATTTGCCGTCCTTGTAATATTCCGTCGCGGCGCAATCGAGCGCCAGATAGATTTCCTCACCGGGTTTGTAGCCCGCCTTCTCGATGGATTTCAGCACGAAATCCAGCGCTTCGCGGGTTGACGCGATGTTGGGGGCAAAGCCGCCCTCGTCACCGATCCCGGTCGAAAGACCCGCCGCCGACAGCTCTTTCTTCAGGGTATGGAACACCTCGGAGCCCATGCGCACCGCGTCACGGATGTTCTCCGCGGCCACTGGCATGATCATGAATTCCTGAATGTCGATCGGGTTGTCGGCGTGTTCGCCGCCGTTGATGATGTTCATCATCGGCACTGGCAGCATCCGCGCCGAGGTGCCGCCGATATAACGATAGAGCGGCTGGGTGGTGAAATCAGCGGCGGCCTTGGCCACGGCCATCGACACGCCCAGAATGGCATTCGCGCCCAGACGACCCTTGTTTTCGGTGCCGTCCAGCTCAATCATCGCCATGTCCACAGAAACCTGCTCAGTCGCGTCAAAGCCCACCAGCTCTTCCGCGATCTCGCCATTCACCGCTGCAACCGCTTCCAGCACGCCTTTGCCCATGTAGCGGGATTTGTCGCCGTCGCGCTTTTCCACCGCCTCATAGGCCCCGGTCGAGGCGCCGGAAGGCACCGCGGCACGGCCCATGGTGCCGTCTTCCAGCATGACATCAACCTCGACAGTCGGGTTGCCCCGGCTGTCCAGAATTTCACGGGCGTGGATATCGATAATAGTGCTCATCACTCGGGTCCCTGATCTTGGCAAATGGTTGCGGCAATTCTTGCCAGCGTCATAGCATCCACAGGGCAAAAGTAAACCACGGGCGTTATCGCTAACGTGACTTATTTTACGGGGTTAGGTCTAACAGGCGCCTGTTTGCGCAACCAATTGCCGCCGGTTTTCACCGCCTGTTCCTCAGGCTGCAGCCACCGCTGCCGCGCGCGCTGAATGCCGTGCCAGACGCCGCTCCCGCAGGAAGGTATAGAGCCCCGAGCCAATGATCAGCGCGGATCCAATCAGCGTCATACCATCCGGCGCCTCGGCAAAGACCACCACGCCGATGAGGGTGGAAAACACCAATCGCGAGTAACGAAACGGCGTGATCACAGCGGCGTTGCCAATCCGGGTCGCTGTAACGATGCCATAGTAGCCCAGCACGCCAAAGATCACGCCACCCAGCAGCATGCCCCACTGGCTCCCCTGCAGGGCGACAGGCTCTCCGGGGAGGACCAGCAGCATCACCAGCCCCGCCGGGATCACCGACCCAAAGGCCTGCGAGCTGACCACGGCAGAGGGCACAGCGCTGTCCATGACCCGCGTCATCAGGTCGCGCGCCGCAACCGCCACAACCGAGATCAGCACCAACAGCACACCGGGCTCAAATCCCGCCAGACCGGGCCGCACGATCATCAACACACCCGCAAAGCCGACAAGGATCGCGCTCCAGCGCCGCCATCCGACGTCCTCGCCCAGAAACAGCGCCGCCCCCACGGTGACCGCCAGTGGCATCGCCTGAAACACGGCCGCCACGGTAGAGATATCCACCACCGCCAGGGCCGAGGCAAAGCTGACCGCCGCCAGGGCTTCCAGTGAGGCGCGCAATACCGGCTGCCAGCGCCAGTTGCGCGGCGCCAGGACCCGGTGTCCCTGCAGCTTGGCCCAGATCACAAACACCGTGCCGCTGCCAAGACCCAGCATCATCAGGATCTGACCCACAGGCACGGATTTGGCGAGCTGCTTGATGAACATATCCTCCAGCGAGAACCCCGCCATGGCGAGGATCACCAGCAAAATTCCTGTGACATTGTTCATCGTGATCGTCCCGTGATGGTGGTTTGTGCCCATGATGATGATTTGCGAACGGCGGCAGGGCAGCGGCGCCGACCAATCCGGCCAACAAACATCAGCCAGCGACACCGGACTACTCCGTTTGCGACGTCGCCCCATGACTTCATGTGACCTCTGCCATCACACGCGGTGATGGGCAACCCGCAGCAGCCCCGGTCGCGCAGCGGAATTTTCCGCAAAATTCCGTCCCGCTCTCTTTTGACAAGAAAACGACCTGCGCCGTTCAGTCCCGCTTACGCGGCACGCCATAGAGTTCCAGCTTATGGCCTCGCAGCTCATAGCCCAGTTTCTCAGCGATCTTTTCCTGCAAAGCTTCGATCTCGGGGTCGCAGAACTCAATCACCGCCCCGGTGGTCATATCGATCAGGTGGTCATGATGCTCCCGGTCGGCATCTTCATAGCGCGCGCGCCCGTCGCCAAACTCCAGCCGCTCCAGAATGCCCGCCTCATCAAACAGCTTCACCGTGCGATAGACCGTCGCCAGCGAAATCGCCCCATCCAGGGCACTGGCACGGGCATAGAGTTCCTCAACATCCGGGTGATCGGCGCTCTCTTGCAGCACGCGGGCAATCACCCGTCGCTGGCCTGTCATCCGCAGACCTATAGCTTCGCAGCGTGCGATAATCGTCTCGCTCATGACCGTCCTCTATGCAGCGTGGCGTCCCTGTTTATACAAAGACGCAGGCCACGCAAACCGGGTTTTTACACTCTTTGGCGCAGAATAAGCGGCAATTCACCATTGACTTTCATCGCCGACAGGCCCATCTCCCGCTGCAGGCATCCCTCCCTGCCGCGTGAGCAGAGGACGTCGGGCCGCGCCAGAAGCGTGCGCAGGCCACTGAACCGACCCTAAGGATATGCCACCGTTCCCAATATCACGCGTGGGGCACTCGCAGCGACCAGCGGTCTGGCATGATGCCCGTCCGCCCGAGGTCCCTGCCCCAACGACAGTCCGCCCGGCATGCGCATGGGCGGCACCGGCCGTGGCATCCGCCCGGCTGTGAAAGGACGAGACGTGACAGAATTTTCAACCATGGGGCTGCCCGAAAAGCTCCTGACCCGCATTGCTGAGCTGGGCTATACCGATCCGACCCCGATTCAGGCGCGCGCCATCCCGCATGCGCTGAACGGCAAGGATGTGCTGGGTCTGGCGCAGACCGGCACCGGCAAAACCGCCGCTTTCGGCGTGCCCCTGATCGCTCAGATGATGCAATACGGCCGCAAGCCTGCCGCCAAGACCGTGCGCGGTCTGGTGCTGGCGCCGACCCGCGAGCTGGCCAACCAGATCGCCGCCAACCTCAAGGGCCTGACCGAAGGCACCCCGATCAAAACCGGGCTGGTTGTCGGTGGTGTGTCGATCAACCCGCAGATCAGCCGCCTGTCGCGCGGCACCGACATCCTGATTGCCACGCCGGGCCGTCTTCTGGACATCCTTGATCGTGGCGCACTGGACCTTGGCTCCTGCGACTTCCTCGTGCTGGACGAGGCGGATCAGATGCTGGACCTCGGCTTCATCCACGCGCTGCGCAAAATCGCAGCACTGCTGCCCGAACAGCGCCAGACCATGCTGTTCTCGGCCACCATGCCCAAGCAGATGAACGAGATCGCCAACTCCTACCTGCAAAGCCCGGTCCGGATCGAGGTGAACCCTCCCGGCAAGGCCGCAGACAAAATCACCCAGTCGGTGCACTTCATCGCCAAGGCTGAAAAGCTGTCGCTCCTGAAGGAGCTGCTGGGCGCCCATAAGGATGAGCGTACACTGGTCTTTGGCCGCACCAAACACGGTATGGAAAAACTGATGAAGACGCTGTCCGCAGCAGGCTTCTCAGCGGCGGCAATCCACGGCAACAAATCCCAGGGTCAGCGCGAACGCGCGCTTGCCTCGTTCAAATCCGGAGAGGTGAAGATCCTCGTGGCGACCGATGTGGCCGCCCGCGGTCTGGACATCCCCGACGTGAAATACGTCTACAACTACGAGCTGCCCAACGTCCCCGACGCCTATGTGCACCGCATTGGCCGGACCGCACGCGCTGGCAAGGACGGTCAGGCCGTGGCCTTCTGCGCGCCCGATGAGATGGGCGAGCTGAAAGCCATTCAGAAGACCATGAACCTCAATATCCCGGTGGCCTCCGGCCGTCCGTGGGAGGTGCTGCCCGATGCCAAGGCTCCGGCCGGACGTCGTGGCGGTGGTGGCAAACCCGGTGGCGGCGGCAAACCCGGCAGTCATCGTCGGCGGCGCAGTGGCGGCGGTGGCGGCGGCCAGGGCGGCGCGCGCAGCGGTGGTCAGGGTGCAGGCCAAGGTGGCGGACAGGGCAAACCCGGCGGTCAGCGCCGCCGCGCCCAGTAAGCCCAACCGGGTGACCTCAGCGGGCCCTCTTCAGGGCCGCCGTTGAAACCAGATCTAAAGCCGGGGTCGCAGTCCGCGTCTCCGGCTTTATATTTTTTCGGCTTTTGCCCTGTGCCCGCCATCTGGCCAGGGCAGCGCGTTGGCCTGTCGGCGCGCCCTAGGGTTGGTCCACGGCCACCAGATCGGCCCAGACCGGCAGATGGTCGGAGGCAATATGCGCGGGCCGCGTCCGGTAGACGCCGCTGTCCACCACCTCAAGCCCCGCGCTCACCGCAATCCGGTCCAGCGCACCCATAGGCCGCAACGCCGGAAAACTCGCGCGCGGCGGTACAAACCGCAGCTGCGGCGCCAGATGATCCAGCACCGGCTGGCGTGACCACTCATTGAAATCACCCGCCCAGACGGTCGGCAACTCAGGCTCTTTTGCGATCACCTCGGCCAGATGATGCACCTGCTCATGGCGCGCCTTGGTGGTCAGCCCCAGATGCGCCCCCACCACCCTAAGTGGCCCAAGCCCGGTCTGAAACAGCGCCCAGACCGCGCCGCGCGGCTCCAACCCCGGCAACGGGATATGGCCATGATCCTGCAAGGTCAGCGCCGCGCCCCGCCAAATGACCGCATTGCCATGCCAGCCCAAGGACCCGGCTCCGCCCAGATCCACGACCTGCCACCCTGCCTCATCCAGAATGAAATGCGGCAAGGCTGCCGGGCGCGGCGGCAACCGCTTGTCCGCCTCCTGCAACAGCACCAGATCGGCGCCCGTCCCCTCGATCACCTGCAAGGTCCGACGCGGGCGGCGGCGCAGATCAAGCCCGACAGATTTCTGGATATTGTAACTCGCCAAGCGCAGCCGACCGGGCCGCCTGCTCTGTTCCTGCGTCATTCCGCCTGCCTTGTCTGCTGCCAATCTGATGCGCGATACGCACCACAGCATGACCCAAAACCAGCGCACAGGCCAGAGCCGGGCGAGGCCGATCCGCAGTAACCTAAACATCTGTTTTGCCACCTTGACTCTGGGATCTTCCACCCCTCCTCTGGCGCCATGAGTGAAAAATGCGCAATGGACGGTCTCGGGGCCGCAATGCTGATCGGCTTCAGTGGGTTGATGGGCTTCAATCAGGTGGTGATCAAGGTCTCCAACGGCGGGTTTGGCCCGGTGTTTCAGGCAGGCATGCGCTCTCTGATCGGGCTGGCGGTACTGCTTGCATGGCTCGCCTTTCGCGGCCAGTTGAAACGCGCAAACCCGCCAGCGCCTGCCCAGACGCCAACACATTGGACGCGCTCTGTCCATCTCTGGGGGCTGGTATCCGGCCTGTTGTTCACAGCTGAATTTGTCTGTCTCTATATCGCGCTGGACCTCTCCTCCGTCTCGCGCGTCACCATTATCTTCAACTCCATGCCGGTCTGGCTGGCACTGGCGGGCCATCTGCTCCTGCCCGGAGAGCGGCTCAATACGCTGCGCATGCTCGGTCTTGTGCTGGCCATGGGGGGCGTTGTGCTGGCGGTCCTGCACCGGGGCAGCGATAATGCCTCACTGCTCGGTGATGTTCTGGCGCTTGCGGCCACGCTGGCCTGGGCCGGGATCGCCCTGTGCGCGCGCCTCTCGCCCCTGTCCGCGGTGCCGCCCATCCGCCAGCTGACCTATCAGCTGGCCACCTCGGCCCTGGTCTTGCTGGCGATCTCGCCGCTGTTCGGTCCGCTCCTGCGCAACCCCACCGCGCTGCATATCTCCGGCGTGGTGTTTCAGGCCGTGGCCATTGCCAGCCTCGGCTATCTCCTGTGGCTCTGGCTGATCAGCATTTCCCGCGCCAATGCGGTCGCCTCCTTCAGCTTTCTGTCACCGGTGATCGCCGCCATTCTCGGCTGGCTCCTGCTGGATGAGGTGATCTACCCGCAGGTCTGGGCCGCGCTGGCACTGGTCGCAATCGGCATCGTGCTGATCAACCGCAAGTAACCCCGCGCGCAGCGAGCCCGCCAGTCAGGTGCCGCAGAAGGTCGCCTTGACGACCTCACTTTCCGCGGGAGGGCGGCGCAGATCATCGGCCCCGTCCTGCACGGTATATGGATCCGACAGCACCGTATTCAGCCGCTCAAACGGGGCGAAATCCCCCGCCACGGCAGAGGCGATCATCGCCTCAATCCGGTGATTGCGCGGGATATAGACCGGGTTTGCCGCCGCCATCACCGCCACCGGGTCCGCCTCCTGCGCCAGTCGCGCGCGCCAGTCTTCCGCCCAGCTGTCAAAGGCCTCAGGCGCCAAAAACTGATCTCGCGCCGCGCCTGTGTCTGGCTCAACCTCTTCCAGCAAAGCCCGGAATGTATTGGTGAAATCCGCCTGACCTTCTGCCATGCGCGTCAACAGGCCGGTGATCAACGCCATATCCTCAGGTGTTGCCTCAGCGAGACCGATCTTGGCCCCGAACCGCTGCAGCCAGGCGGCCTCCGTCAGAGCGGGCATCGCATGCACAATCTCCGTCGCCTCTTCCACCATCGCCTGCGGATCCTCCGCCTGCTGGATCAGCGCGGTCGCCAGCTGCGCCAGGTTCCACACCGCAATATCGGGCTGGTTAGAATAGGCATAACGCCCCATCCGGTCGATCGAACTGAACACTGTGCTGGGATGATAGACATCCATAAAGGCGCAAGGCCCATAGTCGATCGTCTCACCGGAAATGGACGAATTATCGGTATTCATCACCCCATGGATGAACCCCACCGACATCCAGGCCGCAATCAACTCCGCCTGACGATCCCGCACCGCCCGCAGCAGCCCCATCGGGCCGTCCGCGTCAGGATAGTGGCGCTGGATGGCATACTGCGTGAGCTGACGCAGCGCCGCCTGCTCGCCACGCGCGGCAAAGATCTGGAACGTCCCAACCCGCAAATGGCTGGAGGCGACCCGTGTCAGCACAGCCCCCGGCAGCCCGCCCTCTTCGCGCCAGACCGTCTCGCCCGATGCCACAGCCGCCAGCGCCCGCGTCGTGGGAATGCCTAAGCTGTGCATCGCCTCGCTGACCACATATTCCCGCAGGACCGGCCCCAGCCAGGCCCGCCCATCACCTCCGCGTGAATAGGGCGTACGCCCCGATCCCTTCAGCTGGATATCGCGCCGCTCACCATCCGGACCAACGACCTCCCCCAGAAGGATCGCGCGCCCGTCCCCAAGCTGCGGATTGTAATTGCCAAACTGATGCCCCGCGTAAAGCTGCGCCAGCGGCTCGGCCCCATCGGGAACTCGGTTGCCAGCAAAGACCTCCGCCAGCTCAGCCGTCCCGCCTGCGGTGATGCCCAGCTCTGCCCCAAGCGCGGCGTTATGGGCCAGCAGCTCTGGCGCCTTCACCGGCACAGGGGCCTGTTTCGTGTAGAACACCGGCGGCAGCGCGGCATATGTATTGTCAAAGGGAATGTGCAATGTCATGGCCCAAACATATGCGGCAAATGTCAAATTGCCAGAGCCAAACCTACCCTGTGCCAACAGACCAAACGGAGCCGAGACATGACCGCCGATGAGATCATCGCCAAGCTGGACCTCCAGCCCCATCCCGAAGGCGGTTACTATCGCCAGACATGGATTGCCAGTAACGCCGACAGCCACAACGGCCGCGCCACTGGCACCTGCATTTATTTCCTGCTGAAGGCGGGCGAAAGCAGCCATTGGCACAGGGTTGATGCCACCGAAATCTGGCTCTACCACGCGGGCGCGCCATTGGTGCTGTCACTCTCGGCCAGCGACAATGGCCCGGCACAGGACCACCTGCTGACCCCTGATCTGACAGCGGGCGAACCTCAGTTGATCGTCCCCGAAGGCCACTGGCAGGCGGCCCACACCACCGGAGATTATACGCTGGTCAGCTGCACCGTCTCGCCGGGGTTCCAGTTCGAAGGCTTTGAACTCGCCGCACCGGGCTTCGACATCCCCCGCGGCTAACCTCGCATTTCTAAACAGAAATTTGCCAAGAAACTTTAAAGTTTCTTGGCTGCCAGACCTCAGCCCGCGCCGCCTGGCACACTCACCACACCACCGCCCACACAGGCGCGAACCCCTGTGGTGCCCGGACAGGACGTCGGCAGCCCCCGCGCCACCCGCACCGCCAGATGGGCAAAGGCCTGCGCCTCCAGCATGTCGCCATCCAGTCCGACGCTCTCAATCGGGGCGACCGGGCAATCCAGCGACACCCGCAGCATCTCCATCAGCACCGGATTATGCCGCCCGCCACCGGTGATCAGCACCACCTCCGGTGGCTCCGGGCAATGCTCCATTCCTTGCGCCACCGCCGCCGCACACATGCCCGTCAGCGTGGCCGTTGCATCGCGATCGGTCAACTCACTGACCAGATCAATCATCTCGGCAAAATCATTCCGGTCCAAAGACTTCGGTGGCATCCGGGCAAAATACGGCTCGGCCAGAAACAACTCCAGCGCGCCGGTTTCCACCACACCGCCCCGGGCAATCGCGCCGCCTTCGTCCATCATCTGACCGCAGCGCGCCTGCACCAGATCATTGATCGGCGCATTGGCCGGCCCGGTATCAAACGCCAGCAGCGCGCCGGGATCCTCCGCCGCCTCAAACCGTGGATCGACATAGGTCAGATTGCCCACCCCGCCGAGGTTCAGAAAACACAGGGGCTTGTCTCGTTTCAGATATTTCGCGCAGGCGAAGTGAAAGAACGGCGCCAGCGGCGCGCCTTCACCGCCCAACCGCACATCATCGCTGCGAAAATCCCAGACCACCGGCGTCGTCAGCTCAGCCGCCAGTGCCGCCCCATCGCCGACCTGCAGGGTGCCCTGTGTCCGCGGCGCATGGGCCAGCGTCTGACCGTGAAAACCGATGACATCCACCGCCCGCTGATCCGTACCCGCCTGATCAGATAAAACCTGCGCCAGCAGATCCGCATGGGCGCGGGTGACGATCTCTCCTGCCGCCTCCACCTGCGGCCCCTGCCAGTGCCCCAGCGCGGCAGCCAGCTGTGCGCGCTCCACCGGTTCATAGGCGCGATACGCACTGGCCCCAAAGCCGTGGATCGCCACCCCGTCTGTCTCGACGATGGCCGCATCCACCCCGTCCAGCGAGGTGCCGCTCATGGTGCCAAGGGCGCGCAACACGCCGGTTTTGGGGATCGCGGACAAACGCGCCGGAGGATGGGATCTGGTCATGCTGATAAGGCCTGCTGAGATATTGGGCGCATCGCGCCGATTTGACCGTAAGGATACAGCAGCGAATTTCTTCCGCAAAGCCGTTCACACTGCTTTCCCCCGTGCAAATTGCGTTTTATACAGCAGCGCGCAATTCAAAAGCCGAGGCACATCATGACCTACCACCCAAAATCGGATTTCATCGCAGTTATGATGGAACGCGGCTATCTGTCCGACTGTACCGATTATCAGGGCCTGGACGAGGCGCTGATGACCCCCGGTCAATCCGCCTACATCGGTTTCGACGCCACCGCGACCTCGCTGCATGTCGGCTCGCTGATCCAGATCATGATGCTGCGCTGGTTCCAGAAAACCGGCCACAAACCGATCACCCTGATGGGCGGCGGCACCACCAAGGTGGGCGATCCCTCCTTCCGCGCTGATGAGCGCCCCCTGCTGACCGACGCCCAGATCGACGACAATATCGCCGGCATCAAAAAGGTGTTCGACGCTTATATCGACTATGACAGCGGCGCGGGCAACGCGGCGATGATGCTCAACAATGCCGAATGGCTGGACGATCTGAACTATCTCGCGTTCCTGCGCGACATCGGGCGCCATTTTTCGGTGAACCGGATGCTGTCGTTTGAGAGCGTGAAATCGCGTCTCGACCGCGAACAGTCGCTGTCCTTCCTCGAATTCAACTACATGATTCTACAGGCCTATGACTTCCTTGAGCTGAACCGCCGCTATGGCTGCGTGTTGCAGATGGGCGGGTCGGACCAATGGGGCAATATCGTCAACGGCATCGACCTGACGCGCCGGGTGCTGGATCATGAGATCTATGGCCTCACCTCGCCGCTGCTGACCACCTCGGATGGCAAGAAGATGGGCAAGTCCCAGAACGGTGCCATCTGGCTCAATGGCGATCTGCTCTCGCCGTATGAGTTCTGGCAGTTCTGGCGCAACACCACCGACGCCGATGTGGGCCGCTTCCTCAAGCTCTACACCGAGCTGCCGGTGGACGAATGTGACCGCCTCGGCGCGCTTGAAGGCTCCGAGGTGAATGCCGCCAAGGTGATCCTCGCCAATGAGGTGACCACCCTGCTGCATGGCGCAGAGGCCGCCGCCGCCGCCGAAGCCACCGCCCGCGAAGTGTTTGAGAAAGGCGGCATTGGCGACGATCTGCCCACGCTCTCGCTGTCATCTGCGGATCTGGGCGATGGCATCTCCATCGTGCAGCTGATCGTGAAATCCGGGCTGGCCAAATCCGGCAAGGACGCCAAGCGCCTAATCTCGGAAAACGGTGCCAAGATCGACGATAAGCCGCTGACCGATGCAGGGCTGATGATCGACGCCGCCGCGCTCGCCTCGCCGATCAAACTCTCGGCCGGCAAAAAACGCCACGCGCTGGTGCAGCTGAACGGCTGACCCCGCGCGCATAGATCAAGACGATGATCCAAGGGGGCCAATCGGCCCCCTTTTTCGTCTGAGCCACAGGTTCCCACCGCAGCCAATCCGCGCCCTCACAACAGCAGCAGATCCACCAGAAGAAGCCCCAGCCCAACCGGCACAGAAAGCGCCAGCGCCGCCAGCAAAGCGGCGGCTTTGGTGATCCTCGGCCCCGGCGCATGATGATTTCGAATTTTATTCGTATTTTTCATACCCCCATTAACCATCATTTAGGTTTCGCTGCGGTTAATGGCGCCATGTTCGATTTCACACCAGCAGATGTCATGCCCCGACCCATTCTTCGCGACGAAACCATCTCTGCCCTGCCGCAATCGGCAGAATTTGCCCGCGCACTTCAGGCCACCGGCAAGGATCCTCTGGTGCTTGGCCAGATGAAGGACACTGTCGTGATGCGCCGCAAAATCTGGGGCCGCATCAACGTGGCCATGGTGAACCGTGCCCGCATCGACAAACCGCTGCGTCTGCTGGAACACCTGCAGGAAAACGGCCTGCGCCGCACGCCGGTGATCCTATCCCCCGAAACGCCCACGCCTGCCCTGGCCCGCCACGGCGCCGTGGCGCTGGTCAGCCCGGCCCACGTCGGGCTGGTGGACCTGACGACTGACCCCGATCAGCGGCGCGCCAATCTGCACCAGAAATGGCGCAACCGGCTGGTCCACGGCGAACAACAGGGGCTGCGCATCACCCGCCAATCGCTGCCGCAGACACCCGCGCATTGGATCTTTGCCGCCGATGCCGCGCAGCAATCCAGCCGCGGGTATCGCAGCTGGCCCGTGGATCTGACGCTGGCCTACGCCCGCGAGAACAAAGGCATGGCCAAGATTTTCGAGGCCCATGACGGCAAGGACATCGTCGCGGGCATTCTTGTTCTGCGCCATGGGCGCGGCGCGACCTACCACATCGCCCACACCACCGACCGGGGCAAGGCGCTGTCCGCCCATAACCTCCTGATGTGGGAGGCGATGTCCTGGCTGGCCAAACAGGGCTGCGAACAGCTGGATCTGGGGGTGATCAACACCGAAGACGCCGCAGGTCTGGCCCGGTTCAAACTGGGCACCGGCGCGCGGTTGCACCAACTGGGCGGCACCTGGGCCTATTGGCCGCCGCTGGGTCGCCTGCTGCGCCCCTTGGCCGCGCTCGACAAACGGCTGATGAATCCCGGGCTCTCTGGACACTGCTAGGGGGACGTGATTATCTGAACACATGTTCAGATATGAACCCGATAGCACAGATCCCCGGGAGGAGCCCTGCTCATGAAACTGTCGCAAACCGCCGCCGTCGTCACCGGCGGCGCCTCTGGCCTTGGTGAGGCCACCGCCCGTCATTTCGCCGCCAATGGCGCCCAGATCACCCTGTTGGACCGGGACGCCGAACGCGGCGCCGCCGTGGCCGCCGAAATCGGGGGGCATTTTGCCGAAACCGATGTCACCAGCGAAGCCTCAGTTGCTGCTGCCATGGCGCTCGCCAGCGAGAAAATGGGCAAGATCAACGCCTGCGTGAACTGCGCTGGCATCGCCCTTGGCATCAAAACCGTGGGCCGCGATGGCGCACATCCGCTTGATGCCTATCAGCGCACCATCGACATCAACCTCGTCGGCACCTTCAACGTGGCCCGGCTGGCCGCTGTGGAAATCGCCAAATGTGACGCGGCCGAGGATGGTGGCCGCGGTGTGATCATCAACACCGCCTCCATCGCGGCCTTTGACGGCCAAAAGGGCCAGGCCGCCTATGCCGCCTCCAAAGGGGGTGTTGTGGGCATGTGCCTGCCGATGGCCCGCGATCTGGCCTCTTCGGGCGTGCGGGTGATGACCATCGCGCCGGGCATCTTCATGACCCCAATGCTCGCAGGCCTGCCAGAAGAGGTGCAGCAGCAGCTCGCCGCCGATGTGCCCAACCCCGCCCGCCTGGGTGATCCTGCCGAATATGGCCGTCTGGCCGGGTTTATCGTCGAGATGGGCTATCTCAACGGCGAGGTGATCCGCCTCGACGGCGCGCTGCGGATGCGCTGACGCGCCCACAGGTGCACACATTGCAACGGATACCACGCTGATACCTCAAGGGGGGATCCCCCTCTTGAGGCCCCCCTCCCCCTGATTGGCGCGGCAGGGAAATGAGCAGCGACAGCCCCCAGAAACTCCGCTAGCCTGTCGCGGAGCCTGACCAAGGGGGAGCCGACCCATGACCCAGCCCAACCTGCCACTGACCGGCGCCTGTCTCTGCGGCGCTGTGCAGCTGCATGTCACTGCCGCGCCCCTTCTGACGCTGGCCTGCCATTGCCGCGATTGTCAGAAACTTGCCGCCAGCGCCTATTCCCTGACCGTCATGTTCCCGGCAGCGGCCGTCACCACCACGGGAGAGCTGGTGCTGGGCGGCCTCCACAGCGCAGAACGCAAGCATTATTACTGCCCGAGCTGCCTCAGCTTCGTCCTCTCACGCCTGAAGGCGGCGCCGGAGCGGGTGAATCTGCGTGCCTCCCTGCTGGATGATCTGACGTGGTTCACCCCCTTCGTCGAGATCATGACCGAGGAGAAACAGCCCTGGGCAAATGTCCCGGCCCCCCACAGCTATGCCCGCTTCCCCACCACGGCGGAGGCGCTGGCGGATCTGATGGCCGATTACGCCAAAACCATCGCACCAGCCCCGCCGCCCTCACCCGAAACAGGCCCGGCATGAGCCGATCTGAGCGGCAAAAGATGCAGGCGGGCGACTGGTACTGTTGCATAGACAGCGAACTCTCGGTGTTGCGTCATCAGGCCCGTCTGGCGGTGCATCAGCACAATCACCGCGCCCCGGACGCCGGCGAACCCCTCAGCCCATCGCTGGCTGCGCTTTTCGCTGAACATGGACAAAACTGCCTGATCGAGACCCCGTTTCACTGCGCCTATGGGATCAATATTACGCTTGGCGATCAGGTCTATATGAATGCGGGCTGCACCATTCTGGATAGCGCCCCTGTGCGTATCGGGGACCGTAGCATGCTGGGGCCAAATGTGCAGATCTACTGCGCCGATCATCACCGCGATCCTGCGTTGCGCGCCAAGGGGTTAGAGGTCGCGCGCCCGGTCACGCTGGGGTCCGATGTCTGGATCGGCGGCGGTGCGATCGTCCTGCCCGGCGTCACTGTAAACGATGGCGCCATCGTCGGCGCTGGTGCCGTGGTGACACGGGATGTGGAAGCCGGGGTGAGGGTTGTCGGCAATCCGGCGCGGGCGCTGCCCGGCTGACATCCGCACGGTCAAAACGCGGAGCTGTTGCGCAGCAGGCGCGCGCCGCCTTAGACTTCAATCAGGAAAAATTTATATTTTACAAAAGACTACGGCAGCGTCTTTGACCCAATGTTTCGCACGCGAAACATTGGGTCAATATGACTTACCAAAAAACCAGACCGGCCTCAGCCCGCAGATTTCTCTTCCAGCTCCAGCCATTCTTCCTCAGCGGCGGAGAGTTTTTCCTGCCGCTCCACCAGCGCATCGGTGGCTTTTTGAAACTTCACCGGCTCGCGGGTGAACAGCTCAGGATCGGCCATCAGCTGTTGCAATTTGGCGATCTCCGCCTCCAGCCGCTCGATCTCTCCGGGCAAGGCCTCCAGCCGGTGTTTTTCCTTGAAGCTCAGACCGTCCTTCGGCTGCGCCTCCTGCTTGGGTTTTGATTTCGCCACCTTGGGTTTTTCGGATTTCTCCGCCACCCCGGCCACCGGGCCACGCTGGGCCAGATAATCGCTCCACCCGCCGGCATAGGCCGTGGCCCCGCCGCCGCCTTCCATGGCGATGGTGGTGGTGGCCACACGGTCCAGAAAATCCCGGTCGTGGCTGACCAGCAAAACCGTGCCGTCGTAGCTGTCCAGCAGCTCCTGCAACAGATCCAGTGTTTCGACATCCAGATCGTTGGTCGGTTCATCCAAGACCAGCAGGTTGCTCTGCCGGGCCATCAACCGGGCCAGCAGCAACCGCGCCTTTTCGCCCCCGGACAGGGACCGCACCGGCGCGCGGGCCTGCGCCTCATCGAACAGGAATTCCTTCAGATAGCCCACCACATGTTTCGGCTGCCCCCGCACCATCACCTGATCCGCCTTGCCGGAAATCCCGAGCAGAGGGTCAGAGGTCAGGTTTTCCCAAAGGCTGGCATCGCCGTCCAGCTGATCACGGGTCTGATCAAACAGCGCCAGCTCCAGATTGGTGCCCAGCTGCACCGTCCCCGCGTCAGGCTGTTCCAGCCCCAGCAGCATCTTCAACAGGGTCGTCTTGCCCGCACCATTCGGCCCGACAAAGGCAACCCGATCCCCGCGCTGCACCTTCAGGGAGAAGTCCCGCACAATCGCCTTGTCGCCATAGGATTTCGTCAGCCCTGCGGCCTCAATCACCTTGCGGCCCGATTTCGGGCCTGCGTCCAGCGCCAGCTCCGCAGCGCCCTGTCGTTTGATCTGGCTCGACCGCTCCGCCTTCAGATCCTGAAGCGCGCGCACCCGGCCCATATTGCGCTTGCGCCGGGCCGAGATGCCCTCCACCGCCCAGCGGCTTTCGGATTTGATCAGCCGGTTCAGCTTATGGCGCTGCTGGTCTTCTTCTTCCCAGATCTTGTCGCGCCAGGCCTCAAAGGCCTCAAACCCCTTTTCCTGACGGCGCACCTGCCCCCGGTCCACCCATAGCGTCGCGCGGGTCAGCGCCCGCAGGAACGCCCGGTCGTGCGAGATCAACACAAACCCCGCGCGGGTCGCCTTCAGCTCATTCTCAAGCCAGGTGATTGCCTCAATATCCAGATGGTTGGTCGGCTCATCCAGCAACATCAGATCCGGCGCCTCGGCCATCAGCTTGGCCAGCGCCGCGCGACGCTTTTCACCGCCAGAGGCCGTCGCCACCGGGCGCGCGGGATCGAACTTCAGCCCCTCGCCTGCGCGCTCCACCTTGTACATCTCGCCGGGGTCCAACTCGGAGGCCGCGAAATCGCCCAGCGTGGCAAAGCCGGTCATCTGCGGGTCCTGTTCCATATAGCCGACAGATTTTCCGGGCGGCACCACCAGCGACCCCGCGTCAGCTTCGACCAGACCGGCCATCACCTTCATCAGGGTGGATTTGCCGGAGCCATTGCGCCCAACCAGCGCCACCCGGTCACCGGGTTGCACCACCAGATCAAGATCCGCGAACACCGGATCGCCCCCAAAGGTGAGGGAGATACCGGACATCTGTAAGAGAGGAATACGTGCCATAGGAGCCAGCTAAACCGGGGCGCGGGGCAGGTCAACGGCTGTCAGGCCCCGTGACTGGCGAAGCCCCCGGCAACAGCGCGCAGCAGACGTTTGCGCGCGGCGGGAATGGCGGCGATTTCAACACCCGTAAACAGATGCAACGTGTTGAGATCACGGTCAATCACCACATGGTCGCTGACCCAGCCGCCCATCATCAGATAGGTGCGTAGCAGGGGTGGCATCTGCTGCAGGGCCTGTTTGACGTCCACGCGGGGCAGGTCCAATGCGGCCAGCTCCAGCACCTCCGCCGAACGCACCCCGACGCCCTGCCCCGGCGGGGCCTGATGGCGCAGCCTCAGCAGGGCCAGTGCCTGAGAGTAAGCCGCCGGATCCGTGCCCCGGAACGACGAACAGCCAAACAGCAGCTCCACGCCCTGCTGGTCCACAAACGCCGTCAGCGCGCCCCAGGCCAGCCGCAGAATGTCCGCGTCCTGCCAATCAGGATGGATGCAGAACCGACCCAGCTCCAGCAGCGGGCCAGTACGAGATTGCAATCGGGTCAGATCATAGCGCTGTGCTGAGTAGCTGACCCCAAGATGCGCGCCATCCGGCAAGAGCAGCAATCGGCAGCAACAGACCAAGCGGCCACTGGCCTGATCTTCCACCAACAGATGCCGACAGCGCGCATCCAGCGCCTCTGCATCCAGTCCGGGTCGTCCAAAACACAGACCACGCAGGCGCTGTGCCTGTTGCAGATCCGCATGGACCAACGCGCCCTCCGCCCCATCAATGACGCGGACACGGTAGCGGCCGCCCTGCAAAACCGTCTCAGGCTCTGCATCACCTGTCATCCCGACCGGTTTGATCACATCACGCAACACAGATCTTCCACCAACCACAGACACCGCAGGCTACCGCACAGCAAACAACTCAGGCCTGCCTACCATGGATCACATTTCAGCCAAATGACGAAAGCCACCCCGGATCAGGATGGCTTTTCAAAGATCTCGATATGCAGGCCGATCAGACCCGCCCTATCATTCGATCAGACCACCGGGGCCAAAGTTGCCGAGGCTGCCCAGAAGCTGGCGCAGGAATGTCTTGTCCTGCACGTTGGAGCTGGTCACGCGGCGTTGCAGGGGAATCACCCGGCCCTGTTCCAGACCGTAGCGTTCGATCCCGGTGACCACGCCCTGATCGTTGAAGTTGATCGCCACCAATTCGCGCGAGACCGGCTTTGTCGCTGACGGGCCGCGGCGGCGCATCAGGGTGGAGACGTAGTAATACCCGCCATCGGTCAGCACGCCCTCTGCTGCAGGCACACCGACGGTTTCGGCCACGCTGTCCTTGGTATCAACGCCCACGACCACCTCGGAGAGCAGCTCCTCGCTGGGGACATATCCATGTTTGCGATACATCGCGCAGCCACTGACCGCGAGCCCCGCAACCAAGAGAACCGTGACCCTTGTCGCCGCTTTCAGCGACCTCATGCGTTTGGATGTCATGCTACTCTCTTGCCCCCCGGCTTGAATACGCCTTTGAACCGGATTACCTAAACCGAGCCTCCGGTTCAAGAAACGAAAGTCCCCCAAATGTCTGAGAGCACCGCTTTTCGGGTCGCTGACCTCCCGCAAAACCGCGCAACCACCTTTGAACTGCGCCCTGATACCGCCACGATGAAGGCGCTCGCCCAGGAGCTTGGCGTTGATGATCTGCGCAAGCTGCGCTTTGCCGGAGAGATCCGCGCCCTGGGCAAACGCGACTGGGAACTGGTGGCGGATCTGGGGGCGACCGTGGTGCAGCCCTGCGTGGTGACGCTGGATCCGGTGACCAGCCGCATCGACCAGAAGGTGCGCCGCAGCTTCATCGCGGGGATGGTGCATCCCGACAGCGAGGAAGAGGTGGAGATGCCGGAAGATGACACCAGCGAACCGCTTGGCAGCCATATCTCCCCGCAGGAGGTGATGGTGGAGGCGCTGGCGCTGGCACTGCCGCAATACCCCCGCAAAGACGGCGCCGAACTGGGAGAATCGGTGCATGCCGAACCCGGTGTGGCCCCGATGCGCGATGAGGACACCAAGCCCTTTGCCGGGCTGGCGGCTCTGCGCGATCAGCTTGACGGCGGCGGCGAAGACTGAAAAGAGAGCAGCCAGACGATTCCGATTGGTGTTCCTGCGCTGACCGGCCAAAAAACCACTTGCGCCAGCGTCAATTCGCAGTATTTTCGCGCGCTCATCGGAATTTTGGTTGGACATCGGCAAGGCTGCGGCCTAAACGCACGGCAGACCGATCGAAACATTGAATGTGAAACGCGCCGCGGGGACAGCCCCAAGGCCCCAAGTGACAAAGGTTGAGACATGGCTGTCCAACAGAACAAAGTATCCAAGTCGCGTCGCAACAACCGCCGCGCGCACGATGCACTGGTTGCTGCAAACCCGAACGAATGCGGCAACTGCGGCGAGCTGAAGCGCCCGCACCACGTTTGCCCCTCCTGCGGCCACTACGACGAGAAAGAAATCGTCGCAGCCGCTGACGAGATCGACATGGACGAAGACGCGGCCTAAGCCGCGTCTGACCCAGACTTATGTCAGGCAGGCCTTTTCATGGCGGGTAAACCCGATCAGATGCAGAAGAATGCCGGCCGCATAGTCATTTCGGTTGACGCCATGGGCGGAGATGCCGGCCCCGCAGTTGTGGTGGCCGGCATTGCTATGTCCGCCGACAAGAACCCCGATCTGGGGTTCATCCTGCATGGTCCCGAAGATCAGCTGAAACCACTCGTCGCCAAGAAACGCATCCTCAATGGACGCGTGGAATTCCGCGATGCCCGCGACGTGGTCACCATGGAGGACAAACCCTCTCAGGTGATGCGCAACGGCAAGGGCACGTCGATGTGGTCGGCGCTCGACTCAGTCAAACAGGGCGAAGCCGCCGGTGCCGTCTCCTGCGGCAACACCGGCGCGCTGATGGCGCTGTCGATGCTGCGCCTGCGCAAACTGCCCGGCGTGAACCGTCCGGCGATTGCGATTCTCTGGCCGTCACGCAATCCGCAAGGCTTCAACGTGATGCTGGATGTCGGCGCCGATGTGCGTGCCGATGCGCAGGATCTGCTGCAATACGCCCTGATGGGCACCTCTTATGTGCGCAATTCGATGGATATCCCCCGCCCCCGCGTGGGTCTGTTGAATGTCGGCACCGAAGAACACAAAGGCCACGCCGATCTGAAAGAGGCCTACGGGCTGATCTCCGATCATTCGGACAACGGCAGTTTTGATTTCGTTGGCTTCGTCGAGGGCAGCGATATCCCCGGTGATGTGGCCGATGTGATTGTCACCGACGGGTTTACCGGCAATGTGGCGATCAAGACCGGCGAAGGCACCGCCAGCCTGATGCGTGTCGCGCTGCGCGAGGCGTTTGAATATTCCTTCCTGTCGAAGATTGCCGCGCTGCTGGCGATGACCTCGCTGAAGCGGCTCTCCAAACGGCTGGATCCGCGTCGGGTCAATGGCGGCGTGTTCCTTGGCCTCAATGGCACCGTGGTGAAATCCCACGGCGGCGCCGATGCCACCGGTGTCTCGGCGGCGGTCAAGCTGGCGTTCCGTCTCGCCCAGCAGGGGTTTGCAGAAAAACTGGCGGCACGGGTTGCATCCTCTGTGGCGCTTACCCAAGATAAACCAGCGCAAATGGACGAGACCCCAACCGACCAGGCGCCCACCAAAAAAGACTAAAAGGCAGGCCATAGAATGACGCGACGCGCAGTAATTGTCGGGACCGGGCATTATCTCCCTGAACGCGTGGTCGAAAACGCGGAATTCGAAGCCACGCTAGACACCACCGACGAATGGATTCGCAGCCGCTCCGGGATTGAGCGCCGCCATTTCGCTGCCGAGGGGGAAACCACCTCGATGATGGCCACCAAGGCCGCGCAAAATGCGCTCACCGATGCGGGGCTGACGGCCGAAGATATCGACGCCATCGTCGTGGCCACCTCTACCGCCGATCTGACCTTCCCCTCTGCTGCCACCATGGTGCAGGCGCAGCTGGGTATGACGCGCGGCTTTGCCTTTGACGTGCAGGCGGTCTGTGCCGGGTTCGTTTACGCGCTGAGCAACGCCAATGCGCTGGTTGCCTCCGGTCAGGCCGAAAAGGTGCTGGTGATCGGGGCGGAGACCTTTAGCAGGATCATGGACTGGACCGACCGCTCCACCTGCGTTCTGTTTGGTGATGGCGCCGGCGCGCTGGTGCTGGAGGCGCAGGACGGCGCCGGCAGCAGCGATGATCGCGGCATTCTGGCAACCGATCTCAATTCCGACGGGCGCTACAAAGATCTGCTTTATGTGGATGGCGGTGTATCGACCCAGAACACCGGTCATCTGCGCATGCAGGGCAATCAGGTGTTCCGCCACGCAGTTGAGAAACTGGCCTCCACCGCCCATACCGCGCTGGAGCGTGCCGGCCTTGGCGCGGATGACGTGGATTGGATCGTGCCGCATCAGGCCAACATCCGCATCATTCAGGGCACCGCCAAGAAGATGGGCCTGCCGATGGAGAAGGTTGTCGTGACCGTACAGGACCACGGCAATACCTCCGCCGCGTCGATCCCGCTGGCGCTTTCCGTGGGCAAGGCACGGGGTCAGATCAAACAGGGCGATCTGGTGGTCACCGAGGCGATTGGCGGCGGTTTGGCCTGGGGATCGGTGGTGCTGCGCTGGTAAGCGGCAAGGCAACGCTCAGAAGGCGTGCGATTTTACCAGTCCAACTCCCCGATGCAATTCATTGATATTGACAGGGAAATTCCCCCCGCCCTATGCTTCGACAAACAGCGGGGATAGTCATGGGCGAAAAAACACTAACACGAATGGATTTGAGTGAAGCGGTCTTCCGCGAAGTCGGCCTGTCGCGCAACGAAAGCGCGCAGCTGGTGGAAAGCCTGCTTCAGCATATGTCTGACGCCCTGGTCCGTGGGGAACAGGTCAAAATTTCTTCCTTCGGGACCTTCAGCGTGCGCGATAAATCCGCCCGCGTGGGGCGCAACCCGAAGACTGGCGAAGAGGTGCCCATTCAGCCTCGCCGGGTTTTGACCTTTCGACCATCGCATTTGATGAAGGACCGGGTGGCAGACGGGAACCGTAAATAACGGTCAGTAACCACGGGACACACCACGCGATGTCAAAATCACCAGACGCCTTCCGCACCATCAGCGAAGTAGCGGAGTGGCTGGGGATCCAGGCGCATGTCTTGCGTTTCTGGGAAAGCAAATTCACCCAGATCAAACCGGTCAAACGCGCAGGCGGGCGTCGGTACTATCGGCCTGCCGATGTTGAATTGCTGGGCAGCATCAAGATTTTGCTGCACGACAAGGGGCTGTCCATCAAGGATGTGCAGGCGCTGTTGCGCGAACATGGTCCCGCCCATGTGGCCGCCATGGGTGCCGGAGATATCCCCACCGCTGAGGCCGAGGCAACTGAACCTGCCCCCTCAACGAGTGAGACGGTGATTGAGGGAGAGGTAAGCCCGCCCGAGGAGATCGCCGTCGCCGAGGTTCAGGCTGAGGTTCAGGCTGAGGTCTCTGTCGAGGCGGATGGTCCAGCAGATGCAGCCCCGCAAGAGGCCCCCACAGCCACCGAACCGCCGCTGGCCGCACCGGCAGAGGCGGCGCAGGTGACAGAGACGCCAGCACAATCCGTGCAACCCGCGCAGGCTCAGCCGATACAGACCCAACCGGGACAGGTCCAACCCGGACAGGCGCAACGGGCGCAAGTCCAACCGGGTCAGGCGCAACCGGGACTGGCTCAACCGGGACTGGCGGATCCGCCCCCCGCCGCACCATCTGTCAGCGCCGACCCCGCTGCGGCCTCTCCCGCGACGGGCGCCCCGATTACTGCGGCTCCTGCGGCCCCGAGTGCAGCCGTCCCTGCTGCCGACGCAGATGCCCCCAGCACCTCGGGCCCCGCGGCCGCTGCCCCCACATCTGCCCCAGCTGCGTCTGCACCGCTGGCCCCGGCGGACCCGACACCTGTGGCGCCGCCGCAGGGTGAGACGCCTGTTGCAGCGCAGACAGAAACCGCGCCCGTAGCCCCGGCAACGCCTGCCGCTGAGGACGGGACCTCTGCCGCCGTGGAACCCGCGTTCAGCGCCGCGCCGGGGTCTCCCTCCATGCCCGCTCCCTCTATGCCGGCCGCTGATGAACTGGCTCCCGCCGCCGATCCGATTGACACTGCGGTGGCTCAGACCGGGTCGCTCCACCCGCCAGCCGCGCCCACCAGTGAAACGGCGATCCCTGCCGCGCCAGCGCCTACGGGCGAGATGCCAGGCGGGGTGGTCGGGGAAACACCGGTTGGGATGACAGGTGGCACACCCGGCGATGCGGCGAGCACGCATGCCGCGCCAACAGCGGCACCAATGGCAACACCTGCCGCCTCCCCACCGGACCCATCGCCCCCGCCTTCCGCTGCGATGGGTGCGTCGATGGCCGATACGGCTGCGCCCGCGCCAGAGGCCACGTCGGAAAGCCCCGCAATGGCAGCCCAACCGGGTCTGCCGCTGGATGTCGCGGATCAGACGCGTGATGCTGCGATCATCGCTGGCGAGGGTGATGCCACCGCCCCGGCTGAAATCGATCAAGACGTTGATACAACAACAGATCTTGATGCGCCCACGCCGGAACAGGGCCAGTTGTGGAATGCAACACCTGAGGTATCGGAGGTCGGAGGTGCGGACCCAGTTGCGCCCCTGCCGACTGAGACAGAGATGGCGGCGGAGGACGTTGATGCTCCCCTCGACGCGGCGGAGCTGATGGCCCCGGCTGCCGAGACCGTCACCTCGGTCGCCCCCTTGGAAGGTGACACTGTCGAAGGTGGCGCCGTGGAGGTTGAAGCTGATCCGGCGCCCACCGATGAGCCGAGCCTTGGTCCGGTGGCCGCGGGAACAGACGTGGAGACTGTGGCCGCAGTCGATGAAACCGACGCCGAGAGCGCCTCTCCCTGGAGCGATGACGATGGTTCAGACCGGCCTGTTGAGGATGAGCCGGTGCGTGCTGCGGAGGCTGTTGCACCGCAAGCGCCCGATCTGATCGCAGACCCTGAAACAGATTCCGCAGCTGCTGCGCCCTTGCATGATGCGCCCTTGCATGATGCGCCCCTGCATGATGCGACAGAGACGGTCGAGGCGACAGCACCGGAGACTGCGGAACCGGAAATTACCGATCTTGAAACTGCCGACCCAGAGACGCCGGCTCCTGATGCCGTGGCTGGAGGTGACGTGCCGGACCCGGTGGTTTTTGATCAGGGCGACAGCCCAGCCCCGGTGGTCGAGGCGTTGGACAGTGACCCTGCCCTTGCCGATGTGGTGGCGCCGGAACAGGTTGCGGCGATTGAGGCAGAGCCCCTTGCCGAACCGCCCTTAGATCTGGGAGATGACCTTGCGGAGGCCGAACCGCTGGTCTCAGGCATGGAGGTGCCACCCGCAGAAGAACAGTTGGTGGCTGCCACGGATGCGGTGGATGCTGTGGATACAAATGCCGACCATCAGGCGGATGACGACGAAGCCCCCTCCCCCGAAGACAATCCCTTGGCCTTTGCCGATGAGGCGGAGACGCCGGAGCCACTTGCCGATGCGCCGGATCTGGCTGAACCGGCAGAGCTGCCGGAGATGGCTGACGACAGCGCAGTGACAGCCGACGCGGTGGATCTGGACACCCTGGACCTGGATGCGCCGACGCTGGACGACAGCGTGGTCAGCGACCCGGTCCTGAGCGCGCCTGCGGTCTCCGATGATCTTCTGGAGGCGCCACTGACGGAGGACGCCGCGCTGCAGGAGCCGGAGCAGGTGGTGGCAGATCTTGCAGATGCAGAAGATGCGCCCCTGCCGGAGCATACTGCCGCACCATCCGCGGAAGAGACGCCGGATGTCATGGCTGAAACGCTGGAACTGCCCGCTCCGGCGGAGCTGGGAGACCCGGTGGAACTGGCGGAGCCTGCGGAGATTGGAGCGCCTGCGGAACTGACCGAGACGGCCCCGGACCTCGCGCCACAGGCGGACATCCCGGAGGTCGCGGCGGAGATCACTGCTGAGGAGACGACAACCGCGCTGCAGAGCGATCTGCCAGAGGTTACGGCGCCGGATCCAGAGCTGTGCGCACTTGGCGTGCAGGATGCGGAACCCCTTGAGGTCACACAGGCAGCTGACATGCCCGAACCAGAACAGGATGTTTCTGAACCGGATGGTCCCGCATTGGCGGAAGCCGACCTGGGTGACACGGATGTGGCCGAAATTGACCTGACGGAGCCTGCTCCGGTCGTGGCCGATCCCCTTGATCAGGAGAGTGTCGACGCGGACGACGGCGAGGACGAGGGCGAGCCAGATCTGGGCGCCCCGGACCTCATCAATCCGGAACTGGTGGGGGCGGATCCGGCGGAGGCTAAGGCCCCGGTCGGTGAAGAGGTCGCTGAGGAATTCGCTGAAGAGCCAAAACCGCTGGTGATTGACATTCCAGATGAGGCGGAGCCGCATGCGCCACAGGCGTCGGGCGTGCTGGCGCGACTGGCTGGGCTAGACCATCTGCCTGCCGATCACATCGCGGAGGTGCGGGCCTGCGCCGAGAGATTGCGCGCGCATCAGGGGGCGGCCTAGAAACTTTCCAGCGGGGCGAAAGAAACTGATCTTTTCGCTTGCCCCTGCCGGAAAAACGGGTAGAAACCAGCGCAACGGGCTATAGCGCAGCCTGGTAGCGCGTCCGTCTGGGGGACGGAAGGTCGCAGGTTCGAGTCCTGCTAGCCCGACCAAAATACCCCGCCTCGCAAGGGGCTAAAAAACGCCCGCCCCTTTCTGGGGTGGGTGTTTTTGTATCTGCCTTTCGTGCAAGGTGTTGATAATAAAGCGTTGGGAGAATGGGATGACATCTGAGGGACAGACGCGCAGCAGCCTGACACAGGGTGTGCTGTCGGACCGGCAAATCCGGCAGATGATCACCGAGGGCGCGATTGCCGCCTCCTCTCCGATCCTCAACGATCAGATCCAGCCTGCGAGCCTTGATCTGCGGCTGAGCGACTGCGCCTACCGGGTGCGTGCCTCGTTCCTGCCCGGTCTGGGGCGCACGGTTGCGGAGCGG
Organism: Phaeobacter piscinae; assembly: GCF_002407245.1. Taxonomy (NCBI): domain Bacteria; kingdom Pseudomonadati; phylum Pseudomonadota; class Alphaproteobacteria; order Rhodobacterales; family Roseobacteraceae; genus Phaeobacter; species Phaeobacter piscinae. The sequence continues at coordinate 1,113,344 of NZ_CP010681.1, read as the reverse complement.
CTGGAGGATCTGACCATGCACCGGGTGGCGCTGACCGGCGGTGCGGTGCTGGAGAAAGGCTGCGTCTATGTGGTGCCTTTGATGGAGCGCATTCGCCTGCCGGAGGGGATGACGGCGGCGGCCAGTGCCAAGTCTTCCATCGGGCGGCTGGATGTGATGACGCGGGTGATCACCGATCAGGGCGTGGAGTTCGACCGGGTACCCGATGGCTATGACGGACCGCTTTATGCGGAAATCTGCCCGCAGAGCTTTTCTGTTGTGGTGCAGCCGGGGCAATTGCTGACGCAGATCATCTTTCGTCAGGGGCGCACATTCCTCAGTGATGCCGACCTGCGCGCGGTTCATGAGGCGACGCCGATTGTATCGGGTGATCCGGTGATTTCAGACGGTCTCGGCTTCTCCGTCGATTTGCGCCCCGAAAGCGGTGATCTGGTGGGCTACCGTGCCAAACATCACACAGGCGTGGTCGATCTGTCGAAACTGGGTCACTACGATCCGGCAGAGTATTGGGAGGAGGTCCGCACCACCAAGGGGCAGATCATTCTGGATCCCGGTGCGTTTTACATTCTGGTGAGCCGCGAGGCGATCGCCATTCCGCCGGAGTATGCTGCCGAGATGGCGCCCTATCTGGCGATGGTAGGCGAATTCCGGGTGCATTACGCCGGGTTCTTCGACCCCGGATTTGGCTATGCCGCTGCTGGAGGTGCTGGGTCGCGCGGTGTTCTGGAGGTGCGCTGCCATGATGCGCCGTTTGTGCTGGAGCATGGGCAGGTTGTCGGGCGGCTGGTCTATGAGCGGATGTCCGAAGTGCCCGAGCAGCTCTACGGTGTTGATATTGCGTCGAACTATCAGGGTCAGGGGCTGAAGCTGTCAAAGCATTTCAGTTCGCCAGAGAACGTCTGATTTCCCCCTAGAACCGGGGCGGTCGGGTATTGCGACGCATCAGACGCGCCTTCTTGGCTGTTGCCTCATCCTGTTGGACCGGGCGATTGCCCTTATCAGCGCCCTGCCCTTTGCCACGTTTTGAGACAGCCTTGATCCCGGCATTAACGCCTGCATTGACCGCGCGGCCCACAAGGCGGCGCAGGATCATATTAATCACGCGTTCAATGTTCATCTGCCTGTCTCCTTCGCACCAATCGGGATCGCCGGGCCACCAGCCCGGCCGTGTTAGTGTGGCCCCTTCATGCGGCGGATTTAGGGCGTCAGTCCCCAGTGGCAATCAATCGCCAAAGAGTTCCGGCTGTTCCTCCACCTCGTCGCTGTCGCCGCGTCCGCCCAGGGGCAGGCTGCCCGGTGGCGGGCGGTTTTCCAACAGGCCTGCGGCGCGCAGCTCCTTGAGGCCGGGCAGATCGCGCGCGCTTTCGAGCCCGAAGTGATCAAGGAATACCGGCGTCACCACAAAGGTCACCGGACGGCCCGGCGTCATCTTGCGGCGACCAAGGCGGATCCAATCCATTTCCAACAGCTGATCAATGGTGCCGCGCGACACAGAGACGCCGCGCACCTCCTCGATTTCGGCGCGGGTGACCGGCTGGTGATAGGCAATGATGGCAAGGGTTTCGATGGCGGCGCGCGAGAGTTTGCGGGTTTCCACCGTTTCCTTCTGCATCAGAAAGCCGAGATCGGAGGCGGTGCGCAGCGCCCAGGCATCGCCAACGCGCACGATATTGACGCCGCGCCCCTCGTAGCGTTTGCGCAGGTGCTCCATCGCGGTGCCGGGTTCGCAGCCGTGCGGCATCCGCGCCTCAAGATCGCGCACGGTGACCGGTTCGGCGCTGGCAAACAGCACCGCCTCAACCATGCGCTCCTGTTCGGCCATCGGCGGCGCCTCAAACAGGGTTTGGGTTTCCTCCGCAACGGTGTTCTGGCTGTGATCGTCCATCAGGTATCCTTGTCACGAATGCGCAGCTGAATGGGCGCATAGGTCTCGCTCTGGCGCAGCTCCAGATGGCCCTCTTTCACCAGTTGCAGCGAAGCCGCAAAGGTGGAGGCGGTGGCGGAGCGGCGTTTCATCGGGTCGGCGTGCCAGCCTTCGGGCAGATAGGTGATCATATCGGTCCAGCTGCCGGTGTAGCCAATCAGGTGGCGCATCCGTTCCAGCGCCGCCTCCATGGTAAAGATCGCCTCGCGGTCTAGCACGAAGGGGCGGAAATCATCCCGCGTACGGATACGGGCATAGGCCTGCATCAGATCCAGGAGGTTCGCCGAGTAGCTGACGGTGCGGATGCGGGTGACATCCTCGCTCTGACCACGGGCAAAGAAGTTGCGCCCCAGCTGATCGCGCGCCATCAACCGCGCGGCGCTGTCGCGCATTGCCTGCAAACGCTCCAGCTGAAAGGCCAGATGCGCGGCCAGTTCCTCACCGGAGGGGCCTTCCTCGGTCGGGTCAGGTGGCAGCAGCAGGCGGGATTTCAGATAGGCGAGCCAGGCCGCCATCACCAGATAATCCGCAGCCAGCTCGATGCGCAGCTCATGCGCCTTTTCCACAAAGCTGAGATACTGGCGGGCCAGTTCCAGCACCGAAATGCGGCGCAGATCGACCTTTTGCGTGCGCGAAAGCGACAGAAGCACGTCAAGCGGCCCCTCGTAGCCGTCAACGTCCACGATCAATGCTTCGGCCGCAAGCCGGTCCTCGACGCTGAGCGCGTCGTCGTCAAACAGAGTGTCAGCCATATACCTGTCCGCCCATAAGGGCTGATAGTTCGGCCTCGGCCGTGGGTATGTCAAGCGCGGTGGGCGCGCGGCGGGCGGCTTCGGCGCGCGCAGCACGTGCCTGTGCGGCGTCGGTCATCTCGCCTGCGGCATCGGCCACGGCGGCGCGCTCATCCAGCGGGGCGTTGCAGAACAGGACCACATCGCAGCCGGCTGCGATGGTGTCGCGGGCGATATCTGCGGCGGTGCCGTTCAGCGCCTTCATCGAGATATCGTCGCTCATGATCAGCCCGTCAAAGCCAATGTCCGAACGGATCATCTGCATCACGCGGGGGGACAATGTGGCGGGTTGGCTGTCGAGGGCCTCATAGACCAGATGCGCCGTCATCCCCATCGGAAGATCGTTCAGCGCGGCAAATGCGGCGAAGTCCTCCCGCGCCAGATCGGTGAGAGAGGCGGTGATCCGGGGCAGATCATGGTGGCTGTCCATGCTGGCGCGGCCATGGCCGGGGATGTGTTTCACCACCGGCACCACACCGCCGTCCAGCAGGCCGTCAGCGGTGGCGCGGGCACGGTTAACCACGGTGGCGAGGTCGCTGCCATAGCAGCGGTTTTTGAGGAACGGATGCGTCTGCGGGCCAGCGACATCCGCCAGCGGCGCGCAGTTGCTGTCGATGCCCAGATTGCGCAATTCCTCCGCGATCAGCCGCGCGCGCAGATACATGGCTCGGTTCGCGCCCTCGCCTGCCGCCAGCGCGTGATCCAATGCGGGCTGCCATTGCCGCGCCAGTGGCGGGCGCAGGCGCTGCACCCGGCCACCCTCTTGGTCGATGGTGATTAGGCAGTCACGGCCCACCGCCTCGCGCAGGTCACTACAAAGCGCGCGGGTCTGTTCAGCAGTGTCGATATTGCGGGCAAACAGGATGAAGCCAAACGGGTTGACCCGCTGAAACAGCGCCTTTTCCGCCGCGCTGAGACGCAGGCCTTCGGCATCTAATATGGTGGCTCCGTAACGCATTGCGATCCTCTTTGTGCTGGGGCGCTGATACACCAGTGTCGCGGGCGGCGCCATGGTCGGATGGGGCAAACTGGCAGCAGTTTGCCGGATGGTAAACGACAAACGCCCGGCTGGGCCGGGCGCTGAGGTGTCGGGCGTGACCCCAAGTCCTGGCGGGGATGCCCTAGCGGGTGGTCACGGGGATACAATCCGCGTTGCCTGCCACCAGAGCGGAGCAGAACCGACGCGCATCCGACAGATCGGCAAAACCCATCGCGCGCAGTCGATAGAAGGTGCGACCGCCACTTTCGGCCTTCTGGATCACGCGTTTCTTGCCTTCCAGATAGTCCGCAAAACGACCGTGGATGCGGTCCCATTCGGCGCGGGCCACCTCTGCGCTTTCGTAGGCGCCAAGCTGGGCCAGCCGGGTGCCTGCGGGCAGGCTGTCGGGTGAGACGTCTTGGGTGGTGCGTGCCGCCGGGGTGGCCGCAACCGCACGGGTGGGAGAGAACCGCGCCGGGCGCGCTGCGGGCCGCAGTGAGACGCGCACACCGGGGGCGTTGCGCAGGGCCGCGTTCGGTGCCGGGGCGACGGCGGCAATGCTCACGGGTTGCAGGGGCTCGGGCTGCACAATTGCCGGGGCGGTGTTGGGCGCGGCAGCGGCAGCGGAAAGCTGCTCAGCCCCGTTGAGCGCATCCTGTCCCAGTGGGGTGACACCGTCGGTCAGCTCTGCCACCAGCGCGTCGATGTCGCCGCCCTGATATGCGGCCACCGCCTCAGTCGAAAGATCGGAGGTGTCAGCCACAGGCGCGCGATCCCGTCCGGCGCCAGAGATGTTGGTTGTCAGGGCCGCCTGCATGGGCTGATCATCATCGGTCAGCGCCACATCTTCGGGGGCCAGCGTCAGACGGTCGGCGGGGCTTTCGACATTGCCGTTGGCGGCAACCGCGTTGACCGCAAGGCCCTGATGATCGGCGGGCAGGCCGCCGGGGTTGTCTGGCTGCACCCGCAACGGGCCTTCGACAGCGCGCACCACGGGCACGCCGCTTACGTCGCGTGAGATCAGCTGATAGCCCCAGAGACCGATGCCTGCGACCAGCGCCAGCGAGGCCACGGCGCCAAGGGCGCTAAACGCCTTCGCCAGTCCGGCGCGGCCTGTGCCGACGGGGTCGGGGGTAAATCCATAGTCATCATAGCGGTGCCCCTGATCGGTGCCCGGACCGCTATAGGCGTCCTCTGCCGGGTCGCCATAGGCGGGGGCTGCCTGCTGATAAGGGCTATAGCCCTGCGCGGGCGCCTGCGGCTGATGTTGTGCAAAATACCCACCCGCTTGCGGCTGCTGGCCATACCCTGCGGCGGCCTGCGGGCGCGGAGCGGGTGTCTGCGGATCATGGCCGAAGGGGTGTTCCGGCTGCGGATAGGGCGATTGGGCAACGGGATCGCGCAGATGCGCATCGGCGAAAGACGGCTCCTGCCGGATCCCTTGCGTTTCTGTGGCGGGGTCCGAAGAACGGTCCCCTCCATTGGAATACGACTGGCCGTGACCTGCCTGCGTAAAATACGCCATTTCCGCCTCACTGCCCGCATACGGTGCGCGATGCACCGCCCCGGGTTTCTACTTGATGATCTGCCTCGATCCGGCGGCCTGGGCGATTTTAGCTATCGCATCTCCTGCGCCGGTGTGACCCCAAGAATACCAAGACCGGCGGAAATGACAATGGAAACGGCCTTGGCCAGCGCCATTTTCGCATGTGTTGCAGATGGGTTGCTCTCGTTAACAAAACGTAAACCTTCGTTGGTTTTGCCGAGGTGGTAGAGCCCGTGCAGCTCAGACGCGAGATCGTAGAGGTAGAAGGCCACGCGGTGCGGCTCATTGGTGCGGGCGGCGATTTCCACCAGACGCGGCCATTCCGCCAACTTCTTGGCGACAGCCAACTGGGCGTCATCCTGCAACAGCGACAGATCCGCAGCGGCCAGCGTGGCGTCGTCGGTGGCGATCCCCGCCTCCGCCGCCTTGCGCAGGGTCGAGCAGATCCGCGCATTGGCGTATTGCACATAAAAGACCGGGTTGTCCTTGGACTGTTCCAGCGCCTTATCAAGATCGAAGTCAAAGCCCTGATCGTTCTTGCGGGTGAGCAGCATGAAGCGGGTCACATCGGGCCCCACCGCATCCACCACGTCGCGCAGGGTGACAAAGGTCCCTGCCCGTTTGGACATCTTGAATTCCTGACCGTCCTTGAACAGCTTCACCAGCTGGCAGAGCTTGATATCCAAGGGCACCTTGCCATCAGACAGGGCTGAGACGGCTGCTTTCATCCGCTTCACATAGCCGCCGTGGTCGGCGCCGAAGATGTCGATCAGCATATCAAAGCCGCGTTCGACCTTGTCATAGTGATAGGCGATATCCGGCGCGAAATAGGTCCAGGCGCCATCGGATTTCTTGACCGGGCGGTCGACGTCATCACCATGTTCGGTGGATTTGAACAGGGTCTGTTCGCGTGGTTCCCAATCGTCGGGCTTTTTGCCCTTCGGCGGCTCCAGCACGCCCTCATAGATCAGGCCCTTGTCATCCAGGCTTTTCAGCGCGGATTCGATCAGGCCAGTGCCGTAGAGGGATTTCTCGGAGAAGAACTTGTCCATCTGGATGCCAAGCGAGGCCAGATCGGCGCGGATCAGATCCATCATCGCATCGGTGGCGAAATTGCGGATCTCCTCCAGCCAGACATCTTCGGGCTGGTCCACATAGGCATCGCCAACCTTCTCCTTCAGCGCCTGACCAACCGGGACGAGATAGTCGCCGGGGTATGTGCCATCGACAAAGGCGACCTCTTGGCCGTGCGCCTCAAGGTAGCGCAGGTAAACAGAGCGCGCCAGCACATCGACCTGACCGCCGCCATCGTTGATGTAGTATTCGCGGGTGACGTCATAGCCGACAAAATCCAGCAGGCTGGCCAGCGCATCGCCAAACACCGCACCACGGGTGTGGCCGACGTGCAGGGGGCCGGTGGGGTTGGCGGAGACATATTCCACATTGACCCGCTTGCCCGCGCCGAGGTCGGAGCGACCGAATTTGATATCCTCCGCCAGGACGGCCGCCAGCACCGATTGCCAGCTGCTGCGATCCAGACGCAGGTTGAGGAAACCGGGGCCTGCCACCTCGGCTGAGGTGACGCGCGCGTCCGCGGCCAGTTTCCCTGCCAGCGCATCGGCGATATCGCGCGGCTTCATCTTGGCGGGTTTGGCCAGCACCATCGCCGCATTGGTTGCCATATCCCCATGCGCCGCATCGCGCGGCGGCTCTACCGCGACATTGGCAAAATCGAGCCCTTCGGGCAGGGTGCCCTCAGCCACCATTACATTGAGGCAGTCAAGCACGAGCGAGCGGATATCGGTAAAGAGGTTCATGTCTGGCGTCCCATCTGTTCACCGTTGCGGATACCGAGGGCCAGCGGCAGGGTCAACAGGATTGCAGGACGCCAATTCCTCTGCGCGGGCCAGCGGGCGGAAAATTTGAGTTTTCACGTCCATTTCCTCGGTCAGAAAATTGGGTGCGACCGGTGGAGGTGCGCCCGCTGTCGCCTAGCTCGGTACGACCCCGCAAGCCTGGAGATCAGGCCACCGGCGCGTCGCGCACCGGCAGGCGGCCCCAACGGGTGATCTGATAGCGGCGCAGCGACGCGACATAATAGGGATCGCGCAGGATCAAACGTTCCACATCACCGCGCGTTTTGGCCTCGACGTTCCAGATGGCGCCGGGGAAATCCTGCTCGGGCCGCATCGCCAGCGCACCGCCGATCTGCAATTCGGGATGGGCGCGCACAAAGGCGATATGTGCATCCCGGCGCAGCCGATCCGCGCGGATCCGCGCCATCTCCGGCGCGTCCTGAAAAGTGACGGTCCAATGTGTCAGGCCACTGGTTGTGGTGCCCGTAGGGATCATGGCGCCCTCTTGCGGTTTGCGGCTGTGTCCTGCCTATCAAACCGCATCGCGCCCGCCCGACGATAGAGCCAGTTGGCATCAGCGATACCGCCAGTCGCTGCGCAGCCCGCGCCTATTCCCCCGCGCGCAGGTCGACCTCCGCAGCGGCGGCCGCCTCGGCCGGGAACAGGCGGCGGTGTTCCTGCAGTGCAAAGCGGTCTGTCATCCCTGCGATGTAATCCGACACAATGCGGGCCAGCGCGGTTTCACCTGCGGCGGCGGCGATATCTCCCTGCCAGCGGGCGGGCATCTCCTCGGGGTGGTTGAGGAAATAGGGAAACAGCGCCTCGACCACCTTGGAGACCTCGGCGCGTTTGCGCATCACACTGGGGGCCCGATACATGCGGGTAAAGAGGAAGGCGCGGATGTCCTTCAGATCGGCCCAAAGCGCATCGGAGAACACCACCACAGGTGCACCGAGGGAGCGCACATCCTCGACGCTGCGCGCGCCACTGGCGGCAAGGCGACGTCGGGCGCCGTCGATCACATCGCTGACCATCACGCCAAAGACCCGGCGCAGCGCCTCATGTCGGCGACGGCGCGCATCCAGACCGGGATAGCGGCTGTCCACCGCATGATACGCGGCCCCGATCACCGGCAGGTCCATGATATCGGCATCGGTGAACAATCCCGCGCGCAGCCCGTCGTGCAGATCGTGGTTGTTATAGGCGATGTCATCAGCCAATGCCGCCACCTGCGCCTCCGCACTCGCATGGGTGTGCAGCTCCAGATCCACCGCCGCATTGCACTCGGCCAGCGCCCAAGGCAGATCACCCACCACCGGGCCATTGTGTTTGGCGATCGCCTCCAGCGTCTCCCAGGTGAGGTTCAGCCCGTCGAAGTCGGCGTAATGCCGTTCCAGCGAGGTGACGATGCGGATGGCCTGCGCATTGTGATCAAAGCCGCCGTAGGGCGCCATCAGCGCATGCAGCGCATCCTCACCCGTGTGACCAAAGGGCGTGTGCCCCAGATCATGGGCCAGCGCCACCGCCTCGGTCAGTTCCTGATTGAGGCCAAGCGCGCCCGCGATGGTGCGGGCCACCTGCCCCACCTCAATCGAATGGGTGAGCCGGGTGCGATAGTTGTCACCCTCATGTTCGACAAAAACTTGTGTTTTATGTTTCAGCCTGCGAAAGGCGCTGGCGTGGATGATCCGGTCGCGGTCCCGCTGATAGGGCGAGCGGAAGCTGCTTTCTTCCTCGGGGACCTGACGACCACGGCTGCGGTCCGGCATGGTCGCGTAAGGCGCGTAGGTCACTAATCTTTTCCCCGGTCAATCTTGTCCCTGTCGCGTCACCTTTCTATATTATTGTCTCCGCTGCAACACGGCAGTGATCACCTCATTGGGAGACCAGAGATGCAATTGCCCCCGAAAGTGACTGAACGTGCCTTTGCCCGGCTGGCCGAAATTGGCGCCGCCGATCAGGGTCAGGCGCTGCGTGTGGCAGTGGAAGGCGGCGGCTGTTCCGGCTTTCAATATGAAATTGCCCTGGACGCCCCGCAGGCGGATGATCTGATCCTTGAGGGTCAGGGGCAGAAAGTTGTGGTCGATGAGGTCTCGCTGCCATTTCTGGAAAACGCGGTGATTGACTTCACCGAAGAGCTGATCGGCGCACGGTTTGTGATCAACAACCCCAACGCCACCTCCAGCTGCGGCTGCGGCACCTCGTTTTCGATGTAGTCCTCCCTTGGCCGCATGAAGGCGCGGGTGGCTGCATCTTGTACGGTATCTGCGCTATGCGGGTGAGCGTGGCAGCAGGCTGAGGCCATCACTACCAATCAGGCGCAGCTTTGAGCCGCAATCGCCTGACCGGCTGAAAATCTTCCAGAAGCCCTCAAACATCGGGCTGCTGTGCTGCAGGTCACACAGCTGTTGACCCGCCTGCGGCCCGTATTGGGCCGTCATCTCATTCACCGCGCTGCGCCAGAGCTGCGGCGCGGTCGTCTGCGAGTGTCCCCCGACATCCAGCAGCCAAGCCGACAGCGGGCGCAGCAGGCTGGTGGTTTCAGGCATCGCGATATGGAGTGCGCCGGCGCGCAAGCCGCCGATATCCACCCCCAGCGGCTGTTGCGCCGGGCCGCAGATCTGCTGCCACCATAGTGTGACGAAGTAGGCGTGATAGCCGTCCATATGCCCGTCAAACCCGTCTGGTGTCAGGATAAATCGTTCAAATGCGCGCGTCAGGGCCTGCTCCCACCGGGATGGCGGCGTGACACCACAATAGCGCAGCGCGATGCAGATCTCCGACAGAAGATCCAGATCCTGATCAAGGCAGGCCAGCAGCCCGGCGTAAGTCAGGCTGCGCTGAACCGCGCCGTCCAGCCCCGGATCGCGGCGACCATAGTCGGAAAGGTAGAACACGATATGGGTCAGCTCATAAGCAGCCTTGCGATTGGGGATGGCGAAGGTCTGGCTGCGGCGGGCGAAGCGCCGCAACCTGTCATCAAGCCCCGGATCCACCGGCAGTGAAATGCCGCGTCGCGCCAATAGCTGCCGCGCCTCGGCCCGTTGCAGGTCTGACATCTCCGCCTCGACCAGCCCCTGATGGGCCACCCAATGCGCGAGTTCCGCCGCGCGGGTGTTGGGCCCAAAGTGACCGGTCCCGATCAGATCCTCGTAATCGAGACAGATCGACAGGATAAACCGATAGTACTGCGGGAAAAACTCCAACTGCCGTGCGGCGCGATCGTAAAACGGGCGCAGGGGGGACAGGGCTGCCTCATCCCCGAAATCGCCTGCGCCCGCGCCTCCCCCAACCCGCTGCTGCATCACCCGAAGAAGGCTCAGCAGCTCCGCGTTCTCCTTCAGCCAGTAGACATCCTGCGGCGACCGTCGGTGGCGGGCAAAGCTCTCGACCCACGGGGCAACTGCACCAGCCACTGAAAGCCCCGGCCCAGTCGGGGGCTGATGGCTGGGCAGCGTGCCGATGTCGGCGCGACGGGTTTTGCGGCGCCCCGCTATGGGGCGTGTGAAAGGCAGGATGACAGTCATGGATCTTGCACCAATGCGGAGTTTGCGCCCCGGTGGCAGGGCGCGATCTGGAAGGTTGGCTCGTCGAAAATCAGCTGCCGGAGGAGAACAGCCCGGTTGCGGCACCGCTGGTGGTGGCGCGATCAGCGCGGGGCGCTGAGCCTGAGGAAAACAGCGCGGTTCCGGCGCCTTCAACCATGTCACCGTGGCTGTCGCGGCAGAGTGATCCGGAGGAAAACAGCTCAGCCCCCTGGCCGCTGTGAAGGTCGATATGCGCTATGGTCGCCTGCGGTGCGGCGGTCTGGCGGCGCTGTGTGGATGTGGTCATGGATCGTCTCCCGTTTCAGGTGAAAAACACCTGTCGACGATTGACACGGAATGCCTGCCCGGCAACACCAAAACACGCCCCCTGGTTGTTTTTAACGTAACGCAACAGATGAGCTTTGCGCGACAGCCTTCTGATCAGGATACAAATAAGCCGCTTCTGCACAGGTTAACCACAGAGCTGTCCACAACCCCAGCCATACAAAGCCGGGCCGGATCGCCCGCCCGCGACCTTGCAGCGCTGCAAACCCAGTGTCGCCGGCTTTTCGATATGCCGCATTTTCTATGGCCATGATTCGGCATGGGCGTCCCGCCGCGCCCTTGCCCCCTCGCCCGGATTGGGCGATAGATCAGGCGCCCCACCCCGGGCCACAGAGGCAGGAGACCGGATATGAAAATCGCCACCTTCAACATCAATGGTATCAAGGCCCGTATCAACGCGCTGCCGGACTGGCTGGATGAGGCGCAGCCCGATGTGGTGGTTCTGCAGGAGATCAAATCTGTCGATGAGGCCTTCCCGCGCGAGCTGTTCGAGGACCGGGGTTACAATGTCGAAACCCACGGTCAGAAGAGCTTTAACGGGGTGGCGATCCTGTCGAAACTGCCGCTGGAGGATGTGCGGCGCGGGCTGCCCGGTGATGACAGCGACGAACAAGCCCGATGGATCGAGGCGACAGTGGTGGGCAAACAGGCGATCCGCATCTGCGGGCTGTACCTGCCCAATGGCAACCCGGTAGAGCTGGACGCAGAGGGCCAGCCGGTCGAGGGCGGCAAATACGCCTATAAACTGGCCTGGATGGAGCGGCTGCGGCAGCGGGCAAAGGATCTGCTGGCCGAGGAAATGCCTGCCCTGATGGCCGGGGATTACAACATCATCCCGCAGGCTGAAGATGCCAAGACCCCGGAGGCCTGGAAAGACGACGCGCTGCACCGCCCCGAAAGCCGGGCCGCGTTCCAGCGGATCATGGCGCTTGGCTTTACCGAAGCATTCCGCGCGCGCCATCAGGGGCCGGGGCATTATTCGTTCTGGGACTATCAGGCCGGGGCCTGGAACCGCAACAATGGCATCCGCATCGACCATTTCCTGTTGAGCCCGCAGGCCGCCGACCTGCTGCGTGACTGCCAGATCGACAAGGATGTGCGCGGCCGTGACAAGCCATCAGATCATGTGCCGGTATGGGTCGATCTGGATCTGTGAGGCGCTGAGGGCCTGTCCGCACCGACGGCGCGCTGCGCGGGTGGGTCTTGTCCAGCCAGCTATGCTGTCGCGCGTGCACATCCTCTATATTATTGAAAACGTTCAATAACGTCGAAGAAATTTGCCCACGCGGCCTGCTGCTCATTGGACATGCCGGTCTGGTCGCCGCTGAGAAATCGCTCAGGCGTTACCCCATCAATAATCAACGGCAGGGCCGCGACGTACAGCTGCTAGGCGTGCTGTTCCGTCACCTTAGGCCAATGTCGTGATGGGACCACCTGCGCCGGGGTCGTTGCCTGTTGGGGCGGGGGTGCCGCCGGTGACGTCGTGGCCGTAGATCCAGTCGAATTGCTGCACCATGCGCTGGGGCGCGAGCCGCCCGCCGAGGCGCAGGATCTGATGCGCGGGCCATGCGAACGGCTGGCGCAGGTGGTATTTCCAGGCATTGCCGGTGGCGGCAGCCACCACTTTGGCGGCGCGGTTGCGGCGGCGGCTCTGATAGGTGGCGAGCCCTTCTTCGTCACTGGTGGCGGTGCGCAGGGCATCGACCAGAACCCAGGCATCCTCCAGCGCGAGATTGGCCCCCTGCGCCATGAACGGCAGGGTTGGATGTGCGGCATCGCCCATGATCGCGAGGCTGCCCTGATGCCAGACCTCGGCAACCGGATGGCGAAACAGCCCCCAGAGGGCCACCTGATCGACCTGCGCCAGCAGATCGGCGGCGGCGCCACCAAATCCGGTGAAGGCGCTGCGCAGCGCCTCCGGGTCGTCACGGTGATGCCAGCCTTCCTCCGCCCAGGTCTTGCGTTCCTGCACCGCGACGATGTTCATCAGGCTGCTGTCGCGCAGCGGATAGGTCACCAGATGGCGACCCGGCCCCATGAAAACCTGTGCCTCCGCCGGGTGATTGTGCAGATTGGCGACAGTCGCGCGCCAGGCCACCTGCCCGGTGAAGCGGGGCGTCGCGACGCCATTCAACGCGGCCCGCGCCTTGGAATGCAGCCCGTCGGCGCCAATCACCAGATCCCCGCCACACTGTGCGCCATTGGCCAGATGCACCACCGGGCGGGCACCGCTGGTGATGCGGTCGACCTTTTGCAGCAGGCGCACCTTGACCCCGGCCTTGCGCGCGGCATCGGCCAAGAGGTTGATCAGATCGGCGCGGTGGGCGAAGTAGAAATTCTGTCCCGACGCATATTGGTCGAGATCAAGCCGCAGAACCTCGCGGCCCTGCCGGTGGCTGCGCAGGACCACGGCGCGGGCGCGCGGCGCGCTCCAAGCGAGATCATCCGCCAGCCCCAGCGCCCGCAGAACCGCAACGCCGTTGGGGCTGATTTGCAGGCCGGCGCCAACCTCGGTGATGGCGTCTGCCTGTTCGAGAACCGTGACCTTTGCGCCCTGTCGGCTGAAGGCAAGCGCTGCCGCCAGTCCGCCAATGCCCGCACCGATTATGGTGATTTTTCGGTCTGTCAGTCTCATCTTGTCCCGCTATCTGCACACAGGCCGGTCCGTTCCGGCCGCGCGATACCCCCAGATAAACGAAAATCGCCGGAGCAACAGGCCCCGGCGTTATGATTTTTTTTACAAATGCAAGAAAATCAGTCGTCGCGGTGGACTTTTTCCCGGCGCTCGTGGCGTTCCTGTGCCTCAAGACTCATCGTGGCGATGGGCCGGGCGTCCAGACGCTTGAGCGAAATGGGCTCACCGGTGACTTCGCAGTAGCCGTATTCCCCTTCGTCGATGCGGCGGATGGCCGAGTCGATCTTGGCAACCAGCTTGCGCTGGCGGTCCCGGGTGCGCAGCTCCAGCGCGCGATCGGTTTCTTCACTGGCGCGGTCGGCAACATCGGGAATATTGCGGGTGTTGTCCTGCAACCCCTCAATCGTGTCGCGGCTTTCGGCCAGGAGTTCCTGTTTCCATTCATGCAGCTTGCGACGGAAATATTCCTGCTGCCGGTCATTCATGAAGGGTTCATCATCAGCCGGACGATAATCATCCGGCAGAAACACCTCTTGCTTCATTTCACTACCTTTGGTTTGCCCCATACTGCCGGTCTTCCTCGGTATTGTTTACAAACTCAGCGGCTCCCCCCGCATGCCGCAGCGTTTATCCCCTGCGTCAGCGATTGTCACTACACAATAGTACGCACAAAGGGTTAAAACCTGCATAAGAGCGCCCCCAGGGGTTGCACAGAGGCAACGAGGCAGGAAAGAGATGCAGTTTCAGGGCACTAAGGATTACGTCGCGACAGAGGATCTGAAAATTGCGGTCAACGCCGCGGTTACGCTGGAGCGGCCGCTGCTGGTGAAGGGGGAGCCGGGCACCGGCAAGACCGAGCTGGCACGGCAGGTGGCCGATGCGCTGGGGCTGCGGATGATTGAGTGGAATGTGAAATCCACCACCCGCGCCCAGCAGGGGCTTTATGAATATGATGCGGTCAGCCGGTTGCGCGACAGCCAGCTGGGCGATGAGCGGGTGCATGACGTCAAAAACTACATCAAGCGCGGCAAGCTCTGGGAGGCCTTCGAGGCGGACGAGAAGGTGGTGCTGCTGATTGATGAGATCGACAAGGCCGATATCGAGTTCCCCAATGACCTGTTGCAGGAACTCGATAAGATGGAGTTCCATGTTTACGAGACCGGCGAGACGATCCGGGCGCGTCAGCGTCCGATCATGATCATCACCTCCAACAATGAAAAGGAACTGCCGGACGCGTTTCTGCGTCGCTGCTTCTTTCACTACATCCAGTTCCCCGATGCCGAGACCATGCGCAAGATTGTCGAGGTCCATCACCCCGGCATCAAGGACAGTCTGCTGACCACGGCGTTGACGCAGTTCTACGAGATCCGTGACACGGCTGGGCTGAAGAAGAAGCCGTCGACGTCAGAGGTTCTGGACTGGCTGAAGCTGCTCTTGGCCGAGGATCTGACAGCGGAAGATCTGAAACGCCACGGCGCGGATGCGCTGCCGAAACTGCACGGTGCATTGTTGAAGAACGAACAGGACGTGCATCTGTTCGAGCGGCTCGCCTTCATGGCGCGGGGCCGTCGCTGAGGAGACGGGCGCACAACACGAAGCGCTTGCGAGGACGCCTTGATATATGACGGTTTACGACTGACGTATCTGGTGTCCTCTTCTTGTGTGATCTGGGCGATCCGATCATTGTGTAGTGTTGCGGGGGGAGCGAGAATTGCGGCCAGGACCACTGCGTGACACCGCGTCATGGGCGCTGATTGCCCTGCCTGTGATCAGCGGGCTTTGGCTGGCCATTGGCGTGGGTGTGCTTGCGGCGCTCAGCCCCGGCTATTCCCATGTCAGCCATTTTATGAGCGTGCTGGGAGCCGCCGGGGCGCCCTATGCCGCCTGGACCAATTATGCGGTGTTCATCCCGACTGAACTGTGGTTCCTCGGCTTTCTGGCGCTGCTCAATGCGCGCCTGCCGGACCGACGGTTGACACGGCTCTCGCTGATCCTGCTGGCGACCTATGCGGGCCTGCTTATGCTGGCTGCCGGGCTGCCCTGCGACGCGGGATGTAACGGCGGAGACGACGGGCAGAGCGCGGTCCATATCGCGCATATGATTGCCGCAGCCGTGGCCTACCCGCTAGCGCTGATCGGCCTGTTCCTGCTGGTGCTGACCCTCCCGCAACCTTCGCTTTTGCGGCGCCTTGCGCTGCCGTCTTTGGCTGTCGGGGTCGGTCTGTTCGGCGCCATTATTGCTGTCCCGGAGGCACAGGGCCTGTTCCAAAGGCTGCTTGAGGCGTGGATCTACGCGCAGTTCATTGCACTGGGTGTCCACGCCGCCTTGTGCCTGCGCCCTCAGTAAGCCTCGCGCAGGAAGCGTTCGACGCGCTCTGGATCATCCTCAATCATGCGCAGCAGAATGCGGGCCGGGCGTTCCGGCAGGCGGCGGCCCTGCTCCCAGTTGCGCACCGAGCCGAGGCGAAAGCCGAAGTGGCTGCAAAACCGTTCCTGGGACATGCCGAGGGTTTTGCGCAGGCGTACAACGTCCACCATCGGCACCTCGCGGCTGGCCATGGTCTCCAAGGGCGTTTTACCGGAGATATCGTCCTGCATCTGCTGCAGCGCCATGGCATCACGGTCCGCCTCGCTTTGCTGGCGGATACGGCCGGTGCCTCTGGCCTGATGGTTTGCCTTATGCTCTGCCATATCAATTATCCTCCTTCAGCAGCGCCTTGATGCGGGATTTCACCACATCCAGCGCCAGATTGCCCACCGCCCGCGCGCCCTGCGCCATCAATCCCGACAGGCGCGGATCCCGCTGTCGGCGGTGTATTCTGAGCACATAGACCATCATCAGATCAGGACTGGCCTGATGGATGCGGTAGCGCAGCGTCAGATCCCCGGCGACATGGTGGTAATCTTCATCCGTCTTGCGCCCGATGGTGGGGTCACGCACCAGGGTGGCGATCAGCCGGGCCAGCTCATCCTCGTCCAGATAGGCGTGGATGGCGTCCTCGATCGCGACCGGGGTGATGCGGTAATCCACCCGCAGGCATTTCTGTGTCTCTTTGCGTATATACGCCATTGGCGTAGCCTTTTCAACCTGTCTCTGCGTTTGCCCCTGACCCGGGGCGGATGGTCCTGCCTCGCCCCACGGCAGGAGAGGTGTTGCCGGGGTGCCCTTCTCTTTGCGGCTCTGCTGCGCTATGGCCAGCCATAACATTGATTTTTAACCCTGTCTTGGCACAAGCTGGGGCTGTCCTGTCGCAGGAGAGATCGCTTGTTCACATTCCGGCCCCGTCTGTTGCCCGCTGGTCCTTCTGCCGATCCTCTTGCAGGGCGGCCCTCCCCCCTGCGGTGCTGGCGCGGATTTGCGGCGTTGGCGATGGTGGCGGCGCTGGCTGGATGCGGGGCTGAGACACGATATGCGCCCCCGAGCCGCACCGCTGCGGCGCTGGCGCCGCTGGCCCCGGCCAAGAGCTTTGCCCGCGCACATCCGGTGGCGCCGCAGCGGGCCAACAGCGATATTGCGCGGGATTTCCTCGATCTGCATTTTCAGCTGGAAAGCGGCACCGCCCTGCCCGTCTTTACCCGGTTTGAACACCCGATCACGCTACGCCTTATCGGTCAGCCCACCAAAAGCCTGAACCGGGATCTGGCGGCGCTCATGCAGCGGTTGCAGCGCGAGGCCGGGCTGGATCTGCGGCTGCTGGGCGGGGAGGCTGCGGGCCCTGCTGCCAATATCACCATTGAGGCGGTGCCGCGCAAAGCCATCCGCCGCGCCTCGCCCCGCGCGGCCTGTTTCGTGGTGCCCAATGTCAGTTCGCTGGCGGAATACCGCCGCTCCAAGCGCAAACCCCGGACCAATTGGGCCAATCTGCGCGCGCGTCAGAGGCTGGCGATTTTTGTGCCCAATGATGTGAGCCCGCAGGAGACCCGCGACTGCCTACATGAGGAGCTGGCACAGGCCATCGGGCCGCTCAACGATCTCTACCGGCTGTCGGATTCGGTGTTCAACGACGACAATGTGCATACGGTGCTGACCGGATTTGATATGTTGATCCTGCGGGTGGGCTATGCGCCCGAGCTGCGCAGCGGCATGACACGGGCTGAGGTTGCCGCCCGTCTGCCGGCCATTCTGGCGCGTCTGAATCCCGGTGGGGCTGGTCGGGCGGCCCAACCACTGCCCGCCACCTCGCGCGACTGGATCGACGCGACCGAGGCGGCGCTGACACCGGGCAGCAGCCGTGCCGTTCGGCTGCGGGCGGCGCATCGCGGGGCGGCGATTGCCCGTGATCTGGGCTGGCAGGATCACCGGCGGGCCTTCAACCACTATGTGCTGGGGCGCATTCTGCAACGGGATGACCCGGAACTGGCGCAGCAGCATTTCGAGACCGCGCTGATCTATCTGCAAGGACGCTATGACAGCCCGCTGTTGCGCGCCCAGATCGCGAGCCGCATGGCCGCCTTTGATATCATTCGCGGCGATGGCGCCATGGCACTGGCCCGCATCCGGCCTGCCCTGCCGGTGGCGGCGCGGGGGGAGAACGCGGTGCTGCTCTCCAGTCTGATGCTGCTAGAGGCCGAGGCGCTGCTGTTACAGGGCCAAACTGACGCGGCCTATGCGGTGAGACTGGACAGCCAGGGATGGGCACGCTACGGGTTCGGCCCGGATTGGGCGGTGCGCAGCGCGATGACCGAGATTGCGGCCCTTGCGCCGCCGCACTGATCTGCGGCTGGCGCAGCGCCAGCGGCGTCACAGCTTGACCCGGACCGGCACGGCCCCACCTGAGACATGAACATTCTTAACAGACGGACATCGGCATGATCGTAATCGGCGCATTGCTTCTTGGCGCACTTCTGGGGGTCCGCACGGCCCAAAAACGCGGCGGCAGCTTGGCAGATAAGCTGCAATATGGCGCTGCATACGCCATGGTTTTTGCTATTCTGGGGTTGTTTGCGACCATTCTCGCCGACCGTATGCTGCTCTGACGCAGCGCGCGGGGCGCAAGATGGCCGCCTGATCAGCCCTGACGGAGACTCAGATGTTTCAGCCTTTCTTTGAAAACCTGCGCAAGGCGGCGGTTCCGGTGTCCTTGCGGGAATATCTGACCTTTCTTGAAGGGATGAAAGCGGGGCTTGCGACCTATGATATTGATGCCTTCTACTATCTGGCGCGCGCCGCCATGGTGAAGGATGAGCGCAATATCGACAAGTTCGACCGCGCCTTTGCCGCGACATTCTCCGGGCTGGAGGCGATCCCCGCTGAGGCGGTGATGGAGGCCGTGGACATCCCCGAGGAGTGGATCCGCAAAATGGCGGAGAAGCACCTCAGCGAGGAAGAGCGCCGCGAAATCGAGGCGCTTGGCGGGTTTGAAAAACTGATGGAGACCCTGAAGGAGCGGCTGAAGGATCAGGAAAGCCGCCATCAGGGGGGCAACAAATGGATCGGCACGGCGGGCACCTCGCCCTTTGGCGCCTATGGCTACAACCCCGAAGGGGTGCGCATCGGCCAGAAGGAAAGCCGCCATCAGCGCGCGGTCAAGGTCTGGGACAAGCGCGAGTTCAAGAACCTGGATGGTGATGTCGAACTGGGCACGCGCAACATCAAGGTGGCGCTGAAACGTCTGCGCCGCTGGGTGCGCGAGGGCGCGGCGGAGGAGCTGGACCTGTCGGGCACCATCCGCGCCACTGCGGAACACGGCTATCTGGACGTGAAAACCCGGCCGGAACGGCACAATGCGGTGAAGGTGCTGTTGTTTCTGGATGTGGGCGGGTCGATGGATCCGCATATCAAAGTGGTGGAAGAGCTGTTCTCGGCGGCGCGCAGCGAGTTCAAACATCTGGAATATTTCTACTTCCACAATTGCCTATATGAAGGGGTCTGGCGCGACAACCGCCGCCGCTGGGATGCGCAGATCCCCACCCATGAGGTGCTGCGCACCTATGGGCCAGACTATAAGTGCATTTTTGTCGGCGATGCGTCGATGTCCCCCTATGAGATTGCCTATCCGGGCGGCGCCAATGAGCATTGGAACCCCGAGGCCGGTCAGGTCTGGCTGGAGCGGGCGCGGGCGCAATGGGCCTCGCATCTGTGGATCAACCCGGTGCCGGAGGCCTATTGGCCCCACACCCATTCGATCCAGATGATCCGGGAGATCTTTGCCGATCAGATGGTACCGATGACGCTGGCGGGGCTGGAACGCGGGATGCGGGAGTTGACGCGCTAAGCGGGATAGCGCGCGCAGGCCCCGCGCGGCGAAAGCTTGCCAAGTCACCCTGCCTCGGGTAGACCAAGCTCCAGAGAATTGGAGAGTTTATGTCCTGGTGAAGAAGGGGCGGCAGAGGCCACCCCGGTTTGCAGATTGCCCCGGAGAATGCCGCCTGCCCCTATTGGCAGGTGTCAGGGAAGATTTGCGCGACATTCATCAGACATACAGATCCGGGCCAACCCCGCGATCACACCAAGAAAGACATTCCCAATGACAAGGGACTATTCCCAATTCCTGAGCACCCCTGCGCCTGAAGACACCGCCGACAGCACGCGCCCTTTGAGCGCGCTGGAGCATCTTGGCTGGCAGGGGGTCTTCTCCCAGCAGACCGATCTGGACGAAATGGCGAGCCACCCGCCCGTGCGCATCACCGAAGTGAACCGCAACGGGCTGCGGGCCATGGGCGACGGCATCGACATGGTGATCCCCCCTGGCCCCGAGGCGACTGTGGGGGATTGGCTGATGCTGGACTCTGAGCTGCCAACACACAGCCGGGTGCTGGAGCGTAAAAGCCTGATCCGCCGCCGCGCACCGGGCAAGGATCGCAAGGTCCAGCTGATCGCCGCCAATATCGACACGATGTTTGTGGTCACCTCCTGCAATGCGGATTTCAATGTCGCGCGGCTGGAGCGGTTTATTGCCATGGCGTTTGATGCTGAGGTGACGCCGGTGATCGTGCTGACAAAAATCGACCTTTGCGAGGATCCGGCGGAGTATATTAGCCAGGCCAAGAGCATTTCCGATCTGGTGGAGGTGGTGCCGCTGAACGCCAAGAGCGCGGCCGCGCGCGAGGCGCTGGCGCCCTGGGTGCGGGCCGGGCAGACCATTGCCTTCCTCGGCACCTCGGGCGTTGGCAAATCGACGCTGACCAAGGCGCTTGGCGAGGATCTGGATATCGCAACGCAGGGCATCCGCGAGGATGACGCGCGCGGACGCCACACCACCACCCGGCGGCAGCTCTATTTCCTCGACAACGGCTGCGGCGTGCTGGACACGCCGGGGATGCGGGAATTGCAGCTGACCGATGCGGCCAGCGGTGTCGGCGATGTCTTTGCCGATCTTGAAGAGTTGGCGACACAGTGCCGCTTCCGCAATTGCGCCCATGAAGGGGAGCCGGGCTGCGCGGTGCAGGCGGGCATTGCCGCCGGTGAGGTTGACGCCAGCCGGTTGGACCGCTGGCGTAAACTGGCCGCGGAAGAAGCCTTCAATTCCGCCTCTCTGGCGCAAAAACGCGCCAAGGACAAAAGCTTTGGCAAGATGGTGAAAACGGCGAAAACCATCAAGAAGCGCAGCCGGAAATAGCCGCTATCGCAGGTTTCAAACCGACAGAAGGGCGCCCGATCTGGGCGCCCTTTGATGTGTTGTTCCAGGCTTGGATCCGCCAGCAGACCGATCAGTTACCGCCCTGCAGAAGCGGCGTGATCCGGCGCACGGCGGCGCGGCGATTGGCGCGCTCGGCGCTTTGGGTCGCCACCGCCAGATCGGTCTCACCATAGCCCTGCACCACCATATTTTCGGGCGGCACCTTGAAATACTCGGTCAAGGCCAGCGCGACACTCTCGGCGCGGCGATCTGACAGTGCGAGGTTAAAGGGGGCGGCACCGACCGCATCCGTGTGGCCTTCGATCAGGAACACCTCCTGCGGGTTCTGCGCGATCATCTCGCGCAGCGCATTGCCCAGCGCCGCCAGTTCTTCGGCCTCTGCTGCGCGGATCACGGCGGAGCCGGTTTCAAAGTTGATCGACTGCACGGTGATTTCCGGGACCAGTTGGCGGACCGCATCGATATTGCGGATCTGGCGCAGGGAGAAGCGGCGGCTGACGGCGGGGGCTTCCTTGGCAGCGAGCGCCAGCGCCAGCTCATCCGCGTTGATCGCATCGCTGCTGAAGGCAGATCTGCGCGGGGCGGCGGTGGGCAATTCGGACACCACCACATTGTCGGCGCGCTGGGTGTCATCGAACAGCACAACGCTGCTGCCATCGGTGAGCGTACGGGTACGGCGCAGAACGCGGCCATCGCGGGCGCGGATGGTTTCAACCTCCGTCCCGTCTTCGCGCACGACAACGGTGCGGGTGGAGCCATCCTTGAACTTATACGTAGTGACATTGCTGCCGGGCTGGCGCAGCAGGGCGTCGTCATTCTTGATCACCCGGTACTGGCCGTTTTGTTCCACCACCGCACGGTCACCGGAGTTGGTCACCACGGTTTCGCCCTGCTTCAGCAGCTGGCCAATGGCAACGGCGCCAAGCCCCAGAAGCGCGGCCTTCTGCAGCTTGCTGAGGCCGTCGTCCTCCTCTGCGGCTGGGGCGGCGGCTGCGCTGTTCTCAGTCGGCGCAGCAGTTTCCGCCTCTTCGGTGGTTTCAGCCTCGCTTGCGGGCGTGTTGACGGCGGTTTCAAATTCCTCATCCGAACTGCGCGCGGTGTCTTCGGTCACGGTTTCTTCCACCACCTCGGCCTCTCCGGTGGCGTCAGCGCTCGCGGCGGCGGCGGCGCTGTCATCCTCGGCCTCAACCTCAGCCAGCGCGTCAGCCTGCGCCTGACTGTCGAGTGGTTCGACCTCGGGTTGGGGTTCTGGCTCGGACGCAGGTGCAGGATCGGTCCCGTCCTCCGCCTCTGCCAGCGCTGCGGCCAGTTCGGTGTCGGAGGTGGTTCCGGCCTCAGCCGTACCCTCTGACGCGGTGGCGCCTGCTTCTGTGTTGGGCGCTGTGTTCACCCCATCATTGGCGACCGGCTCCACCGGAGGCTCTGCCTCTGCGGTGGTCTCATCTGCGTTCTGTTCAGCGGTTGTCTCTGCCGTCTCGGCCGGAGCTTCGGTCTGCGCGGTCTGAGAGGGGGCCGCGTTTGTGGCGGGTTCTGGGGCAGGTTCAACCGGAGCGGCGGCCTGCTCTGCCTCGGTCGGGGCTGCTGGCTCGGCCTGTTCGCCCGCCGCAGGTGCAGCCTCAGCCTGTTCAGCGCCGGCCATCAGTGCGGAGGAGGCAAGGGCGGGATCCAAACCAGCGTCCAATTCACCGGTGACATAGGCTTGGCAGAACTTCGCTTTGGCCCCTTTTCCCTTGCCCTTCAGGATCTCCCCTTCGGGGCTGATGCGCCCATTCTTGAGCCACCGTAGGCAGCGCTGCACCGCCTGTGTGATTTCTTCAGGGGCCATCTGGCTGAGGTCGGTCGGGTCCGATTTCGACTGCGCGGGGGCGGCAACCGGGAGAGTGAGAGAGACGATGACCGCCAGCGCGGTCGAGGATCTGAGAAGCTGCGAAACCATGCGGTGTTCCTTTCGCTGTGCGGTGCAAAGCCTAGAAACATAACCCGCGCCGGGGCAAATAAGTTGCTTGTGAGCGATGATTTTCGGCCAGAGCCTGCCGATCAGAGGTGGCGCTTATGTGCGTTATTCAGACGTCAACATCTGCATCAGCCGCCGTTTTTCGCCGCTGTCTTCCGCGCGGGTGAGGACATCCGCCAGATCCTGCAGCGCCGCAATCGAATGGCCTGCGCGAAAGCTGTCCACATGGGGCAGCATGGCGCGGATGCCGCGTGCCTTAGGCGCAAAGCCATCAAAGCGCAGTAATGGGTTGAGCCAGATCAGGCGGCGCGCAGAGAGATGCAGCCGCTGCATTTCGGCGCTGAGCTGATCGCTGTCGTCGCGGTCCAGCCCGTCGGTGATCAGCAGCACCACCGCCCCCTGCCCCATGACCCGGCGCGACCAGTCACGGTTGAAATCATGCAGGCAGGCGCCAATCCTGGTGCCCCCCTCCCAATCCTGCGCCTCTGCCCCGGCGGCGGCAAGGGCGGCATCCACATCGCGCTGCCCCAGATGGCGGGTGATATTGGTGAGCCGTGTGCCGAAGGTAAAGCCATGCACACGCGCCCAGCCCGGCCCCTTGCGATTGGCGACCGCATGCAGGAAATGCAGGATCAGGCGGGAATATTGGCTCATTGAGCCGGAGATATCGCAGATCACCACCAGATTGGGCCAGCGTAACCGGCGTTGAGCGCGTGCGAGCGTTGTGATCTCACCGCCCTGACGGGCGGCCTGCGCCATGGTGCGGCGCCAGTTGATGCGGTTGCCAGCGGCGGAGGCGATCAGGCGGCGGGACTGGATGGGGCGGATGGGCAGCTGCATCTTGGCCAACATCCGCTTGGCCTCGGCGACTTCGGCGGTGCTCATCTGCTCAAAATCCAGTTGCCGTAGCCGTTCCTCCCGCGACATGGTGAGTTCGGCGTTTAACTCCAGCTGCTCCGGTGGCTCCTCCCCCTCCGGCTGGTCGGGGCGATCCGGTGCCTCGGCACCATCCAACAGCGCCTCGGCGGCGCGTTTCTGGGCCGGCTTTGCGGCTTTTTCCTCCTGCGTGCCGCGGATCGCGGGCAGCATCGCCGCCATCATATGCTCCAGAAAGCGCGGATCCCGCCAATAGAGCCGAAAGATCTGTGCAAAGACCTGACGATGTTCGGGTTTGGAGACAAAGCAGGCGTGCAGGGTCCAGTAGAAATCCTGCTTCGAGGTGAAGCCCGCCGTGGCCACCGCCGCGACGGCTTCGGCCACCCGGCCGGGGCCGATGGGAAGCCCGGCCCGCCGTAAGCCACGCGCGAAATGGGTGATATTCTGCGCCAGCCGGGGGGCCTCCGGCAGCGGCAGCGGCGGGTATTCAGGCATCAGCGCAGGTCCGCATCATCCTGTAGGACCCAGCGTTGCGCGCGCCTGATCCAGAATGCGCTTCGCCTCGGAGCCCTGCAGGCGGCTGATATCATCCTGATATTTCAGAATGGCCCCCAATGTGTCGGCGATCACCTCCGGCGACAGATCAATGACATCCAGCGCCAACAGGCAGTTGGCCCAGTCAATTGTCTCGGCAATGCCCGGATGTTTGAAGAGATCTTCGGTGCGCAACGCCTGCACAAAGGCCACGACCTCCTGCGACAGACGCGGCGCCAGACCGGGCGCGCGGGCGGTGAGGATTTCCATCTCGCGGTCAAAATCCGGGTAATCCACCCAGTGATAGAGGCAGCGCCGTTTCAGCGCGTCATGCACCTCGCGGGTGCGGTTGGAGGTCAGGATCACGATGGGAGGTTCCGGCGCCTTAATGGTGCCGAGTTCGGGGATAGTGACCTGAAAATCGCTGAGCGCCTCCAGCAGGAACGCCTCAAACGGCTCATCGGTGCGGTCCAGCTCATCAATAAGAAGAATTGGCGCGCCAGCGGGATCGGGCTGCATCGCCTCCAGCAGCGGGCGGCGGATAAGATAGTCGTCGCTGAAGAGTTCCGCCTGAAGAGCCGCGCGATCACGCGGTTCACCAGCGTCTGCCTCGGCGGCGCGGATGGCGATCATCTGGGCCGCGAAGTTCCATTCATAGACCGCGCTGGAGGCATCCAGTCCTTCGTAGCACTGCAACCGGATCAAGCGACGGCCCAGCGCGGCGGCGAGGGTCTTGGCGATCTCGGTCTTGCCCACACCGGCTTCGCCCTCCAGAAACAGCGGGCGACCAAGGCGCAGCGACAGAAACACCACCGTCGCCAGTCCCCGGTCGGCGACATACCCGGCCTCCGTCAGCAGGGTTTCCACCGCATCAATGGAGCCGGGCATTCCGCGCGCGCCGACCGGCGCCGAGGGGCCGGCAGCGTGACTGGTGGGATGGCTGACAGGATGGCTGGTGGTCTGCGGTTGGCTCGGCTTCGTCTGCTGCGACATCTGGCTCCCCTTTAGCTCTGCCCAAGAGGCCACGGCGATGGAAGCGGGTCAAGCGGCTGGTCATGCCACTTTGGTCCCATAGGTCATCCGCGGACGATGCTGTGCCCGGCTTCCGGACACATTGACCGGCCTGCGCTGCAATGCGATGACAGAGACACGCCATCGGCCCAAGCGGGTCCGGTACAGACGTGGCAGGAGACAGCATGCGAACACTGGCCGTGACATGTGTGAAAAACGAAGGCGCTTTCCTGCTGGAATGGATTGCCCATCACAAGGCGGTGGGTTTCAGCGATATCCTCATCCTGTCCAACGACTGCGCGGATGGCACGGACCGGATGCTGGATCGGCTGGATGAGTTGGGCCATGTCACCCACCTGCGCAACGATGGTCCCTATGACAAGGGCGGCATTCAGTTCACCGGGCTGAAGAAGGCGGACAAACACCGCCTGATGCGCAAGGCCGACTGGGTGATGGCGCTGGATGTGGATGAATTCGTCAATATCCATGCAGGCGAGGGTCGGCTGGCGGATCTTCACGCAGCGCTGCCCGATGCGGATGCCATCACCCTGACCTGGCGGCTGTTCGGCAATGGCGAGACGGTGCGCTATCAGGACCAGCCGGTGACCGACAGCTTCACCCGCTGCGCGCCGGAGGTGATCCACTGGCCGTGGCGCGCGGCCATGTTCAAGACGCTCTATCGCAACGATGGCACCTATCGCAAACTGGGGGTGCATCGCCCGCGCAGCCCGGACGACGGCGCCAGCCTAGAGGAGTTTCGCTGGTTCGATGGTTCCGGGCGGGAACTGGATCAGGGGTTCAAGACGCAGCGGGTCTATTCCAACTACGGGCAGGCAAATTTCGATCTGGTGCAGCTGAACCACTATCCGCTGGGGTCCATGGAAAGCTATGTGCTGAAGGCCGAGCGGGGGCGGGTCAACCGTCCGGGCGATCTGGGGATGGATTACTGGGTTGAACGGAATTTCAACACCGATGAAGATGAGAGTATTGCCCGCTATCGCCCTGCCCGCGAGGCCATTGCCGATCTGCTGCGCGAGGACGCCAAGCTGCAAAAGCTACATGCCCGCGCGGTGCAATGGCGCCACGAGCAGTTTCGCAGATTGATGCAGCAAGAGGCGTATCGGACGCTGTTTTCGCGGCTGATGATGACGCCGCCCTCACGGCTGATCAGCCCCGGCACCGCACGCACGCTCACCGGCTTTGCCACGCTGGGCCGCCATGGGGCACCGCAGGGCGGCGACAAGAGCGACTGATCCGGCGCAATATGGCGGTCGGCGCCGCAGAGCAGCCAGTCAGACGGCAGGACATGGGATATATGGCGCTGGCCTTAACAGGCATCTTTTTCAACGAAACCCGCGCCGATGGCCGATAAACCGGCCTTACAATTTCCAATTTTAGCCTTATTTCGCCCTTAGATGTTGCCAGACGCAAACCCGTCCGAACAAGGGCGGGACAAGAGGACGATGCAATGCAGCAGGATACATTGGACACGCTGGACGAGGACCTGTCGGGGCTGAAACCCGCGCAGTGGCAGGCCCGTATGGCCGCCCTGGCCGAGGAAAACGGCATGTATCAGCCGCTGGGCAGCCGTCACTTTGCCAGTTTCATTGATCAGGGCAATACGCTGCTGGTCAGTTTCGAGACCATCCAAGGGATCCACAACCTGTCGGATGTGGCGCAGCCGCTGGGGTTTGATCTGGTAAAGAACCTCGGCTGGTCGCACCTGTGCATCATCTCCAATGGCGACACCTGGTTCCGCAACGAGCGTATCTACGGGTTCTTCGACCAGCTGGTTGACGACGGCTTCTTCGATGAATTCGACAAGGTGGTGTTTTATGGCGCGGGCCCGTGCGGCTATGCGGCGGCGGCCTTCTCTGTTGCGGCCCCCGGCGCCACTGTCGTGGCGGTGCAACCACAGGCAACGCTGGATCCGCGTCTCACTGATTGGGACGATCGGTTCAGCGAGATGCGCCGCGTTGACTTCACCGACCGCTACGGCTTTGCCCCGGATATGATGGATGCGGCCAAGCAGGGTTTTGTCATCTATGACCCGCGTGAGCGGCTGGATTCGATGCATGCCGCCCTGTTTGCGCGCAAGAATGTGCTGCGGCTGCGCACGCCGCATCTGGGCGACACCGTTCAGACGCGGCTGATTGAGATGGAAATCCTCTATAATATCCTCGCTCTGGCTGGGGCGGACCGGCTGACCGAGCGGCAGTTTTACAAGCTCTACCGGGCCCGCCGCAGCAATGGCCCCTACCTGCGCAAGTTGATGGCCCGTCTGGAACAGGATGAACGCCCCTATCTGATGGCGCTGCTGTGCCGCAATGTGACCAGCAGGCTGCGCGCGCCCCGCTTCCGCCGCCGTCTGGAGGCATTGCGCAAAAGCGCCGCAGACGGCCAGATCAAACTGCCCCCTGAACGGTAAGGGCAGCCCGGCGGCGCCCGGTGCATAAGCCGGTCCCGCCAATCGCTGTCGCAGGTGATGCCGTTGCTTCCCCTGCGCGCGCCCCTGTGCTAGGCGGGCGCCATGACCGTTCAGCTCACCATCCCCCGCCCCGATGACTGGCATCTGCATCTGCGCGACGGCGCAATGCTGACAGCCGTTCTGCCTGAAACTGCCCGCGATTTTGCCCGCGCAATCATCATGCCGAATCTGGTGCCGCCGGTGGTGACAGGGGAACAGGCCGCAGCCTACCGCGACCGCATTCTGGCCGCCCTGCCCGATGGCATGACGTTTGAGCCGCTGATGACGCTCTACCTGACTGAGGACACAGATCCGGCGGATGTGGCCGCTGCCCATGCCAGCGGGTTGATCAAGGCCGTGAAGCTCTACCCGGCCGGGGCGACCACCAATTCCGCCTCTGGCGTCAGTGATTTCGACAAGGTGCGCGGCGTGCTGGAGACCATGGCCGAGATCGGCCTGCCGCTCTGCACCCACGGTGAGGTGACGGACCACGACATCGACATCTTCGACCGCGAGGCGGTGTTTATCGACCGGGTGCTGGATCCGATCCGTCGCGCCACCCCCGGTCTGCGTGTGGTGATGGAACATATCACCACCAAGAACGCTGCCGATTATGTGACCAGCCAGGACCAGGACCTTGGCGCGACAATCACCACGCATCACCTGATCATCAACCGCAACCACATTCTGGCTGGCGGCATCAAGCCGCATTATTATTGCCTGCCTGTGGCCAAACGCGAGGAGCACCGTCTGGCCCTGCGCGCCGCTGCGACCTCTGGCGACAAGCGGTTCTTCCTTGGCACGGATTCGGCGCCCCACACCGATCCCAACAAACTCAGCGCCTGCGGCTGTGCCGGCTGTTTCACCGCCCCCAACACCATGCCGCTGCTGGCGCATGTGTTTGAAGAAGACGGCGCGCTGGACAAGCTGGCAGGTTTTGCCTCTGAGAATGGCCCCGCCTTCTACCGCCTGCCGGTGAACAGCGCGCGCCTGACGATGGAAAAACAGGATAGCCCGGTCATCTTCCCCGAGCAGGTCAGCACCGAGGAAGGCCCGGTTACCGTCTTTGATCCCGGTTTTGATGTGTTCTGGAAGGTCGCCTGATCTTCTGGCCCCAAATATCCCCGCCGGAGGCTTCTGCCACCGGCGTCTCGCGCCGACCAAAAGGATGATAGAATGATCCCCTCCTCCTACCCCTCCCGCGAAGAAATCGCCCGCCTCTCTGCCCGCATGTTGCTGGAGATCGGCGCGGTGAATTTCAACACCGACACGCCGTATACGCTGGCCTCCGGCCTGCCCTCGCCGAGCTATATCGACTGCCGCAAGCTGATCTCCTTTCCGCGGATCCGCACGACGCTGATGGATTTCCTCACGGTCACGGTGATGCGCAATGCCGGTTTTGAGGCGTTTGACAATATCGCGGGCGGTGAAACGGCCGGCATCCCCTTTGGCGCATTGGTGGCGGAACGCATGGCGCTGCCGATGACCTATGTGCGCAAAAAACCCAAAGGCTATGGCCGCAATGCCCGCATCGAAGGGGTGATGACCGAGGACCAGCGGGTGCTGCTGGTGGAGGACATGACCACCGACGGTGGCTCCAAACTGTCCTTTGTCGATGCGATCCGCGAGACCGGCGCCACCTGTGGGCATACCGCGGTGATTTTCTATTACGACATCTTCCCCGAAACCACCCAGCGCCTCGGCGACCACGGTGTTGAGCTGCATTACCTGTGCACCTGGTGGGATGTCCTGGCTGAAGCCAAGGCGCAGAAGAGCTTTAGCGCCGAAACGCTGGATGAGGTGGAGACATTCCTGAAGGATCCGCGGGCCTGGCAGGAGGCGCATAAATCCGCCTGATCACCCTCTGTGTGACGTGCATCTTATCTGGGGCGGCCTGTGGACAGGGTCGCCCCGAATCAACTTGGAAGCAAGCAGATCAGCGCAGATATAGACAGCTTCCCAGAATGCACCGCATCATATAGACTGCCCAGACCCCAACCCGGCTTCTGTAGAAACGACACACAGGTCAGCCTGCGGATATCCACAGGCTGTTCACAGCTTATCCTCAGAGTTTTCCAGATAGCCAGACCGAGCGCCCCGCCGGTATACACAGGCCAAATCACGCAGGCCACATAACGTCGGCCGCAGACGAGAGCAGCGATGAACGATATTACGCCTTTTGATCCCAATCTGCCCGCCGCCCCGGAGCCTGCTGCCAATGGCGAGGCGACCGGCGACGACGCCAGCATCCTGCCGCACTCCGTTGAGGCTGAACAGCAGCTGCTGGGCGCCATCCTGACCAACAACGACGTCTATGATCGCATCGCCTCGATCATAACCTCGGCGCATTTCTACGACCCGGTCCACGCCCGCATCTACGAAATTGCCGCCGCGCGGATTTCCAAGAATGCGCTGGCCTCGCCGGTGACGCTGAAGGCCTTCATGGAGGATGACGAAGGGCTGAAGGAGTTGGGCGGCCCGGCCTATCTGGCCAAGCTGGCGGGCGCATCCATCTCGGCCTTTGCGGTGCGCGACTATGCGCAGATGATCTATGATCTGGCGATCCGGCGGGAACTCATCGCATTGGGGCGCAGCATTGCGGACAAGGCGCGCCGGGTCGATGTGGCCTCTGAACCCAAGGAACAGATCGTCGAGGCGGAACAGTCGCTTTATAAACTGGCCGAACAGGGCCAGACCGAAAGCGGTTTCAAATCCTTCCTCAAGGCGGTTACCGAAGCGGTCAATGTCACCAACGAGGCCTATCAGCGCGGCGGCGGCATGGCGGGGATTTCCACCGGGCTGGCCGATCTCGACAAACAGCTGGGTGGTCTGCACCCGTCGGACCTTCTGATCCTGGCGGGGCGTCCCTCGATGGGGAAAACCTCGCTTGCGACCAATATCGCCTTCAACGTCGCCAAGGCCTATAAGCGCGGCCAGAAACCGGATGGCACCGAAGGCGCCGTGGATGGCGGCGTCGTTGGCTTCTTCTCACTGGAGATGTCCGCCGAACAGCTGGCGGGCCGTATTCTGGCCGAAGCCTCCGAGATTTCCTCGCATAAGATCCGCCAGGGCGACATGACCGAGGAAGAATTCCGTCGCTTTGTGCAGGCGGCCAAGGATCTTGAGAGCTGCCCGCTGTTCATCGATGACACCCCCGCCCTGCCGATCTCGCAGCTGGCGGCCCGCGCGCGCCGTCTGAAGCGGACCCATGGGCTGGATCTGCTGGTCATCGACTACCTGCAGCTCTGCCGCGGCATGGCCGAGAACCGGGTGAATGAAATCGCGGAGATTTCCATGGGGATGAAGGCCATCGCCAAGGAGTTGAACATCCCGGTGGTTGCCCTCTCCCAGCTGTCACGTCAGGTCGAAAGCCGCGAAGACAAACGTCCGCAGCTGTCGGATCTGCGGGAATCAGGCTCGATCGAGCAGGACGCCGACGTCGTGATGTTCGTGTTCCGCGAGGAATACTATAAGGAACGGGAAAAACCCGGCGATCACGAATTGGACAAGATGGAAGAGTGGAAGCAGGCGATGGAACGCCTGCACGCCAAGGCCGAGGTCATCGTCGGCAAACAGCGTCACGGTCCCATCGGCACGGTTGAGCTGGCCTTTGAGGCGCAGTTCACCCGCTTTGGCAACCTCGCCAAGGCGTGGCAGCAGGATCACGCGCCGGAGTATTGATCCGCGCCCCAGCACCAGGACCGCAGCGCGCCGCCGGGTCCACACGCCATTGATCCCGGCGGCTGGACCCGGCGGGGCGCCTTTAAACGCGCCCTGTCACCTTTCCTTAAATACTCAAAATTCCCGCGCTAGCCCCGCAGGCTGACGCGTGCAGGGGGCGCCCACGCCGCCCGCCGCAACCCCAGGCCTGGGCGCGAAATCCGCCAACCGCCCCCTCGCCGGGGCCGGAATGCGGTTTCCCCCTTGACCCCTGTGCCCCCCGTGTCATGAACAGCGCATGACGACTGCTAGACTGACACTCAATCTGGATGCGCTGGTGACCAACTGGCGCAACCTCGATGCGCTGACCAATTGCGAAACCGCCGCGGTGGTCAAGGCCAACGGCTATGGGCTGGACGCAGGCCGCGTCGGCAAGGCGCTGGCCAATGCCGGCGCGCGCAACTTCTTCGTGGCGATGGCAGAGGAAGGCGTGGCCCTGCGCCGCGCCATCGGCCCCGGCCCCGGCATTTCAGTGTTTGCCGGCCATATGGAGGGCGACGCAAAGCTGCTGCGCGATTTCCAGCTGACGCCGATGCTGAATTCGCTCGACCAGATGCTGCGCCATTTCGAGAGCCTGCCGGGCCATCCCTTTGGCGTGCAGCTTGATACCGGGATGAACCGTCTCGGCATGGAGGCCGCCGAATGGGCCGCTGTCCGCGACATTGCCCTGAGCCAGGGACCGGTTCTGTTGATGTCGCATCTGGCCTGCGCCGATGAGGCCTCGCACCCGATGAATGACCATCAGCTGCAGACATTTGTACAGATGACAGAAGGTCTGGATCTGCCCCGTTCTCTTGCCGCCACTGGCGGGCTGCTGCTGGGGCGCAACTACCACTTTGACCTGTGTCGTCCGGGCATCGGGCTTTATGGCGGGCAGCCTTATGGCGATGCGCTGCCCGTGGCGCAGCTGGACCTGCCGGTGATCCAGATCCGCAGCCTCGATCCGGGCGAAACCGTGGGCTATGGCAACAGCTGGACAGCGCAGCGCCCCAGCCGCATCGCCACGGTCGCAGCCGGGTATGCCGATGGTCTGCACCGCGCACTGGGCAGCGGCCAGATCCAGGTCTACGCAGGCGACACGCCCTGCCCGGTGGTCGGCCGCGTTTCCATGGATCTGATCACTGTCGATGTCAGCGACCTTGGCGACGATCCCAGCCACCTCAGCATCCTCAACGAGCGCCAGACCGTGGATACGCTGGCACAGGCTGCGGGCACCATCGGCTATGAAATCCTCACCTCTCTCGGCAGCCGCTACGCACGGAGCTATACTGGATGAGCACATCTTCGCGTCTCTCTCCCCTCAGCCTGATTGCGCGGCTGGGACAATTGGTCCTGGCCGGTCTGGGCGCTGTGGGGCGGGTGACGCTCTTTGGTCTGTCCACGTTTAGCCATATGCTGCGGCCGCCCTACTACCCGCGTGAGCTGCTGAATGCGCTGTTGCAGGTGGGCTGGCTGTCGCTGCCGGTGGTGGGCCTCACGGCGATTTTCACCGGGGCGGCGCTGGCCTTGCAGATCTATGCGGGCGGCGCGCGTTTCAACGCCGAGGCAGTCGTACCGCAGATCGTCGCCATCGGGATGGTGCGCGAACTTGGACCGGTGCTGGTTGGTCTGATGATTGCCGCGCGCGTCACCTCCTCCATCGCGGCTGAAATCGCCACGATGAAGGTGACAGAGCAGATTGACGCGCTGGTCACACTGTCCACGCATCCGATGAAATACCTGGTGGCGCCCCGCGTTCTGGCCGCGCTGATCACGGTGCCGGTGCTGGTGGGCGTTGGCGATATTATCGGCATCATGGGCGGCTATGTGGTCGCGACGCAAAACCTGGGCTTCAATCCGGCGGCTTATCTGAAGAACACCGTCGATTTCCTTGAACTGCGCGATATCGTCTCCTCGCTGGTCAAGGGGGCGGCCTTTGGCACCATCGCTGCCACCATGGGCTGCTACTATGGCATGCAATCAGGCCGCGGGGCGCAGGGCGTGGGCCGCGCCACCAAAGGGTCGGTCGAGGCCGCAGCCGTCCTGATCCTTGCTGCCAATTTTGTCCTCACAGGGATTTTCTTCTCGCTATGATCCAGATGAATGACGTCCATAAGGCCTTTGGCGACAACCGGGTCCTGCAAGGCATGACGCTTGAGATCCCCAAGGGCAGCTCCATGGTGATCATTGGTGGCTCCGGCACCGGGAAATCGGTCGCACTCAAGAGCATTCTGGGGCTGATCAAGCCGGACAGCGGTGAGATCCTGGTTGACGGCAAGCCCGCCGACAGTGGTGACCGCGATAAGTTTCTTGCGCGGTTTGGCATGTTGTTTCAGGGAGCTGCACTGTTTGACTCCCTGCCCGTCTGGCAGAACGTCGCCTTCCGCCTGCTGCGCGGCTCACTAAAGCGCCCTGTGGATGAGGCGCGCGCCATCGCCATTGAAAAACTGCGCCGGGTGGGGCTGAAGGCCGATGTGGCGGACCGCCTGCCCGCAGAACTGTCGGGCGGCATGCAGAAACGTGTCGGGCTTGCCCGCGCCATTGCCGCCGAGCCGGAGATCATCTTTTTCGATGAACCGACAACCGGCCTCGACCCGATCATGTCCGGCGTGATCAACGACCTGATCCGCGAGATCGTGGTCGAGATGGGCGCGACGGCCATGACCATCACCCACGATATGACCTCGGTGCGCGCCATTGCCGACAATGTGGCGATGCTGCATGGCGGGGTGATCCAATGGACTGGTCCGGTGGCAGATATGGACCAATCGGGCGATCCCTATATGGAGCAATTCATCCACGGCCGCGCAGAGGGGCCGATTGAAGCGGTGCGGTGACAGGCCCGATGGAAGGCTTGCTAGCGCTCCTGTTATTAGCTTCTCCCTTTGTGGCTGCAGCGGTTACAATGTGGCTAGGGATGAAGCTGCAACGAGAGACAGTGCATCAAAAAGTAGGAGTTAGGTTGGTAATTCTGCCACCGATGACGCTGCTTTGGTTGGCTGTTCTATTCTTCATACTAGCAAGCGGTTCCGATCTAAGGCGACATTTGTCGTGGCAGGTTCATTTCGTGACACTTGCCGCATTCCTAGCTGTCGAGTTTTCACTCATCCGCACGATAATAGTCGGCCCATTTCGCCTGCATGCAGCAGGTGCGGCGGCGCTATGCGGTCTAGCTGGGTTTGCCATTTTTACAGCGATCTTTCTCTAAGCTCTCGGTCATCTGGAGGTTAAACAGCGCATACTTCCTTTTTTGTCCAAGCCCCCCGCTAACCGCATTCAACACGAAGCCAGTGCCTGTTCGCGGTCGTATGCGCAGCGCCCTCCGTTTTACCGCGGCCAAATCTGTGACTTGACGGTGGCGGACGGGCGCTGGCCGGGCCGCAAGCGACCTTGCTGAAAGAAACCTATTGCTTCCCCCTTTCCAATTTAGCCTGAAACGCACAAGTGTTGACCACCGCAAGACAAAGAGCCGCCATGACCCTCCGCCTCCTCACCCTGTCGCTCCTGATCCTCTACCCCGTCGCGTGGTTCGCGCCGTTGATGCGGGCGGGGTTGTTGCCGATCTTTGGCCTCAGCGAGATTTCGGTGATCACCGGGTTGCAGAGCCTATGGGGCAGTGACGTCATTTTGGCGCTGACCGTCACGGCTTTTGCGATCTTTGCGCCGTACCTCAAAACCATCGGGCTGGCGCTGGTGCAATGGGGCCTGCTGGACATGCGGGTACAGCCAGTTCTGCATGTCTTGGGCAAGCTGGCGATGGCGGATGTGTTTCTCATCGCGCTTTATATCACGTTGGCCAAGGGGATTGGCTACGCGACGATTGAGACCGCCTGGGGGCTTTATTTGTTTACGGGCTGTATTCTGGCGTCAATTGTCCTGTCTCTTCTGACTGCGCGCCATCTGCGCCAACACGGCAACTAGAAACCGGGCGCTGCCCCCGGCTTTCGGCCTGCCCCAGGATATTTATCGCCAGAAGATGTTCTGTGCGCCCTCATCTTCTGGCCCGAAATATCCCGGAGCGCGAGGCAGACCCTCGCATGCCCGGTCTGAGGCGCCGCAGCGCTTGAACAAACCGGAAACATCTGCCACAGCTAACGCATGGCTAAAACATCCTACTCCTGCTCTGCCTGCGGAGCCTCCTTTTCAAAATGGTCCGGGCGCTGCGATGGCTGCGGCGAGTGGAATTCCATCACCGAAGACAAAGGCCTGTCCAAGGGCGGCCCTGCGTCGAAATCCCTCGGCATGCGGCGGGGCAAAACGATCCCGCTGAGCGATCTGGCAACAGAGGAAACACCGCCGCCGCGCACCTGTTGTGGTGTGGGCGAGCTGGACCGGGTTCTGGGTGGTGGGCTGGTGCCTGCCTCTGCCATTCTGGTCGGCGGGGATCCGGGGATCGGGAAATCGACGCTGTTGTTGCAGGCGGCAGCGCAGTTTGCCCGCTCGGGCCTGAAGACGATCTATGTCAGCGGCGAGGAAGCCAGCGCTCAGGTGCGGATGCGCGCGCAGCGGCTGGGGTTGGCGGAGGCACCGGTCAAGCTGGCAGCGGAAACCAACCTGCGCGATATTCTGACCACGCTGGAGGCGGAGCGGCCGCAGCTGGCCATCATCGATTCCATCCAGACCATGTGGGCCGATCATGTCGACAGCGCGCCGGGGTCCGTGAGCCAGGTGCGTGCTGCGGCGCATGAGCTGACCACATTCGCCAAAACCAACGGCATCTCCATCATCATGGTCGGCCATGTCACCAAGGAGGGGCAGATTGCTGGTCCTCGCGTGGTCGAACATATGGTCGATACTGTGCTGTATTTTGAGGGCGAACGCGGGCATCAGTTCCGCATCCTGCGCGCCGTCAAGAACCGCTTTGGCCCCGCAGATGAGATCGGCGTCTTTGAGATGACTGGCGGCGGGTTGAGCGAGGTTCGCAATCCCTCCGCACTCTTCCTGTCAGAGCGCGGCACCCCCTCGCCCGGGTCGGTGGTGTTTTCCGGTATCGAAGGCACCCGCCCGGTTCTGGTGGAGATGCAGGCGCTTGTTGCACCCTCGCCGCATTCGCAGCCGCGTCGGGCCGTGGTGGGCTGGGACTCCTCGCGCCTGGCGATGATCCTGGCCGTTCTGGAGGCCCGCTGCGGCATCCCGTTTGCGGGGCTTGATGTCTATCTTAATGTTGCCGGTGGGATGAAAATCTCGGAACCGGCGGCGGATCTTGCGGTGGCAGCGGCGCTGCTGAGCGCGCGCGAAGACACCGCGCTGCCGGCAGATACGGTGGTATTCGGAGAAATATCGCTCTCTGGTGCCCTGCGACCGGCCCCTCAGACCGAAAACCGGTTGAAAGAAGCGCAAAAACTTGGTTTCACCGCAGCCATAGCTCCAAGTGGTGGCAAATCCGTCGCGGTCCCCGGACTTGCGGTGCGACAGGCCTCTGATCTCGCCGGTTTTGTTGGCGAGTATTTTGGGGCTGGCTAAAGTCGCAAGAATTCTAATCGCAGGTTAACGGGCGAGGGACATGGAAGGTTTCACCATTATCGACGGGGTCGTGGCCCTTGTCATTGTTGTATCAGCGTTGCTGGCCTATTCGCGCGGATTCGTGCGTGAGGCGATGGCCATCGCTGGTTGGATTGCCGCCGCCATCTTGGCCTTTCTGTTTGCGCCGCAGGTCGAGCCGCTGATGGCCGAGATCCCGGTGATCGGGGAGTTCATCGCGGACAGCTGCGAATTGTCGATCATCGCCGCCTTTGCTGCGGTGTTTGCATTGGCGCTGATTGTGGTGTCGTTCTTCACACCGCTGTTTTCTTCGCTGGTGCAGCGCTCTGCGCTTGGCGGGCTGGATCAAGGCATCGGGTTCTTCTTTGGGGTGCTGCGCGGCATCCTGTTGGTGGCGATTGCCTTCTTCCTCTACAATGTCGTGATGACCGGTCAGAGCTTTACCATCGTGGATGAGAGCCGCTCTGCCGTGGTGTTTGAGCGGATGATCGGCAAGATCGAGGACCGCAACCCCGAGCAGGCGCTTGGCTGGGTCACCACGCAGTATGAGAGCCTGATTGGCGCCTGCGAGAAGTAAGCGCTTACTGCCTGATCGCGCATCTGCGACAGTGGTACATATGATCATGATTGGAACGGGGCGCCTCTGGCGCCCTTTTTCGTGGCCGGATGGGAAGGGTTGAGGTTTGGCAGGGTTGCAAGCCCCAGCATTGACCACCGGCGCCATCGCCATGTGACCGCTCGCGGCGAGGGCTAAGGCGAGGGCGGAGGTTTTGCACGGACCACTTGTCCAATGACGACATTCCCAGAGGCAGGCACGTTTACCTTTCCTAACATCAAAAACACTCATTAACACTCTGTTAACCAATTAGAATCGCTATTTTGGGGCATTGAAACGCGTGCTGACCCTCGGGTGACACCGGAACGCAGACCGACAAAAGTTAACAAATCCTGCGATCCGAGGTGTTTTCGGGCAACAATTCGGTGAATGAGGCAGGATTGACGGCCAAAAACCCCTGAGTTGTCCCAATCGGCCCGATCCTTGCCCCATTTCCGTCCAATTTCGCAGCGCACATTGGTGTCAACATGACGCCGGACAGAATGTCAGGCATATCGCTCAGAAGGACGACACCATGCTGCTGGACCACTCGACATCGTTTGCTGACTGTCAGCCCGTTGGTCTTCTGCTGGATTTCCCGGCAGCTGTCTCCCCCGCCGCTCCCAGCCGTGCCCGGCCCCGGCCGCGCACTGGTGGTCTGCTGCCGCATGTGATGGTGGAAACGGATCGCGGGTTTGTTCAGGCCCGTGATGTGAAGCCTGGTGACAAGATCTACACACTGGATGGCGGCGCGCAGGAAGTTGCCGGCGTTAAACATGCGGTGCCGCGCCTGACCTCCTTGGTGCATGTCCCCGCCGGTGCGCTGGGAAATGATAATGACCTCACCTTGCCTGCGGATCAGAAGGTTGGTCTGGAACTGGCCGCAGTGGAGCGCCTGTTCGACATCCCCACTGCGATGACCAAAGTGGTCTCGCTGATCGGCTACAACGGTATCTCTGCCGCCATGCCGGAGAAGATGGCGCGCATCTATCTCACCTTTGCCGAGGAAGAAATGATCTGGGCCGAATGTGGCATGCTTGTGCATGTGGCAGGTGAGACCGGCGCAGACGACGACGGCGCGTTTCGCATGCTGACACTGACCGAGACGCGTCAGATCCTGGCCAGCGAAGACGGCCGCGCGCTTACCGATGCTGGTAAAGGCGACGCGGATGAGCGCAATGAGGAAAGCGATGACGTGCTTTCCGCCTTTGATATGCTGCGCGGTCTGCTGGCGGCCTGAGGGCGGCCTGAGGGCGCGATCACGATCTGCTTCAGCCATGCTGAGGCCCTGCGTTTTCTAGCCCCGACCATGGCAAGACACCCGACCTGCGACCGCTCGCAGGTCTTTGTCGTTAGAGAGAGCACCAGCAGCCGGGCGGGGTTTTTCATCCCAACTGTCGTGAAACCGTGATCCTTTGGTGACATGGGCGGGCGGACCCTCTATGTGGGGGGCATCCTGACAACCGGATTCGGAGCCACACCGCCTTGCCGATGCCGCAGATGCCCCCCGCCCACCCGTTTGACGATGACAAGCTGCGCGAAGAATGCGGCATCTTTGGCGTCGTCGGCGTCCAAGACGCCTCAAATTTCGTTGCTCTTGGCCTGCACGCCCTGCAACACCGAGGACAGGAGGCCGGCGGCATTGTCACACATGATCCTGTCGAAGGGTTCCAGAGTGCCCGCCGGTTTGGCTATGTCCGCGACAACTTCACCTCGCAGGATGTGATGTCCACCCTGCCCGGTCCGATTGGGATTGGCCATGTGCGCTACTCCACCGCCGGGTCCAAAGGACAGACCGCGATCCGGGACGTGCAGCCGTTTTTTGGCGAGTTTGCCATGGGCGGTGCAGCTATTGCCCACAATGGCAACATCACCAATGCCGATGCCCTGCGCAAAGAGCTGATCGAACGTGGTTCGATCTTTCAGAGCTCATCCGATAGCGAATGTATCATCCACCTGATGGCGCGCTCCCTGCAGCGCAATATCCCGGAGCGGATGGAAGATGCGCTGCGTCGGGTCGAAGGGGCGTTTTCCGTCGTGGCGATGACCCGCACCAAACTGATCGGCGTGCGGGATCCACTGGGCGTGCGCCCGCTGGTCCTCGGCAAGATCGGCGATGGGTATGCGCTCAGCTCGGAGACCTGCGCCCTAGACATCATCGGCGCCGAGTTCATGCGCGAGATTGAACCGGGCGAAATGGTGGTGATCACCGACAAGGGCGTCGAGAGCCATTTCCCGTTCCGCCGCCAAGCGTCCAAATTCTGCATCTTTGAACATGTCTATTTCTCCCGCCCTGATTCGATCCTTGGCGGGCGTTCTGTTTATGAGACCCGCGAAGCAATTGGCCGCGAGCTGGCCAAAGAAAACCCGGTCGAGGCGGATCTGGTCTGCCCCGTTCCCGACAGCGGCACCCCGGCGGCGATTGGCTATTCGCTGCAATCGGGGATCCCCTATGCGATGGGGATCATCCGCAATCAGTACATGGGCCGGACCTTCATTGAGCCGACCGAACAGATCCGCAACATGGGTGTGCGGCTGAAGCTGAACGTGAACCGCGCTCTGATCGAAGGCAAACGCGTGATCCTGGTGGACGATTCTGTTGTGCGCGGCACAACATCGCGCAAAATCAAGGAGATGATCCTGGATGCCGGGGCCAGCGAGGTGCATTTCCGCATCGCCTCT
The DNA here is from genome assembly GCF_002407245.1 of Phaeobacter piscinae. Taxonomy (NCBI): domain Bacteria; kingdom Pseudomonadati; phylum Pseudomonadota; class Alphaproteobacteria; order Rhodobacterales; family Roseobacteraceae; genus Phaeobacter; species Phaeobacter piscinae. Next base: position 1,072,862 of record NZ_CP010681.1, on the reverse strand, counting down.
CCGCCAACCGCCTGGCCCTGTTTCTACGGCGTGGACACCCCCGACCGTGACAAGTTGCTGGCGGCAAACATGTCCGAAGATGAGATGGCCAAGCACCTCGCCGTGGACAGTCTGAAGTTCATCTCACTGGACGGGCTTTACCGCGCCGTGGGTCAGGATCAGGGGCGTAACAGCGCCTGCCCGCAATATTGCGATGCCTGTTTCTCTGGCGAATACCCGGTTGTTCCCACCGATATGGTGGAACGGGGGTTTGAAATGAAAGCCGCAGCAGAGTAAGAGCGCAGCCGATATCAGTTCGACTCATGAGGCGCTGATCACCAGATCGGCGCCTCTTGCCGTTTTGCGACCACCACCGCCCGCCACCGAAAGGCCGACCCTTTGGATCCACATCTCGCCCGCATGCTTGGCTCGCAGCGCCAGTGCCGCTGTTGCGGGGCGACCTTTGCCCAGCTCTTAAGCCTCAGCTGTGACCGGCCCGATGTCTGCCCGGAAGATATGTTCGTGCATGACAACACCGCCATCTCTGCTCAGGCCGGTGATGTGCTGACCGAAGATTTTTGCCGCCTTGGCAAACTGCGCTTTGTGCGGGCAGTGCTGGCGGTGCCACTGGCGGATACCCGTGGCGAGGAGTTCATACTGGGCACCTGGGCGCGGCTGAGCCAAGAGGATTTCGAGGCCTATCTCGACCGGTTCGAGATGCAGGAGACCGAGGATCTGGGCAGCAAACGCGCCTGGCTGGCCAATGCCATCCCACCAGACGGCAGCGAGTCGATTGAAGCGATGCTGCATATGCGGCCTGAGGGGCAATATCCTGAGCTGCAGATCTCTGAGCCGGATCACCCGCTTTACAACTTGCAGATGGTCGGTGCGCAGCTGGAGGAGCTGCTGGGCCTGCTTTATGCCTATGGCCACGATCTGCCGTCGCTGATCTACGACGCCTGACCCCACTGAAGTTCCCCCCGCTTCCTAGCCTGCTTCCCCCCGCAAACGTTCAAGGGCCTGCGCGCAATTGCGCAGCGTCAGAACAGGCCATGCGCAAGGGCTTGCGCACCGATGGGCGGCCCACCGGCAGTCGCTTGCCACCATGCGCCGCCCCCTCTGTTCGGCGGAAAGCGAAGCTGATAGCCGACCGGCATCCGCCCTGAGCGCACTAGAGAAAGAACCAAGTTACCAGAATGGCAAATCGTGATAGCGGCAAGACCCCGGCGAATGTTGCAGGTCATGCCACCCAGAAAGACGCCTTGCGCCGCAACCGCCTCAGCCTGTTGGGACTGTTTGGCGCCAGCAACAACCTCAGCGCCATGGTGCGCATGCCCAGTGGGCGCACGCAGGTGGTGACCCGTGGCAGCCGGCTGTCCGGCGGTGAGGTCATTGCGATTGATGCCGACGGTCTGATCCTGCAGAAAAACGGCAAAGCTGCACGGATCGAGATGCCCGGCAGCTGACCCGCTTTGGCGGCTGACGGAGGGCTGACGGGGAGCTGGGACGGAGGGCTGGGATAGAGGCTGCGCCGCTTTGGCCCCTTGACCCGCGTCACGCCGCACCGCACAAGGCGCCCATGACACAGAAACTTGCTCTCATCACCGGGGCCTCTCGGGGTCTGGGCGCCGCCCTCGCAGAGGCACTGGCGCCGACGCATCACATCGTTGCCGTGGCCCGCACCACCGGCGCGCTGGAAGAGCTGGACGACCGGATCAAATCCGTCGGCGGTTCTGCCACATTGGCCCCGATGGACATCACTGTCCCCGAGGCTATGGCGACGCTCTGCCGCGGCATCCACGACCGTTGGGGGCAGCTGGATCTCTGGCTGCACACCGCGATCCACGCTGCGCCTCTAAGCCCGGCCAATTTCGTCGCTGCGAAGGATTGGCAGAAATCCATGGCGATCAATGCCACAGCGACCTCCGTACTGATCCCCTATGTGGCCCCGCTGCTGGGGCAAACCGGTCAGGCCGTGTTCTTTGAGGATCCCCGCGCGGGCGAGAAGTTCTTTGGCGCCTATGGTGCCACCAAGGCGGCCCAGATGTCGCTGGCCAACAGCTGGCAGATTGAGACCGCAAAGACCGGCCCAAAGGTACAGGTGCTGACGCCGCAGCCCATGGCTACCGCTGTCCGTGCCCGGTTTTTCCCCGGCGAGGATCGCGACGCGCTGGCCAGCCCGCAGCAGGAAGCCGCCCGGTTGTTGCCCCAGATCCTGACCGCCGCCGACTGACCAAACGCTGCCCATCGGCTGCATGACGCCCAACGGCAATGCAGACGCGCGACATTCCGCCGACCGGTGCCCAAAAGGGGCGCCGGTCGCCTTGGTTTCAGGGCCGGACAACAAACCTGTGGCCTCTGTGCCGCAGGGGCCGTCACCGGGCAGCTTGCGCGCGGTCACAGTGGGGAAACTCTTGCCCCCTTTTGCCCCACATCTTATTCAGGTCGGACATGCGGATCGGCGTGACCGCACCCAAGATACAGCCCGCCAGAGCCAGACGAGAGGCCCAGTTCATGCGAATTCTGATCACCAACGACGATGGCATCAGCGCCCCCGGTCTGGCGGTTCTGGAGCAGATCGCCCGCGACGTGGCAGGGCCCGACGGCGAGGTCTGGACCGTCGCGCCCGCGTTTGAACAGTCAGGCGTCGGCCATTGCATCAGCTACACCCGCCCCTTCATGCTCAGCCAGCTGGGCGAGCGCCGCTTTGCCGCCGAAGGATCGCCTGCGGACTGCGTGCTGGCAGGATTGCATGTGGTGATGAAGGACAAGCTGCCGGATCTGGTGTTGTCGGGCGTAAACCGGGGCAACAATTCGGCTGAGAACGCGCTCTATTCCGGCACCTTGGGTGGCGCAATGGAGGCAGCATTGCAGGGCATCCCCGCGATGGGACTTTCGCAGTACTTCGGGCCAGAAAACAACCAGCTGGACAACCCGTTTGAAGCCGCCGCCCAGCACGGCGCCGATCTCATCCGCTCAATCCTTGACACACAACCCAAGGAAGACGCGGATTACCGGTTGTTTTACAACATAAATTTCCCGCCCGTTCCTGCGGAGGATGTCAAAGGGCGACGGATCACACCGCAGGGATTTCGGCGTGGCAGCCATTTCTCCGCTGAGGAGCAGACCTCTCCCAACGGGCGGCGCTACCTGTGGATCCGGGGCGGCAATCAGCATATCGCCACCGCCGAGGGCACGGATGCAGCACAAAATCTGGCGGGCTATATCTCGGTCACACCGATGCGGGCTGATCTGACGGCGACGGACGCGCTGGAGCGCCTGAAGGGCATTGAATGAGCGAGCCGACTGCCGAAACCAAGATGCAGTTTCTGTTTGCCCTGCGCTCACGCGGGGTGACGGATGCGCAGGTGCTGGACGCGATGGAACAGATTGATCGCGGCCCCTTTGTGCGGGGGCTGTTTTCGGCGCGTGCCTATGAGGATATGCCGCTGCCGATTGCCTGCGGGCAGACCATTTCGCAGCCTTCAGTCGTAGGGCTGATGACGCAGGCTTTGCAGATTTCGCCCCGCGACACGGTTCTGGAGGTCGGCACCGGGTCCGGCTATCAGGCGGCGATCCTGAGCAAGCTGGCGCGGCGTGTCTATACCGTGGACCGTCATGCCCGGCTGGTGCGGGAGGCGCGGCAGATTTTTGACCAGCTGCATCTGTCCAATATCACCTCGCTGGTGGGGGATGGCAGCCACGGGCTGCCGGAGCAGGCGCCCTTTGATCGAATCATCGTGACCGCCGCTGCCGAGGATCCGCCCGGCCCGCTCTTGGCGCAGCTGAAGACCGGCGGTATCATGGTGGTGCCCGTGGGGCAGTCGGACACCGTACAGACCCTGATCCGTGTTCAAAAAACCGCCAGCGGTCTAGAATACGACGAATTGCGCCCGGTGCGTTTTGTTCCCCTGCTTGAGGGGATCGGCAAAGACACGTAAGGGAGAGGCAAGACCTGCCCTCGCCCAAAGTTCGGGAAGATCCCGAGCCGGATCACGTGGCTGGCCGACGGACTATTGGCAAGCCCCAGGGATAATGGGGGCCCGCAAGACGGGAACGGCGTTCTGAGGAGAGCGAAATGACAGTGACTGACCCCACCCGCCGCGATCGCGCGACAGGCCGTAAGGTGCTGATGGCGTTGCCTCTGGTGGCCGTGCTGGCCGCTTGCGAGGCGCCGCTTGACTATGATCTGCGCGGCCAGATCGGTGCATTCAACACCACCAAGGCGGCACAAACTGCCACCACCAGCCGTCCGAAACCGGATTCCAGTGGGCTGATCACCTATCCGTCCTACCAGGTGGCCGTGGCCCGGCGCGGCGATACGCTGAATGACGTGGCTGGCCGCATTGGTCTGCCCGCCAGCGAATTGGCCCGTTTCAACGGCATGAAGACGGACGATCCGCTGCGCCAGGGCGAAATCATCGCCCTGCCCCGCCGGGCACCTGGCACCGCTTCAAACAGCACAGGCGGTGTAGATATCGCCTCGCTGGCGGGGGATGCTATCGACAGTGCCCCCTCTACCACGCCAAATGCAGCAAGCACCGTCAACACCACACCGCTGGCGCCGCAGCCTCCGGCGAGCAAGCCGCAGGTGCAGAGCGGGCCGGAGCCGGTGCGCCACAAGGTGAAACGCGGCGAGACAGCCTATACCGTGTCGCGGCTGTATCAGGTGCCAGTAAAGGCACTGGCGGAATGGAACGGTCTGGGCAGCGATTTTGCCATTCGTGAAGGCCAGTTCCTGCTGATCCCGCTGAAGGACCGTCCGGCACCGCGCAAGGAGGCCTCCGCAGCAGCAGCCGTGCCTGCGGTCGCAACCGTCACGGCCCCCGGTGAGGGCACCAGCACGCCCACTCCACCCAGCGCGACCAAGCCGCTGCCGCAGGAAACCGTTGCCCCCGCCGCCGAAGCTCCCAAGGATCTGCCAAAGGTAGAAGTGCCCGCCCCCACTCGCAGCGCCAGCAGCGCGATGAGTTACCCGGTCAAGGGCAAGATCACCCGCACCTATGCCAAGGGCAAGAACGACGGCATTGATATCGCCGGGGCTGCGGGCGCGCCGGTACAGGCCGCCGATGGCGGCACCGTCGCGGCGATCACCAAGGATTCCAACAATATCCCGATCATCGTGATCCGCCATGACGCCAAGCTGCTGACGGTCTATGCCAATGTCGACAAAATCGCAGTGAACAAAGGCGACACGGTATCACGCGGCCAGACGATTGCTGCGCTGCGTGACGGGCCGTCGGCCTATGTGCATTTTGAGGTTCGCAACGGCTTCGAAAGCGTTGATCCCCTGCCCTATCTGCAGTGACGTCGCCCCCGTACACCGGACCATAAGAAACGGCGCCCGGGAGACCCCTGAGCGCCGTTTTTCCATTTGATGTCCGGTGGGGTCGTTCCAAAGCCGCGCGCGGCCTTCTCAGGTGACTTTCACACCGTGCCGACCGGCGAGATCGGTGAAGAACTGCCAGGCCACCCGCCCCGAACGTGCGCCACGTGTGGCTTGCCATTCAATTGCCTCTGCGCGCAGCTCCTGCTCCGCAACCTCTACACCGTAGGCTGCGCAATAGCCTGAAATCATGGCGAGATATTCGTCTTGATCGCAAGGGTGGAAACCGAGCCACAGCCCGAACCGATCCGAGAGCGAGACCTTTTCCTCAACCGCTTCGGAGGGGTTGATGGCGCTGGAACGCTCGTTTTCGATCATATCGCGCGGCATCAGGTGGCGACGGTTGGAGGTGGCGTAGAACAGCACATTATCCGGGCGCCCTTCGATGCCGCCATCCAGCACCGCTTTCAGGCTTTTGTAGTGCTGATCATCATGGCCAAAGGAGAGGTCATCACAGAACAGGATGAAGCGCTCAGGCGCGGCGCGCAGATGGTTCAGAAGCCGTGCCACCGAGGGCAGATCCTCGCGTTGCAATTCCACCAGTTTGAGCGCCGGAAACTCCGGTGATAACTGGCCGTGAATCGCCTTCACCAGGCTGGATTTCCCCATGCCACGGGCGCCCCATAGAAGCGCGTTGTTGGCCCCGAACCCGGCGGCAAAGCGACGGGTGTTGTCCAGCAGAGTGTCCCGTGCGCGATCAATTCCCAGGAGCAGGTCCAGATCAACTCGGTTGACGCTTCTCACAGGCTCCAGCCGGTCCGGCGCGACATGCCAGACAAAGGCCGACGCCGCAGCAAAATCCGGTGCCTTCAACGGTGCGGGCGCCATCCGCTCCAGCGCATCCGCGATGCGGGTCAGGCTTGTCTCATCCATAATCTGGGCCTCCGGTTATCTGGCTTGGGGGCGCGAACCTCTGTGGGATCAGCTGTCCTGCGGCTCAATCATATCCACGCGGGTGGCGTGGCGACCGCCTTCGAACTCAGCATTAAGGAAGGCATCAACAATCTCAATCGCCAGGCTGTCACCAACCACACGCGCCCCGATGGAGAGCATATTGGCGTTGTTGTGCTGGCGGATCATCTTGGCGGAGAAGGTTTCGGAGCAGACGCCGCAACGGATGCCCTTCACCTTGTTTGCGGCCATCATGATGCCCTGACCGGTGCCGCAAAGAATGATCCCGAGATCGCAATCGCCCGAGGCCACACGCTCCGCCGCGGCTGCGCCATGCTTGGGGTAGTGGGTGCTCTCCGGGGTCGTGGGGCCAATATCGACGACCTCCCAGCCGTTGGCGGCAATGTGGTCCGCGATGGCCTGGCGCAGCTCAATCGCGGCGTGGTCGCTGGAAAGCACAACGCGGGTCGGTTTTTTCTGGTCCATGGGAGTCTCCGTCGGTGGGTTACCGGGGTCAAAGCATGTTCAGGCTGCGCGGGCAAGAGGGCAGCCGCCAAAGCAAAAAGGCGCGCCGTTTCCAGCGCGCCTTTTGTCATCCGTTCCAGTAGGGATTACTTGGCCTTACCGTCGTCCTGATCATCATCTTCAAACTCGGCCATCAGAGGATCATCTTCGGGATGCATATCCATTTCCTCGCCGAAATCATCGTCGTCGTCATAGTAGCCTTCAGCCCGCAACTTCGCCTCGCGGGTCTTCTCAACCCGGCGCACCAGAAGGATCGACACCTCATAAAGACCATAGACCACCGAAAACAGGATCCCTTGCGTGATCACATCCGGCGGGGTCACAAGGGCTGCCAACACAAGGATGGCGACAACCGCATATTTGCGCACGCTCCCCAGCCCGTCAGCGCTGACCAGACCGGCCTTCCCCATCAGGGTCAGAAGCACCGGCAGCTGAAAGCACAGGCCAAACGCCATGATGAATTTCAGCGTGATATCCAGCGACTCGTTCACCTTGCCAAAGAAGGTGATCCGCACCCCGTCGGTGGTTTCCGGCACCACCGCGGCGTCGGCAGGCAGGCTGCTGACCGCACCAGACAGAAGGTTGGCAAAGATCGACGACACATCGGCAAAGCCAAGGAAGAAAGCCATCGCCAGCGGTGTCACCACGAAATGCGCAAAGCTCGCCCCCAAGAGGAACATCACCGGCGAGGCGATGAGGAAGGGCAAAAACGCGTTCTTCTCAGTCTTGTAGAGACCCGGCGCCACAAAGCGCCAGAGCTGAAAGCCAATGACCGGGAACGACAGTGCAAAGCCAAACACCATAGAGATGCGGAACAGCGTGAACAGGTATTCCTGTGGGCTGGTGTATTGCAGTGTCGGTGCGGGATCGCCCAGATTGCGCAGGGTTTCCTCAATCGGGCCCAGCAGGAATTGCAGGATCGGTTCTGCAACAGTGAAGGCCAGCACGATCCCCACGATGAACGCGCCCACCGCCCGGATCAGGCGGGTGCGCAATTCAGCCAGATGCTCAATCAGCGGCGCTGTGCTGTCGTCGATGTCTTCAGACGCGCTCATGTCTTGGTCTCACTTTCCGGCGTTGTCGGCGTGTCCGAAGCTGCCAAAGCCGCCTCCGCCTCAGCCGCTTTGGCCTGCGCTTCAGCGGCCTCGCGCGCCTTGCGGTCTGCCGCGGCACGGGCGGTGGCAGCCTGGATTTTCTTGGCATCTTCTGCCCGTTCAGCCGCCAGTTTCCCGGTTTCGCTGTCGGGGTCGAATTTGGTCGGGTCGATTGACTTTGCCATATCCTGTGCCGCCTGTTTGACGCCATCCATTGCGGTATTGACAGGGTTGGCCGCCGCCTTCAGCCCCTTGGCCATGTCATTGACGCCCGCCTCATCGGCAGCGTCATTCATGGCCCGGCTGAATTCGCGCGCCATGCCCTTGGCCTTACCCACGAACCGCCCGACATTGCGGAACAAAACCGGCAGGTCCTTGGGCCCGACAACAATCAGCGCTACAACGCCGATGACCATGAGTTCGGTCCACCCAAGATCAAACATCGCCGCTTAGACCTTGTCTTTTTCGGTCTCGGGGGTCACGTCGCGCGCGGCCTCTGCGGAGTTGTCTTCTTCCAGTTCCTTGGTGCTGTCGTTGACGCCTTTCTTAAAGGCGGTGATGCCTTTGCCCACTTCGCCCATCAGCGAAGAAATCTTGCCGCGACCAAACAGGACCAGCACGACAACAGCGATGAGCAGCAGGCCCGGAAGGCCGATATTGTTAAGCATGAGAGGGTCTCCTTCTGCGTGCGGACCAGGGGATGGCCCGCAGATGTCATTTGATGACGGTTTTACGCCCCCACCCCGGCGCGGCAAAGATCTGAGCCGCACGGGCGGCATCGGAAACTGACAAAAAAGCAGTTTTATACGAGGTGACGCAATCCAACTGACAGGTTTATGTCAGTTGAGGGGCGCTATTGCCAGTGTATCACACCGAAAAGGAGACAAGTGATGGACAAACATGTGGCAGAGATCGTGACCTTTCATCTGGCTGAGGGCGTCAAGACAGCGGATTTTGTGGCGCTGATGCAGCGCACCGAGGGATTTGTGCGCGCGCAATCCGGCTTTCTGCATCGTCAGCTGACCCAGGGCGCAGATGGCAGTTGGACCGACTATGTGGTCTGGCAGGATATGGCGACAGCACAGGAGGTGGCACAAAGCTTCATGACGCAGGAGTTCTCGGCAGAGGTAATGGCGGCAATCGCGCCCGATACGGCCAAGATGCGTCATGAGGAGGTCCGTTGGTCCATGGCCAGCTAGGGTCAGGCTCCTTTCAGGCTCAAGTGGCGGAGGGTGGTCTTGACCTCCTCCCCGCCCCGTATAAAGGCTAGGACATGCGCCGCACCGACCGCCTGTTCGACATTATCCAGATCCTGCGCGATGGAAAACTGCACCGCGCGCAGGACATCGCCGCACGGCTGGAGGTCTCGACCCGCACAATCTACCGCGACATGGACACGCTGGTTGCCAGCGGTGTGCCGGTCGAGGGTGCGCGCGGTGTGGGCTATATGGTGCGCGAGGCGATCACCCTGCCGCCCCTCACACTCACCAGCGAGGAGCTGGAGGCGCTGAACCTTGGCATGGCGATTGTCGCTGAGGCTGCCGATCCCGATCTGAAGGCCGCTGCCGAAAGTCTGGCCGCCAAAGTGGATGCGGTGCTGCCCGAGGGCACCATTGCCGAAGCCGATGCGTGGAAATTTGCAGTCTACCCCTTCGCCGACGCAGCGCGAGGGTTTACCCAGATGCCGACGCTGCGCGCAGCAATCAAGGCACGCCAAAAGCTGCATCTCACCTACAGACGTATTGATGACACGCTGACCGAGCGGGTCATCCGCCCGTTGCATATGGAATACTGGGGCCGGGTCTGGACCCTCACCGCTTGGTGCGAGGCACGTGAGGATTTCAGGGTGTTTCGGGTTGACCTCATCGAGGCCGCCGAGCCCCTGCCGGAGTTGTTCGTGGATGAACCGGGCAAGCGCCTGATGGATTATCAGCCCTATGCCGACACGCCCGCGCCGGACTGATCCGCCGCGTCAGCAGCCGGTGGGGAAGACGAAACAACGGTTGCGGCGCACCGTCAGCCACATCACCCGCCCGGCATCCGGCAGGAAGACATTTGGCACCGTCGCCTTCAATATGCTGCCGTCAAAATCCATACGGAACTCAACCAGGCTCTCATGTCCGAGGAAGCGGGCTCGCTTGACCACCCCGCGCGCGGCAACCCCGTCGCTGGGCGTCGGATGCGGGCCGCGCCCGTTGCGGTCAAAATCGATCCGCAGATGCTGCGGGCGGAACACGATGTCGACCTTGGTGCCATCCGGCACACCCGGCGCCAGAAACTGGCCAAAGGGGGTTTCGGCAAGCGCGCCGTTAACCTCGGAGTGCAGGACATTGGTATCGCTGAAGAACCCCACAGCCGCACGATCAACTGGCCGGGTATAGACATTGTAGGGCGCACCCTGCTGCACGATTTTTCCGGATCGCATTAGAGCGATCTCATCAGCCATCCGCATCGCCTCTTCCGGTTCATGGGTGACCAGAAGGACGGCGGCGTCCTCTTCTTTCAGCAGTGTCAGGGTCTCGTCGCGGATGCCGTCACGCAGGCGATTATCAAGCCCGGAAAACGGCTCATCCATCAGCATGATCCGTGGGCGTGGGGCCAGCGCACGGGCCAGAGCCACGCGCTGCTGTTCACCGCCGGACAGATGATGCGGGAATTCATCAATGTACTGTGAAAGAGAGACCTTTTGCAGCAGCTCTTTCACGCGGGCGCGTTTTTCATCCTTGCTGCCCTTCAGTCCGAAGGCAACATTGTCGGCGACGCTCAGATGCGGAAACAGGGCAAAGTCCTGAAACATCAAGCCAATTTCACGGCGCTCTGGCGGCACCCGAAACACGGTATCGCAGATCAGTTTGCCATCGACGTAGATTTCGCCGCTGTCCTGCATTTCCACCCCGGCGATCATCCGCAACGTCGTGGATTTGCCACATCCCGACGGGCCAAGCAGACAGGTTACCTGCCCGGCCTGGATCTGCATCGACACATCATCCACCACCGCGCGCCCATCAAAGAACCGCCGCAGATTGCGGATTTCGAGACGTGGCGCAGATATAGACGCACTGTCGGTACCAAGCATCGGGTCAGGGGGGGCAGATGTCATGCGACCTCGTTATTCGTGTCCGACCTAAATGATCGGGATTGGCCTGCAGATATCAACGCCAATGTCTCCATGCAAGGGAGCGCACCAAAGCGCGACATCAAGGGTCGTCAGTGGCAGCATGTTCACTGCGGTGGCAACAAATCAAAACTCAACTCAGCGCGCACGCGCCCGTTGACCAGCAGTTCAAGCCGATGGGGTCCCGGCACCAGAGTAAAGGTGCTCGCCCCGGCTTTCAGCGGATGGCGTTTGCTGAGACGCGTGCTACCGCCGGTCAGGACCGATTGTTTCAGCTTAAAGACCTTGGCCGACACCTTGCCACCCGGGCGTTGAAAATGCAGGCGATAGTCCACCAGCACGGGGGTGTCCGGTGCACCGTCCAGCTGGCAGTCAAATTGTAGAGCACCGCCAATATGCACAGGATCATCGCGCAGCGTGACCGTCGCGGCGAAAGGCATGTCCGGGTCATACCCCAGCATCTCCATCGCGCCGCTGTGCCCCGCCTTCACCAACCCACGCAGCGCATGGGCGGTCATCCAGGCCAGCTCCTTTGGGCGCTGCTGATCTGCCGCCTGCCAGCTGCGCAGCCGATCCAGAACCAGCTCCGGATCCTTTTTTGAGATATCATTGAGGTGATTGGCCACTGAACGTGTCACATAGCGGGTCGGGTCAGCGTGGAGCTGGTCCAGCAGGGGCAAGGGCTGCGCCAATGTGAGCGGAACCGACTGGCCCCAGGGCAGCCTTGGCCGGGTGCCTTCGCTGACCAGCCGCCGAACGTGATAGCTGTCGCTTTTCGCCCAACCCTGCATCACGGCCAATGTCTGATCGGTCCAATGGGTGAGAAACGGACGGATAGCCCATTCCATGGAAAACCGCTGGGTGATTTCGGACAGCAGCTGCAGCGACAGATCCGGGGCCGCCTCCAACCCGCGCAGCACCACAAACTCTCCCAGCGGCGCAAAGATGAAGTCGCCGAAGTCATCATCCGACAGGCTGGGATCCAGAGGCGGCGGCAGCGCCCGTCGCAGAACGGGTGCGGCGGCCTCCAGATTCGCAGGCAGATGGCGGGCCAGCACCTCTGCGATCAGGGTAATGCGCTCCTTCAGCTCCAGATCCGGCAGCCGAGCCATCACCTCAGCCTCAAACGCCGCGGCGTCAAATCCGGAATCCGCCGCCGCGAAAAGGCCCGCTAGGTAGCGGGTCTTCTCCTGATTAAACAGTTGATCCTTCAGCGAGAAACCGGATGCCATCTGCCCGCCCCGTTAAATGGTCATATTGGTGGCGCCACCGTCCAGCAGGATATTCTGGCCGATGATGAAGCCCGCGTGCTGCGAACAGAGGAAGGCGCAGGTGGCGCCGAACTCTTGCCGCGTGCCATAGCGACCGGCGGGAATGCTGGCGGCGCGCTGCTCGGCGGCCTGCTCAAGGGAGATCCCCTGCTGTTGGGCCACGCCGGTATCCAGCGAGACCGCCCGATCCGTGGCGTGGATGCCGGGCAGCAGGTTGTTGATGGTCACGCCCTTCGCGGCAACCTGACGGGAGGTGCCCGCCACATAGCCAGTCAGCCCGGTGCGCGCCGCATTCGAAAGGCCCAGAACCGGGATTGGCGCCTTCACCGATTGTGACGTGATGTTGACCACCCGGCCCCAGCCCCGTTCCATCATACCCGGCACCAGCGCCTTGATCAGCGCGATCGGGGTCAGCATGTTGGCATCCAGCGCCCTGATAAAATCCTCACGCTCCCAGTCGGACCACAGCCCCGGCGGCGGGCCGCCTGCATTGGTCACCAGAATATCGACCCCCTCGGCTGCGGCGATGACCTTGGCCTGCCCCGCCTCGGTGGTGACATCCGCGGCAATGGTCTCCACGTTGACGCCATGGGCATCCCGGATGGATTGGGCTGAGGCCAGAAGCGCCTCCGCTCCCCGCGCGTTCATCACCAGATCCACCCCGGCCTCTGCCAGGGCCTCCGCGCAGCCGAGGCCAAGCCCCTTGCTGCTGGCGCAGACCAATGCCCGCTTTCCCGCCAATCCCAAGTCCATGACATACCTCCCTGTTGCGTCGCGATATTTTGTTCCGGCCAGGCCGTTTGCAAGCCGGGATCCGACGCTGTTTCTGTCGCGGCGGAGCTTGCACCCTTGTCCCGGTATTGACCAGCCCAAACACAAACAGCAGCTGCCGATGCTGCCCGAAGACGACCCGGGCCTGCGCATGGGCGCCTTCCGGTCCTGCTGGCTTCGCAAAACCACCCCCGTCTGGTCCGCATCTCGCCACATTTCCCGCCACAATGAGAGTTCACACGCGCAGGACGCGCGCCGCTATTGGTTAGGTTATCCATGCTGACACAGCTGCATCAGACCCCCATCGCCGCCCAAACGCTACCGGTGTTCGCGGCGGCCGATTTCCGTGTCGAAATGGGGGCCAATCTGGGTGACAGCCTTGGGGTCTACGATGATCTACATTTGGACGATGTCTATCAGCTGGCCCGAAACGCTCCGCTTCGGCAAATTCGCTTGACCGCGCGCATGGACGGGCGCCTTACGCTGGATCACGCGACTGCGATCGGGACCCCAGGTGCGCGCCTGCATCTTGATTGCCTTTTGACGTTAATGCCCGATATCGGCGCCAACGTTGAGGTTCTGGTCATGGTCGAGGTGGACGACGGCGGTTTGATTGCAGCGATCTATTTGCTGCCGCTAGCACCACTGCGCCCGCAGACAGGCTATACACTGGTGCGCAAAACACGCGAGGGTACGCACCAGCAGCTTGCGCAGTTGGCCTGCGTCTCCTTCACGCGCGGCACTCATATTACCCTCGACACCGGTGCACAGCGGCCAATTGAGGATCTTGTGGCTGGCGACCGGGTACTGACGCGCGATGACGGTGCCCAAGAAGTGCGCTGGATCGGACAATGCACAAGCCGCGCGGTTGGTGAAATGGCCCCGATCCTGATCCGGGCCGGTGCGCTCAACAATGAAAATGACCTCCTGGTCAGCCCGGACCACCGTTTGTTGGTACATCCACGACGCGACATCCGACGCAGGGGTCGCCCTGAACATCTGGTCCGGGCGCGGGAACTGGTGAATGGGATTGATATCATCGTACAAAGCGGCGGATTCGTGGATTATTTCCAGCTGTTGTTTGATCGCCATCAAATCATTTTCGCTGAAGGGATCGCGGCTGAAAGCCTCCTGCTTGACCCGTTGACGCGCGCCGCGCTGCCTCAGGAGAACCTGAACCGAACACCCGGTCTCTTGCTGGGCCACCAGCGGGTGGCCTCTGGGTTGGATGTTCGACCGGCGCTGATGGACCGTGGTCAGTCGGTCTCCGGGTTGAAACGCCGCGCCATGTGACTGCTTGCGTCCGATCACGGGAGGCCGTCGGCGAAACGCCGGATCGACACAGGCAGCGCAAATTCTGAAAAAATTCGATACACCGGGGCGAGGATTACGATCTCTGATGGAAATCTCCATAATCATTTCGGCACATAGGTCCTGCACTCCGACGTGGAATTTATGGAGCTTTGCCTGACCATGACCAAGCGAGACCTTGTACAGCGCTGGTTTTCCGAAGTTTGGGAAAATCGCGACATGTCCACATTTGCCCAGATGCTGGCCCCCACACTGGAGGGTACTGAGCTGCTGGATGGGCTGACCAACCCGCGCAAGGACTATCCGGTCCTGATTGAGGTTGTTCACAAGCTTGCGGGTGAGCTGCGGGTGCAGATGCTGCACTACATGGAAGACGGCGATTGGACCTCAACGCGCTACCTGCTGACGGCGGACGGCCCGGACGGGGTCACGCCTGTTCATGCTGAGGGGATCATGATGATTCGTTTTGAAGGCGACAAGATTGCTGAACTGACGTCCCGATTTGACGCCTTCGCCTTCTTTGAACAGCTGGGGCAGCTGCCCGCAGATGCAATGCCTGCCTGTCTTGCCGGACAGGCCCTGATCTGGGATTGAAACGCCGGCCCCGATTGTCGGTAATGCGCAGGGGGCCTGCCCCCTGTTTTTCTTGCCTCGGCGCGCCATCCTGATATACGCGCGCTCATGCTCGATACCGTCCCAAACCGCCCCGACCTGCCGGCAGAAATCGCCCGGCGCCGCACCTTTGCGATCATTTCGCATCCGGATGCCGGCAAAACCACGCTGACTGAGAAGTTCCTGCTTTATGGTGGTGCTATTCAGATGGCAGGTCAGGTGCGCGCCAAGGGTGAGGCCCGAAGGACGCGCTCAGACTTCATGCAGATGGAGAAGGATCGCGGTATTTCTGTTTCGGCCTCCGCGATGTCGTTTGACTATGCCAACTACCGCTTCAACCTGGTGGACACGCCCGGTCACTCCGACTTTTCGGAAGATACCTATCGCACGCTGACCGCCGTTGATGCCGCGGTCATGGTGATTGATGGCGCAAAGGGTGTGGAAAGCCAGACCCAGAAACTGTTTGAGGTCTGCCGCCTGCGGGACCTGCCAATCCTGACCTTCTGTAACAAGATGGACCGCGAAAGCCGCGACACATTTGAGATCATTGACGAGATCCAGCAGAACCTCGCGATTGACGTGACACCGGCCAGCTGGCCGATCGGCGTCGGACGCGATTTCATCGGCTGTTACGACATGTTGCGCGACCGTCTGGAGCTGATGGACCGGGCCGACCGCAACAAGATCGCCGAGAGCATTGAGATCAACGGTCTGGACGACCCGAAACTGGCGGAGCATGTGCCAGAGCACCTGCTGGAGAAGCTGCTGGAAGAGGTCGAAATGGCGCGCGAGCTGCTGCCGACACTTGATCCGCAGTCGGTTCTGGAAGGTCACATGACCCCGATCTGGTTCGGCTCTGCGATCAACTCCTTCGGGGTGAAGGAGTTGATGGACGGCATCAGCACCTATGGGCCGGAACCGCAGCCGCAGACCGCCCAACCGCGCCAGATTGCGCCGGATGAAAAGAAAGTCGCCGGTTTTGTATTTAAGGTGCAGGCCAATATGGATCCCAAGCACCGCGACCGCGTAGCCTTCGTGCGGCTGGCGTCGGGCCATTTCAAACGCGGCATGAAGCTGACACATGTGCGGTCAAAGAAACCGATGGCGATCTCCAACCCGGTGCTGTTTCTGGCGTCGGACCGCGAATTGGCAGAGGAAGCCTGGGCCGGCGATATCATCGGTATTCCGAACCACGGCCAGCTGCGCATCGGCGATACGCTGACCGAGGGTGAAGCGCTCCGCGTGAGTGGTATTCCGTCCTTTGCACCGGAACTCTTGCAAGGCGTGCGCGCGGGCGATCCGATGAAGGCCAAGCATCTGGAAAAGGCGTTGATGCAATTCGCCGAAGAAGGTGCCGCCAAAGTGTTCAAACCCTCCATCGGATCCGGGTTCATTGTCGGCGTGGTGGGGCAGTTGCAATTTGAAGTGCTCGCCAGCCGTATCGAGATGGAATACGGCCTGCCCGTCCGGTTTGAGGCGTCGCAATTCACCTCTGCCCGCTGGGTCAGCGGCGACAAGACCGCGCTCGACAAGTTCATCAACACCAACAAGCAGCACATTGCCCATGATCATGATGGCGATGTGGTCTATCTGACGCGCCTTCAGTGGGACATTGACCGGGTTGAGCGCGACTATCCGGACTTGAAACTGACCGCGACCAAGGAGATGATGGTTTAAGACCAGCCTCCCAGATCATCGGTGACACCAGCCCGCCATGGATATCGACAACGAAAACTATCCTGGCGGGTTCTATAAACTGCTGCGGCAGCTCGAAAAGAAAGAGGTGCCGTTTGTCGAGCCGCTGTCGGCCTTGCCGGCGGCGGATGCCGATTTGGCCACTCTCTTTGGTCCGCTGACAGATCCCGGCCCTAAGCCCGCGACGCAGAAGGATCTGCCGATCCATCATATCGCGCATAAATGGCAGTCCCTGCGGGAAGAGTTTGCAGGTGATCCTGAAATCTGGGCGGTCCATGCGCTCTGTATTGCGATCTTGCGCCGCCGGGATGCGCCAGCGGATGCGCGGGCGTTGTTCCTGCGGATCTGGGCGGAGCATGGGGGCGCATTGGCGGCGGGTTTGCCGACGCGCTGGCTGATCTCAGCGGCAACCACCTTTGCGGATCATGGGGACACGATTGATCAGCGGCTTGGCGGGCAAGGGCTGCAGTTGCTGTTCCATATGATCAAACTGCACGACAGTGAACGAAGATTGTCAGGGCGACCGACCGACAGCGGCCTTCCCCGTGTAAAGGGCAAGGATCTGGATGACATCGGCCTTGGCATGACACCTTACCACCTGCCCCATGGCGATCTGGATCGACAGATGCTGGCGCGGCTGTGGCGGTATGGCGAACGGGACTTGGTGCTGCGGCCACTCGCCATCAGGATGCTGCGCATGGTGATGGAAGATCCCCGCAGCATTTTCGGACGCATTCAGCGCTACAAGACACATCGCAGGTCATGACCACGCCGAGCAAACCGAAATGGGGTCTTGTCAGCACCATCAAGGCCGACGCCAAATCTATCCTGGATTTTGCCGCCTACCACCTGGATCTGGGTGCCCACCGGTTACATCTGTATCTTGATGCAGAAAATCCCGACGTCTACCCACATCTAAAGGCGCATCCGAAAATTCGGGTGATCACCTGCGACGACCGCTATTGGAAGCAGCACAAGGCGCCGCGTCCAAAGATGCACCAGCCCCGCCAGACGATGAACGCGACCCACGCCTACGAGCGGATCCAGACCGACTGGGTCGCCCATATCGATGTGGATGAGTTTCTCTGGCCTCATGTTGCAGCCCATGACCAAAGCCGGGCGATCACGGAAACGCTCGCCGCGCTGCCTGCTGAGACGGATGTGCTGCGGATGCGCCCGCTGGAGGCGCTGGCCGGGCATGCGGATCACTACAAGGCCATGGTCCCCTCTGGTGCTGAACGCGAGCATGAGGTCAGAGCGATCTATCCCGAATTCGGCGTTTTTCTCAAAGGCGGCTTTCTCAGCCACACGGCAGGTAAGCTGTTTGCCCGCACCGGCCTCCCCGATATTCAGTACCGAATCCATAACTTGTTCCAGCATGGTGAGAAAAACACCCGCGAGACCGAGCAGGAGGAATTGCAGATCTGTCATCGCCACGCCGCCAGCTGGGATGACTGGCAAGGCAGCTACCGATTCCGACTGGCGCGCGGCTCCTACCGGCCGGGTCTGGGTGCAGGATTTCCGGCGCGTTTCGGCGGATTAAACAAGCATGAGCTGCTGACCATGATTGAACAGGACTACGGTATAGACGGATTGCGACGCTTCTTCGGCGAAATCAATGCGGAGCTGCCTGAGGTCTATGATGCGCTACGCCTGCGGGGTATGATCCATCATTGCCCGCTGGATTTGGCGACCAAGCGACGTCAACATTTCCCGCAATTTGACTAAACTGTTTCGGGTTTACCCGTTACAGGATCAATAACCTTCGAAAACCCGGCTTCGTTTGACGATTGCAGCGGATTTTGCTATGCCCCGCCGCAAGCCGATCAAGACAGGACGCAAGACCATGCGGAATCGGCCCTGACATACACGCGCGGGCCAGGTCAGTGTCCGCAAAAACGGACGCATATGACAAAATTTTCAGATCTGAACCTGAACCCCAAAGTTCTCAAAGCGATTGAGGAAGCGGGTTACGAATCCCCCACTCCCATTCAGGCAGGGGCAATTCCGCCTGCTTTGGAGGGGCGTGATGTATTGGGAATCGCACAGACCGGCACCGGCAAGACGGCATCGTTCACCCTGCCGATGATCACCCTGCTGGCGCGCGGTCGCGCCCGGGCGCGCATGCCGCGCAGCCTGGTGCTCTGCCCCACGCGCGAGCTGGCAGCCCAGGTGGCGGAGAATTTCGACACCTACACCAAACACCTGAAACTGACGAAGGCGCTGCTGATTGGCGGTGTTTCGTTCAAGGAGCAGGACACGCTGATCGACAAAGGGGTGGACGTGCTGATCGCCACGCCTGGTCGTCTTCTCGACCATTTCGAGCGTGGCAAACTGATCCTCTCTGACGTTAAGGTTATGGTGGTGGACGAAGCCGACCGGATGCTCGACATGGGGTTCATTCCCGATATCGAACGCATCTTCGGCCTGACGCCTTTTACCCGTCAGACACTGTTCTTCTCCGCCACTATGGCGCCTGAGATTGAGCGGATCACCAATACGTTCCTCTCCGCGCCTGAGCGTGTGGAAGTGGCCCGTCAGGCAACGACGTCTGAGAACATCACCCAAGGCGTGGTGCTGTTCAAAGCCTCCCGCCGGGACCGTGAGGGCAGCGAGAAACGCAAGTTGCTGCGTCACCTGATTGATCAGGAAGGCGAGAAATGCACCAATGCGATCATCTTCTGCAATCGTAAAACGGATGTGGATATCGTCGCCAAATCGCTAAAGAAATACGGCTATGACGCGGCCCCGATCCACGGTGACCTGGATCAGAGCCAGCGCACCAAAACGCTGGAAGGATTCCGCGAAGGCTCGTTGCGGTTCCTCGTCGCATCCGATGTGGCCGCACGCGGCCTTGATGTGCCCAGCGTCAGCCATGTGTTCAACTTCGACGTGCCGAGCCATGCAGAGGACTATGTCCATCGCATCGGTCGGACTGGTCGTGCGGGACGCGACGGCACCGCGATGATGATCTGCGTGCCCAAGGACGAGAAGAACCTCGAAGACATCGAACGTCTGGTCCAGAACGAGATCCCGCGCATCGAGAACCCGCTGAAGAAAGCCAAGGCCGAGCCAAAGGCGAAAGACAGCAAGGACGATGCAAGCGGCGAGGTGCCTGAGCGCAAGACCCGCAGTCGTCGCTCCTCTTCCCGCAGCTCTGCTGCCAAGGATGTGAACGAGGCGGCAGACGCCCAGCAGGCAAACGACGCTGCGACCGCTGAGGTCGATGCAACAGCACAGGAGCAGAAGGCCCCTGAGCAGGAAAAGCGCGCGTCTGGCCGTGGCAAATCTGCCGAGACCAAATCTTCCGGGCAGAAATCCGGGCAGAAGGGCAACCAGAAATCCGGTCGTGGCCGTGGCGGCAACGACCGTGGCAATGATCGCAATGTGGTTGGCATGGGCGACCACATGCCCAGCTTTATCGCCCTCAGCTTTGCCGAGCGCCGCGCCGGGTAATATTCTCGGCGATTGCTAAAATCATCAGGGCTGCCTCTTGGGGCGGCCCTTTTTCATTGCGCCGGGTCACCGGACCAACAAGAGCTATGCGCCAGTTGCCGGCCAAACGCCTCTGAGCTTTGCACTTGCAGCATGGCGGGATTGCCCATTTTTGCGGATGTCGCCCGACCCCGAAAAGCCTATCTGAGGGTCAACAAGACATAAGACACCCAAGAGGCCTGCCATGAACAATCTGGAGTTTCCAACCGTGACCGCCGACGAAATCCGCGCCATCGAAGCCCGCGCGCATGAGCTGCGTGCCGAGGCAATGGCCGCTTTCCTGCGCAGCCTTGGCCGGGGCATTGCCAGCCTGCCGAGGAAGTTGGCCGCGCTGATTTCGCACCCCCGTCACGCCTGATCCGACGCCTGCGCGCAGGCAGCTGAGAGCAAACGGTAAGGTCAATCCCCTACCACAGATGAAAGCCCCGGCACGCTGCCGGGGCTTTTTCGTTACAGCCCATCAACTATGGGCATACGACCGAAACAGCGGATCAAAAAAGGCCCGCCACATCAGGTGCAGCGGGCCCTTAATTCAGGTCAAAACGGTCTGGCTCAGCGCATCCGGCTGACCACCACGGTCACCTCGGGTTTCTTGCCAATCTCGTTCTGGGCGGTCTGGCGGGCGACACGGCGAAGGTTCTCTTCCAGCTTGTCATCGTCGCGCAGGGTCTTCGCACCGGCACGCATGATAAACTGGTTCAGATCCTCTTCCATTACCTCAACCAGCGCGGCATTGGATCGACCGGTTTCCGCCAGCCCCTTGATATCGCACCAGGGTTCGCCGAGTGGTTCATCTTCTTCATCCAGAATAACGGTGACGACCACATGACCGTTGAGCGCCATGCGGATCCGATCGCGGACAACACCATCCAGCGCGCCATATTTGACAGACCCATCCAGATAGGTGCGCCCGGTGTCGACGTAATCCACCACCTTCGGCGCGTCACCTGTCAGATCAATCATCATGCCGTTCACGGCCACGGCGCTGGCGATGCCCTTCGCCTCGCCCAGACGGGCGTGCTGGCGCAGATGGCGGTGTTCGCCATGCATCGGGATCAGCATCTGCGGCTTGATGATGTCATGCATCCGCTCCAGATCGGGGCGGTTGGCATGGCCGGACACATGATAAAGACCGGAGCTGTCATCCACCACATCCACGCCTTTTTCGGAGAACTGGTTGATGATGCGAATGACGCCGCGTTCGTTGCCAGGGATCGTCTTGGAGGAGAACAGGAACAGATCGCCCTCTTTCACCTCAACGCCGCGATATTTGCCGCGTGCCAATTGGGCAGACGCCGCGCGGCGTTCCCCCTGGCTGCCGGTCACCACCAACATCAGGTTTTCGCGCGGCAGCTCCTGCGCCGCCTCAACGCTGACCACCTTTGGGAAGTTCTTCAGAACGCCTGTTTCGGTCGCAGCCTCGACCATGCGCTGCATCGCCCGGCCAAGGAGGACAACGGAACGGCCCGCGGCATGGCCTGCCTCCGCCAGGGTTTTTACCCGCGCCACGTTAGAGGCAAATGTGGTTGCAACAACCATGCCCTCAGCCTCGCCCACCAGACGGGTGATCTCCGGGCCAACTTCGACCTCGGACCGGCCCGGGTTCAGCGAAAAAACATTCGTGGAATCGCAGACCAGCGCCTTGACGCCATCCTTGGCGATCTCCGCCCACATTTCCGGGTCGAACGCCTCACCCACGATGGGAGTCGGGTCAGTTTTGAAATCGCCGGTGTGGACGATACGGCCCGCAGGTGTATCGATCACCAGACCGCCACTTTCCGGGATGGAATGCGAGATCGGAGCGACGCCGACGGTGAAGGGACCAAGTTTTGTCACCTCGGGCCACGCGGAAACGGTTTTCACCTCTTCACTGTCGAGACCAGCCTCATCCATCTTGCGGCGTGCCAGATTGGCGGTGAAGGCACGGGCATAGATCGGCACGTTCAGATCGCGGTAAAGATGCGCAACCGCGCCGATGTGGTCCTCATGCGCGTGGGTGATGAACACCCCTTCCAGCTGGTCGGCCCGCTCTTTCAGCCAGCGGATGTCCGGCATGATCAGATCCACGCCGGGGCTGCTGTCCATATCCGGGAAAGTGACGCCCAGATCCACCAGGATCAGGCGTTCCTTACCCGGTTTGCCGTAGCCGTAGATATAGGCGTTCATGCCAATTTCGCCCGCCCCACCCAGGGGCAGGTAGATTAAACGTTCAGTGCTCATCCTTGAGACCGTTATCCTTGTTGTATTTGTGTATGATCTGTAGCCCGTGCATCGTGAGATCATCCTCAAATGCGTCAAACAGATCGGCTGTCTGCTGGAACAAAGGCGCCAGCCCGCCTGTCGAGATTACTTTCATCGGCACGTCACGCTCCGCCTTGATGCGGGCGCAGATTTCACGCACCAGTCCTACGTACCCCCAGAACACACCTGACTGCATACATGCAACCGTATTGGTGCCGATGACGGACTGGGGTTTGGAGATATCCACATGGGGCAAAGCGGCGGCGGCCTGATGCAGCGCCTCAAGGCTGAGATTCACGCCCGGCGCAATGACACCGCCGATATAGGCGCCATCCTCGGCCACCACATCGAAGGTTGTTGCTGTGCCAAAATCGACCACGATCAGATTGCCACCATATTGATCAAACCCGGAAACCGTATTGACCAAACGATCGGGGCCCACATTCGTTCCCTGATCCACCCGCACCGAAACCGGCAGAAGGCAATCCGGCTTGCCAACCACAAGGGGGCGCGTGTTGTAGTAGCGATCCGCCAGAACCCGCAGGTTGAATACCACACGTGGCACCGTGGAGGAGATGATCATATCGGTGATATCTGCCTCGATCCCCTGCAGCCGAATCAGCGTGTTGAGCCAGACATAATACTGATCTGCCGTGCGCCGCCAATCGGTGGCAGTCCGCCAGGTACCGATGAAATTCGCCCCGTCCCAGATTGAAAACACCGTGTTGGTATTGCCGCAATCAACTGCCAGAAGCATGACCTGCCCTGCTCCTCTTCCTAGAAAAAGATATCCGCCGCAGGGATGCTGACGCGGCCCTTGGCGGTCTTGAGGACAAGGTTACCGCTGCCGTCCACCGTCTCAAACGTGCCCTCGGTTTCGGAATTGGAGGTTCGCGCGATGATCACCTCACCCAGACGGGCTGCACGGGCCAGCCAGGCGGTGCGGATCGGTTCGAAGCCAAAGGTGACAAACTGCTGTTCGCAGCGGGCATAGGCGGCCGCCAGCTCGGTCAGGAAAACCTCAGGCGTGATGTGGATACCCGTCTCCGACAGCAGTGACACGGGCCAGACTGCGCCCGGCTCCAACCATTCCTGCATCGGCGTCTCAATCAGATTGACCCCGATCCCAATCGACAGATGAGTGACGCCGCCCGCGGCCCCTGCGCTCTCCAGAAGGATGCCCGCCAGCTTACCACCATTCAAAAGCACATCATTGGGCCACTTCAACGCCAGTCCCGCGGTCTCCCCGCAAAGTGCGACGCAAGCCTCATGCAGGGCAAGGGCCGCCACGAAGCTGCGCAGCGCCACCTGCTCTGGCGCACCATCTGGCCGCATCACCAGAGTTGCTGCAAAATTGCCCTTCGGTTCCTTCCAGGCCCGCCCTCTGCGGCCGCGCCCCTTGGTCTGGCGCTTGGCCATGATCCATTCCGGGCCGGTCAGCGTCGGCGCGCGGCGCGCGGCCTCATCCAGTGTGCTGTCCACTTCCTCTAGCAGGCTGCGCCCGTATCCCTCTGGCCACTCACTCATGATCCTGTCCCTTCAAGGCAAAAAGGCCCGGTCCGCAGACCAGGCCTTTGTGTGTTCTGTGTCAGAGCGGTCAGTTGACCAACGTGGCAGCCGCTGATGCCGCTGCACCCTCGATGCCGAACATGTTGATAATACCCAGAAGCATCACCGCAGCCGACGCCATCAGGAACCCCCAGAGGATTGGCGAACGATTGGTTTCCAGCTCCTCGCCCTCTTCACCGAAGTACATGTAGTAGACGATGCGCAGGTAATAGAAGGCCCCGATGACAGAGGCAATCACACCAGCAACCGCCAGCCACGCCAAGCCGGCCTGATAGGCCGCGTTCAGCACGTATAGCTTGCCGAAGAACCCCAGCATCGGCGGCACGCCTGCCAGCGAGAACAACAGGATCAGCATTGCCAGCGCCTTGCCCGGCTCACGACGTGAATAGAGGTTCAGCGCGCGGATATCGGTGATTGGCTTGCCGTCTTTCTCCATCATCAGGATGAAGGCAAAGGTGCCGATGTTCATGGAGACGTAAATCGCCATGTAGACCAGCAACGCCTGCACACCATAGGCCGTACCTGCTGCAAGCCCCATCAACGCGTAGCCCATGTGGGCAATGGAGGAATAGGCCATCAGACGCTTGATATCGCGCTGACCAATCGCGGCGACAGCGCCGACAAACATGGAGAGCAGCGACAGCAGCGCGATGACCTGGCTCCAGTCCTGCACCGCATGTCCAAAGGCATCATGCAGCACGCGCGCAAACAGACCCATGGCCGCGACCTTCGGTGCCGAGGCAAAGAAGGCTGTGACCGGTGTCGGCGCACCTTCGTAGACGTCCGGGGTCCACATGTGGAACGGAACTGCCGAGACTTTGAACGCCATGCCGGAGATCAGAAAGACCAGACCAAACAGCAGGCCGACAGACACGTCGCCGTGCTTGGCAACGGCGTAGATGCCCGCAAAATCGGTCGTACCGGCAAAGCCATAGACCAACGATGCGCCATACAGAAGCAAACCGGAGGACAGCGCGCCAAGCACGAAATACTTCAGGCCGGCTTCGGTCGATTTCACGCTGTCACGACGCAGCGATGCCACGACATAAAGCGCCAGCGACTGCAGTTCGAGGCCCATGTAAAGCGACATCAGGTTGCCGGCGGAGACCATCACCATCATGCCCACCGCGCTGAGCGCGACAAGGATGGGATACTCAAACCGCAGCATGCCCCGGCGCGACATGTAGTCCTGGCCCATGACCAGAACCGCCGAAGCCGATAGCAGAATGGCAACCTTGGCAAAGCGGGCGAACCCGTCATCGACAAACATGCCGTTGAACGCCTCGCGGCTGCCCGACGCGCCTGTCCCTATCCAGATCGCCAGCGCCGACATCAGCCCGGCCATCAGCCAGATCAGAGCCGGGGCCAGTTTGTCCTTGCCCGTGTAGACACCCACGAGGAGCGCCGCCATTGCGCTGAGCGCCAGAACAATCTCTGGCAGGATAACGGTGAGATCAGCTGGGATCATCGCCCACGCCCCCTTAGTGCGAAGCCATCTGGGTCGCCGGGGACAGATCCGCAGCGGCCAGAGATTGGTTGAAGTTAGCAATCAGCGCCTCGGTCGACGGGCTGATGATGTCGGTGACAACTGCCGGATAGACGCCCAGCAGGATGGTCATCACAACAAGCGGTGCAAAGATAAACCGTTCACGCGCAGTCATATCCTTGATGGTCTTGAGGCTGCCTTTGATGAGGTCGCCAAACACCACGCGGCGGTACAGCCACAGCGCATATCCCGCCGAGAAGATGACGCCGGTTGCAGCAACGGCTGCCACCCAGGTGTTTTTCTGGAAGGTCCCCATCAGGGTCAGGAATTCACCGATAAAGCCAGACGTGCCCGGCAGGCCGACATTGCCCATAGTGAAGAACATAAAGACCAGCGCATAAGCAGGCATACGGATGACAAGGCCGCCGTAGGCGTCGATGTCACGGGTGTGCATCCGGTCATAGATCACACCCACGCAGAGAAACAGCGCCGCCGAGATGAAGCCATGGCTCAGCATCTGGAAAATCGCGCCGTCAATACCCTGCTGGTTCGCGGCAAAGATCCCCATCGTCACAAAGCCCATATGCGCTACGGAGGAATAAGCGATCAGCTTTTTCATGTCCGACTGCACCAGCGCCACAAGCGAGGTGTAGACCACCGCGATGGCAGACATCCACAGGATCACGTCGGTCATTACATCGGCACCAACCGGGAACATCGGCAGACTGAAGCGCAGGAAGCCATAGCCGCCCATCTTCAACAGGATCGCTGCCAGCACCACAGATCCCGCAGTTGGTGCCTGAACGTGCGCATCCGGCAGCCAGGTGTGAACCGGCCACATCGGCATCTTCACCGCGAACGACGCAAAGAAGGCCAGGAACAGCAAGGTCTGCATGCCGCCAACTACGTGGATGCCCAGGAGATCAAAGCTGCCCGCAGAGAAGCTATGCGTCAGCAGTTGCGCAATATCCGTGGTGCCTGCATCCGCATACATCGCGACCATCGCCACCAGCATCAGCACCGAGCCGAAGAAGGTATAGAGGAAGAATTTGAACGAGGCGTAGATCCGCTCCTTGCCACCCCAGATTCCGATAATCAGGAACATCGGGATCAGGCCTGCCTCAAAGAACAGGTAGAACAGCACCAGATCCAGCGCCATGAAGACGCCAAGCATCAGCGTCTCCAGCATCAGGAAGGCGATCATATATTCCTTCACACGGGTGCTGACGCCCCAGCTGGCCAGAATGGTCAGTGGCATCACAAATGTGGTGAGCATCACGAAGAGCACCGAAATGCCATCCACGCCCATCTTGTATTTCAGGCCAAAAATCCACTCCGCCTCTTCGACGAACTGAAAGCCCGTGTCAGAGGGGTCGAACTGAAAATAGATGCCAAGGCTGACCAGGAAGGTGATCGTGGTGGCAAAAAGCGCAACAGATTTGGCGTTGCGCTGCGCCGCCTCATCCTCGCCGCGCAGGAACAGGGCCAGAATGGCTGCCGCAAGCGCCGGGATAAAGGTGACGATAGAAAGGAGATTGTCCATCAGTGCGTTCCTCCGCCGATCGACATCCAGGTAACCAGAGCAGCAATGCCCAGCACCATCCAGAAAGCATAAGTGAAGATGTAACCCGACTGTGCGCGACCGGCGAGGCGGGTGAAGAAGGGAATGATGCCCATGGCGATACCGTTCAGGGCACCGTCAATGGTTTTGCCGTCACCGCGCTTCCAGAAGAAGCGGCCAATCATCAGCGTTGGTTTGACAAAAATCGCATCATAAAGCTCATCGAAGTACCACTTGTTCTTGAGAAACAGATACAAAGGCTGCTGCTGCTTGGCGAGACGGCCAGGCAGGCTTGGGTTCACGATGTAGAACAGGATCGCAAGGACCAGACCAAGCAGCATCGCGATGAACGGCGACACCTTGACCCATTTCGGGGCAGCGTGAGCGTCGTCCAATACGGTGTTCTCGGAACCAAAGTAAAGCGCCCCCTCACCCGGCTTGCCGGTGAACACATAGTGATGCTCGCCCTTTGCTGCGTTGCCGTGATCGTCGGTTGCCACGCTCTCGGTGACGTCGCCATGCGCATCGTCCCCATGGGCATCACCATGGCCCTCAGCCGAAGCTTCCGCATAGGGGATGCCATAGAATTTGCCGACCTTATCGGTGTGACCAAAGAAGCTGTTGTACCAGATCATGCCGGAGAAGACGGCTCCAAGCGCTAGAACCCCCAGCGGCACCAGCATGGTCCAAGGACTTTCATGCGCGTGATCATGCGTGTGCTTGTCCCCGCGCGGTTTGCCGTAGAAGGTCAGGAAAATCAGACGCCAGCTGTAGAAAGAGGTCATCGCGGCAGCCGCCACCAGCAGCCAGAACCCGTAGGAGGATCCGCCGGCATAGGCGCTTTCAATGATGGCGTCCTTCGACAGGAACCCGGCAAAACCAATATGGGTCAGCGGAATACCAACACCGGTGATGGCCAGCGTGCCGATCATCATCGCCCAGAAGGTATAGGGAATTTTCTTACGCAGGCCGCCATAGTTCATCATGTCCTGCTCGTGGTGCATCGCGTGGATCACGGAGCCCGCGCCGAGGAACAGCATCGCCTTGAAGAAGGCGTGTGTGAACAGGTGGAACATTGCAGCCGAATACATGCCAACACCTGCAGCCACGAACATATAGCCCAGCTGAGAACAGGTCGAATAAGCAATCACGCGCTTGATATCGGTCTGAACCAGACCAACCGTTGCCGCGAAGAACGCCGTGGTCGCACCCAGCACCGTGATGAACGTCGTCGCCTGAGGCGCCACTTCCATCAGCGGCGACATCCGGCAGACCAGGAAAACGCCCGCGGTCACCATGGTTGCGGCGTGGATCAAAGCCGACACCGGGGTCGGGCCTTCCATCGCGTCCGGCAGCCATGTGTGCAGGATCAGCTGTGCCGATTTACCCATCGCCCCGATGAACAGCAGAATGGCGATCAGGTTGGCCGCATTCCATTCGCCCCACAGAAAGCTCAGCTGGGTTTCTGCCAGCTGTGGCACAGCTGTGAAGATATCATCGAAGTTGATGCTGTCGGTCAGGAAGAACAGCGCAAAGATCCCCAGCGCAAACCCAAAGTCACCTACACGGTTGACAATAAACGCTTTCATCGCCGCCGCGTTGGCTGAGGGCTTGCGGTAGTAGAAGCCAATCAGCAGGTAGGAGGCAACGCCCACGCCTTCCCAGCCGAAGAACATCTGGACCAGATTGTCCGAGGTCACCAGCATCAGCATCGCAAAAGTAAAGAACGACAGATACGCAAAGAAGCGCGGTTTGTAGCTCTCGCCGTCTTTCCACTGCGGATCATGGGCCATGTAGCCGAATGAATAAAGGTGAACCAGCGAGGACACTGTGGTGATCACGATCAGCATGATCGCAGTCAGCCGGTCCAGCCGGATCGCCCAGGAGGTAGACAACGACCCGCTTTCGATCCAGCGCAGGATCTCAATCGACTGGGTCACCCCGTCAAAGCTGAGGAAGACGATCCACGACAGGAGCGCCGACAGGAACAAAAGCCCGGTTGCGGTCCACGTCGCTGCGGTCTCGCCGATGAACTTCCAGCCAAAGCCACAGATGATGGCCCCGACCAGAGGGGCAAAGAGAAGGATGGTTTCCATGACGCTTTAGCCCTTCATCACGTTGATGTCTTCCACGGCGATAGTGCCGCGGTTGCGGAAGAAGCAAACCAGGATCGCAAGGCCAATGGCAGCCTCAGCGGCGGCCACGGTCAGCACAAACAGCGTGAACACCTGCCCGACCAGATCGCCGAGGAACGACGAGAATGCCACGAGATTGATATTCACCGCCAAGAGCATCAGTTCGATGCTCATCAGGAGGATGATGACGTTCTTGCGGTTCAGGAAGAGCCCGAAGATGCCGATGACGAACAGCGTCGCCGCGACGGTTAGATAATGCTCAAGTGTGATCATTGTCTCAAAGCCCCTGCCCCGGTTTCACATCCTTGAGTTCCATCGCTGTCGCCGGGTCGCGCATCATCTGCGCGACGACGTCCTGACGTTTCACGTCCTGACGATGGCGCAGCGTCAGCACAATCGCGCCGATCATCGCTACCAGCAGGATCAGGCCGGAGAGTTGGAACAGAAGGAAGTATTGATCATAGATGATGAGGCCAAGCGCCTCGGTGTTATGTTGGTCGGCGGGGATCGGCTGAGCCAGCTGCGTGGCGGCCGCCGGTGCGGTCTCCCAAACGCCAAAGGCCATCACGAACTGCATCAGGATGACCAGACCGATGAGCAGCGCCAGCGGCATGTAGCGCGCCATCTCGGCCTTCAGCTCGGCAAAGTCCACATCCAGCATCATCACCACAAAGAGGAACAGCACCGCAACTGCGCCCACGTAGACGATGATCAGCAGCATGGCGACAAATTCAGCTCCCAGCAGGACGAACAGCCCGGCCGAGGAAATGAAGGCCAGGATCAGCCACAGCACCGAATGCACCGGCTGACGGCTGATCACCGTGAACAGCCCGCCGGTGATGGCGCTGATGGCAAAGAGGTAAAAGGCAAAAACGCTCATGTTTCATCGTCCCCTTTGGCGTCCATGACGTCTTGCGCCAGCTCCAGCGCGCGGGTCATGGCCGGGATGCCGGCAAACACCGACATCTGTCCGATCGTTTCAACGATCTCTTGTTTCTTCGCGCCCGCCTCTAGGGCATGGCGCACGGTCTGGCGCACGGCTGAATCTGCCTGTGCGCCCTGCATTGTCAGCCCGGCCAGCGTCAGCAGCAGACGGGTTTTGGCATCCAGACCGCCCTTGTTGACGGTATTGCCGAACATCATTTCCATGACATCCTTTGGCATCGTCGGCCACAGCGCCTCAAACTCCTTGAACGCACCGGTGGGAGAAAAGCTCTCTAACGCGGGGTTCAGGGCTTTGGCCATGTCCTGAGCCTGGGCCATCATGGCCTCAAATGGGTTCTTGGCGTCGCTCATCGGTAGGGCGCATCCAGTTCGAGGTTGCGTGCAATCTCAGCTTCCCAGCGTTCGCCGTTCGAAAGCAGCTTGTCTTTGTCGTAGAACAGCTCTTCGCGGGTCTCGGTGGCGAACTCGAAATTCGGACCTTCGACAATGGCATCCACCGGGCAGGCTTCCTGACAGAAACCGCAGTAGATGCATTTGGTCATATCGATGTCATAGCGCGTGGTGCGGCGGCTGCCGTCCTCGCGCGGTTCCGCGTCGATGGTGATCGCCTGCGCCGGGCAGACCGCTTCGCACAGCTTGCAGGCAATGCAGCGCTCCTCGCCGTTGGGGTAGCGGCGCAGCGCGTGCTCACCGCGGAAGCGTGGCGACAGCGGGCCCTTCTCATGCGGGTAGTTCAGGGTTGCCTTGGGGGCAAAGAAATACTTCAGCCCCAGTTTGAAGCCGACCCAGAAATCCTGCAGCAGGAAGTATTTGGCGGCGCGGGTGTAGTCGATGTTCGCCATCAGTTAGCCTCCCACGGTCCAACGGGCGAAGATGCCCCAGAACCAGTCAAATTTTGCAGCAAAGGACACGAAGACCACCCAAGCCAGCGAGAACGGCAGGAACACTTTCCAGCCCAGGCGCATCAGCTGATCGTAGCGATAGCGGGGCGTGATCGCCTTTACCATTGCGAAGAGGAAGAAGAAGAATGCCATTTTGGCAACCATCCAAAGGACGCCATCGGGCAGGCCCGGGATCGGGGACAGCCAGCCGCCAAAGAACAGCAGGGTTGTCAGCGCGCACATCAGGAAGATGGCGATATATTCTCCGGCCATGAACAGAAGGAAGGGCGTCGCCGAGTATTCCACCTGATAGCCCGCAACCAGTTCAGATTCCGCTTCCGGCAGGTCGAACGGCGGGCGGTTGGTTTCTGCCAGCGCCGAGATGAAGAACAGGAACACCATCGGGAAGTGCGGGATCCAATACCAATTCAAGAGACCCAGATCACCATCCTGAGCACGCACGATATCGCCGAAGTTCATGGAACCGGTGGAGATGATCACGCCGATAATGATCAGACCGATGGAGACCTCATAGGAGATCATCTGCGCCGCAGACCGCAACGAACCCAGGAACGGGTACTTCGAGTTCGAGGCCCAGCCGCCCATGATCACGCCATAAACCTCAAGCGAGGACACCGCGAACACGTAGAGGATGGCGACGTTGATATCCGAGAGCACCCAGCCGTCGTTGAAAGGGATCACCGCCCAGGCGATCATCGCCAGAACAAAACTGGTCAGTGGGGCCAGAATGAAGACTGCCCGGTCGGAACCGGCCGGGATCACGACTTCCTTGACCACATATTTGAGCGCGTCCGCCACCGATTGCAGCAGGCCGTAGACGCCCACCACATTGGGGCCCCTGCGCATCTGGACAGCCGCCCAGATCTTGCGGTCCCCGTAAACGAGGAACAGAAGCGAAATCATGACAAAGGCAACAACTGCAAGCACTTGCGCCAGGATCAGTACAGCAATGCCGCCTGGGGTGTTAAAGAATTCAGCCATAGGTCCTCACACCGTGGGTATTCCGTTAGCCTCGCAATCCGCGACCACGACTTCAGCGTCGATGGTGCGCAGTCCGCGCGGGAGGGAAGGCGAGATGGTGTAGACAGCATCTGCCGTCTGAACGCCACCCTCTTGTTTCATTTTTGTGCGCACGTGACGTGCAAATCCATAACCGCGGATCAGCGCATATTGCGCCGCTGCGCATTCAGCATAATTATCCAGATCGGCGCTGGTTCTTGCACCGGTCATGGCAACGTGGAACTGCACCAGATCGCCGTCCAACAGCCGCGTTTCCACCCCTTGATAATCGGGGGTGAACGGCGCCTGCGATGCTTGTGGGACCTGCACGCAGGCCGCCAGCAGCAAGGGCGATATGATGCCCGCCCGGATCACTCCGCAGCGATCTTCTCAGCGCCGCGCGCCTTTGCACCCGCCGACAGTTCCGCCATCAGCTGCGACGACCGCGCAATCGGGTTGGTCAGATAGAAATCCTTGACCGCCGGCAGGAACGCCGCCTTGCCCATCGCCTCAACCTCAAGCGCCGGACCCTCGTTGTCCGCCACGTCGTCGATGCGGGCCAGATGCGGCACCTCTGCGACCAGCGCGGTGCGCAGTTGCGCCAGTGAGTCATAGGGAAGCTTGGCGTCCAATTCTGCGCTCAGTGCCCGCAGGATCGCCCAGTTTTCCTTCGCCTCACCGGGCGCAAAGCTCGCGCGCAGGGCCAGTTGCGGACGGCCTTCGGTGTTCACAAAGAGGCCGTTTTCTTCGGTATATGCGGCACCCGGCAGGATCACATCTGCGCGGTGTGCACCACGGTCGCCGTGGCTGCCCTGATAGATGACAAAGGCACCTGCGTCGATTTCGACCTCATCGGCACCAAGGTTGTAAATCACCTCAGCCCCGTCAATGGCTGCTTCGACGCCGCCCTCGGTGACGGCATTTACGTCCATTGCACCAACACGGGCCGCAGCGGTGTGCAGCACCATCAGCTTGCTTTCGGTCAGCGCCGCATATTTCTGCGCGTGCGCCAGAACCGCCAGACCGTCGGCCTCACGCAGGGCACCCTGCCCCACAATAACCAGCGTCTCCTTGCCAAGCGCACCTGCGGTCTCGCCATTGAGCAGCGCCTCAAGCGCTGCACGGTCGGTGCCGAGATGCGCATAGTCATAGGTGAGATCGACCGGCTGACCAATCAGGCCGATGTTGGCGCCATTGATCCAGGCTTTGCGCAGGCGCGCGTTCAGTACCGGTGCCTCGTTGCGCGGGTCGGTACCGATCAGCATGATCGCCTTGGCGCTGTCGATATCTTCGATGGTTGCAGTGCCAACATAGGCCGCGCGGTTGCCGATGGGCAAACGGGCCTTGTCCGTCCGACATTCCACTTTGCCGCCCTGCCCTTCGACCAGCTGCTTCAGAGCAAACGCCGCCTCAACCGGGACCAGATCCCCGATCAGACCGGCGATTTTCTTGCCCTTCATCGCGGTGGCAGCCGCCTCCAGCGCTTCCGGCCAGGTGGCGGGCTTCAACTTGCCATCAACACGCACGTACGGGCGGTCCAGACGCTGGCGGCGCAGCCCGTCCCAGACAAAGCGGGTCTTGTCGCTGATCCATTCTTCGTTCACGCCATCATGGTTGCGCGGCAGGATCCGCATCACTTCGCGGCCCTTGGTGTCCACGCGGATGTTGGAGCCAAGCGCGTCCATCACGTCGATGGTCTCGGTCTTGGTCAGTTCCCACGGACGCGCGGTGAAGGCGTAGGGTTTCGACGTCAGCGCCCCAACCGGGCAAAGATCAATGATATTGCCCTGAAGGTTCGAATCCAGCGTCTCATTCAGATACGATGTAATCTCGCTGTCCTCACCCCGGCCGGTCTGGCCCATCTGGGTGATGCCTGCCACCTCGGTGGTGAAGCGGACGCAGCGGGTGCAGGAAATGCAGCGGGTCATTGCGGTGCCGACCAGCGGCCCCAGATCCAGATCATCGACCGCGCGCTTGGCTTCGCGGAAGCGCGAGAAGTCCACGCCATAGGCCATCGCCTGATCCTGCAGATCGCATTCGCCGCCCTGATCGCAGATCGGGCAATCCAGCGGGTGGTTGATCAGCAGGAACTCCATCACGCCTTCGCGCGCCTTTTTCACCATGGGCGAATTGGTCTTCACCTGCGGTGCCTGCCCCTCAGGGCCGGGGCGCAGATCGCGGACCTGCATGGCGCAGGACGCGGCGGGTTTCGGCGGGCCGCCAACAACCTCAACCAGGCACATGCGGCAATTGCCGGCGATGGACAGGCGTTCGTGATAGCAGAACCGGGGAATTTCCACCCCGGCCTCTTCACAGGCCTGGATCAGGGTCATTGCCCCATCCACCTCAATCTCGGTTCCGTCAATGTTGATCTTGCGGAGGTCAGACATGGTCTATTTCGCCCTCAATAAAACGCCGATCGCGCTGTTTTTCTTGATTTCCGCACGACCAAACGCACAGAATGTTTCCGTTTTCTCGTAAGAGACCCCGTTTTGAGCCAGGAAGCGTTCTCCCTTGGCCCGCATCCGGGCTTTTTCCGTGTCCGAGCCGATATAGGCGCGGATTTCACTATCCGTATAGCCGAGGGCATTGGCGCGCGCGCGCAGGCGACGCAGCTCTGTCAGCCCCTTGAAATAACGCGCGGATATGCTGTCGCAGTGGTCCGACACTTCCTTCGCCAGCGCGACCGCAAACAGCGGGTCTTCAATCTCTTGCACGTCGCGCAGAGATGGCTTCGCTGCCGCCATAGAAGGCAATAACATCAGGCAGGTGGCACAGGTTGCAATCAGGGTTCGCATGGTTGAACGCTCCTTAGTGGGAAAGCGTTCAGCACGCGCGCAGACAGCGGCGTTATGCAATAACACCGCCGCTGGCGCATCATGCGCAGCCACAGGATATGCAGGCGTCATGCTCACGGGGTGCAGGTTCCACCATAGACCGCCGTGTCGCCATCCAATGGGACCGCGACATCCGTATCAAGCGGGTTCACCTGCCACGCGATACGCGAGGATCCGAAATTCTCGATGCAGTAGCGGGTGCCTTCGTGATGCGCAGCCAGCCGCGCGCCTTCAAGCGAACGCGGCGCCTTGGATACCGCAGTGGTAAACACCGCCAGCGTCTCTTTCTTGTTCACCGGCTTTGACTTCGCCTTGAACGGAACGCCTGCATAGGTTGGACGGTCGTTGACGATCCCGTCACACCCCGCCAGTACCCCACTGCAGAGGGCCAGCACAGCCATGGTTTTGCTCACACCCGTGATCATCAACTGCTCCCCTGGACCTTATTCAGCCGCCATGGCGCCCATGCGCCCGGACTTCTGTGCTTTGATACGGTCCTCAATTTCCTCGCGGAAGTTGCGGATCAGACCCTGGATTGGCCAAGCTGCCGCATCACCCAGCGCACAGATGGTGTGACCTTCGACCTGCTTGGTCACGTCCCACAGCATGTCAATCTCTTCCAGCTCGGCCTCGCCCTTCACCAGACGATCCATCACGCGCATCATCCAGCCGGTGCCTTCACGGCAGGGCGTACACTGACCGCAGCTCTCGTGTTTGTAGAACTTGGACAGACGCCAGATCGCTTTGATGATGTCGGTCTGTTTGTCCATCACGATGACCGCTGCGGTGCCAAGGCCGGAGCCCAGTTCGCCGCGCAGATAGTCAAAGTCCATGATGGCGTCTTTCATCTTCTCGCCGCGCACGCAGGGAACAGAAGAGCCCCCGGGGATCACTGCCAGCAAGTTGTCCCAACCGCCGCGAATGCCGCCGCAATGCTTCTCGATCAGCTCCTCAAAGGAGATGCTCATGGCCTCCTCGACAACACAGGGGTTGTTGACGTGGCCAGAGATCGCAAAGAGCTTGGTGCCCGCGTTGTTCTGACGGCCAAAGCCTGCAAACCAATCCGGGCCACGGCGCAGAATGGTCGGCACAACGGCAATGGATTCCACATTGTTCACCGTGGTCGGGCAGCCATAAAGACCGGCACCCGCCGGGAAGGGCGGCTTCATACGCGGCATGCCCTTCTTGCCCTCGAGGCTTTCGATCAGAGCGGTTTCTTCGCCACAGATGTAAGCGCCCGCGCCATGGTGCAGAAAGACGTCGAAATCCCAGCCGGATCCGGCGGCATTGCGCCCCAGCAGGCCCTGATCATAACATTCGTCAATCGCGGCCTGCAGCGCCTCGCGCTCACGGATGTATTCGCCGCGCAGGTAGATGTAGCAGGTATGCGCATTCATCGCGAAGGAGGCGATCAGCGCGCCCTCGATCAGCGTATGCGGATCATGACGCATGATCTCGCGGTCTTTACAGGTGCCCGGCTCGGATTCATCGGCGTTGATGACCAGATAGGAGGGGCGACCGTCGCTCTCCTTCGGCATGAAAGACCATTTCAGGCCGGTCGGGAAGCCCGCACCACCGCGTCCGCGCAGGCCGGAATCCTTCATGTTCTGGATGATCCAGTCCCGCCCTTTTTCGATGATGCCCGCAGTGCCATCCCAATGGCCCCGCTGTTTTGCGCCCGCCAATGTGCGCTCATGCATCCCGTAAAGGTTGGTAAAGATCCGGTCCTGGTCCTTCAGCATGTCTGCCTACCTTTGGCTGTCCTGGCGCATGCGCCAGAGTTGAAAAATGTTGACCGCTGCATAGATGAAGCCTGCAAGGGCTGCGAAATCAAACAGCAGAGCGTAGCGTCCGGCGAGCCCCAGTGCGGGGCCGATGAACAGTGACATCGCCAGCCAACCAAGCATGGTTGCAGCAATCACCAACGCGATGTGCCGCCCCTTTGCTGCCAGTGCTTTGTCGTGTTCTGCGCTCATATGGTCCTGAATTTTGGCCCCTGCCCCGATGGGCAGCGGCGGTTATCTTGTTTCAGTCGTCTTTGTAACGATCGTCGGCCTTGGCCTTTTTGGCGAAGTCTGTTTCCTCACCTTCCGCAAGCTGCCGGGACTGTTCGATCCAGCCATCGCGGACAATGCGTCCCTTGAACTTCAACCGGCTGTCGACCCAGGCGACCTGCTCGTCGGTCCAGGCTGCGATCTGGTCGAAATGGAAGAAGCCAAGATCATTCAGGGTCTGCTCCAGCTTGGGACCGACACCTTTCAACATCTTCAGATCATCTGCACCGCCATCGCGGGCTGCAGTCAGCGTCTCTGGCTTTTCCTCGACACCCGCAGCCGCCTCAGTTGCGGCCCCCTCAGGAGAGGCCGGTTCACCAACACCCGCTGTTTTCGGTGCGGCCTTCTTTGGCGCGGCGGGTTTCGCCTTAGCAACCTCTGCCTGCTTCACTGCGGGAAGCGGTGTTTTCGGCGCAGGCGGCGGGGTATCGGCGCTGTCGCGTCCGGCAACCTTACCATCCTTACCAATCCAAGGCGTCAGGATCGGAACCTCGGTCCCGTCGATACGCTTAACTGTATCGCCAATATCAGCCGCCAGCTGGACGGAGGCATTATACTGCGTCTTCCCGCTCTCATATTCGGTGAGAGAGGTGAGGCCAGACTTCGGCTCTGCCGCATAGCGTCCGTTCTGCGGACCCGGCAGCGGCACCTGACCAGCGGCCAGATCATCGAGCAGTTTCGCAAAGCCTTCGGCGGTCAGGTCTTCGTAGTAATCCTTGCCGATCTGAGCCATGGGCGCGTTGGTGCAAGCGCCAAGGCACTCAACCTCTTCCCAAGTGAACTTGCCATCTGCGGACAGGGTGAAGGGTTTATTGGCAATCTTCTCCTGACAGACCGCAATCAGATCCTCCGCTCCGCAAATCATGCAGGAGGTGGTGCCACAAATCTGAACATGTGCAATCGAACCAGTCGGTTGCAGCTGAAACATGAAGTAGAAAGACGCCACTTCAAGGGCGCGGATATAGGCCATGCCCAGCATGTCCGCGACATATTCGATTGCTGGCTTGCTCAGCCAGCCTTCTTGCTCCTGGGCACGCCACAGCAGCGGAATGATCGCGCTGGCCTGACGGCCATCGGGAAATTTGGTGATCTGCGCCTCGGCCCATGTCTGGTTTTCAGACGTGAAGGCAAAGCTATCGGGTTGTTCGGAATGCAGACGACGAAGCATTAGCGGTCAATCTCTCCAAATACGACGTCCATGGTGCCGATGATGGCAGCGACGTCGGCGAGTTGGTGGCCCTTGGCCACATAATCCATAGCCTGCAGATGCAGGAAGCCGGGCGCGCGCAGCTTGGCGCGGTAGGGTTTGTTGGTGCCATCTGCAACCAGATAGACCCCGAATTCCCCCTTGGGCGCCTCAACAGCGGCATAGACCTCACCAGCCGGGACGTGGAAGCCCTCGGTGTAGAGCTTGAAGTGGTGGATCAGGCTCTCCATGGAGGTTTTCATGTCGCCGCGTTTCGGCGGGGTCAGTTTGCCGCGGGCCAGAATGTCACCGGGTGTCTCGCGCAGCTTGCCGATACACTGACGGATGATCGACAGCGACTGGCGCATCTCTTCCATACGGACAAGATAGCGATCATAGCAATCACCGTTCTTGCCGACCGGGATCTGGAAATCGAATTCATCATAGCATTCATAGGGCTGCGAACGACGCAGATCCCATGCCAGACCAGAACCACGCACCATGACGCCAGAGAAGCCGTAGTTGAGGATATCTTCCTCAGTCACGACACCGATATCCGCGTTACGCTGCTTGAAAATCCGGTTTTCGGTCAACAACCCGTCGATATCGTCCATCACCGCCGGGAAGGTATGCGTCCACGCCTCAATATCGTCGATCAGCGCATCTGGCAGATCCTGATGAACACCACCGGGGCGGAAATAGGCCGCGTGCAAGCGCGCGCCACAGGCCCGTTCGTAGAAGACCATCAGCTTTTCGCGCTCTTCAAAGCCCCAGAGCGGCGGGGTCAGCGCGCCAACGTCCATCGCCTGCGTCGTTACGTTCAGCAGGTGGTTGAGGATACGGCCAATCTCAGAATAAAGCACACGGATCAACGATGCGCGACGCGGCACTTCCACGCCAGTCAGTTTTTCGATGGCCAGACACCAGGCATGTTCCTGGTTCATCGGCGCCACATAATCGAGGCGGTCGAAATACGGCAGGTTCTGCAGGTAGGTCCGGCTTTCCATCAGCTTCTCGGTGCCACGATGCAGCAGGCCGATATGCGGATCACAGCGCTCAACGATCTCGCCGTCCAGCTCCAGAACCAAGCGCAGAACACCATGTGCAGCGGGGTGTTGCGGGCCGAAGTTGATGTTGAAGTTACGGATCTTCTGTTCGCCGGTCAGGGCGTCATCCATTTTGGAGCCGTCCATCATTTCGCCCCCTCTTTCTCGTCGCCGGGCAGGATGTATTCGGCACCCTCCCATGGGCTCATGAAGTCAAACTGGCGATATTCCTGCACCAGGCTCACCGGTTCGTAGACCACGCGTTTCTGCGCCTCGTCATAGCGCACTTCGGTGTAGCCAGTGGTCGGGAAATCCTTGCGCAGCGGATAGCCACGGAAGCCATAGTCGGTCAGGATGCGGCGCAGATCCGGGTGACCGGTGAACAGGATGCCGAACATGTCGAACACCTCCCGCTCAAACCAATTGGCCGAGGGGTGAATGCCAACGATCGACGGCAGCATCTCATCCTCGCGGATCGACACGCGCAGGCGGATCCGCTGGTTTTGATACATCGACAGGAAATGGTAGACGACGTCAAACCGCTTGGGGCGGTCCGGGTAGTCTACAGCGGTGATATCGACCAGCGACGAGAACTTGCAGGTCGCGTCCGCTTTCAAAAATTCAACAAATCCCGCCAGATTCGACGGCGCCACATCCACGTTCAGCTCATCAAAGCTGACATCCCAGCCGATAACGCAATCCGGGCGCTTGGCCGCGATCTGGGTGCCGAGTTCGTTCAGGGCTTCAGTCATTTTTGTCTCTCCAACCAAAGCCACTTAGCGCACAAGGGTGCCGGTGCGGCGGATTTTGCGCTGCAATTGCATCAGACCATAGAGCAGCGCCTCTGCCGTGGGCGGGCAGCCAGGCACATAGACATCCACGGGCACAACCCGGTCACAGCCACGCACCACAGAATAGCTGTAGTGGTAGTACCCACCACCGTTGGCGCAGGACCCCATAGAGATCACATAGCGCGGCTCGGGCATCTGGTCATAGACCTTGCGCAGAGCGGGGGCCATCTTGTTGGTCAGCGTGCCTGCCACGATCATCACATCCGACTGACGCGGGGAGGCGCGTGGCGCAATACCGAAACGTTCCGCATCATAGCGCGGCATCGAGGTGTGCATCATCTCAACCGCGCAGCACGCCAGACCAAAGGTCATCCAGTGCAGCGAACCGGTGCGCGCCCAGTTGATGATGTCTTCGGCGGACGTCAGCAGAAACCCTTTGTCCTGCAGCTCCGCATTCAGGGCCTGGGTGACAACTTCCTTGTCGACGCCAGCCGTGTTGGCTCCGGTCATCACTCCCATTCCAGGGCCCCTTTCTTCCACTCATAGGCAAAACCAATGGTCAGCACAGCGAGGAACACCATCATCGACCAGAAGCCCGCATCGCTCATATCCTTGAAGCCGACGGCCCAGGGGAACAGGAATGCAATTTCCAGATCAAAAATAATGAACAGAATCGACACCAGGTAAAACCGGACATCAAACTTCATCCGTGCGTCGTCGAATGCGTTGAACCCGCATTCGTAAGCGCTGACCTTTTCGGGGTCCGGATTGCGGACGGCCAGCACAACTGCCGCCAAAATAAGAACAATTCCAAGCCCGACCGCTACGGCCAGAAACACCAGAATCGGGAGGTATTCCCGCAACATCTCTTCCACGAGTGGCTCCTTTCCGTGCGCGCGGATTTCTGCGCGCCGTCAATTGGCGTGTTGACTTGGGGCTGTGTCTACTCCCCTGCCCCCTCACCGTCAACCAACGCATCGTTAATGGATAAACCTTCTGTAACCGACGCGGCAGATCAACATCACGGCAGGTAAACCCTATTGTTTTCATAGGATAAGGCGCGCCTCGCAAAAGGCACGCCTTGGTGAATGAAATCCGACATTTTTGACGGAATTACTGCTGCCAGCTGGGCTTTTCCTTGGCAAAAAACGCGGCGATCCCCTCAGGTGCCTCGCTGCCTTCCCAGCGGTCCACCAATGCGGCGATGGTGTGGTCAATCACCGCATCGTCGATTTTCGGCCCCAAATCACGGACCAACGCTTTAGCCGCACCCACCGCTTCGGGCGCACAGCTGAGATATGGGATCACTTCCGCCTCGATCGCGGCGTCCAAATCTGCTGCGGGAACCGCCCGAGCGAGAATCCCCAGCTCCACCGCTTCCGCAGCGTCAAACAGCCGCGCCGACATAAAGACACGCCGCGCCCGCGCTTCGCCCATGCGGGCCACCACATAGGGGCCGATGGTGGCCGGGATCAGGCCAAGCCGGGTCTCAGTAAGGGCCATCTTGATATGATCCGCGCCGATCGCGACATCACAGACCGAGGCCATACCGACGCCGCCGCCAAAGGCATTGCCCTGGATCGCGCCAATCACCGGCTGCGGCAGGGTGTTGATGGCCATCAGCATCTCCGCCAGCACCCGCGCCTCGCGCCCGCGGGTTTCGGCATCTGCCTCCATCTGGGCCTGCATCCAGCCCAGATCCCCACCGGCACAGAAACTCTTGCCCGCCCCCGTGAGGACGACAACACGAACGGTGCGATCCTTGGCCAGCGCGGCTGCGGCGGCTTTCAGCTCCTGCAACATCTCACCGGACATCGCATTGTGTTTTTGCGGTCGGTTCAGCGTCAGCGTGGCAACGCCGCGCTCATCCGTCGTGAGCGTGATGGTCTGATACATATCGGGTCTTTCTGCCTGTCGAAGTTGCAGCCCGAAGGCCACGGGCTGCCTATGGTGTGATGATGAAGATGCCCGCCGCGGCTCAGCTGCCGTCGCTGCGCATCGCCCGCGCCATAGCTGCGGCATCGGTCAGCACATCCCCATCAAGGCCAGTTTCATAGCCCAGACGCGTCAGGTGCTCATGCACCGCCTCGGTCGCCACATTGCCCGCAGCGCCCGGTGCATAGGGACAGCCCCCCAGCCCGCCAACAGCGGCATCAAAGACCCGAACACCCAATGACAAAGACGCATCAATATTGTCAATCGCCCGCCCGGCCGTGTCGTGGTAATGGCCCGCCAGACGGGTGACCGGCACACGCTCCCGCACCGCCAGCAACATACGCGCAATGGAATCCGGTGTCGCCTGACCGATGGTATCGCCCAGCGAGATCTCATAGCAGCCCATGGAGAACAGGCGATCCGCCAGCGCCGCAACGGCGTCCGGGTCGGTCGGCCCGTCAAAGGGACACTCAGTCACGCAGGAAATATAGCCCCGGACCGGCATATCGATATGGCGCGCCGCCTCGATGATTGGCGTAAAACGCTCAATCGATTCTGCCACGCTCGCGTTGATATTGGCCTTGGAGAAACCTTCGGAAGCGGAGGCAAAAATCGCAATCTCATCCGCCTTTGCGGTCAGGGCATCCTCGTAGCCCCGCATGTTGGGCGTCAGCGCGGCATAGCGCACATCGGACCTGCGACGGATCCCCGCGAGCACCTCTCCCGACCCCGCCATCTGCGGCACCCATTTCGGGGAGACAAAGCTCGCCACCTCGATCCGACGGAACCCGGCATCGGTCAGCCGGTCAATGAGGGCAATCTTTTCAGCGACGGGAATGTCGCGCTTTTCATTCTGTAGCCCGTCGCGCGGACCTACTTCGAAAATTTCAACGCTTTCGCTCATGATACACTTCTCCCCAAGGCAATCTCAGACATCGCTCAATCCACAGATGTTGCTGCGGTAGCAGATGGGGCAGCACCTGTGGCACCGCCCGATCTGATCGCTGTTCAGCTGTCCGCCTCTTCCAGACGGACCAGCGCGGCACCGGCCTCGACCTGATCACCGGCAGAGGCCAAAACCTCGGCCACCACGCCATCGCGCGCCGCCAAGAGAGAGTGTTCCATTTTCATCGCCTCAAGGATAGCCAGTCTGTCACCTTCTTTGACCTCGGCACCCGCCTCCGCAAACACGGCCTTGACCAAACCGGGCATCGGCGCCTCGATAACATTGGTGTCACCACCGGCAGTCCCGGCCCGATCCAGCGGATCGATGCAATCAAAGATGCTGCTGATCCGGCCAAACACTGTCAGTCGGCCATCCGCTTCAGCCACATTTGGCAGGGGGTCTCCGCTGTGCCGCCAGACCGCGCCATCAAAGGTCACCTCATGACTGCTGTCGTCCAACTGCCAGCGCTGCGCCTGCGGCCCGAGAACCTCAACCGAGATATCGAGACACGCCTCACCATGGGTGAGTTGTACCGCCCGATGGAGCGGCGCCCAGAGGGTAAACCCGCTATCCTCACCTGGCTGATGCACCCTCAGCGCCCGTTGGGCGGCAGCAATCCAATGCGCCACAGGAACCTCACCAACCGCCGTCAACGCCTCAAGATCGCGGGCGATCAGGCCGGTGTCGACCTCGCCTCGGCCAAACCCCTCATGAGCAGCAAGTGCGCCCAGAAAGGCAAGGTTGGTGACTGTCCCTGCAACCTCTGTCCGTTCCAGCGCCCGGCGCAACTTCGAGAGAGCCACCTCACGGGTGGCGCCATGCACGATCACCTTGGAGATCATCGGGTCATACCACGGGCTGATGGTATCGCCTGCCCGCACACCGCTGTCGGCGCGACACTCTGCCGGGAAGGACAGATGCGTCAGCGTGCCGGTTGCTGGCAGGAAGCCTTTCGGCACGTCCTCGGCATAGAGGCGCGCCTCAAACGCGTGGCCAGTGATCGTGAGGTCGTCCTGCTGGGAAGGCAGGCTCTCGCCGGAGGCAACGCGCAGCTGCCATTCCACCAGATCGACACCGGTGATGAGTTCGGTGACGGGGTGTTCGACCTGCAGGCGGGTGTTCATTTCCATGAACCAGAACCCGTCGGTGCGCAGCCCATCAGAGCCGTCGACGATGAACTCCACCGTGCCTGCGCCCTTATAGCCGATGGCCTCAGCCGCACGCACCCCCGCCTGCCCCATGGCGGCGCGCATCTCGGCGGTCATGCCGGGTGCGGGCGCCTCTTCGATCACCTTCTGATGGCGACGCTGCAGAGAACAGTCGCGTTCGAACAGATGCACCGCGCGGGTCCCGTCGCCAAAGACCTGCACCTCGATATGGCGGGGTTGCTGGATGTATTTTTCAATCAGCACATCCGGGTTGCCGAAGGCCGTGGTCGCCTCGCCCTGCGCGCTTTTCAGGGCATCGGCAAATTCGGATGGCTGTTCAACCAGTCGCATCCCCTTGCCGCCGCCGCCGGCAACCGCCTTGATCAGCACCGGATAGCCGATCTTCTCCGCTTCACCTGCCAGGAACTCCGCATCCTGATTGGCACCGTGATAGCCCGGCACCACCGGCACGCCGGCC
Organism: Phaeobacter piscinae; assembly: GCF_002407245.1. Lineage (NCBI taxonomy): Bacteria > Pseudomonadati > Pseudomonadota > Alphaproteobacteria > Rhodobacterales > Roseobacteraceae > Phaeobacter > Phaeobacter piscinae. The sequence goes on along the minus strand of NZ_CP010681.1, from coordinate 1,028,458 downwards.
TCTTCCATCAGCGCCTTGGCGGCATCCTTGAGACCCATTTTGCGGATCGCATCCGCAGACGGCCCGATAAATGTGAGGCCTGCGGCCTCGACCGCGTCCACAAACCCTGGGTTTTCCGACAAGAAGCCATAGCCGGGGTGGATCGCCTGCGCGCCATTTTCTTGCGCGACACGGATGATCACATCCCCCTTGAGATAGCTGTCCGCCGGGGCCGGACCGCCGATATGCACGGCCTCATCCGCCATCTGCACATGTTTTGCTGCCGCATCGGCGTCGGAATAAACGGCCACGGTCCGCACCCCCATAGCACGGGCGGTTTCCATCACGCGGCAGGCGATTTCGCCGCGATTTGCAATCAGGATTTTATCAAACATGGGGGATCCTCACATCCGGAAGACGCCGAAGCGCGTGTCTTCAATCGGGGCATTCAGGGCAGCGCTGAGCGACAGCGCCAGCACGTCGCGGGATTTGCGCGGGTCAATGATGCCATCATCCCAAAGCCGCGCAGAGGCATAAAGCGGGTGGCTCTGCTCCTCGAACATATCGATGGTTGGCTGCTTGAAGGAGGCTTCCTCCTCCGTGCTCCAGCTGCCGCCCTTACGTTCGATGGCATCGCGTTTCACCGTCGCCAGCACGCCCGCCGCCTGCTCACCGCCCATCACCGAAATGCGGGAATTCGGCCAGGTCCAGAGGAAGCGCGGGGAATAGGCGCGGCCCGACATGCCGTAGTTGCCCGCCCCAAAAGAGCCGCCGACCAGCATGGTCACTTTCGGCACATTGGTCGTCGCCACCGCCGTCACCATCTTGGCGCCGTGACGGGCGATGCCTTCGTTTTCGTATTTGCGCCCGACCATGAAGCCGGTGATGTTCTGCAGGAACACCAGCGGGATCTTGCGCTGGCTGCACAGTTCGACGAAATGCGCGCCTTTCTGGGCAGCTTCGGAGAATAGCACGCCGTTGTTGGCGATGATTCCGATCGGGCAGCCCTTGAGGTGCGCAAAGCCGGTCACCAGCGTCTCGCCAAAGCGCGGCTTGAACTCGTCAAAGCGGGATCCGTCGACCAGCCGCGCTATCACCTCGCGGATGTCATAGGGCGTGCGCAGATCACCCGGCACCACGCCAAGGATTTCCTCGGGGTCATAGGCAGGCTCTTCGGGACTGGCCCAGTTCACCGTCAGCGGCTTGGTGATGTTCAGCGACTGCACCGCGCGCCGCGCCAGTGCCAGGGCATGGGCGTCATCCTCGGCGAGGTAATCGGCCACGCCGGACAGGCGCGTGTGCACATCACCGCCGCCCAGCTCCTCGGCGCTGACAACCTCGCCGGTGGCGGCCTTCACCAGCGGGGGACCTGCGAGGAAGATGGTGCCCTGCTCCTTCACGATGATCGTCACATCGGACATGGCGGGCACATAGGCGCCGCCTGCGGTGCAGGAACCCATGACAACCGCGATCTGCGGGATGCCTTTCGCCGACATCCGGGCCTGATTGTAGAAGATGCGCCCGAAATGATCCCGGTCGGGAAAGACCTCATCCTGGTTGGGCAGGTTGGCACCGCCTGAGTCGACCAGATAGATGCAGGGAAGATGGTTCTCCTCGGCAATCTCCTGTGCGCGCAGGTGTTTCTTCACCGTCATCGGGTAGTAGGTACCACCTTTCACGGTGGCGTCGTTGCAGACTACCATGACCTCTTGGCCGTGCACCCGCCCGATACCCGCGATCACGCCTGCCGCCGGGGCTGCACCGTCATACATCGCGTGGGCCGCAGTCGCGCCGATCTCCAGAAACGGAGAGCCGGGATCCAACAGGTTTGCCACCCGGCGGCGCGGTAGCATCTTGCCCCGGCTTTCGTGCCGGGCGCGAGATTTCTCGCCGCCGCCCATGCGCGCGGCCTCTGCCGCCTCGCTGATCTGCGCCAGCGCATCCAGATGCGCCGCGCGGTTCTGTTTGAAGCCTTCGGAGGAAGGCATCGCCTTGGATGTGAGTTTCATGTCCACTCTCCCGTTGTAGGGTTGAGATCTGTCATTTCATAAATTGAGGCCTGCGCCGGCCGTGCATTGGCCCGGATCATGCGGAATCCTCCCCCGCCGCCCGCGCCTTCAATTCCTTACGGATGACCTTGCCGGTCACGGTCATCGGGAGGGCGTCCAAGAACTCCACTTCTCGAGGGTAAGAATACTTTGCCAGACGAGATTTGACGTAGTCTTGCAGATCTTTCTCCGCCGGAGAATGGCCCGGTTTCAGCACCACATAGGCTTTCACGATCTCGGTGCGCAGCGCGTCGGGTTTGCCGACGACCCCAACAGTCGCCACCGCCGGATGCGTCATCAGGCAATCCTCAATCTCCGCCGGGCCGATGCGGTAGCCAGCGGAGGTAATAACGTCATCCTCACGCCCGACAAAGCGCAGATAGTCCCCCTCCCAGATGCCGCGATCTCCGGTGACCAGCCAGTCGTCGCGAAATTTCTCCGCCGTCGCGTCGGGGCGCTTCCAGTATTCCAGCATCATCGACGCAGCCCCCCGGCGTACGGCGACGTCGCCCTCATCTTTGGTGGGGGTGCCGTCGGTGTCTATAACCTCAACCACACATCCCGGAACCGGCTTGCCGATACAGCCCGGCCGCACGGGGAAATCTGCGGCGCAGGAGGTCACCGTCATGTTGCATTCGGTCTGGCCGTAGAATTCATTGATGGTCACGCCCAGGTGACGTTGGCCCCAGGCGAGCATCTCTGCGCCCAGGGGCTCTCCGCCGCTGGCGACGGAGCGCAGACCGTCGAGCCCCTGCCCCGCCGCCTTCAGCAGGCGCAACGCAGTGGGCGGGAAAAACACATTGCGCACATCGCCCTGACGAATGATCTCGGCGCAGGCCTCCGGCGTAAATTTGTCCAGCCGGGCGGCGACAACCGGCACGCCCAGCGCCAGACCCGGCATCAGCACATCGAAGAGGCCGCCGATCCATGCCCAATCCGCAGGGGTCCAAAGGCAGTCACCCGGCTGTCCCAGATGATCATGACTGATGGCCACGCCCGGCAAATGACCAGAGAGCACCCGGTGACCATGCAGCGCGCCCTTGGCGCTGCCAGTGGTGCCGGACGTGTAGATGAGCACGGCCGGGGTCTCTGGCGTGGTTTCCGCATAAGGCAGGAGATGCCCGCTGTGATCTGCGCTTGCCGATAGGATATCTGTCACCAGCAGCGGCTGCGCCAGCACGCCCAGCTGCGCCGCGCCTGCGCCATCCGTCAGCACCAGCTCAAGCCCCGCATCGCCAATACGCGAGGCCAGCGCATCGTGCTGGAACAGCTTGAACAGTGGCACGGAAATGGCGCCGATTTTCCAGATCGCGAGATGTGCCACGGCGCAATCGACAGATTGGCTGAGCAACACACCGACACGGTTGCCGGGCTGCACTCGCCGCATCAGATCGCGCGCCATCACATCGACCATTTGCCGCAACTCACCGTAGCGGACATCGCGCCGCGCCCCGGTGGTCAGATCGATGAGGGCGACCTGCTCGTCCGGATGATCCAGCGCCTGCGCCGCCATGTTCAGACAGGCGGGAAACTGCCAGCCACCGTCGGCGCGCAATCCCGGGTACGAAGTATGTCCAGACATGCCGCTCATCCCAAGCCCTTCGAAGAACGCATAACTGATATGCAGTTTTTCCCTGCATTCCCAAAGGGAAAGCGCGCCGCTTCTTGATCCAGATCAGTGTTCTGTCGCTGCCTGAGGCGCATACGTTCTTTGCAAACAAACGACCCGATCACGATAGAAGAGGGATAATCCCAATGACCCGTATGGTTTCCGCCCTGGCTCTTAGCGCTGCACTGGCAGCTCTGGCCGGCCCCGCCCTTGCCCAGTCCCAGGGGGATTGGACCCTTGGCGTCGGTATCGCCAACGTCAATCCAAAGTCCGACAACGGCACCGTTGCGGGCGCGGCTGCGACGATTGACGACGATACCGCACTCACCTTCACTGCGGAGTATTTCATCCGCGACAACATCGGTATCGAACTTCTGGCCGCCAGCCCGTTCGAACATGATATCTCCTTGAACGGCGCCTACACCGCGACCACCAAGCATCTGCCGCCGACCCTGTCGGTCAACTATCACTTTCCGACACAAACCCAGTTCAAACCCTTTGTCGGCATCGGCATCAACTACACCACCTTCTTTGAGGAAAGCTCCCCCGCGGGCGTGATCTCGCTTGATGACAGTGTTGGGCTGGCGCTGAACCTTGGTGCGGACTGGCAGATCTCTGACCGCGGCGCACTGCGGGTGAACGTCCGCTACATGGACATCGAAACCGATGTGACCCTCAATGGCGCCAAAATCGGCACCGCCGAAATCGATCCGGTCACAGTGGGCTTTGGCTACGTTCACCGCTTTTGATCCTTTTGACGAGTAGCAAACTGAGACGAGTGCTTCAGGGAGGGGCGGCGTGCCGAATGGCGCGCCGCTTTCTCGTTTTGCGAATAAGAAACCGCGCAGCATAAGCCCGGGCTGACCGACCGACCGCCCTAAGGCCCAAGCGTGGTTACATCTGGCCCATCAATTCGCGGCCAATCAGCATCCGGCGAATTTCCGACGTGCCCGCACCGATCTCCATCAGCTTGGCATCGCGGAAAATCCGGCCAACCGGGTTGTCAGAGAGATAGCCCGCACCACCAAAGGCCTGCACCGCCTGATGCGCCTGGGTCATCGCGACCTCGGACGCATAAAGGCAGCAGGCCGCCGCATCCTGACGGGTTACGGTGCCCTTGTCGCAGGCCTTCGCAACCTCATAAACATAGGAACGGGCCGTGTTCATCGCAGTGTACATATCCGCGATTTTGCCCTGCATCAGTTGGAAGTTCCCGATGGGCTGGCCGAACTGCTTACGCTCTTTCATGTAGGGCATCATCTCATCCATGCAGGCCGCCATGATGCCGGTGCCGATCCCGGCCAGCACCACGCGCTCATAGTCGAGTCCAGACATCAGAACGCGCACACCCTTGCCCTCTTCGCCCAGCACGTTGTCAAAGGGGACTTTCACGTCTTCAAACACCAGCTCGGCAGTGTTGGAGCCACGCATCCCCAGCTTGTCGAAATGCTGCGAGGTGGAGAAGCCTTTCATCTCTTTCTCGATCAGAAAGGCCGTAATCCCTTTTGACCCCGCATCCGGATCTGTCTTGGCATAGACCACCAGCGTGTCAGCGTCAGGACCGTTGGTGATCCAGTATTTATTGCCATTGAGGCGGTAGTGGTCATTGCGCTTTTCCGCGCGCAAGGACATCGAGACGACGTCCGAGCCGGCGCCCGCCTCGGACATTGCCAGCGCGCCAACATGCTCACCAGACACCAGGCGCGGCAGGTATTTGGCTTTCTGCTCGGCATTGCCGTTCAGCTTGATCTGATTGACGCAGAGATTCGAATGCGCGCCATAGGAAAGCGAGACCGAAGCACTGGCCCGCGCAATCTCCTCAACCGCAACAGTATGGGCCAGGTAGGACATGCCAGCGCCGCCGAACTCCTCAGGCACGGTGATGCCGAGAAGACCCAGCTCCCCCATCTCCTGCCAGAGTTCCGACGGAAATTCGTTCTTCTGGTCAATCTCCTGCGCCATCGGGCGGACGCGCTCCTGCGCCCAGCGGTGCACCATGTCGCGCAGGGCGTTAACATCTTCGCCCAGATCAAAACTCATGCTTGCATTGAACATCTTGCCGGTCCTCCCGAGTCGTCGCGGATTATTTGAACATGTGTTCATTTATGCTGATCCAAACTCTCGCGTCAAGCGCCATGGCGAGGCCACTTTTGTTAGTGAGTTGACTCACTCATTTTTACGCTCTACCCAAAGGGCTGGAAAGGACGACTCATGCAGAAACGCCAGAAACGCGCGAGCGAAAAGCAGACAAGGCTGGTGCAGGCGGGCGCCGAACTGTTCCGGTCCAGAGGATATGACGGCACCAGCCTCACCGACGTCGCCAAGGCCGCAGGCGTGCCGCCGGGCGGAGTGTTCTACCATTTCCGCACCAAGGCCGACCTCGCCGACGCGGTGATGCAGCAGCATCACCGGCATTTCAGCGGCCAGCTTCAGCAGATCGAGACCGCCACCCCGGATCCGCGTAAGCGCCTGCGCCTCTTTTGGGAGGGCGCCGAAAAGCTGGCCGCCGACCGCGCGGCGCTTGGCTGCCCGGTGCTGGCGCTGGCCGGGGACATGGCCGCCGATCCGGCCCGCCCGGAGGCCGCGCAGGAACACCGCAAGCTGGTCATGGCGCATACCCTGGGCTGGCTGGCCGCGCAGTACCGCGCGCTTGGCCTTGGCGCCGCGCAGGCGGATACCGCGGCCGCGGGCCTGTTTGCCACCATGCAGGGCGCATTTGCGGTGGGCCATGTCATGAACGACGCAGATATTATCCGCAGGATTTTTTCGGACAAACGCCAGGAACAGGAAAAGGCAGGATTTTTATGACGAAATATTTGGGTGACCAGGCTTGGTCACAGGCCACCGGCGGCATTCTGCGCCGACGCGACCGTGTGGCGCTGATGCGGCAGCTGGCCGGGATGCAGCTGGGCGAGCTTGCCCGCCGGCTGGGGCTGGCAAAAGGCCCCGCCGCATTGCCGCTGGACGTGGCAGACATCCCCGTGCCCGACAGCGCCACCTGTCGCGCCGCCGAGGAGCACGTGGCCGCCAGCCTGTCCCACGCTCTCGACCTGCACAGCCACCGGACCTATTACTGGGGCATGTTCCTGGCTCATAGCGAAGGCCTGCGCCCGGACCCCGAGCTGCTGTATGTCTCCGCCCTGCTGCACGACCTGGGCCTGTCCGCCGGCGAAATGCCCAAGGCCCGGAGCTGCTGCTTTGCGGTGAACGGCGCCCGGCTCGCCGGCTTGTTCCTGCAACAGCAGCAATGGGACAGTGCCCGCCGCCGGAGCGTGTTCGAGGCGATCTCGCTGCATCTCAACCTTGAGGTTCCTGCCTCCCGCCACGGCGCCGAAGCGCGGCTGCTGGCGCTTGGCGCGCATCTGGATGTGACGGGGCGCAACCTGCACCGGCTGCACCGGCGCAACGCGGGCAGCGTGCTGAAGCGCTTTCCCCGCGACGGCTTTGCCGAGGAGATCACGGCTTCGGTCAGCGCAGGGCATCACCCGCACACGCGGGCCGGCATCTTAAGCAAGCTGGGCTTCAAGGATCTGGCGCTGGCCAACCCGCTGGACCGCCCCCGGGCCTGACCCGGCCTCACCCCTCCTGAAACACCGCCCCGACCTCGGCGCGGATGATGCGGGCGATCTGGGCGCAGTCGGCCAGGCTGAAGGTCAGCGGCACCCGCATGTCGACGATCCCGGCCAGGATGCGGTCGCTCTGCGGCAGGCGGGGGGTCTCGGCATAGCGCCAGCTGTCATAGCGCGAGGTAAAGGCAACGGGTTCGGGCGTGCCGAACCATTTCAGCTCGACCCCCCGCGCAGCACAGCGCCGCAGGACTTCCCGAACGGCCTCCTCGCGCCAGTCCAGCAGCAGGAACTGAATGGAGGAGCCAACATAAGCCTCTTTTTCGGGGCGTTCGACCACCGTCAGGCCCGGCGTGTCGCGCAGGCCCTCCTCGACCTGGCGGTAACGGGCGTTCCAGCGCTGCACCTGCTGTTCAAGATCACGCAGCTGCGGGCGCAGGATTGCGGCGCGAACATTGTCCATCCGCCCCGAGATATTCGGCGTCTCATATTTGATGCGTTCAAACACCTCAGGTCCGGGCGCAGCGCGATGGCGGGAATAAAGCATATAAGACCCAGAGAGCATAATTGCGCGCGCCGCAATCTCTGGATCAGAGGTCACCAGCAAGCCACCCTCGCCTGAGTTCACATGTTTATACGTCTGGCAGGAATAGCAGCCGACCACTCCGTGACGCCCAGATAAAACCCCGTTCCAGCGCGCCCCCATGGTGTGGGCGCAATCCTCGATCACCGCGACATCCGAAGCGTCGCAGATCGCCATCAACCGGTCCATATCACACAGATGCCCGCGCATATGCGATAGCATCAGAACGCGCGGGTGCCCGTCGACCGAAAGCTGCCGCTCCAGATCCTCCAGATCCAGTGTCAGCGTCTCGTTAACGCCAACGTAGACCGGCACTGCGCCCACGGCCGCGATTGACCCGGGCACCGGCGCCAGGGTGAAGGCATTGGTCAACACTCGATCGCCAGGCTTTACACCGACGGCACGTAAGGCGGTCGCCAGAGCATAGCCGCCAGAAGCCACCGCCAACGCGTACGGTGCCTCCATTTGGGCGGCAAACTCCTCCTCCAGAAGGGTCACCTCGCCAGCCTCATCACCCAACACGTTATAGCGGTGCAAGCGACCGTGGCGCATCACCTCGACAGCGGCCTCGATGGCCTCTTCTGGGATGGGTTCCTGCTGGGTGAAGCTACCGGTAAAGATTTCTGTCATGCTGCGTTTGTCTGCGCCTGACTACATAAGGTCAAGCCCCCGGCCTGCGGCCTCAAAGCACCGTTAAATCGGCAGCAACCGCGCTGCCAGTGCGGGCAGATCCTCAAACCTGTGCAACAAAGCCTCCGGCCGCAGCGCTTCGAGGTCGCCGCCAGACGGACCAAAGGTGACCAGTACCGAGGCAACACCGGCGGCAGCAGAGGTTTTGCGGTCGGTATCAGAGTCGCCAATCAGGATGCTCCGCTCCGGGTCACCGCCAGCCCGGCGGACGGCCTCGCGCAGGGGGGCGGGATCAGGTTTGCGCACAGGCAGGGTATCGGCTCCCACCAGCGAGTGAAACGCATCCCGTACACCCAGGTTGCGGGTCAGCTTCTCGGCCAGCGCCTCAGGCTTATTGGTGCATATACCCACACGAAACCCGTCCGCCTTCAATTGCTCGACCGCGGCCATGGCACCGGGATACATCACGGTATGGTGGTCAATCGCATCGCGATAATGCTCCAACAGCTGCGGGTAATATTCTTCAACGGTTTCTTCGTGATAGTGATCAACCCGCTTCAGTCCGGTCGTCAGCATGCTTTTTCCGCCACGCAGGGCTACGCCCGCATCCCGCGGCAAGGAAAGCAGATCCCCCAACCCCATCTGACGAAAACAGGCGTTGGCAGCGGCCAGCAAATCGCCAGATGTATCCGCCAAAGTACCGTCAAGATCGAAGATAACCGTACGCATATCTGCCCCCTCTCGGCGCGTTTTCGCCACCGCTTGTTGCAACCCGCAACCTTGTTTGATGGCGCTTTGCCTTGCGCGCCTGCTGTTAGCGGATAAAACGGGGGCGCTGAAAAGACAAAGAGAAAACACCACATGAGCACCGCCCTCGTCATTCTGGCCGCAGGCAAAGGCACCCGGATGAACTCCGACCTGCCCAAGGTTTTGCATCCCATTGCCCACGCCCCGATGCTGGAACACGCGCTATCCGCAGGGCGCGCGCTGAACCCGGAACGCACAATTGTTGTGGCCGGTCACGGGGCAGATTATGTGCGCGCCGTGATGGCTGATATCGACGAAGAGGCTGAAATTGTTGTTCAGGAAGAACAGCTTGGAACGGCCCATGCGGTTGCGCAAACCCGTGACGCCTTGTCCGATTTTGAAGGCGATATCGTCGTGCTTTATGGCGACACGCCCTTCGTCAGCGCCGAGACATTGCAGCGGATGCTGGCCGCGCGACAGAACGCCGATCTGGTGGTGCTTGGCTTCACCGCGGCTGATCCCGCGCGCTATGGCCGGTTGGTCATGGATGGCGACAGCCTTGAGCGGATTGTCGAATATAAAGACGCAACCGAGGCGGAGCGGGCGATTGATTTCTGCAACTCAGGCCTGATGGCAGGCAATGCGGCGCAGATGTTTGCGCTGATTGACCGGGTTGATAGCGTTAATGCCTCGGGTGAATATTACCTCACCGATCTGGTCGAATTGGCACGCGCCGATGGGCTGCGGGTCACAGCTGTGTCCTGTGATGAGGTTGAGACCCTTGGCATCAACTCTCGCGCTGATCTGGCCCGTGCGGATCGCGTTTTCCAGCAGCGCAAACGCGCCGAGCTGATGGCAGATGGTGTCACGCTGATGGACCCTGAGACCGTCTATCTGGCCTTTGACACAGTCATCGGTCGCGACACAATCATCGAACCCAATGTCGTGTTTGGCCCCGAGGTCACGGTGGAAAGCGGGGTGTTTATCCGGTCCTTCTCCCACTTTGAGGGCTGCCACATCTCGCGCGGTTCCAAGGTTGGCCCCTACGCCCGCCTGCGTCCCGGTGCGGAGCTGGCCGAGAACACCCACATCGGCAATTTTGTGGAAATCAAGAACGCCGAAATCGCCGAAGGCGCCAAGGTCAATCACCTGAGCTATATCGGCGATGCCAGCGTGGGCGCAGCGACAAACATCGGCGCGGGCACCATTACCTGTAACTACGACGGCGTGATGAAGCATCGCACCGAAATCGGCGCCGGTGCCTTCATCGGCTCCAATACCATGCTGGTCGCCCCGGTGCGCATTGGCAATGAAGCCATGACCGCAACCGGCGCGGTCGTCACCAAATCGGTTGAGGACGGCGCGCTGGCGATTGCCCGTGCTGAACAACAAAACAAACCGGGCCGCGCGCGCAAGCTGATGGACATGCTGCGCGCGAAGAAGGCCCGTCTGAGCGAAGGAGCCGAATAATGTGTGGCATCGTCGGCGTTCTTGGCAATCACGAAGCAGCCCCCATTCTGGTCGAGGCGCTGAAGCGGCTTGAATATCGCGGCTATGACAGCGCGGGCATCGCCACGGTCAACAGCGGCACTCTGGATCGCCGCCGTGCGGTGGGAAAACTGGTGAATCTCTCTGATCTCCTGGTGCACGAGCCGCTACCCGGCAAATCAGGCATAGGTCACACCCGTTGGGCCACCCATGGCGCCCCAACCATCGGCAATGCCCACCCGCACCGGGCCGGTGGAGTCGCGGTTGTCCACAATGGCATCATCGAGAATTTCAAGGATCTGCGCGGCGCGTTGAACGAGAAAGGCATCACCTTTCAAACCGATACCGATACCGAAACGGTCGCTTTGCTTTGTGAGGCGTTGATCGCTGATGGCCGGGCACCCATCGAGGCCGCGCGTGAAACCGTCGGGAGGCTGGAGGGAGCCTTCGCACTCGCCTTCCTCTTTGAGGGAGAAGAGGATTTGATGATCGCCACCCGCAAGGGATCGCCCCTGGCAATCGGCCATGGTGACGGCGAAATGTTCGTTGGCTCCGACGCCATTGCGCTGGCGCCCTTCACCGATCAGATCACCTATCTGGAAGAAGGCGATTTTGCCGTCCTGACGCGCAATAGCGTCGAGATCTGGGATCAACGCGGTGCAATTGCCAACCGCGAGAAACGCCAGATCCAGCTAGTGAATGCCCGCATTGACAAGGACGGGCACAAGCACTTCATGGCCAAGGAAATTGCCGAACAGCCGGTGGCCATTGACCGCGCCCTGAAGGCCTATCTCGGCGACGACGGGCAGCTGGCGCTACCGGCTGAACTAGATTTCACCCAGATCGAACGGCTGACCATGGTGGCCTGCGGCACCGCGTTTTATGCCTGCATGGTTGCGAAATACTGGTTTGAGCAAATCGCCCGGATGCCGGTTGAGGTCGATGTCGCCTCCGAATTCCGCTACCGCGAGCCGCCGGTCTCGGACAAGACGCTGGCGTTGTTCGTTTCACAGTCGGGCGAGACCGCCGACACGCTGGCGGCGCTGCGTTACATGGACGGCAAAGCACAGCAGATCGTCGGGTTGGTCAATGTTCCCGAAAGCTCAATCGCACGCGAGAGCGACGTGGTGCTGCCGCTCCACGCGGGCCCCGAAATTTCTGTCGCCTCAACCAAGGCGTTCACCTGCCAGCTGTCGATTCTGCTTCTGCTGGCTCTGCGCGCGGCTGAGCAACGCGGTCTGCCACTGCCGGATGACATGCCTGCCGATCTGCGCGCCCTGCCCGGATTGATTCACCAATCACTGGCCGGAGAGACGCAAATCACCGCCTCAGCGCGCGGGCTGGCCAAGGCGCAGGACATTATCTTCCTCGGACGCGGGCAGCTTTATCCGCTGGCTTTGGAAGGCGCGCTAAAGCTCAAAGAGCTGAGCTATATCCACGCAGAAGGCTATGCCAGCGGCGAGCTGAAGCACGGGCCAATTGCCCTCATCGATGAAAAGGTGCCGGTGGTGGTCCTCGCCCCCCGTGATGCGCTGTTCGACAAGACCGTCTCCAACATGCAGGAGGTGATGGCGCGCGGCGGCAAGGTGATCCTTGTGACGGATGCGGAAGGGGCTAAAATCGCGGGCGATGGCACCCATGAGGTCATTGTAATGCCGCAAGTCCCCGACACGCTGGCACCGATCCTCTATGCGGTACCTGCGCAGCAGATCGCCTATTACACCGCAATCGCCAAGGGCACCGATGTCGACCAGCCGCGCAACCTTGCCAAATCGGTGACCGTGGAATGAACATGCTGACGATTGAGGTGGCATTGGCCGCGCTGGAGGCCGCTGCAGAGCCTGCGCGCGCGACCCAGATGGCGGGCTATCACAAGCAAAAACGCCGGGTGCTAGGCGTACCGAACCCGGTGATCAACAGCCTCAGCCAGGAGTGGCGCAAGATGCTCAGCGCGCAGGATGACGGCCTTACCGCCCGTTGCGTGCTGGCACAGGAGCTGTGGGCCAGCGATGTGTTCGAAGCCCGGATTGCCGCGGGCAAGCTGCTGACCCAAGCCCGGATCAAGGAGGACGCGCCGGTCTGGGATCTGTTGCAAAGCTGGGTGCCGGATTTTGACAGCTGGGCCATTGCCGACCACGCCGCCTCAGCCATTCAGAAACGGCTTCAGGCGCAGCCCGGGCGGCTGGACACAGTTGAGGGCTGGACGTCCAGCGACCACATGTGGACCCGCCGCGCCGCATTGGTTTCGACCCTGCCCTGGGCAAAACTGCCCAATCCAAAACCTGAAGAGCTGGCCGCGCGTGAACGGATCCTCGGCTGGGCTGCACGCTACGTGCCCGATCGCAACTGGTTCATTCAGAAAGCCATCGCCTGGTGGCTGCGCGATCTCAGCAAACATGATGCCGACCGCAGCCGCGCGTTTCTGGCCGAACATGGCGCGGCGATGAAACCCTTTGCCCGGAAAGAAGCGGCCAAATATCTAGTGTCCGCCGGTGAACCCACCGCAGATGCAGCCACCAGCGACAACCCATAGTCCGATACACTAAGAAAAGGCGCTAGGGAGACATCCCAGGCGCCCTTTTTCATCGCTTCAGGATGTCAGATCACCCCGCTGGCAACACCTGCACCTCGACCAGCTCGGTCAATGGCAGCCCCAGTGCGCGCATCGCATCAATGGACAAGCGGCTTCCGGCTCCGGTATCGCCGCCGATGGGCCGCAGGGTCAGCGTGACCTCTGTGCCGCGCGGCGAACGCACGCGGGCTGTCTGCGGGCTATCGACCAGCGGCGTCTCCATCCACAGACCCGATTGCGAGGGGTCGCCCAAGCTGGCGACGGTCGACGCGCGCCCGGTGTAGCCTGCGGTCACACCGGCAGAGGCGCTCTGCCCTTCTGCCGCATCCAAGGGTGCCTGTTCGACACCCGGGGCCAGCGGCACGGTATTGGTGGCGGTATCGGTGGCCGACTCCCCGGCGGTGCCAGCGGACGTCCGCCCGCCCAGAACCGATGAATTCCACTGCAACGGGCCACAGGCCCCAAGCAGCACGACAGAAGACAGGATCAAAACAGAATAACGCATAGCGCGACACTAGCTCTCACCTCACGGCTTTGCCAGCGGCAATCCCCGTTTCGGCTAAACTCAGGCCTTGCCGCAAGCGCGCCCCCGCTTTACCTAAGAGGGATGACTGCTCCGCTTATCGATCCCTTCGCCCGCGCCATCACGTATCTGCGTGTCTCGGTCACTGACCGCTGCGATTTTCGCTGCGTTTACTGCATGTCCGAGAACATGACCTTCCTACCGAAGAAGGAGCTGCTGACGCTGGAGGAACTGGACCGGATGTGTTCGACCTTCGTCAATCTGGGTGTTGAGAAGCTGCGCATCACCGGGGGCGAACCGCTGGTGCGTCGGGGCATCATGACCTTTTTCCGCTCCATGACACGCCATCTCGAAAGTGGCGCGCTGAAGGAGCTGACGCTGACCACCAATGGCTCTCAGCTGGAGAAATACGCGCAGGACCTCTACGACGCGGGTGTGCGCCGGGTGAATGTCTCTCTCGATACCATCGATGAGGGCAAATTCGCCGAGATCACCCGCTGGGGCCGCCTGCCGCAGGTGCTGCGCGGGATTGACGCCGCACAGAAGGCCGGGCTGCGGATCAAGATCAATGCGGTCGCTCTCAAGGGCTTCAACGAAGACGAGCTGCCCGCCATCACCCGCTGGTGCGCGGGGCGTGATATGGACCTCACCTGGATCGAGGTCATGCCAATGGGCGATATCGGCAACGAAAACAGACTGGGTCAATACTGGTCGCTGAAAGACGTGCGCCGCGCTTATGACGATCACTACAATGTCACCGATCTGGCGGAGCGCACGGGTGGGCCGGCGCGCTATGTGCGGTTGGAAGAAACCGGTCAGAAAATCGGCTTCATCACGCCGCTGTCGCATAATTTCTGTGAAAGCTGCAACCGCGTGCGGTTGACCTGCACGGGTGAGCTGTACATGTGTCTGGGTCAAGAAGACATGGCAGACCTGCGTGCGCCCCTGCGCAATCATCCTGAGAATGATCAGGCGCTGGAAGATGCGATCCGTGCCGCGATCACCCTGAAACCCAAAGGCCATGACTTCGATTATTCGCGGCAGAAGCTCGACGGGCAAATGCCCCGCCACATGAGCCATACCGGCGGCTGATATGTCCAGCCGCAAGACCAGCGCAGCGCCGCTGTTGTTTCACCTCTACCGCGCGGTCACTGCGGCGCTGGCGCCGTTTGCCTATCGCAAAGTCGCAGGCAAGCTCGCCGATCACGGCGTGTCTGCTGCCCGCCAGCGCGAACGGATGGGCTATCCAACAGAGCCGCGCCCAACACCCCAAACACCCGATGGCCACCCTGCGCCGTTGCTGTGGTTTCACGGTGCTTCGGTCGGTGAAAGCCTGGCCGCGCTGAGCCTGATCGACAAACTGGCCCCCCGCCTGCCCGGCGCGGAATTCCTACTGACTTCGGGCACCGCAACTTCTGCCGAGATGATGGCCAAGCGTATGCCCGCCAATTGCCGCCACCAGTTTGCGCCGCTGGATGCTACAGCCCCCGTGCGCCGCTTTCTGCGGCATTGGCAGCCGGATGCAGCGCTCTTTGTCGAAAGTGAGCTGTGGCCGGTAACGCTGGACGCGGCCAAACGCTCCGGCGTGCGGTTGGCATTGGTCAATGCCCGACTGTCGGCCCGCTCCATTGCGCGGTGGAAATCCAAACCGGCCACCGCTGCCTTTGTGATGCAGCATTTCGATGTGTTGCTCAGCCAGAACCCGCAGATGGGCCAGAGCCTGATCGACCTTGGCGCCCCGGCTGATCGCGTCCATCCCAGCGGCAACCTGAAGGCCGGGTCCGCACCGCTGCCCGTCGATAAGACCGCCCTTGCCTCCGGTCAGGCCGAGCTGGGAGCGCGCCCGCTCTGGGTCGCAAGCTCCACCCACCGTGGAGAGGAGGAGACCGTGATCGCCGCGCATAAAGCACTGCTGGCCGAGACCCCCGACCTCTGCCTGTTGCTGGCGCCCCGTCACCCGGAGCGCGCAACAGAAGTGATCGCGCTGATCAAGAAGGCGGGCCTCAGCGTTGCCCGTCGCAGCGCAGGCGATGCCCTCACCCCTGACACGCAGGTCTATCTGGCGGATACGCTGGGCGAGGTCGGCACATGGTATGTGCTATCGCCCATCGTTTTTCTGGGTGGCTCCCTTGCCCCCATCGGCGGGCATAATCCGTTTGAAGTGGCACAGGCCGGCGCCGCCGTCATCACCGGCCCGGGCTATTCCAACTTTGCCGAGACCTATCCACCGCTGATCGACGCCGGTGGAGCGGTTGAGGTCAGCGACGCCCCAACGTTGGCCGGCGCAGTCCAGCATTGGTTGACGGATGACACCGCCCTTAACACGGCTCGCACTGCTGCGCGCGGCGTGGTTGAGGCGCAGGCGGCAGCCCTTGACGGTGTGGTGGACCTGTTGATCACCCATCTGGCGCTCCCTTCGCCCAACACGCGCAACTGATCGGAGCCGCCAGATGGCCGACCTGCTTGTCACCAACTTCAATCGCAATTTCACCGGTGTCTCGGCGACCGCTGCGAATGTGGTGCGTCAACAGGCCGGACGGTACCAGATGGCGTTGGTGGGACGCGCCCTGCCCGGCTGCCTGGATCCGATTAGCATCGCCGCTGCCCGCGCGGCCTCACGCCATCATGACCCCGCCAAACCCTTCGCGATCTGGCACGTCCGGCGCAACACCGAAATGCGTGCCGCGATCTGGGCGCGCGACGTCCTGCGCCTGCCGGTGCGGATCGTTTTCACCTCAGCGGCGCAACGGCGGCATTCAGCGTTTCCGCGCTGGCTGATCTCGCGCATGGATGCGGTGATCGCCACCACCGAAGCTGCCGCAACCTATGTCCCTCATGTGCGTTCCGTGGTGCCGCATGGGGTCGACACCGATCTCTTCACACCGGCGGAGAACCGCGGCTCGGCATGGGCCGCGCTTGGCTATGGTGGCCAGCAAGGGATTGCCACAATCGGACGTATTCGGCCCGAGAAAGGCACCGATCTGTTTGTTGACGCTATGCTGCGGCTCTTGCCGAAACACCCCGGCGCTGTCGCTCTGGTAATCGGGCGTGCCACACGAGAGCATCAGGGCTTTTTGAAGGGCTTGCAGGCAAAGATCGCCGCGGCGGGCCTTGGCGAACGCATTCTGTTTCCCGGCGAAATCCCGGCAAGCGATCTGCCGCGCGTGATGCGGGCGCTGTCGCTGGTGATGCAGCTGCCCCGCTACGAAGGCTACGGTATGGCTCCGCTGGAGGGGTTGGCCAGTGCTGTGCCCTTTGTCGGTTCAGACACCGGATATTATCGTGCCTTTTCGGCGCAAGGGACCGTCGGCACCGTGGTGCCGTTGGAGGCCGCCGACGCCGCGGCAGAGGCCGCAGGTCAGTTGCTGTCAGCACCCGAAGAACTGTCACGCCGCGGACAAGCTGGTCGCGATTTGGCGGTCCACGCCTTCAGCGCCCGTGCGGAGGCAGATGGCATCGACGCCGTATATCAAAAGCTCTGGTCCGCAGGCTAAGCGCGAGCAGCCTCTCAAGCCCCCTAGATAACGCCAAAAAGAATCGCCTGCCCACAACGGGACAGGCGATCCTCTTAGCCGGTCTTTTGCCTCAGTGATCAGGCGGCGGGCATCCGCTGTTCGACAATCTCTGCCCACCAGCTGCACCCGGCAGGAATGGCCTCATCGTTGAAGTTATATTCGGGGTGGTGCACGGCAGCGGTGTCGCCGTTGCCAACCAGAATATAGGCACCGGGGCGCTCTTCCAGCATGAAGGCAAAATCTTCGCCACCCATCACAAGGGGCGCATCATCGCAGCCACCAGAGATATCCCGCGCCACTTTCGCGGCAAACTCGGTCTGTTCGTCATGGTTCACCATCACCGGATACCCCCGGTGGTAGGTCACTGCCGCCGTACCGCCAAAGGTCGCAGCGATGCCGTCGCAAATCTCATTGATCCGCTTCTCCGCCAGATCGCGCATCTCGCCAGACATGGTCCGCACTGTCCCCTTGATCTGAACGCTCTGCGGGATCACGTTGAAGGCCTTGGAGGAGGTCTCAAACGAGGTCACCGAAACCACGATCTGATGCACGGGATCTGCATTACGCGACGCGATGGTTTGCAGCGCCAGCACGGCCTGCGCCGACATCACGGTCGTGTCGATAGTTTCCTGAGGCTTCGCCGCATGACCTCCGCGCCCTTCAAAGGTGATGTCGAACTGATCGGTCGCCGCAAAGAATGCGCCCGGGCGGATCGCGAAGGAGCCAACCGGACGGCCCGGCCAGTTGTGCATGCCGTAGACTTCCTGGATGTTCCAGCGATCCATCATGCCGTCGTCGCACATTTCCTTGCCACCGCCGCCGCCTTCTTCGGCGGGCTGGAAAATCACCACCACGGTGCCGTCGAAATTGCGGGTCTCAGACAGGTATTTGGCCGCCCCCAACAGCATTGCAGTGTGGCCGTCATGGCCACAGGCGTGCATCGCGCCATCGGTCTTGGAGGCATAGTCCAGGCCAGTCTGTTCATGGATCGGCAGTGCGTCCATATCGGCTCGCAGACCGATCACCTTGCCGGAACTGTCAGACTTGCCCTTGATCACGCCAACAACACCCGTGCGGCCGATGCCGGTGACAATTTCGTCGCAGCCGAACTCTTTCAGCTTCTCTGCAACCAGCGCGCTGGTGCGATGGGTCTCGAACAGGATTTCAGGATTTTCATGGATATCACGTCGCCAAGCGGTGACTTCGCTTTGCAGTTCGGCGAAACGGTTCTTCACAGGCATGGTAAGGTCCTTTTTCTCTATCAATGCGCTGACGATCTTGGTCCGCGCTGTTTTCAGTTGAATGACGGTTGATGCAGACGACCCTTTCCCATCAGGGCAGTGGTAGCCGCTGTTCGATCAGGGTGACGAACCAGCTGCATCCGGCTGGGATGGCATCGTCGTTGAAATCATAAGCCGGGTGATGCAGGCCAGCCGAGGGTCCATTGCCAACACGGATCATGGCACCGGGGCGCTCCTCCAGCATGAAGGAGAAGTCCTCTCCGCCCATGGCCAGTGCCACCTCCTCACAATCGCCCGCCACCGCCAGCGCTGCCGCATGGGCGCATGTGGTCGCCTCCGCATCATTGATGGTCACGGGGACACCGTTCACAAACTCCACCTCCGCAGAGCCGCCAAAACTCTGCGCAATTCCGGCAGTGACAGCACGCAGCCGCTCTGGGATCTGTGCCCGGACTTCTGGTGAATGAGTGCGAATGGTGCCTTTCACCTCCGCCCGGTCCGGGATGACGTTATACGCCTTTGACGATGTCTCTGCCGAGGTGATCGATAAAACCCCCTGCATCACGGGATCGACATTGCGCGACACGATGGTCTGCAGGGCTGTGATCAGAGAGCACATCATCACCGTGGTATCGGCGGTTTCCTGCGGTTTGGCCGCATGGCCACCGCGTCCTTGCAGACGAATAATGAACTCATCGACAGAGGCCAGGATCGGCCCCGGGCGCAGGGCGAATTTGCCCAGTTCAAGCCCCGGCGAATTGTGGATGGCATAGACCTCATCAATACCGAAACGGTCCATCAGACCATCCTTGCACATGGCCTCAGCGCCATTGCCGCCCTCTTCGGCGGGCTGAAAAATCACCACCGCAGTGCCATCGAAGTTGCGCGTCTCTGCGAGGTATTTGGCCGCTCCCAGCAACATCGCAGTATGGCCGTCATGGCCGCAGGCGTGCATTGCGCCCTCAATCTGCGAGGCGTGCGGCAGGCCGGTGTCTTCTGCCATAGGAAGCGCATCCATATCGGCACGCAGACCAATCGCCCGGTTCTGCGTATCGCTGCGGCCCCGGATTAGTCCGACAACACCGGTCCGACCGATCCCCGTCACCACCTCGTCGCAGCCGAAGGCACGCAGCTTCTCGGCCACCAGTGCGCTGGTGCGATGTGTCTCGTAGAGGATTTCCGGGTGCTGATGGATGTCCCGACGCCAGGCGGTGATTTCGGCGTGCATTTCAGCAAAGCGGTTCTTCACGGGCATCGGGTCATCCTCAGGCTGCGGGCATACGTCGTTCGACCAGCTCGGCGAACCAGCTGCAGCCCAGCGGGATCGCCTCATCGTCGAAATCATAGGCCGGATGGTGGCACATGGCGGTGTCCCCATTGCCAAGGAAGATATAGGCGCCCGGGCGCTCTTCCAGCATGTAGGAGAAGTCTTCCGATGGCATGATCGGATCCGTGTTGTCGCTCACCTTGGGCGACACGGCGCGCGCCGCCTCCACCGCATAGCCGGTCTCAGCTTCGGTATTCACGGTCACCGGATAGCCCGGCATCCAATTGACCTCAGCCTGCGCGCCGTAGGCCGAGGCGATATCCTCCGCAATGCGGCGCACGCGGGTTTCGGCCTGGCTTCGGCATTCCGTGTCGAGCGTCCGCACGGTGCCCTGCAGCCGAGCCGAATGGGCGATCACATTGGAGGCGGTGCTGTCGGTTTCAAAGGTGCCAACGGTCAGCACCACACGCTTCAGCGGGTCGATATTACGCGCCACGATCGACTGCAAAGACACAACAATCTGTGCGGCCACAAGCGTGGTATCAATCGCCTCATGCGGAGTAGCCGCGTGCCCCCCTAGCCCGGTCACGGTGATCTCGAATTCATCGGAAGACGCCAGTAGAGGACCGGAGCGAATGGCAAATTCCCCAACCGGAATGCCCGGCGCATTATGAAGGCCATAGACCTCCTGAATACCCCAACGCGCCATCATGCCGTCATCGCACATCGCCTTGCCTCCGGCACCGCCTTCTTCTGCCGGCTGAAAGATCAGCACTGCCTTGCCGTCAAAATTGCGGGTCTCAGCCAGATATTTCGCAGTGCCGAGCAGGATCGAGGTATGGCCATCATGGCCGCAGGCATGCATCAGCCCCGGCGTCTGGGAGGCGTAATCGAGCCCGGTCGCCTCGGTGATTGGCAGCGCATCCATATCGGCACGCAGGCCGATAGCGCGGCCCGAGGTGTTGGTCTTGCCCTGGATGACGGCGACGACCCCGGTTTGGCCAACACCGGTGGTGATGTCTGTGATGCCAAAGCTGCGCAGCTTCTCCTCGACAAAAGCGGCGGTCTTATGCACCTCATAGAGCAGTTCCGGCATCTGATGCAGGTGACGCCGCCAACCGGTGATCTCAGCGTGCATTTCAGACAGGCGATTCTTGATCGGCATGGGCATCTCCCTAATATTGGTCCGCTGTCCCAGCTGCATCGCTGGCTGCCAAGCAACGAAAACACTGTTTCCAATGGCGCGAGCAGGCGGATAGCCGCATCAACGGTGAGGTCTGCGGCCACTCTCTTTCAGAAAACTTGCCTTATCAAGTAATGAGGTGCAAGCAGATCGCCGTCGGCCATGATCAGCCCGAGCAGAGCCCTCGAAATCGGCGCAGGCCAGTCGTCAGGCTGCGAGCCGGTCAACAAGCTGCTGCATGAACCGATGGCCCGCGTTGAACTGCGATACCTCGATATACTCATTTGGCTGATGCGCCTGCGCGATATCACCAGGCCCGCAGATCACAGCGGAATAACCCGCTTCCTGAAACTGCCCCGCCTCGGTCCCATAGCTCACCACATGGGTGCCGTTGTCGCCGGTGAGCGCACGCACCAGAGTTTCGGCTTCGCCTTCGACCTCGGGAACCAGGCCCGGCACATTGAACTTCTTGCTGACATCAATGCGGGTGTCGGGATGGACCGCCTGCATCTCTGCCTCGATCTCGCGCAGCTTCGCCAGATAGGCCGCTTCCCACTCGGCCGCAGATTCGCCAGGAACAACCCGGAAATCCATCACGAAACGGCAAACTTTTGCCGTGATGTTATGGGCCGTGCCGCCATTGATCATACCGACGTGGCAGGTGGTGAAGGGCGGCGTGAACAGGGATGCAACGTCATCCGGTGTCTTGGCCATATTTTCCGCATTGCGCGCATTGGCCCAATCAATCAGCCGGGCCCCCTGCATGATGGCGCTGACACCCGTGTGCATGAGAGAGCTGTGCACCTCAAAGCCCACCAGATGGGTGCTGTAGCCAATACCACCCTTGTGCCCGGTCACCGGGCGCATCACCGAAGGTTCCCCAACGATGACACAGGATCCCTTGGGTAGAACGTCCTGCATTGCGGCAATCATCGGCGGCGCGCCGGTGCAGCCCACCTCCTCATCAAAGCTGAGCGCCAGCTGCAAAGGCCGTGCGACACCTCGGTGGTGCGCCGCCACTAAAGCCCAGATCGCCAAGGCGTCAAAACCTTTCATGTCGCAGGTGCCGCGACCAAAATACTTGCCGTCCCGCTCAACCACGGTGAAGGGATCGCTGTCCCAGGGCTGCCCCTCAATCGGCACAACATCCGTATGCCCTGACAGCACCACAGCGCCCTCGACCTCGGGGCCGACATGGGCAAAAACCGCCGCCTTATGCGGCTGATCGGGACCCACCCAGCGGTGCGCGGTGATGCCGTGACTGGCCAGATAGCCCTCAACCCAATCCACCAGCGGCAGGTTGGTTTCGCTGCTGACGGTGGGAAAAGAGATCAGCTTGCTCATGATCTCCAGCGGGGTGAGCTGCTCTGCCATGTTCTTAATAACCGCTATCAGTGGTCAGAACAAAATGCCCCGGTTCCACCTCCATGTACTGCGAGGGTTCGGGCTGGTAGTTCAGATCATGGATCGGAGACGGGATCGGTTTGAAATTCAGATCCTTCTCCGATTTGCGCTGGTTCGGATCAGCGATCGGCACCGCCTTCATCAGCGCTTGCGTATAGGCGTGTTGTGGGTTCTCAAACACGCGCGCCCGCGGTCCGAGTTCGACAATGCGGCCCAGATACATCACGCCAACCTGATGACTGACGCGTTCGACAACGGCCATATCATGGCTGATAAACAGGAACGACAGCCCCAGTTCGGACTGAAGTTCCATCATCAAGTTCAAGACTTGCGCCTGCACCGACACGTCCAACGCCGAAACGGCCTCATCCGCGACAATCAGTTTCGGATTGAGTGCAAGGGCGCGGGCAATAGCAATCCGCTGACGCTGACCACCGGACATTTCATGCGGATAGCGGCGCATGAAGCTGCGCGGCAAATGCACCCGATCAAACAGGGTGGCGACCCGGTCCTGCAGTTCTGAACCAGAAGCCAGACCGTAGTTGCGCATCGGTTCCGCCACCTGGTCCAGCAGCTGCATCTGCGGATTGAGAGAGGCAAAAGGATCCTGAAAGATCATCTGCATATCAAGCCGCGCCTTGTGCAACTCACTCTGGTTCAGGCCAAGGATATCGCGGCCTTCGAATTCCACCGCACCGGATTGCGGCTCCACCAAGCGCAGGAGCGACCGACCGGCAGAGGATTTGCCGCAACCAGATTCACCAACCAGCGACAGGGTCTGCCCCTTGAACACCTTGAAAGACACATCTTCGACCGCATGCACGTTGGCCACGGTACGGCGCAGGATGCCTCCCTTCACCGGGAAACGGGTCACTAGGTTGCGAACCTCCAGCAGCACTTCGTCGCTGCCCTTGATGGGTGCGATTTCCTGCTGCTCCACACCCATCAGCTTCATCGGCTCCGGGTAGTCTTTGCCGCGCATCTCGCCCAGCTTAGGAACCGCCGCCAACAGGGCTTTGGTGTAGTCATGCTGCGGGTTCTCGAAGATCTCCGTGACGGTGCCTTCCTCGACCTTGTTGCCACGGAACATGACGACCACACGGTCTGCCATCTGCGCGACCACCGCCATATCGTGGGTGATGAACATCACGGCTGTACCGGTTTCCCGCTTCAACCGGTCCATCAGCGCAAGGATTTCAGCCTGAATGGTCACATCCAACGCCGTCGTCGGCTCATCCGCGATCAGCAGACGCGGCTCGCAGGCCATCGCCATCGCGATTACCACCCGCTGACGCATCCCGCCCGACAATTCATGCGGATACTGTTTCAGGCGGCGTTCCGGCTCTGGGATGCGAACCTCACGCAGCAGCTCCAGCGCGCGTGCTTCGGCGTCTTTCTTGCTGAGGTTTTTGTGGATCCGCAGCCCTTCTGTCAGCTGACGCCCAACTGTGAACACCGGGTTCAGCGCGGTCATCGGCTCCTGAAAGATCATTCCGATCTCATTGCCGCGAATCTGTTTCATCAGCGCCTGATCGGTTTTGCCGAGATCCACCTCACCTCCTTCGCGGCGGTCAAACAGCAGCTGCCCTGAAGTGATATCGCCGCCACCAAACTCAACCAAACGCATCAGCGACAGCGAGGAGACCGATTTCCCAGACCCGGATTCGCCAACAATGCAAACGGTTTCGCCGGGATTAACGTCGAAGGAGACATCCTTTACGCCCACCACCGGGCCGTCTTTGGTCTGAAACTCCACCCGGAGCCCTTTGATTTGCGCGATTGGTTGATCCAGCACCGTGACGTCCCCTTCGTATTCTTCTTTTTCGATGGCGTTGACAGGAAGGTGTACGCACCTGCGCTGACCCCGTCAAACCCAGGGCCAGAGCCTGCGCAATTTTTTCTCGGCTGCAAGTCTTGCATTTTGGCAGGAGTCTGTATTCGATACCCGCAGTGCAGCCACGCCTGCCTCCGGTTGCAAGCCAAGATCGCGGTAACGTGACCGCAGCCACAACCCGGCAGAGACCGCGTGCTCAACCGCACAAACCACAGCGATGTGGCAAATCTCCGGGGTGCAACAGACCCGGTCAAAAGAAGGCACATACGTGTCCGACAAGGAGTGAATTATGAAAATTAAGACCCTTTTGCTGGGTGCAATTGCGTCCGCCGCGCTTGCCCCCGCAGCCTTTGCCGAACGGGGATCGGACGGCCAGGTTAACATTATTTATTGGCAAGCCCCCTCCATCCTGAACCCGTTCCTGTCGGGCGGCACCAAGGATGTGGAATCTGCGTCGCTGGTGATCGAACCGCTGGCACGCTACGACCCACAGGGCGAAATGGTTCCCTATCTGGTTGAAGAGATCCCGACTGTCGACAATGGCGGCGTGAGCGAAGATCTCACCTCGATCACCTGGAAGATCAAGCCGGGCCTTCTTTGGTCTGATGGCACGCCCTTCACCTCCAAGGATGTGAAATTCACCGCTGACTACTGTATGCACCCCGAAGGCGGCTGCGCACAGGTCACCAAATTCGAAGGCGTCACCAGCGTCGAAGCGGTCGACGATCTGACCGTCAAGGTCACTTTCGACAAACCGACCCCCTTCCCCTATGGCCCCTTTGTTGGCGGCGAAAGCCCGATCATCCAGGCTGCGCAGTTTGCTGATTGCGTCGGTGCCAAGGCACCCGAATGCACCACCGCCAACTTTGCGCCCATCGGCACCGGCCCGTTTGTCGTCGATGAGTTCAAGCCTAACGACGTGATCACCATGTCGGCCAACCCCAACTACCGTGACCCGGCGAAGCCTGCCTTTGCCAAGGTTCTGTTCAAAGGTGGCGGCGACGCAACCGCAGCAGGTCGTGCCGTTATGGAAACCGGCGAGTTCGACTATGCTTGGAATCTCCAGCTGGCCCCCGAAGTCATCGCGCAGATGGAAACTGGCGGCAAAGGCGTGCCAGTCGCGGGCTTTGGTCCTCTGGTTGAGCGTATCATGCTGAACAACACCAACCCCGATCCGGCGCTTGGCCCGGATGAGCGTTCGGTGATCCGCCCGCATCCGT
Organism: Phaeobacter piscinae; assembly: GCF_002407245.1. NCBI lineage: Bacteria > Pseudomonadati > Pseudomonadota > Alphaproteobacteria > Rhodobacterales > Roseobacteraceae > Phaeobacter > Phaeobacter piscinae. The sequence goes on along the minus strand of NZ_CP010681.1, from coordinate 1,003,049 downwards.
TCCTCAGCGATCCGGCGGTCTACAAAGCCATGTCACTGGCCATCGACCGTCCGCTGCTGGTGGAAATCGGCTATGGCAAGGCAGGCAAAGTCGGCTGTAACTGGGTTCCTGCCCCTGCAGCCTTTGCGTCGGATACGTTCGACTGCTCCACTCAGGATCTCGCCGCCGCTAACGCGATGCTGGACGAAGCCGGCTACAAGGACACCAACGGTGATGGCGTGCGGGAAACTCCCGACGGCAAGCCAATGAAAATCCTGTACCAGACATCGACCAACGCTGTACGTCAGGATTTCCAGGCGCTGATCAAACAGTGGTGGAGCGAAATCGGCATTGAGACCGAGCTGCGCAACATCAACTCTTCGGTCTTCTTCGGTGGTGATCCGGGTTCCCCCGACACCTTCCAGAAGTTCTATGCTGACGTCGAAATGTACGCAAACACCTTTAACGGCACCGACCCGCAGTCCTATCTGGGCAACGGTCTGTGCGACAAGGCACCGCGTCCTGACAGCCAGTGGCAGGGTGAGAACATCTCCCGCTTCTGCGATGAGGAATTCGACAAGCTGCACGCCGAACTGTCCCAAACGGCTGGTCTGGAAGCGCGCGCGGAAATCGCCAAGCGCCTGAACGATATCATCGTCGAAAAAGGTGGCATGATTCCGCTGGTTCACCGTGGTCGTCTGTCCGCGCGCTCCAACACCCTGGGTGGCGTGGATCTGAACGTCTGGGACACCGAGCTGTGGAACGCAGCTGACTGGCACCGCACCGAGTAAGCGTCAAACGCCTGCAGTGGCCCCGGTAATGCGCCGGGGCCTCTTGCCATTTACGTCCGAATGACGTCATTGCATCGGCCAGAAATGGATCTCAGGCAAAAGACCGCCCAGTTCCACCCCATTCTTCCAATTGCAAAGGCGCCTACTGGATGCTGACCTTTACAATCAGACGCCTTGTTCTGTCGGTTCCGACGCTTCTGTTCATCAGCCTTGTTATCTTTTTGCTGCTTGAACTCGCGCCCGGTGATCCGATGGCTCAGGTTCCTCTGACCGTCCCCCCCGAAGTCAAAGAAAAGATGCGTGAGGCGCTTGGCCTTGGCCAACCCGCGCATATCCGATTCTGGAAATGGATCGTACAGTTCTTCTGGATCGAACCTCAGGTTCTGATCGACCATTATTTAGGCACTAGCTTTTCAGCCGGTGACCTGCGCGTAATCTCTTGGCAGACCCGCTCGCCGGTGATGGATATCGTCGTACAGCGCATGCCGCAGACCCTCTGGGTTGTGGGCACGGCCTATCTGGTGGCGATCGCCATCGCCCTGCCTATTGGCATTTATTCGGCCTACCGCCAGTATAGCTGGTTCGATCAGGTCGGCACCTTTGTGTCGATGGTCGGCTTCTCGGTGCCGCCGTTCTTCTCAGGCGTGTTGGTGATCGTGATTTTCTCGGTGCAGCTTGGCTGGTTCCCCTCGATCTATGACACCACGCATGTGGTGAACAGTTGGGACTCCTTCGTTAAACAGCTGCAACAGATGGTCATGCCGGTCATGGTTCTGGCGTTGCAAATTACCGCACAGCTCAGCCGCTTCATGCGCGCTTCGATGCTGGACAACCTCAATCAGGATTATGTCCGCACCGCCCGCGCCAAAGGCCTGAGCGAATATGTGGTTGTGATGGTCCATGTGCTGCGCAACTCGATGATCCCCGTGGTTACCGTGATTGCGCTTGGTATTCCGGCCATCTTCGGCGGTGCGATCATCACCGAACAAGTGTTCAAGGTAAACGGCATCGGCCAGCTGCTAATCGGCGCGATTGAGGCCAACGATCTGCCGATGGTGCAAACGCTGACCTTTATCTTTGCTGTGCTCATCGTGTTGTTCAACCTGATCGCAGATGTGCTCTATGGCATTCTAGACCCGAGGATCCGCTATGACTGATAAGGACCGTCTGGTTCCCGACGAAGGGATTGCCCCCGCCTCCACTGCCCTGCCCGCCGCAGGTGCGATGGAAGAGCTGGACCAACCGCCCCGCAGCCAGTGGCTGGATGTGTGGGATCAGTTCAAATCGCACAAAGGCGCCATGCTTGGCGGTGCGCTGTTTCTTCTGATCGTTCTGACGGTCTATCTTGGTCCGTTTTTCTGGGATATCGATGCCACCCGCATTGATATCCGCGCCCGCAATCAGGGCCCCAGCTGGGCGCACCCCTTCGGGACCGATCAGCTGGGCCGCGACATGCTGGCCCGGATGATGGCAGGGGGGGCGACTTCCGTTTCCGTTGGTCTGACCGCAATGCTGCTGGCGCTGTTCCTCGGCTCGCTGGTGGGCGTATTGGCGGGGTTCTTCAAGCGCCTCGACGGGCCGCTGATGCGACTGACAGATCTGTTTCTGGCGCTGCCTTTGCTGCCGCTCCTCCTGGTGATGATGCTGCTGTTCCGCGAGCCGCTGAACGCGACCTTCGGGCCGGAACAGGGCATCTTCATCCTGATCGTGGCTTCCATCGGCATCACCAGCTGGATGCCCACCGCACGGATTGTGCGGGGCGATGTTCTGGCGATCAAGGAACGGGAATTCGTGTTGGCGGCGCGCTCCATCGGGACCACCAACAGCAAGCTGATTTCGCGCCACATCCTGCCCAACGTGCTGTCACCGATCATGGTGTCGGCCACACTGGGCATTGCGACCGCGATTATCACCGAGTCGGCCTTGTCCTTCCTCGGCCTCGGCTTTCCGCCGGATTTCCCGACTTGGGGACGGCTGCTCTATGATGCGACGGATTATCTCCAGCAGTATCCTGAGCGGGTGTTCTGGCCCGGCATGGCGATCTCTCTCACCGTGCTGAGCGTCAACTACCTCGGCGACGGCCTGCGCGACGCGCTGGACCCTCGGATCCGGGGGCGCTGATACCGAAGACGCAGTACTGGGCATAACACCCCTACACATTCAAATAAAAACATATCAATCGGCCACTCCCTCAGAGTGGCCGATTTGTTTTTACCCACTGCAAGCGCGGCGGGACGTCTGACCCAGATAGATCACCTCGGACGGAATAATTTCCTGCACGATACGCCATGTCATCTGGCCTCAAGGCTTGCTGCCTGCCGAAAAAACGGTCATTTCGGGAAAATATTCCAAAAGCGATGGATCCCGTCGCACTCCTATCGCAGTCACGGAGACCGCATATGTTCGAAACACTTGGCTTTGAAGACACCACCGCCCGTTCGGTTTCGGTCCTGTTTGCCTTGGGTGTCGGGATCCTCTTTGGTGGGCTGGCGCAGCTGACCCGGTTTTGTTTTCGCCGTGCTGTAGTCGGCGCGGATCGCCGTCTAGCCGCTGGCGTCTGGGCCATGGCGCTCGCGGTTGCGGTTCTGGGCACCCAAGTCGCTGTGGCGCTTGGCTGGATCAGCTTTGGTGAACACCGCCTGATGGTGGCCGATCTGCCCGTGGCAGCGGTGGTCCTTGGCGGGTTGATGTTCGGTGCCGGCATGGTGCTGACACGCGGCTGTGTCTCCCGGCTGATGGTGCTGACCGGCAGCGGCAATTTGCGCGCGCTGGTGGTGATCGTGATTTTCGCCATCGTCGCCCATGCGACACTTAAGGGCGTACTGGCTCCGCTCCGCACTTGGATTGGCGGCCTGACGGTCCCCATAGGCGACTACTCCTCTCTTGCGGCCTTGGCCGGAGGACCACTGGTCGTGGCTGCGCTGATCGCCCTTGTCGCTGTCGCAGTCGCCCTGAAATCTGGAAACCGCGCTCTGCCCCTTCTTGGCGGGGCACTGATTGGCGCGCTCGTGCCCCTCGCATGGGTGGGCACTGGCTATGTGCTGTTCGACGAATTTGACCCGATTGCCATGGAAAGCCTCTCCTTCACCGCGCCATCAGCGGAGACCCTGTTCTACACGCTGGCGTCCAGCGCCGTACCGGCTGGCTTTGGCACGGGTCTGGTCGGTGGCGTGCTAATCGGCGCACTGGTCACCGCGCTGCTGAGTGGCAGTTTTCACTGGCAGAGCTTTGAGAGCCCGCGCCAGACCGTCCGCTACCTCAGCGGCGCTGTGCTGATGGGCGTTGGCGGTGTTCTTGCAGGCGGGTGCACCGTCGGCGCAGGCCTTGCGGGTATTCCGACACTCAGCCTGGCTGCGGTGCTGGCACTGGCGTCGATTGCGGCAGGTGGCCTGGCCGCAAATGCCTGGCTCAATGCAGCCGCTTCCGGATCTGGCGCACAGCGAGCCACACCATCAGTACAACCGGCAGAGTAAGGGCTGCCGTCATCATCCCCTTGCTGAGGCCCAGAACCGCGGCAAGGGGATAGAGCGCATAGGACGCCAGTGACACCGCATAGTAGCTGATCGCCACCACAGACAGCCCCTCCACCGTATGTTGCAGCCGCAGCGCCATATCCGCGCGGCGGTCCATGCTTTCCAGTAGCGCCTGGTTCTGTGCGGAGCGTTCTACATCAACGCGGGTCCGCAACAGCTCCCCTGCCCGCCGCGCGCGATCCGCCAATGTGGCCAGCCGTCCTTCGGTTGATTTTACGGTCCGCATGGCCGGTTCAAACCGGCGCAGCATGAACTCGGCAAAGGTTTGATACCCTTCAAATCGCGCCTCCCGCAGCAGGGCAATGCGCTGGTTGACCAGCGCATCATAGGCCCCTGTCGCCCCAAAGCGGAACGCCGCCTGCGCCGCCATCGCTTCCAACTCTGCCGAGACGATCAACAGCTGCGACAGCGTCTGTTCGGCAGGCATGCGGTCGCCGGTCATCTCCACCATCATCTCACTCAGATGGGTATCCAGCGCCCCGATTGTGGGGCTGAGGCCACGCGCCCGCGAAAACCCCAGCATCGACATGGCGCGATAGGTTTCAATCTCGCAAAGACGCTGCACCACCCGGCCAATCCGCTGGGCGCCCGTCTCCGTGTTCGGAAAAACGGCGAACCGCATGTGGCCTGCCGGGTCGATCCGGAAATCCCCAGCCACCACACAGCTGTCATCCAGCACCCGCGCAACGGCCAGACTCTCAGGCACAAACCAATCGGTCAGCGCCCGGCGTACATCCGCAACCTCGCCGCGCGGCAGGACCCGCAGCATCAGCGAGGTGATGCGCTGCCCCGGCGCCTCGGACAGCCAATCAGAAGGGAACACATCGAAATCCGCAGGATCGTAAGGCCGCTCGCTGATGCCGTCGAAATACAGCGTGTAAGACACGAACTCGGTATGCTGTTCCCATTTCAGGGTATGGCGCCCCAGCTGTGCGGAATGATGTGTCGCGCCCGGTTTCGGATGCGGCACCCCGTGCCGGTCCAGTAGCTCAATGAGATGGGCAAGATCCCGGCTGCGATCGCGATGCACCGCCTCCTGCGGCTGCTTGATCGCAAGATAGATCACCGTCGACGGATTGCTCATCGTCGGGAACGGGCGGGCGTGCAGCTCATTTGCCAGCTGGTAACGCAGCGGGTGGTCTTGAATTGGCGGCATCTGTGGTCTCCCTGAGCGGCAGACCACAGGTTAGCGGAGGCGAATTGACCTGTAAAGAATTACGTTATTTCAATGCCTTAACTGGATACAACCGTATACAATCGAGGCAAGCCTGACGCCAGACGAGGGCATTATGCCGCCTCAAACACCTCAATCGCCGCATTCAAACCATTGATGGCCGCAGGCATTCCGCCATAAACCGCCATCTGCCAAATCACCTCCAGAATCTCTGCCTCACTTGCGCCCGCCGAACGGGTGTGCGCGATATTTACCTTCAACTGCGGCGTTGTCTGACCGCCAAGCGCCGTCAGCGCGGCAATCGTACAGAGCTGCCGTGTGCGCAGGTCCAGGCCATCACGCGCGTAGTGGCGTCCATAGGCCCATTCCACCAAGCTCTCCGCCATTCCCGGCAAATGTGCGTCGTAGCGCTCTGCCAGGATCGTCTCCAGATTCGGGTTCATCTCTGCCAGCAGCTTGCGGCCATTGGTCAATGCGTCAGACATCTGCGCTGTCCTTTTCCAGGTCATGGTAGATCGCCACCTTGCGATCCATCAGGGCAAGCGTGTCATGAAGCTGCTCCAGCTGGCGGCGGATCACCTCGCGGTGGGCTTCCAGCATTTCTCGCCGTTCGGCCAGTGTTTCCCGCCCCTTTGCCCGTAATCTGGCATAGCGGACGCGGTCCGCCTGCTTCATCCCTGTGGCGTTCAACTGCCCCAGAAAACGGATCCAGCCGAGGATATCGCGGTCATAGACCCGCCGCCCGGCGGCATCCCGCGCGGGCGGCTCTATCAGCCCGATCTTCTCGTAAAAGCGCAGGGTATCCACGCTCAGGCCAGTGGCCATCGCCACGTCTGAAATCTTCATGCACGTCTCTCTTGCTGCCCACCCACCATGGGTGAGTCGGGACACCCTAGCGGCTGGAGTACACTCCAGCTCAAGCGGTATCTGCAGCCCGCCCAATCGGTTGCCACAATTCTATTGGATTGCCCTCAGGGTCGTGCAACCGCGCGAAATAGCCGATCTCACCGTCCCACTCCGGCCGTGTCTCCACTGAAATATCCGCGGCCTGCAACTGCGCGATCATCGCGGCCAGATCCGTTACCCGGAAATTGATCATCCACTGTTTGCTTGTGTCTCCAAAATAGTCGGTGTCCTCAGCAAACGGGGCAAAGACAGTATAGCCGCCTCCCTGCATCCAGGGTGTCCCCCCAACGGGGTCAATTCCCAGATGGTCATTGTACCATCGGCTGAGCGCTTCGGGGTCTTTGGCGCGGAAGAACACGCCGCCTATGCCTTGGGCCTTTTCCATATCATCCTCCTCGGCTGCCCTATGATAGCACAGGCCCCAGTCCGCATTGGCCAATAAAAAGAGCGCCCCGTCAGGAGCGCTCTTTCGGTGTGTGCAGCGATGAGCCGAACAATCAGCTGATCATGGTCAGCAGCTTGTCGAGGCTGGCCTTTGCATCGCCATAGAACATGCGGGTGTTTTCCTTGAAGAACAGCGGGTTCTCGATGCCGGAGTAGCCCGTGCCCTGACCGCGTTTGGAGACGAAGACCTGCTTTGCCTTCCAGCACTCCAGCACCGGCATGCCGGCGATCGGCGAATTGGGGTCTTCCTGTGCCGCTGGGTTCACGATGTCGTTCGAGCCAATGACAATCGCCACATCCGTTTCTGGGAAATCGTCGTTGATCTCGTCCATCTCCAGAACGATGTCATAAGGCACCTTGGCTTCCGCCAAGAGCACGTTCATGTGACCGGGCAGACGTCCTGCAACCGGGTGGATCGCAAAGCGGACGGTTTTGCCCTTGGCCCGCAGACGACGGGTCAGTTCCGCCACATTCTGCTGGGCCTGCGCCACTGCCATACCGTAGCCGGGGATGATCACCACAGAGTCAGCCTCCTCCAGCGCGGTTGCCACGCCGTCGGCGTCGATGGCGATCTGCTCACCGTCGATCTCCATCGCCGGGCCCGCGGTGCCGCCAAAGCCGCCGAGGATCACCGAGATGAAGCTGCGGTTCATCGCCTTACACATGATGTAGCTGAGGATCGCACCGGAGGAACCAACCAGCGCGCCGACCACGATCAACAGATCATTGCCGAGCGAAAAGCCAATCGCCGCCGCGGCCCAGCCCGAGTAGCTGTTCAGCATCGAGACAACCACCGGCATGTCGGCGCCGCCGATGCCCATGATCAGGTGGTAGCCGATGAACAGTGCCGCCAGAGTCATCAGGAACAGCGGGAAGAGGCCGCCAGTGTTGAAATACCAGATCAGGCAGATCAGCGAGAGCCCGGCCGCACCGGCGTTCAGCATATGCCCACCGGGCAGCTTGGTGGCCGCCGAGGACACTTTGCCCGCCAGCTTGCCATAGGCAATCACCGAACCGGTAAAGGTCACAGCCCCGATGAAGACACCAAGAAACAGCTCAACCCGCAGGATCGCGATCTCAACACCGTCTTTCTTGGCCAGCAGCGCGCCAAAACCTTCAAGCGCCTTCTTGGCGGTGTCATCCATCGCCAGAACACGACCCAGCTCAATATGGGCGATAAAGCCCACAAAAACCGCTGCAAGACCCACCAGAGAATGCATCGCCGCCACCAGTTGTGGCATTTCGGTCATCTGCACGCGTTTGGCAACATAGGTGCCAATGATGCCACCTGCAGCGATCAAGGCGATCGACAACAGCCACAGACCAGCACCCGGCCCGATCAGGGTTGCCAGCACCGCCAGCGCCATACCCGCAATGCCGTACCAGACCGCGCGCTTTGCGCTTTCCTGCCCGCTCAGGCCGCCCAGCGACAGGATGAAGAGAACAGCCGCAACCACATAGGCGGCAGTTGTAAAGCCAAAGTCCATAATCCCGGCCTCCTTAAGATTTCTGGAACATGGCAAGCATGCGCCGGGTGACGAGGAAACCGCCGAAGATATTGATCCCGGCCATGAATACCGACACTGCCGCGAGGAAGATCACCAGGAATGATCCCGATCCGATCTGCATCAGCGCCCCAAGAATGATGATCGAGGAAATCGCATTGGTGACAGCCATCAGCGGCGTATGCAGCGAGTGTGCAACACCCCAGATCACCTGGAAGCCCACAAAACAGGCCAACGCAAACACGATGAAATGCTGCATGAAGCTGGCGGGCGCAAACAACCCCACCAGCAGCACCAAGGCCCCGCCAACAGCCAACAGAGTGACCTGATTTTTGGTCTGCTGCTTGAAAGCCTCGACTTCCTGCGCCCGCTTCTCTTCAGGCGTCAGCTCCTTCACCTCTTTCTTCGGTTGGGCCGCGATGGCCTGCACCTTGGGCGGTGGCGGCGGGAAGGTGATTTCCTTCTCGAAGGTCACTGTCGCGCCACGGATCACATCATCTTCCATGTTGTGATTGATCTGACCGTCCTTCTCGGGCGTCAGGTCAGTCATCATGTGACGAATGTTGGTGGCATAAAGCGTCGAAGCCTGCGCCGCCATGCGGCTGGGGAAATCGGTATAGCCGATGATGGTCACGCCGTTTTCGGTCACGACCTTCTCGTCCATCACCGTGCCCTCGACATTGCCGCCCTTTTCAGCTGCAAGGTCAATGATGACGGATCCAGGCTTCATCGCCGCGACCATATCCTCAAGCCACAGCTTGGGGGCCTCGCGGTTGGGGATCAGCGCGGTGGTGATGACGATATCAACATCAGGGGCCAATTCGCGGAACTTGGCCAGTTGGGCCTCGCGGAACTCGGGGCTGGAGACAGCTGCGTAGCCACCGGTTGCCGCGCCATCCTGCTGGCTTTCCTCAAAATCAAGGTAAACGAACTCTGCGCCCATGCTTTCGACCTGCTCGGCCACTTCAGGGCGCACGTCAAAGGCATAGGTGATCGCGCCAAGGCTGGTGGATGCCCCGATGGCGGCCAGACCGGCAACACCGGCGCCCACCACCAGAACCTTGGCGGGCGGCACCTTGCCTGCCGCCGTGATCTGACCGGTGAAGAAGCGGCCGAAATTATTGCCCGCCTCGATCACCGCGCGATAGCCCGCAATATTGGCCATGGAGGACAGGGCGTCCATCTTCTGCGCGCGGGAAATCCGCGGCACCATTTCCATCGCGATCACATTGGCGCCCTTGGAGCGTGCAAGCTCCATACCGGCCTCATTGCCGCCCGGATTGAAGAAGGAAATCAGCGTCTTGCCCGCTGTCATCCGCTTCAGTTCCGTCTCAGTCGGCTGGCGCACCTTGGCCACGATATCCGCCGCTTTCCATAGCGCGGCCGGTGTTTTGACGATCTCAACGCCAACAGCCTCATATGTGGCATCTGCAAACCCAGCCGCCGCGCCTGCACCGGTCTCGATCGCACAGGTATAGCCCAGCTTTTGCAGTTGAACCGCAGAGTCCGGGGTCATCGCAACCCGCGCCTCGCCGTCGAATACTTCTTTTGGCGTGCCTATTTTCACCTTGTCGGTCCCCCTCATTGTCCCCGCGCCAGACTTACTGAGCACGTATCGCAAATATTTTGACTACATTGCGCAACATTTTTGCGCAACAGTTTCGCTGCGTCGCCGCAACGGATTGCCGCGGTGCCGCAAATCCATCACAGCCATCGCCGTGTCTTCTGTTCATACCGTGCCCAGTCCGCGCGGAACTGCCTGCGCAACCGGTTTTCGTCCGGCAGAATGAACCGCCGCTCCAGCACCCAAACGAAAATCGGCAGCAGCGCCAGCGACAGCACCGCATCAAACCGCAGGATCAGCCCCAGCAGCAACAGGCAATCACCGAGATAAATCGGATTGCGACTGCGTTTGAAAATGCCGGATTGCACCAGCTGGCTGGGCTGCCCATGCGGGTGAAGCGTAGTCTTCTGGCGCCGCAATTCCGTCACGGCCAGCAGTATCAAAACGATCCCCCCGCCGATCAGCACACCGCTGAGAAACCCCACAAATGCGCCGATTGCGCCCCCCGAGAATCCAAGCCCCAACGGCAGAAACCGGGCCTGGCACCAGGCCAGCACCGCAAAGCCCAACAGCCACACCGGAGGCACGTCGATCCATTTCATTGCAGGCGACACTCCGGGTGATCCTTGTCAGATTTGATGCGCATCAGCGGCAGTTTTCCCTCATGAGGCCAGAAGGTCCACCCTTCGGAGCGCTCTTCCGAAGGATAAGGACAAATTGCCCTGAATGGTCGTGAAACGGCGAATCCGTTCCATTTGCGGCATGATCCTGCACAAATTGTTGTGGATAGCCACGTATACTTTGGCATGCCCAAACGGGTGATCAGCGCAGACGGCGCCAATCACCGGTCACAAGTGCGTCAATGGCCAAAGCGACAGCCCCCCTGCGGCTATTCCCACTCCATTTCCTCATAGACGCGACCGGCATTCTTGGTCGCCAATTCCTCGAAGGTATCGAGCTGCTGCCAGCGGGCCTGATCCACGTAATAAGCCGACGCCAGATCGCCGCCCTCTTCGAGATGGGCACCAATCTTGCTGCGCAGATCCACGAGGTAGTCCAGCGTGTAGCGCCGCACCTGATCGAAATTGGTCGGATGGCCGTGACCGGGGATCACATAGGTTGGATCCAGCGGTTCCAACTTTTCCTGCCAGGTCTCAATCCAGCAGCTGGTGCAGGTATGTTCAAAAATCGGCAGCATCCGCTCGTGAAACGCGATATCCCCGGCGATCAACATTCCCCACTGCGGAATCCAGACCTGAGTATCGCCAGGATCATGCGCCGGGCCCAGATGCAGGATCTGAAAATCGACGCCCCCCAGCGACAGATCATAGCGATCCTCAAAGCTGAGGTTGGCAGGCTCAATCCGTGTCGCGCCCGCGCGGTCCTTATTGTAGCTCTGCATGCCTTGCAGGATGAAATGGCCGTTCTCTTTGACCTCTGCCGTGGCCTCTACATGGGCCAGAACATCCACGCCCTGATCGCGCCAATAGCCATTGCCCAGCATTGCATGGCCCTGACCATTTTCATTGATCACCAGCACCACCGGCTGATCGGTCAGCGCTTTGATCTCCGCATGCAGCGCAGCCGCCAGCGCGTCCGACGCGCCCGCATTGATGACGACAACACCCTGATCCGTCACGACAAAGCTGAGATTGTTGTTGTGTCCCGCGTTCTCATAGGTTGGTGGTGCGGTGGCCCCGATAGCGGAAAATACCTGCGGGATCACCTCCACAGGTTTGGAATACAGCTCGGACTGGGGGTATTGATCGGCGATATCTTCGCTCGCCAGCGCAGCTGCGGGCGATATCAGCGCGGCCAAAAGGCCAAGGGCCAGAGTTTTCATGTTATCCTCCATCTGCAACGGGGGCCTGTCGCCACCTTTGGCCTGACATTCACACATTGGAATATTTATGTAAACAACCTCTCGGAGGTGATCCGAAACGGGACAATTCCCCTGCCCCTGAAATGCCCGACAAAGTGACGGAACGGAGATCTTGCCTGCCTTCGCGCGGCGGTTAGGCTCTTCCCACAGCCGGGAGATATCCCGGCAAAGAACACCAACACCCAACAGCGGAGCAAGGCCATGACACTCAAAGGAAAACACGCGTTGATCACCGGCGGCGGTACCGGCATTGGCCTGGCGATGGCACAGGCGCTGGCCGCAGAAGGTGCAGAGGTCACCATCACCGGACGCAGGCAAGAGGTTCTGGAGGAGGTCGCAACCGACGGGCTGCACCCGTTGGCAATGGATGTGCGTGACGAAGCCGATGTCATCGCCAAGATCGACACCGCCACTGCCGCCCGCGGGCCGATCCAGATCTGCGTGCCCAATGCTGGCATCGCCGAGGGCAAGGCCCTGCACAAGATGTCGATGGAGTTCTGGCGCAATATGATGGCCACCAATCTGGACGGCGCCTTTTTGACGATCCGCGAATCCATGAAATCCATGCGCCAGACCGACTGGGGCCGCGTCGTCACCGTCTCTTCCATCGCGGGCCTGCGTGGCCTGCAAGGCGCGCCCTGCTATTCGGCCAGCAAACATGGGCTTATCGGCCTGACACGCTCGCTGAGCGAGGATTATCTGGGCACGCCTTATACCTTCAACGCCCTCTGCCCCGGCTACGTCGATACCCCGATCATCGACCGGAACGTGACCTCAATCTCTCAGCGCGCGGGCGTCAGTGAGGAAGACGCACTGAAGATCATGGTTTCCGCCAATCGTCACAAACGCCTGATTCTACCCGATGAGGTGGCCGCAGCGCTGCTGTGGCTTTGCGGTCCCAGCTCACAGTCGATCAACGGGCAGACAATTGAGATTGCCGGCGGGCAAACCTGATGACACGAGAAGAGTTCAACGCGTTCTGCGCCAGCTTTGCCGCCACGTCCCATGTGGTCCAATGGGGCAATGCCGACGTGTGGAAGGCAGGGGGCAAGGTTTTTGCCATCTGCGGCTGGGCTGATGGCAAAGACGCCTTTACCTTCAAGACCGGCGATATCGCTTTTGAGGTCCTGCAAGAGCGTCCGGGCGTCCGCCCGGCGCCCTATCTGGCGTCGCGCGGGATGAAATGGCTGCAGCATTTCAAGGACCCCGGCCTGAGCGACACGGAACTGAAAGAGCAGATCAGCCTGTCCTATCGTCTCGTCACCGCTGGCCTGTCCAAGCGCAAACGCACCGAGCTGGGCATCCCCGAGCCGCAGCCGGGTGGCGCCCAGAGCGGGGATCCTGGATCCTAATCTCTGGACAGGGGCGGCACGATGCGATAGCACTCCAGAAACTTTAAGCATAAAATATGCTGACCGCCAGATCACCCATGCTCACGAGGTTCAGATGACCGATTTTGCCGCGACCAAGGCCATGTTCTCCCTGCCGGAAGGGATGATCTACCTCGATGGCAACTCTCTCGGGCCAATGCCCCGCGCCACCGCAGAACGGGTGCGCAGCACGATTGAGGACGAATGGGGCGAGATGCTGATCACCGGCTGGAACAAGGCCGGTTGGATGCAGAAACCCACCGCCATCGGCGACCGGATTGCGCGTTTGATCGGCGCAGAACCGGGCCACGTGGTGATGGGAGACACCCTGTCGATCAAGGTCTATCAGGCCGTCGCTTCGGCGTTGGAGCTGAACCCAACCCGCAAGGTGGTGCTGTCCGACAGCGGCAACTTCCCTTCCGACCTCTATATGGTTGAGGGGTTGGTGAAATCGCTAGGCCCGGACTACGCCCTGCGCGTTGTCGCGCCGGAAGAGGTCAGCGCCCATATCACCGATGACATTGCGGTGCTGATGCTGACTGAAGTGGACTATCGCACAGGGCGCAAACACGACATGAGGGCGCTGACAGAACAGGCCCATGCCGCAGGGGTTGTAACGGTCTGGGATCTGGCCCATTCCGCAGGCGCGCTGCCGGTGGATCTGGCTGGCTGCAAGGCAGATTTCGCGGTCGGCTGCACCTATAAATACCTCAACAGCGGCCCCGGTGGTCCCGCTTTCATCTACGTCGCCCCCCGCCACGCAGATGCCGCCCGCCCGGCCCTGTCCGGCTGGCTGGGGCACGCCGCACCGTTTGATTTTGACCTGAACTACAAACCCGGCAACGGCATCGAACGTATGCGGGTCGGCACGCCACCTGTGCTGCAACTCGCAGCGCTTGAGGCGTCGATGGACATTTGGGATCTGGCCGATATGGCCGATGTGCGTGCCAAGTCGATTGAACTTTGCGATCTGTTCATCGCTGAGGTCGAAGCCCGCTGTCCCGATCTCACCCTTGCCTCCCCTCGCGATGGCGCTGGCCGTGGCAGTCAGGTCTCATTCCGCTTCCATGAGGGTTACGCCGCCATGCAGGCGCTCATTGCCCGTGGCGTGGTCGGTGACTTCCGCGCGCCTGATATCATGCGCTTTGGCTTTACTCCGCTCTACATTGACGAGGGCGATGTGCGGGCCGCCGTCGATATCATCGAGGATGTGATGACCAACGCGCTGTGGGACAGTGCCGAATACAAGACCCGCAACGCCGTCACCTGATGATGGCTCTGCCCGCATACCGCGTGCCACTGTGCCGTCCGGCTGGCTGGGTCGCCCTGTGGCGGCGGCTGGCCCAATGTGGCACGCTCAATTCGAGAAAGGCTCCTGTTTCCGCAATCTGATACACTTCCGGAACACCAAGGAGCCTTTCCATGTCCACCCCCTATGACCCCGCAAAAGAAGGCGCGCAGATGTCGTTTGACGGACGCATGTCCTACGGCGACTACCTGTCGCTCGACACGCTGCTGACCGCGCAGAAGACCTGGACCAACACCCATGACGAGATGCTGTTCATCATCCAGCATCAGACCTCGGAACTGTGGATGCGCCTCGCCATCCACGAGCTGACCGCCGCCCGCGCGCGCTTGCTGGATGACAAGCCGCATGAGGCCTTCAAGATGCTTGCCCGTGTCGCCCGCATCTTTGAACAGCTGAATTCGGCCTGGGATGTGCTGCGTACCATGACACCCTCCGATTACACCGCCTTTCGTGATGAGCTGGGGCAAAGCTCGGGCTTTCAGTCGCACCAGTACCGCCAGATCGAATTCATGCTCGGCAATCGCAACAAGGCGATGTTGCGCCCCCACGCCCACCGGCCCGACATTCTGGCCCTGTTGGAGGAAGAGCTGAGCCAGCCCTCGCTCTATGATGTGGCGCTACGGACGCTTGGCCAGCGCTTCGACCTGCCGGATGAGGTGCTGAACCGCGATCTGTCAGAGGCCTACACGCCCCACCCCGTGGTCGAGGCTGCCTGGTGCGAGGTCTACCGCAACACTGAGGCGCATTGGGATCTCTATGAGCTGGCAGAAAAGCTGGTGGATTTTGAGGATTACTTCCGCCGCTGGCGCTTCAATCACGTGACCACGGTCGAGCGCGTCATCGGTTTCAAGCGCGGCACCGGCGGCACTGGTGGTGTCAGCTACCTGAAACGGATGCTGGAGGTGGAACTGTTCCCCGAACTCTGGCACCTGCGCACCGTGCTCTGACGCGCCACTCCCTGAGGCAGGCCTGCTTGGTCTGCCTCAGCGCGGGGACAGCCCCACCGCAAACAGCTGCGCCAGCTGACGCACACCTGCGCGATAGCTGGCGTAATCCGCAGAGGTGTGTTTCACGCCCTTCATCGCGCTACAAAATGTCCGTGCGACCTCTTCGGCCGTGCCTGTCAAACGAATGGTGCCCGTCGCAGCCATCTCAGCCAGCCATGCCGCGTAAACATCCCGCAAAAGCGCCTCGCCTGCGTCGATATGATTCCCGGCACTGCTCAAGCTGGCTTCCAGCACTTCCATTCCATGGGGCGTGTTCAACATTGCTTCCATCGCCTCACCGCCCTGCGCCTCAAAGGCCGCAAGCAGTTGCGCCGCTGCTGTGCCTTTGGACGTCAGCGCCGCGCGGAGCCGGTCAGCAGTCTCCGCATAATGCGCATCAATCAACGCTTTCAGGATCGCTTCCTTGTTCCGGAAATGCAGATAGACCGCCGGGCGCGACATGCCCGCCCGCCTTGCAATGTCGTCCATCGAGGTCTTGCGATACCCGTAGGTCGCAAATCCCCCCCAGGCCGCTTCAAGAATGGCGCGTTGTTTCGGATCGCTGGGAGCTTTGATCATGAAATCGCTTCTGACACTTCACCTCAATTATGTCAATTGACAACCTGACAAAATAGGCTAATTGTGTCAACACGTCAGCCAATCGAGAAAGAGCCCGCCATGTCCACCACCCTTCGCATCAATGGAACCTCTCATCAGGTCGATCTGCCGGACGACGTGCCCCTGCTGTGGGTGCTGCGGGATGAGATTGGTCTTACCGGCACAAAATTCGGCTGCGGCGTCGCGGCCTGCGGCGCCTGCACGGTGCATATTGATGGCGAGGCGGTGCGCTCCTGTCAGGTGGCACTCTCCGACGTCTGGGGTGATGTCACCACAATCGAAGGGGTCGGAACACCCGACACAATGGCCGTTGTGCAAAAGGCATGGGTCGCCAATCAGGTGGCCCAATGTGGCTACTGCCAGTCCGGCCAAATCATGCAGGCAGCGAGCCTCCTGGCAGAGAACCCCTCCCCCAGTGACGCAGAAATCGACGAGGCGATGCAGGGCAACCTCTGCCGCTGCGGCACCTACCCGCGTATCCGCGCCGCCATTCACGACGCTGCCAGCATGATGAGAGAGGTCTGATTCATGGCCAGCCTCAAGAAAATCGCCCGCCGCAGCTTTCTCATCGGCTCTGCCGCCATCGTCGGCGGTGTTGCCTTCGGCACCTATAAATACCACCAGCCCGCCCCCAATCCGCTGGCACAGGTAGACGGGCGCGCGGTACTCAACCCCTTTGTCTTTGTCGATCAGTCTGGCGTCACGCTGATCGCGCCTCGGGCCGAAATGGGACAGGGTGTGAAATCCGCATGGGCCAGCCTGATTGCCGAGGAGCTGGACGTCGATCCCGCCAAGGTCACCGTACTGCATGGCCCCGCGGCCAAGGCCTATTACAACAGCGCCATGATGTCCGAGGCGCTGCCCGGTCGCGGTTATGATGCCTCCGATTTCCAGCACTCGCTGGGCGAAATCGTCGGCCACATGTCAAAGTTTCTTGATCTGCAGGTCACCGGCGGCTCCTCCTCCATGCGGGACGGGTTTGAACGGATGCGCCATGCCGGCGCCAGCGCCCGCGAAACCCTGAAACAGGCCGCCGCCGATCAACTGGGTCTCAGCCGTGATCAGCTCACGACCGAGGACGGTCATGTTATTGCTCCCGACGGCGCCCGCCTGCCCTATAGCGCGCTTGCAAATGCCGCTGCCTCCCTTGCGCCGATCGAAGCAGATCTGCGCCCGGCGTCTGAATGGCGTCTGATTGGCAAAGACGTGCCGCGCATCGACATGGTCGCCAAATCCACCGGTACTGCAGAGTTTGGCGTCGACGTCCGCCTGCCCGGCATGAAATTCGCTGCCATCCGGCAAAGCCCGCATTTCGGCGTCGGCAAAACCGCCTTTGACGCCAGCGCTGCCGAGGGGATGGCCGGTGTCGAAAGGATCCTTGACCTTGGCGATGCGGTTGCAGTCGTGGCCAACAATACATGGCTTGCCCAGCAGGCCGTGGACGCGATTGATGTCACCTGGGAAAAAGCCCCCTACCCCGAGACGACTGAGGCGATTTTTGACGAAATCAGCCGCAGCTTTGACGCCGCACCAAATTCCACCATGCGTGATGACGGCGATGTGGACGCTCTGCCAGAGGGCGCGACCGTGATCGAGGCTGAATACCGGTTGCCTTACCTCGCCCACGCCACGATGGAGCCGATGAATGCCACCGCGCTCTATTCCGGAGACAGCTTGCAGATCTGGGCTCCCAATCAGGGTCCAACCATTGTGCAGAAAAACGCCGCAGCCTTGGCAGGGCTCGACACCGACGCGGTGGAGGTGAATACCACCTATCTGGGGGGCGGCTTCGGGCGGCGTATCGAAACCGACTACACGGACCGTGCAGTGCAGATCGCCCTGCAAATGCCCGATACCCCGGTGCAGCTGACATGGAGCCGCGAGGAGGACATGACGCACGACGTCTACCGCCCCGGTGCCGTTGCCCGCTACCGCGCGGCGGTGAAAGATGGCAAGGCCGTGATGGTCCATGGCAAGATCGCCGCACAATCCGCCACGGTTGAGGGCGCAGGCCGGATGCTGGGCCTGCCGATGAGCGGCCCGGACAAGGGGCATGTCGACGCTGCCTTCAACCAGCCGCTGGCCATCCCAAACTTCCGGGTTGAAGGCTATCTGGCCAAGCCCATGCTCCCGGTTGGTTTCTGGCGCTCGGTCGGGGCGTCGTTCAACGGGTTCTTCTCCGACAGTATTATTGACGAAATGGCCCATGCGGCGGGCCGCGATCCGCTGGACTTCCGGCTGGAATTGGCCCGCGCCGAATGGGACCCCGCCGCCAAGGTGCTGGAGACCGTGCGCGACATGTCCGGCTGGACCGGCCAGACACCCGACGGCATCGGCCGCGGGGTCGCCATGGCCTACAGCTTTGGCACACCGGTCGCTCAGGTGATCGAAGTGGCCGATGAAGAGGGCCAGATCCGAATGACCAACGCCTGGATCGCTGCCGATCTGGGGCGTGTCATCGACCCGAAGAACACCCGCGCGCAGATGTTTGGCGGCATGGTCTACGGCTTGTCAGCCGCCTGCTTTGGAGAGATCACCATTGATGGCGGCGCTGTCGAGCAGGAGAACTTCCCCGACTATGACGCGCTGCGCATGCACACGATGCCCCGGGTTGAGGTGACCCTGCTGGAAAATCAGCCCCGAATGGGCGGAGCCGGTGAACCGGGCACCCCGCCTGCCGCGCCTGCGCTGGCCAATGCTCTCTTTGACCTCACGGGCAAGCGCGCACGGCAATTGCCGCTGATGCATGAGTTTGACCTTCTGGTCTGAGAAGGCTTCCCTGACACGACAACAGGCACCGTCATCGCGGTGCCTGTTGATACAAACGCAAGCAGAAGCAGCCCCGTCAGATGCCTCACATCAGGCGCTTTGCCGATGGCCCCGCGCTCCGGTCCCATCCGCCCAATCCCGCACCGCATCCCCGAAGGCCGTGAACAAGGGCCGCGACACCGGATCATTGGCGGCGTCCCATTCCGGGTGCCATTGCACCGCAAGGGTAAAGCCGGGCGCGTCTTTCACATAGATCGCCTCAGGCGTGCCGTCAGGCGCAGTTCCGTCAACCACAATCCGGTTGCCCGGTGCCTTGATCCCCTGCCCATGCAGCGAATTGGTCATCACCTCAGGCGCACCGAACAATCGGTGGAACACACCGCCCTCGCTCAGCTCCACGATATGGCGCATGGCGAATTTCTCCTCCAGCGTACCATCGGGCGGCATCCGGTGGTTCATGCGCCCCGGCAGGTCACGGATTTCCGGGTACAGCGTGCCACCCATGGCCACATTCACCTCCTGAAACCCCCGGCAAATTCCGAGGAAAGGCTGCCCCCGCTCCACACAGGCCCGCACCAGCGGCAACGCGATGGCATCGCGCGCCCGGTCAAAGGCGCCATGCGCATCGGTTTCCGCCTCACCATATTCATTTGGATGCACGTTCGGCCGCCCGCCGGTCAGCAGGAAACCGTCGAAACTCTCCAGCAGCTCCTCAACCGAGAGGAACCGGGGATCGGAGGGGATCAGCAGCGGCATGCAGCCCGCCACCTCAGCCACCGCCTCGGAGTTCATGGTTCCCCCGGCATGGGCCGGGTATTCATCGTTGATCAGATAGGAGTTGCCAATAATGCCGACTTTGGGGCGTGTCATTCTGTCCTCAGCGGTTTGGGCACCGGTCCCGCGCCCTTACGGGCGGCACGACCGGATCAGGACAATCCTACAGCCACGCTGCGGCGAGTGGCAATTCCCCTTAAGGGCGGGACCCGCCGTCAGCCCGTAAAAAGCTGCATATGGGCCGCAGCTTTCACATCGGTCATGTCGTCTGTGGCCTGTCTTCCTGCCCGACCTCGCATGATGTCGGGCAAACCAATCACGCCTCGCCGTTCAGGCCGGTGGCCCGGATGCCCGCCATCGCGGCCTCCGCGTCATTGTCGGAGGTATCCCCGGTAACCCCAACCGCACCGATCACGACCCCCGCCTCACTGCGCAGCAGAACGCCGCCCGGAACCGGCACAACCTGCCCACCATAGACACCGTTCACGGCCGCCATGAAATAGGCCTGTTGCTCAGCCCGCGCCATCTGGGCTGTGCCCGCCATGCCCAGCATCACCGCGCCGTATGCCTTGCCATGCGCGATGGCAAAACGCCCCGGAGCGGCACCATCTTCACGTTCAAACGCCAGCACATGACCGCCGGCGTCCAGAACGACGACCGATAGCGGTTTGAGCGCCATCTCGCGGCCCTTCGCCCGGGTGTGGTCAATGATGCTGCGGGCCTGATCCAATGTAAGGGTCATTTCGGTGTCCTTGATATGCTCTGGTATGTTCGCAAAAAAAGAGGCCGGGCACAGCGCCCGACCCCATCTGTTCTCTTAGCCCTGCGCCTTGAGTTCAAGACGGCGCGCATGCAGCACCGGCTCGGTATAGCCGGAGGGCTGAATTCGCCCGCGAAACACCAGATCGCAGGCCGCCTGAAAGGCAATTCTATCAAATCCCGGTGCCATAGGCGTGTAGCTGGCGTCGCCCGCGTTCTGTCCGTCCACGACTGCGGCCATTTTCTGCATCGCGGCCATGACCTGCGCCTCGTCCACAATGCCGTGATGGAGCCAATTGGCGAGCGCCTGGCTGGAAATCCGGCAGGTTGCACGATCTTCCATCAGGCCCACATTGTGGATGTCGGGCACCTTGGAGCATCCCACGCCCTGATCGACCCAGCGCACCACATAGCCCAGAATACCTTGCGCGTTGTTTTCGATCTCCTGCGCGATTTCGGCCTCCGACAGGTTTTCGCCCTGCATCACCGGGATGGTCAGCAGATCATCCAACGTGCCCCGCGCGCCGCCCGCTTTCAGCTGATCCTGCACCTGATGGACGTTCACGCGGTGGTAATGCGTGGCATGCAGCGTCGCGGCGGTTGGCGACGGCACCCAGGCGCAGGTCGCGCCGGATTTCGGATGGCCGATCTTGGCCTCCAGCATCTCGCCCATGCGATCCGGCATCGCCCACATGCCCTTGCCGATCTGGGCCCGCCCTTTCAGGCCGCAGGCCAGACCGATATCAACATTGCGATCCTCATAGGAGGCAATCCAGGGCGTCGCTTTCATCTCGCCCTTGCGCATCATTGGCCCCGCTTCCATCGACGTGTGGATCTCGTCACCCGTCCGGTCAAGGAAGCCGGTGTTGATGAAGGCAACCCGATGTTTCGCGGCCCGGATACAGGATTTGAGGTTTACCGAAGTGCGACGCTCCTCATCCATGATGCCGATCTTGACGGTGTGACGCGGCAAGCCCAGCGCGTCTTCGACATGGGCGAAAATTCGGTCGGTAAAGGCAACCTCCTCCGGCCCGTGCATCTTTGGCTTCACCACGTAGACGGACCCATGCAGCGAGTTACCGCCCTCCGCCTGAAGATCATGCATCGCACACAGGACGGTGGTCATCGCATCAATGAAGCCCTCGCCTGCCTCGCGCCCAGCGCTGTCGCGGACGGCGGGGTTGGTCATCAGATGGCCGACGTTGCGCACCAGCAGGAGAGAGCGCCCCTTCAGCACCAGTTCCGAGCCATCCGGTGCGGTGAACGTCTGGTCGTCGTTCAGCACACGGGTGAAGGTTTCACCACCCTTCGTCACCTCTTCGGCGAGGTCGCGTTTCATCAGCCCAAGCCAGTTCGTATAGGCCGTGACCTTGTCCTCACCATCGACGCAGGCCACGGAATCTTCGCAGTCCATAATGGTGGAGAGCGCCGATTCCAGGACAATATCATTGATCCCGGCCTGATCGCCCGTGCCGATGTTCCCGTTAGCATCCACCACGATCACCGCGTGCAGGCCATTGTTCTTCAACAGAATCTTGCCCGGCGTGGCCGCATCGCCTGCATAACCTGCAAACTGCGCGGCATCCTTGAGCGTTGGTATCAGCGCGCCGCCTTCCACAGACAGACCGGTGCAGTCGTTCCACGATCCCTCAGCCAGCGGGAAGGTCTGATCAAGGAACCCGCGACCCCAGGCGATCACCCGCGCACCGCGTCCGGCATCATAACCTTTGCCCTCAGGGAGATCACCCATGGCATCAGTGCCATAGAGCGCATCATAGAGGCTGCCCCAACGGGCATTGGCCGCATTCAGAGCAAAGCGCGCATTGGTGATTGGCACCACCAGCTGCGGTCCCGGAACATTCGCGATCTCATCGTCGACATTCTGCGTCTCGATCTCAAAATCGTCGCCCTCAGGCAGCAGATAGCCGATATCGCGCAGAAACGCCTCATAGGCGGCGGCGTCATGGGCCTGCCCTTTGCGTTCGATGTGCCAGGCGTCAATCTGTCCCTGTAGATCCGCACGTTTTGCCAGAAGGGCGCGGTTCTCATCGCCCATCCCGTTGACCAGCCCGGACAGACCGGCCCAGAACGCATCCGCTGTCACACCAGTGCCGGGCAAAGCCTTGTCTTCGATGAAGGACACCAGCGTGTCAGCCACCTGCATATCATGACGTTCCTGCATCCCGCTCATGGGGTGATCCTCCTGTAAATGCGCGTTTGCAGACCCGGATACACCAAAAGTTTCCTATCAGCAACGATGGTGGTAATATTAGTTTACCAATTCAGGCGAAGCTGCTTCAAATAAACACGATAGGTGTTGTTCTCCCTTTAGGATTTCCCGGAACAAACCCAGCGCTATAGAAAAAACCAAAAAAAGACCCGGCAGAAATCTGCCGGGTAGGTCGGGGAGGAACTCTAGGTGGTCGGGGGTGTGGGTCAGTCGTCCGCGATGGTCGCCTGCACCTCGGCAGCCGTCTGCGGTGCTTCAACGACGTCTTGCTCGCCGCCTTTGTTGAAAACCCAAAGCAGGAAAACGGCAAACATCAGCAGCACGGCGACCACAACGCCCCGAACCCCCAGCAGGGCCGGCTTGTGCAGCTTCTCTTCGCGTTCAACATTGGTGTCAGGTGCTGACATGGGCCGCTCCTTTGTCTACAAGTTTGCGCGGTTGCTGGCGCGGGGCCGCAGCCGCTGGTACACAGGCTTGTAATAGATACGCTGACCGACCCGCTCGGGTTCCACGGAACAGGAAAAAACCATGAAAGATGCCGCGCCCACCACCGCACCGGAGACATTTTATCTGAAAGATTACAAACCTTTCGGATTTGAGGTGGAGGCGGTAGAGCTGACGTTCAAGCTGGCGCCGAATTCGACCCGCGTGCTGAGCAAGATCCGCTTTGCCCCCAAGGAAAACGCCGCCGATCCGCGGTTTTTCCTGCACGGTGAGGCCCTGAAACTCATCTCCGCCAAGATCGACGGCGCACCCGTGACGCCGGAGCTGATCGCGGGTGGTCTCATCTGCGACACACCCGACACCCCCTTCACCTGGGAAGCGGAGGTGGAGATCGACCCCGCTGCCAACACCGCGCTGGAAGGGCTTTATATGTCCAGCGGCATGTATTGCACCCAATGTGAGGCCGAGGGGTTTCGCAAGATCACCTATTACCCTGACCGCCCTGACGTGATGTCGACCTTCTCGGTCCGTATCGAAGGGAATGAAAAGGTCCTTCTATCCAATGGCAATCCCACTGGGTCAGGCGACGGTTGGGCGGAGTGGCACGATCCATGGCCGAAACCGGCCTATCTCTTTGCGCTGGTGGCCGGTGATTTGGTGAACCATCCCGACAGCTTCACCACCCGGTCCGGCAAGGATGTCGAACTCAACATCTGGGTCCGCCCGGGAGACGAGGGCAAATGCGCCTTTGGCATGGAAGCGCTGAAGAAGTCGATGAAATGGGACGAGGATGTCTACGGCCGCGAGTACGATCTGGATATCTTCAACATCGTGGCAGTAGATGATTTCAACATGGGCGCGATGGAGAATAAGGGGCTGAACATCTTCAACTCCTCCTGCGTTCTCGCCTCGCCCGAGACCTCCACGGATGCCAATTTCGAACGGATTGAGGCGATCATCGCCCATGAGTATTTCCACAACTGGACCGGCAATCGCATCACCTGCCGCGACTGGTTCCAGCTGTGTCTGAAGGAAGGCCTGACCGTCTTCCGCGATGCCCAGTTCACCGCTGATATGCGGTCAGAGCCGGTGAAGCGGATTGAGGATGTGATTGCGCTCCGCGCGCGCCAGTTCCCGGAGGACAACGGCCCCCTCGCTCACCCGCCGCGCCCGGAACAATTCCAAGAGATCAACAACTTCTATACCGCCACCGTCTATGAAAAAGGCGCTGAGGTCATTGGGATGGTGAAGCGCCTTGTGGGCGATGAGAATTACGCAGCGGCGCTGGATCTCTACTTTGACCGGCACGACGGTCAGGCCTGTACGATCGAAGACTGGTTGAAGGTGTTTGAGGATGCCACCGGGCGTGACCTCAGCCAGTTCAAACTCTGGTACAGTCAGGCAGGCACCCCGCGGGTGCAGGTCTCTGAGGACTATGCCGACGGTCGCTATACCCTCACCTTTGAGCAATCGACGCCGCCCACCCCCGGCCAGCACGACAAGGCCCCTCGCGTTATTCCAATCGCGGTGGGGCTGCTTTCCCCCAACGGCGGTGAAGTGCGCGCCACGGAGGTGCTGGAGCTGACCGAAGCCAAGCAGAGCTTCACCTTTGATGGCATCGCCGCGAAACCCGTGCCCTCCATCCTGCGCGAGTTCTCGGCCCCGGTGATCCTGGAGCGCGAGACCACCAACGCAGAACGCGCCTTCCTGCTGGCCCATGACACTGATCCCTTCAACCGCTGGGAGGCGGGCAACGCTCTGGCCACCGAAACCCGCGTCAGCATGGTGACCGAGGGCGCCGCGCCCGACGGGGCCTATCTGGATGCGCTGGAGAAACTGGTGCGCGATGACACGCTTGATCCGGCCTTCCGCGCGCTGGTGTTGTCGCCGCCCAGCCAATCCGAGATTGCCCAATCTCTGCACAACCGAGGTGTCACCCCCGATCCGCAGAAGATCTACGATGCGGCAGAGACCTTCGCTCAGACGCTGGCGCAACAGCTGGAGACCAGCCTGCCCCGGCTTTATGCCGCGACCACCGTTGATGGCCCCTATCAGCCCGATGCCCATGGTGCCGGTCTGCGGGCGCTGAACGGTCGTATCCTGTCCCTGCTTACCCGGCTGGATGGCGGCGAACAGGCGGCACGCCAGTATCAGGCCGCTGACAATATGACCCAGCAATATGCGGCGCTGGCATCACTGATGAAGGCGGAAAATGGCGAGAGCCAAAGTCAGGCGTTCTTCGACCAATGGCAGAGCGATCGTCTGGTGATGGACAAATGGTTCGCCCTGCAGGTGGCCTGTGCCGCCCCCGATGCGGCAGCCGGGGTTGCCTCAGACCTCACCGGTCACGCGCTCTTTGACATGAAGAACCCCAACCGCTTCCGCGCCGTGATGGGCGCGCTGGCGGGCAATCACGCGGGCTTCCACCATGTCAGTGGCGCGGGCTATCAGCTGCTGGCAAAGAACCTGATCGCGCTGGACAGCCTGAACCCCCAGACCACCGCGCGGATGTGTGCGGCCTTCCAGACCTGGAAACGCTACGACAGTGCGCGACAGGCCCTGATCCGGGTTGAGCTGGAGCGCATCCTCGCCACAGAGGGTCTCAGCCGGGACACACATGAGATGGTCAGCCGGATCCTGCAGGGGTGACGCCCAAGCCACGCAGAAAGAGCGGGCGGCCTGACTGCCCGTTCCCCTCTGTAGATCTGGAAACGGTGCAGCTTTGCCGTCAGCCGGATCTCGGTGACACCCGCCGTGCCGTAGGTCTGGCGGGTGTCTGACGGCGGTGTCTCCTCCACGGCGTATCGCTACAGCCGGACCGCCCGCACACCGCGCCTCACCGTGGCGCTTGGCCTCTGGGCGGTCGGCATTCTGATCATAACGCTGTATTTCTCCGCCGCCGTCTGGATCACTGTGATGCTGGCGCTGCCTCTGCTCCCCGGCCTGTGGGAGCTATGGCGCAACCCTACTGCGATGCTGGCGCTGGACAGCAAGGGCCTTAGCTGGCGTAACGCCGCCTCCGGCAGCACAGATATCCCCCTGGATCGGATCAGCCACATTCGGCTCGACAGGCGCTGGGATTTCTCCCATCGCGCCACGGTTTTCACAGACAGCGGCAAACGCCTGCGTATCCCGCCGGATTGCCTGCCGCCGCATCAGCGCTTTGAGCAGGCACTGATTGCCGCCAATCTGCGGGTTGAGCGACATCATTTTCAGATCTTCTAGCGGTCTGCGCGGCGCCTCCGCCGCAAACCCAACTCTTAACGCCCGTTAACCTGCCACTGGAATATCCCAATCGTCCTCTGCAATGGCGCGCGCGCGCCATGATTGCGCCCCAAAGCCGGGTCAGTTTGTTTTCAGTGATTTAAGCTGCCAGCACGCGGACATCGATATGCTCAAAAAAAACACCCCAGCGCGCGATCTTTTCAAACAGGTTTTTGCGACATTTCTGCCCGGCGACGGGCGCGCACAGACTGTCCAGACCGCCGATGGTCACCCCGTCCGCTTGCCACAACCAACAACGGTTCAGGACAGCACCTCCGAGCCGCGCAGTCACAGCAGCGCCATCACTCAATCAACCGAGCAACTGATCGTGCCAATCTGCGATCCTGCGCACTCAGACAGTGACTGCGCGGCACTGCAGGATCAGGGGCAGTTCCTCGCCCGTCAGGATCGCTGGGCTGACCTCTCCGCCCGGATCGCAGAGGCTGATAGGGCGCGACGCAACACGCCGCATGGCCTTCCCGTCGCCGAACTGCTGGCCCATGGTGCCCGCGGCGATGTGGTCAATGCCGTCGAACACGCGCTGAGCCTCGGCCACGCCGCAGACCGGCGCAAGATGATCGAAGGTGTCATGGGGCTGGAGGCCATGTCCGTCGAGTATCGCGACGATCCCTATCTGCGCACCTTGGTGGCCCTGGCCCATATTGATGTGGCGTGGATCTGGCGGGGGTATTCCGACGTCTTGTCGATCACAGTCGCCAACGGTCAGCGTTGTGCAGCCCATTTCGACAGGGCCGCCGCGCTGTTGCACCCGCTGGATGGCATTGCGCTCGACAGTCCCTTCATAGCCGCCGCCAAAACCGCTCTTCTGGCCGGGCAACGCTCTGCCGGAACCACGCAGGTCGCCGATGACTTTGCAGCGCTCATTGATCTTGACCCCGACAACCATCGCCACATGCGCAGTCTGGGCACCCATATGCTGCCGCGCTGGTTCGGCGACTATACCGCGCTCGAACTGGAGGCCCGCCGCACCGCCGCCCGCACCGAGGCCACTTGGGGCCACGGCGCCTATGCCTGGGTTTATTTCGACGCCATTGCACTGGACCCAGAGGCCTGCGCCCGCGTCGATATCGACTTCTTCATGGACGGTCTGCGCGATATCGTGGCCCGTCGCCCAGATCAGGAGATGATCAACCTTCTCGCCTCCTATTGCGCTGTGGCCCTGCGCTACGGCGAGGAAGCCGCCACCAAAGGCCCCCCGCAGCGCGCCCAAATCGTGGAGGCCGCAGAATGGCTGATCCGCGATCACCTGCGCGAAATCCATCCCCTGATCTGGGCCCACGCAGCCCAGCGGTTCGACAACAACCTGCGCATCGCCTCCCCGCGCCGCTTTGCCGATCACGGACGCAAGGATGCACTGGCATTTATCGCGAAACTGTTCCGCAATGAGATCGAGGCAGGCCAGAGGGTGGAATTCTCCGCCAGCGGCCTGAGGGTCTCCTCAAACTAGCACAGGCGCCTCGCGCGCCTGCGTGGCCCTCGTGCTCCATCCGGTGTCCTGCTATCGCTTCTTGAAAGCATCCATCAGAGCGGCCCCCAGCGCGCCGGTATTCTGATCAGTCTTCTGGCCGGAGTTTTGACGCGCGCTTTGAGTTTTGCCCTGCTTCTGCCCCGGGCCCTTATGCCTGCCATGAGCTGACGCAGGCTTGCCGCCCTGTCGCGGGCCTGCCCCCTTGGCCGGTCCGCGTGCGTTACGCTCCTCTTTGGCAAAGGCTCCGCCGTCCTTCTTCATGGTCAGCGCAATCCGCTTGCGCGGCACATCCACTTCCGTGACGGTGACCTTGACCACCTGGCCAGTCTTCACCACCTCATGGGGGTCTTTCACAAACCGGTCCGCCAGCTGGCTGACATGCACCAGCCCGTCCTGATGCACGCCAATGTCCACAAAGGCGCCAAAGGCTGCAACATTGGTCACCGTGCCTTCCAGTACCATACCGGGCTTAAGATCGGTAATCGTCTCAACCCCATCCTTGAACGAGGCCGTCACAAAAGACGGACGCGGATCGCGGCCCGGCTTTTCCAATTCCTCAAAAATGTCGCGCACAGTCGGCAGTCCGACCTCGC
Organism: Phaeobacter piscinae; assembly: GCF_002407245.1. Lineage (NCBI taxonomy): Bacteria > Pseudomonadati > Pseudomonadota > Alphaproteobacteria > Rhodobacterales > Roseobacteraceae > Phaeobacter > Phaeobacter piscinae. The sequence continues at coordinate 974,666 of NZ_CP010681.1, read as the reverse complement.
CGCCGACAAACTCCTCTGCCCGCAGAGACTTCAGCGCTGCCCCGTCGCCCATGATCTGACGAATATCGCGCCCGCAGGCAGCCACAATCTTGCGCGCCACGGCATAGCTTTCGGGGTGAACCGAGGACGCATCCAGCGGCTCCTTGCCATCCCGGATGCGCAGGAAACCGGCGCATTGTTCAAACGCCTTGGGACCAAGCCGCGCCACTTTCAGCAGCTCGAGGCGCGAGGCAAACGCCCCGTTCACATCGCGATGGGCGACAATCGCCTCTGCCAGACCGGGGCCAAGCCCCGAGACATGGCTCAAGAGCGGCGCCGATGCCATGTTAAGATCCACGCCCACCGCGTTGACCACATCCTCGATCACCGCCTCCAGTGATTTTGACAGTTTATGCTGATCCACATCGTGCTGATACTGGCCAACACCGATGCTCTTGGGTTCGATCTTCACCAGCTCCGCCAGCGGATCCTGCAGACGCCGCGCAATGGACACCGCCCCACGCAGGGACACATCCAGATCCGGGAACTCCCGCGCCGCCAGTTCCGACGCCGAATATACCGACGCACCCGCCTCGGACACCACCACCTTGGTCGGCGCCTTGATCTTGGCGGGCAGGTGTTTCAGCACCTCTGCCACCATCCGCTCAGTCTCGCGGCTGGCGGTGCCGTTGCCGATGGCGATCAGCTCGACGCCATGTTCCGCGATCAGCTTGACGATGGACACCTGCGCCCCGCGCAGATCGTTCTTCGGCTGGAAGGGATACAGCGTTTCGGTGGCCACCAGTTTCCCGGTCGCATCAACCACCGCCGCCTTGACGCCGGTGCGAATGCCCGGGTCCAGCCCGAGAGTCGGCCGCGCACCGGCTGGCGCTGCAAACAACAAGTCTTTCAGATTGCGTGCAAACACCTGGATGGCGTCTTCCTGCGCACGACCGCGCAGGTCTCCCATCAGCTCCAGCATCATCGACAGCGACAGCTTCACCCGCCAGGCCCAACCCGCGACCTTGCGCAGCCAGATATCCCCCGGCCCGTTGCCGCCCGCGCCCAGCTCCGCCGCAACCATGCCTTCGGCCCGCGCGGCACCTTCTTCCGGCTCCGGCCCCACATCCAGCGTCAGCACGCCCTCGTTTGACCCACGCAGCATCGCCAGCGCCCGGTGCGAGGGCACATCGGCCCAACGCTCGGTATGGGCGAAATAGTCGGAGAACTTGGCGCCCTCCTGCTCCTTGCCCTCGATCACCTTGGCGGTGACCACCGCTTCCTTTTGCAGGAACCCCCGCAACCGCCCCAATAGGGCCGCATTTTCCGTCAGCCGCTCGGTCAGGATATCGCGCGCGCCATTCAGCGCATCCTTCACCGTTTCCACCGCCTCGGTAATGTACCCTTCCGCCAGCTTTTCCGGGTCTATGCGGCGGTCGGCCAGAATGGCCTCTGCCAGTGGCTCCAACCCGTTTTCGCGGGCGATCATCGCCTTGGTGCGCCGCTTTGGCTTATAAGGCAGATAGATATCTTCCAGCTGCGCCTTGGTCTCAGCCTTAGCGATCGAGGATGCCAGCGCATCGGTCAGCTTGTCCTGCGATTTCACCGACTCAAGGATCGCCGCCCGCCGCTTTTCCAGCTCACGCAGATACTCCAGCCGTTCCGCCAGCCGGCGCAGCTGGGTGTCGTCCAGACCCCCGGTCGCCTCTTTCCGGTAGCGCGCGACAAAGGGCACGGTGGCGCCTTCGTCCAGCAGCGCGACAGCGGCGCTCACCTGTTTTGCGGCAGCGCCGATTTCCGTGGCAATGGTCTGGCTGATACGGGCGGATGTGTCCAAGGCGGCCTCCTGTTGAACTGCTCGGGCTGCCAGTTCTATCTGCACGCCCTAACCCCGCCAAGAGGGCAAATACCGCCGCGGCAATCCCGTGCCGCCATTGCCCTCTTGCTCCTGCCCGCGCAGAGGCCTAGAACGCTTGCCAACTATAGACATTCGGATACGGCGGAAAACCATGCTCGACCTGACATATGAACTCCCCAAGCCCAAAGTAATCGCGGGCGCCAAGCATGACTGGGAACTGGTCATCGGCATGGAAGTGCATGCCCAGGTCAGCTCCAATGCCAAGCTGTTCTCCGGCGCCTCCACGCGCTTCGGCGCCGAGCCGAACTCCAACGTCGCCTTCGTGGATGCGGCGATGCCGGGGATGCTGCCGGTGATCAACGAATACTGCGTCGAGCAGGCGGTGCGCACCGGGCTGGGGCTGAAGGCGGATATCAACCTGTGGTCCGCCTTTGACCGCAAGAACTATTTTTACCCCGATCTGCCGCAGGGCTACCAAATTTCACAGCTCTATCACCCCATCGTGGGCGAGGGCGAAGTGCTGGTGGAGCTGGGCGACGGCACCGCGCGCAATGTGCGAGTGGAACGCATCCACATGGAGCAGGACGCAGGCAAGTCGATCCACGACATGGATCCCAACATGTCCTTCGTGGACCTGAACCGCACCGGCGTCTGCCTGATGGAGATCGTCTCCCGCCCCGACATCCGCGGGCCCGAGGAAGCCGCCGCCTATATCGCCAAGCTGCGCCAAATCATGCAGTATCTGGGCACCTGCGACGGCAACATGCAGAACGGCAACCTGCGCGCCGACGTGAACGTCTCCGTCTGCCGCCCGGGCCAGTATGAGAAGTATCAGGAAACCCAGGATTTCTCCCACCTCGGCACCCGCTGCGAGATCAAGAACATGAACTCCATGCGCTTTATCCAGCAGGCCATCGACGTCGAGGCCCGCCGCCAGATCGCCATCATCGAGGCGGGCGGCACCATCGATCAGGAAACCCGCCTGTACGATCCCGACAAGGGCGAAACCCGCTCCATGCGCTCCAAGGAAGAGGCGCATGACTACCGCTATTTCCCCGACCCGGATCTGCTGCCGCTGGAAATCGAACAGGCTTGGGTGGATGATATCGCCGCCAACCTGCCGGAACTGCCGGACGAGAAAAAGGCACGTTTCATCAAGGATTTCGGTCTGTCCGATTATGACGCATCGGTGCTGACCGCCGACGTGGAATCGGCCACCTTCTTTGAGGAAACCGCCAAGGGCCGCAGCGGCAAGCTGGCCGCCAACTGGGTGATCAACGAACTCTTCGGCCGCCTGAAGAAGGATGAGGACAAACAGATCACCGACAGCCCGGTCTCCCCGGCGCAGCTCGGCGGTATCATTGACCTGATTTCTTCCGATGCGATTTCCGGCAAAATCGCCAAGGACCTGTTCGAGATCGTCTATACCGAAGGTGGCGACCCGGCTCAGATCGTCGAAGAGCGCGGTATGAAGCAGGTGACAGATACCGGCGCCATCGAGGCCGCGCTGGACGAGATCATCGCAGCCAACCCCGCACAGGTGGAAAAGGCCAAGGTGAACCCCAAGCTCGCAGGCTGGTTTGTCGGCCAGGTGATGAAAGCCACCGGCGGCAAGGCCAACCCCAAGGCGGTGAATGAGCTGGTGGCCAAGAAACTGGGCGAGTGAGCGCAAGCCGCCAGTCGCAGATCAGACCGAATTGCAGATTGACCAAGGGCGCCCCGGTGGCGCCCTTTTTGGTGCCTGCGCAGGCTGCAACTCAGCCGCCTGTGTCCCCTTTGTGCTGACATCACAGCGCAAGCCCCCGTCATCAAACTGGAATTCCGCCGCGGAATTTGGTTATACTGCAGATCGACTTGCCCATCGACAGGTCCCCGCCCATGGGGAACGCGGACGCTTGACCCCCCGCACGCTTGCGCTAAACCTGCCGTCGACACAGGAGACGTTTATGCAAGCTTTTGAGTACAAGGTTGTTCCCGCCCCCGCCAAGGGCACCAAGGCCAAGGGGGTCAAAACTGCCGAAGCCCGGTTCGCCAATTCCATCGATATTCTGCTTAATGAGATGGCAGCAGAGGGCTGGGAGTATCAGCGCGCGGAGCTTCTGCCCTCAGAAGAACGCAGCGGGCTGACCGGCTCGACAACCAATTGGCGCAACGTGCTGATTTTCCGCCGCGCCCTGCCAGCAGCGGCTGAGGACTCGCAGTCCACGGCCATCGCCCAGCTGGCCGCACAGCTCAGCGCCCAGATCGCCACTCAGACCACGGGTCCGGCCATCAGCGAGCCGACAGATCCGGACACCAAGGACGTCGCAGCCGCCACCGCGGAGCCCGCGGCCGCCAGTCGCCCGGAAACCACCACTGTGCCGACCCTTGGTCCGGCGACCACCACCGCCATCGTACCGCCCACCGCCATTGCCGGTGATCCGGAGGCCCCGGCGGGCGCCATCGCCGTTCCCGGTCGTGGTGCACGTGCGATGATGGCTGATGATGGCGTGGAGGAACTCAGCCCGGTGTCCGGCGTGACCGCCGCACTGAAGGCCCGCGCCACCCTCGCCGCAACGCCGAAAGGCGCCGCAACCAAACCCGCCGCAAAGGCCGAGCCAAAGCTGACAAAGGCGCAAGACCCCTCCAAAGATCCGGCAGGGAGCTGACCAGCCCCTTACCCGAATTCCCCGCCGACGTTGCCGCTTGGTCACATAGGCGGGGCTTTGCCTGACTTGCCGCGCTAGGCGCCGATATCCAGCGCCAGCGCGTGGATGCGCGGCACAATGTCGCCCAACGCCTTATGCACCGCACGATGCTGCGCGACGCGGCTCATGTCCGCAAAGGCCGCGGCCCGGATATGCACGTTGAAATGGCTCTCGCCGCGCCCGTCGTGGCCTGCATGGCCGATGTGTTGATCGCTCTCATCCTCGACCCGCAGCACGCTTGGCGCAAATTCAGCACGCAGGCGGGCCTCAATCTCATCACGAATGCTCATTCTGCCGTGTCCTGCATAAAAATCCCCGTATTAATTTTCCCAGCCCCCTTCAATCTGCCGCCCCTTAGACTAAACTGCTGCCTCCGAGTCGAACAGTTGCGTCTAGAAGGTGCGCCCCATGACCAAGTCAGATCCCTTTGGTTTCGATATGTCCATCCGGTCAGCGAAGAAAAAGAACCCCCGCGGGCGGCGGGCCGCCACCGGCGCGTCCGAGACCTCCCAACGCGTCTGCGACAAGGACGGTTGCAATGAACCCGGCAAATTCCGCGCCCCCAAGGCGCCCGATGTGCTGGATGATTTCTACTGGTTCTGCCAGGAGCACGTGCGCGAATACAACAACAAGTGGAACTTCTTTGAAGGCACCACTGAGGCTGAGATGAACGCCCAGCAGTCCAAGGACAAGGTCTGGGAACGCCAGACCAAACCCATGGGCGACCCGGAGGCACGGGCCTGGGCGCGGCTTGGTATTGAGGATCCGCATCAGGTGCTCGGTCAGAACGCCACCCGCAATCCGGGCCGCTCCGCCCCTGCCGGGCGCCGTCTGCCGCCGACCGAACGCCGCGCGCTTGAGGTGCTGGAGGCCAAAGATGACTGGAGCAAGGCCGACATCCGCAAGGCCTACAAAAAGCTGATCAAAGTGCTGCACCCCGATATGAACGGGGGCGATCGCAGCCAGGAAGAACAGCTGCAAGAGGTGGTCTGGGCCTGGGACCAGATCAAGGACAGCCGCAGCTTCAAGTGAGCCGCAGCACCTAAAGCAGGTTCGTCTCACCGGTGTCTTTGCCGTTTTGAAAACACCAGAAAGCGTCGCGCAAGCGGTGCTTTTTATTTACCCAATGCTTCGCCTCCCCCAGCTTTTTGCCGATCCGCAGGGCACCCGTTGAACATCGGAGCGGGGTCGCGCCCACTTCTGGCGTCTTCGACCTGCGCCGAGGTCAGGTCATTGAACCGGTCGAGGAATGCCCGAAAATCGTGTGCCTGTGAGAGCCGCTCCGCTGTTATTAGGAGCGATCTTGGCCAAATGGAGAAATCCAAAGACCAGTCGATAGGTTTCCCAACACGACTTGCAGTCACGACAAAACAAAAAAGCCACGGCACATTGGTGCCGTGGCTTCTTCATTTTACGCTGATAGGCGGCTCAGCTGCCCTTGCGCTGCGGTCGCGCGTTGCCGCCGGGCTTTCCGGAAACGGCTGCACGCGCCTTGTTCTTCTTGCTGTTGGGCTTGCCCTTCGGCGGTGGCGGCCCCTTGCGACCGGATTTCCCCGGATTGGACCAATCGCCTTTGGGCTTGCCCGGAACCGCAGGTTTGGCAGGCGCCGACGGCGTTGCCACCCGGTCCGACGACCCGCGTGCGGTCACCGTGGCTTTGCCGCCCTCACCTGTGCGCTTGGGCTTATCGAAACGGGGTTTGTCGCCATAGGCCGGTTTGTCACCACGCGGTTTATCGCCATAGGGTTTGCTGGCACGAGGCTTGTCACCATATGGTTTTTCACCACGTGGCTTATCACCGTAAGCAGGCTTGTCGCCGCGCGGCTTGTCATAGCGGGGCTTGTCGCCATAGGGCTTACGCTCCCCCCGCTCGCCGCCGCGATCTCCACGATCCTGTCCACGATGGCCGCGCTTGTCATCGCGGAAACCACCGCCTTCACGCCCCTGCGGACGTGGAGATTTGGGCAGATCCGGCGCCTTGTCCAGACGGGTGACATTTGCCCCCTCTTCCAGACCGTCATGTTTCACCGCACCCCAGAAGCTTTCGGCGCTGCCTTCGCGCACTTCCACATAGCTTTGGTCAAACTGAACCCGGATCGCGCCGATATCATCCTTGGTCAGCCCACCGGCATTGCACAGCGCAGGCAGCAGTCGGCGCGGCTCGGCACCGGCCTTGCGGCCACCGCTGACGGCAAACCACACGGACGGACCAAAGGGCGCGCGTTCTTGGCGCTCACGTTTGTCGTGCTGCGGATCGCTCAGCTCCTCAGGCGCGCTGTGGCGATCGTGGAACAGACGCAGATAGGCGGCGGCCAGCTGCTCGGGCGAGAACCGCTCAACCAGCTCTGCCACAGGGGCGGTCTCATTTTCGCTGACCGGTTCGCTCCAGGCCTTGTCGCCCAGAAGGCGCTCAAAGTCGCGGGTGCGGACATCATCGGCACTGGGGGCCGGGCTGGTCTCTGCCGTGATCTTGGCCGACCGCAACAGGCGCAGGGCCTTGCCCTTTGCCTTTGGTGGCACGATCAGCGCGGACACGCCCTGACGCCCGGCACGGCCAGTACGGCCCGACCGGTGCAACAGCGTCTCATGGCTGGATGGCAGATCCGCGTGAATGACCAGATCCAGCTTCGGCAGGTCGATCCCGCGCGCCGCCACATCCGTTGCCACGCAGACCCGCGCGCGCCCGTCCCGCAGGGACTGCAGCGCGTTGGACCGCTCCGCCTGGGACAGCTCGCCGGACAGGGCAACCACGGAAAATCCGCGATTGCTCAGCCGTGTGGTCATCCGATTCACCACCGCGCGGGTGTTGCAGAACACAATCGCATTAGGCGACTCGTGGAAGCGCAGCACGTTAATAACTGCGTTCTCAACATCCCGCTGCGCCACGGCCAGCATCTGATATTCAATGTCAGCATGCTGCGAGGCTTCCGCCACGGTTTTGATGCGCTGGTGATCCTTCAGATAGGTCTCCGCCAGCCGCGCAATGCCCGCAGGCACGGTGGCCGAGAACATCAGGGTCCGGCGCTCTTCCGGGGATTCGCCCAGAATGAACTCAAGGTCTTCGCGGAAGCCCAGATCGAGCATCTCATCGGCTTCGTCCAGCACTACGGCGCGGACCTGCGACAGATTGATGGAGCCGCGCATAATGTGGTCGCGCAGACGCCCGGGCGTTGCCACAACAATATGGGCGCCACGTTCCAGCGCGCGCCGCTCATCGCGCATATCCATACCGCCAACGGTGGAGACCACTTGCGCGCCCGCTTCGGCATAAAGCCAGCCAAGTTCGCGTTTGACCTGCAACGCCAATTCGCGGGTCGGCGCAATGACCAGCGCCAACGGCAGATCGGCACGGTCCAGTTTCTCGGCGTCGCCCAACAATGTGGGGGCCATCGCCAGGCCAAAGCCTACGGTTTTGCCGGATCCGGTCTGTGCCGACACCAGAAGGTCGGACTGATCCAGCTCGGCTGCGGTGACGGCCTCTTGCACGGGTGTCAAATGCTCGTAGCCGCGCGCCTGAAGCGCTTGTTCGAGTGCTGTTTTCAAGATTTCATTTCGCTTGCTGCGGGGCGCGCCGCCAGAGGGCACGCCGATATCGGGAATGTCCCCGACTGCGCAGGAACGCGGATGGCATCATCCAAGTGCGCGCTGATATCGGCTTTGCCCCCTTTTGTACAGGGCTCATTTGCCCATCAGGGCGCCGCAGACCGCCCGTAGACGCAACCCCGCTATGCGTTTGCAGCGACATCCCACAGCGCCGCCGTCCTTCAGCACAACACGCGTTAGGCGGAGGAAACATAGCGCGTCCGGTAGCGAGGACAGCCCCCATAGGGCCAGTTTTGATCCAAACGTCACGACAGCTGGTCAAACCCGGTCATGGCCCCTTGCGATTGCAGACAAGATCAGGCACCAATCCAGCGGATTGCCCGCAGCCGACGGACGCTGCGCGGATGAGGATAAGGATCGACTGCGATGACCGACGGTTTGCTGGATATGAACGCGAAACCCACCGAGACCTTTTCGGTGCGCGATGTGTTCGGAATTGATACGGATATGACCGTCAAGGGCTTCGCCGAAGGCTCTGACCGGGTTCCGGCTCTGGACCCCACCTATAAATTCGATCCCGAAACCACACTGGCCATCCTAGCAGGCTTCAGCCACAACCGCCGCGTGATGATCCAAGGCTACCACGGCACCGGCAAATCGACCCACATCGAACAGGTTGCCGCCCGTTTGAACTGGCCCTCCGTGCGGGTGAACCTCGACAGCCACATCTCTCGGATTGACCTCATTGGTAAGGACGCGATCAAGCTGCGCGACGGCAAGCAGGTCACCGAATTCCACGAAGGCATCTTGCCCTGGGCGCTGCGCAACCCGGTTGCGATCGTGTTCGACGAGTATGATGCCGGCCGCGCCGACGTGATGTTCGTGATCCAGCGGGTGCTGGAGCATGACGGCAAGCTGACGCTGCTGGACCAGAACGAAATCATCACCCCGAACCCCTACTTCCGCCTGTTTGCCACCGCCAACACCGTGGGCCTTGGGGACACCACCGGGCTGTACCACGGCACCCAACAGATCAACCAGGCCCAGATGGACCGCTGGTCGCTGGTGGCGACACTGAACTACCTCAGCCATGATGCCGAAGCGGCCATCGTGCTGTCCAAGGCGCCGCATTACAACACTGCCGAGGGGCGCAAGACCATCTCCCAGATGGTGACCATTGCCGACCTCACCCGGACCGCCTTTATGAACGGCGACCTCTCCACTGTGATGTCGCCCCGGACCGTGATCAACTGGGCACAGAACGTCGAGATTTTCCGCGATGTGGGCTATGCCTTCCGCCTGTCGTTCCTGAACAAATGCGACGAGCTGGAACGCCAGACCGTGGCCGAGTTCTACCAGCGCTGCTTTGACGAAGAGCTGCCCGAAAGCGCTGCCAGCGTTTCGCTGGGCTAACTGGTAAACTGCCGCCCGGCCGCCGGCCGGGCAGTGCACGACCCGCCCCCCGTCAATGCGACGGCTTGCCACCGGCAAAATGGGTGGGCGCGTCTCGCCCACTCCGCCGGGCCGGCCGCTGCCTTACCCGCAGCACACGCGCTGGACTTTCGATCGGGCAAGGGCGATGCTGACTAGCGGAAAAGGTGCGACCATGAAAAAGCCCAACGATAACCCCGCCGATCCGTTCAAGAAGGCGCTGGCCGAAGCCACCAAGGTGATGGCCGACGATTCCGAGCTGAACGTCTCCTACTCCGTCGACCCGGCTGGAATGTCCGGGGACAATATGCGGCTGCCGCAGGTCTCCCGCCGGATGAGCCGGGAGGAAGTGCTGCTGGCCCGTGGCACCGCCGATGCGCTGGCGCTGCGCCACAAATTCCACGACACCGCCACCCATGCCCGATACGCCCCACCCGGCGATATGGCGCGGGACCTCTATGAGGCGCTGGAGTCCGCCCGCTGCGAAGCAATGGGCGCGCGGCACATGCCCGGCACCGCCTCCAATATTGATGTGAAGATCCAGAACGAGGCCCTGCGCAAGGGCTATGACCAGATCAAATCCGCAACCGAGGCGCCGCTGGCGGTCTCGGCTGGCTATCTGATCCGCCATCTGGCCACTGGCCGCCCCATGCCCGAAGCTGCTGCCAATGTCATGGAACTCTGGCGCGGGTTCATTGAACAGCAGGCCGGTGAAACACTGGCCAACCTTGACGACACCATCGAGGATCAGGCCACCTTTGCCAAATTTGCGCGGCAGGTGATCACCGATCTTGGCTATGGCGATCAGCTGGGTGAGGACCCGGACCAGCTCGACGATGAGCAGGAAAACGACGCTGAAGAGGACGCTGAGGAGCAGCAGGACCCCGACAGCAACGGTCAGGACGATTCCGACGAGGAGGAAGCCGACGCCAACCCCGAGCAGGCTCAGGAACAGCAGCAGGACGAGAGTCAGGCGCAGGTCTCCATGGATGAAATGGCGGATGATGAATTCGCTGAAGACACCGAAATGCCCGATGGTGAGGCACCACTTGATCCCCCGCCGCCGCCAGCTGTGTCGGAGGCGGATCCGGACTACAAGGTCTTCAACGATGCCCATGACGAGGAAATCGCCGCCGAGGACCTCGCCGAACCTGCCGAGCTGGAGCGTCTGCGTGCCTACCTCGATCAACAGCTGGAACCGCTGAAAGGCGCTGTTTCTCGGCTGGCCAATAAATTGCAGCGCCGCCTTCAGGCGCAGCAGAACCGCTCTTGGGAGTTTGATCTGGAAGAGGGCATTTTGGATGCCGGTCGTCTGGCCCGTGTGGTCGCGAACCCCACCACGCCCTTGTCGTTCAAACGCGAGAAAGACACCGAATTCCGCGACACCGTGGTGACATTGCTCCTCGATAACTCCGGCTCCATGCGGGGGCGCCCGATCTCCATCGCCGCGATCTGCGCCGATGTTCTGGCCCGCACCCTGGAACGCTGCAACGTGAAGGTCGAAATCCTCGGCTTTACCACCCGCGCCTGGAAAGGTGGCCTGGCCCGCGAGGCCTGGCTCAATGAGGGTCGTCCGCAATTGCCCGGCCGCCTCAACGACCTGCGCCACATCATCTACAAAGGCGCCGATGCGCCGATGCGTCGGACCCGTGACAACCTCGGCCTGATGATGAAAGAGGGCCTCCTTAAGGAAAACATCGACGGTGAGGCGCTGGAATGGGCGCACCGCCGCATGATCGCGCGGCAAGAGGCGCGCAAAATCCTGATGGTGATTTCCGATGGTGCGCCGGTGGATGACAGCACCCTGTCGGTGAACCCGGCCAACTATTTGGAAAAACACCTGCGCGATGTAATCGCCATGGTGGAGCGGCGCAAACAGGTCGAACTGCTAGCCATCGGCATCGGCCATGACGTGACCCGCTATTATGACCGCGCCGTCACCATCACCGATGTTGAACAGCTGGCAGGTGCCATGACCGAACAGCTCGCCGCGCTGTTTGACAGTGATCCGCGCGCCCGTGCCCGCGTCATGGGCATCAAACGCGCCAGCTGAGCACCTCAGCCGCACTGCTCTGGTCAAAGCCTCGCGCCGCTTCGGTGCGGGGCTTTGTGTTACAGGGGTTGCGGGAAGCCGCCGGATTTGGAACAAGTATTCGCGACAGAGCGCGCCATGACTGCCGCGTCATTTCCTTGTTCCCGCCGACGTCGCGCAACACCCTCCCGGAAGGGCCGGTCGCTGCGCTCTGACCGACCGTCGCGGACCACCCGAAACAGATGGAGGGAGCCGATGTTCCAGACCTTTGACGTAGCGACCCGCCCGGACCAAGGCCCGCCCCGGCTCAACGCGCTGCGCGCGGAGATGCAACAGGAGGCGCTGGACGGCTTTCTGGTGCCCCGCGCCGATGCCCATCAGGGCGAATATGTTGCCCCCGGCGATGAGCGGCTGGCCTGGCTCACTGGCTTCACCGGTTCGGCCGGTTTCTGCGCCGTGTTGCGCGACATCGCAGGCGTCTTCATAGACGGGCGTTACCGCACGCAGGTGAAACAGCAGGTGGCAGAGGTCTACACCCCGGTCCATTGGCCAGAGGTGCAGCTCGCCGACTGGCTGAAAGAACAGCTGCCAGAGGGCGGACGCATCGGCTATGACCCCTGGCTGCATTCCGCGAGCCAGCTCCAAGCGCTGACCGCATCACTGGGCGACCATGGTTTTGACTTCGTCCAATGCAACAATCTGGTGGACCGCATCTGGCCCGATCAGCCCGCTCCGCCCATGCAACCCGTCATCGCCCATCCTGTTGACTACGCAGGCACAACCGCCGCTGCCAAGATCACCTCTCTAGCTGAGGGGCTGCGCAACGCGGGTCAAAGCGCGGCGGTGATCACCCTGCCTGACAGCATCATGTGGCTGTTGAACATCCGTGGCAGCGATATCGCTCACAACCCGGTCGCCCACGGTTTTGCCATTCTGCACGCCGACGCGCGGGTGGATCTTTTCATGGCCGCAGAGAAACTGACTGACGTCACCGCACATCTCGGCCCGGATGTGTCCGTGCAAACGCCTGCGGCCTTCCTCCCGGCAGTGGCGGACCTTGCTCAGGCCCGGAATGCCGCCGTCGCTGCTGACCTGACCACCCTGCCCCAGATCGTCGCCGATCAGCTCGGTGATGCGCTGGTCGCAGCCGGTGATCCCTGCGCTTTGCCCAAGGCCCGCAAATGCGCCGCCGAGATCGAGGGCAGCGCCGCCGCTCATCTGCGCGACGGGGCCGCTGTGGTCGAAACCCTCGCCTGGCTCGATGCGCAGCCCGCCGGCAGCGTCACCGAAATCGACGTGGTCAAACACCTCGAAGCGGAGCGCCGCAAGGATCCCAAACTGCGCGACATCAGCTTTGAGACCATCTCCGGCACCGGCCCCAACGGCGCAATCATTCACTACCGCGTCAGCGAGGACAGCAATGCCACGCTGGACGACGGCCACCTTCTGGTGCTCGACAGCGGCGGGCAATATCTGGACGGCACCACCGACATCACCCGCACCCTCGCCATCGGCACCCCACCGCAGGACGCCCGGGAGGCCTATACCCGCGTCCTTCAGGGCATGATTGCCATGTCGAGGCTGCGCTGGCCCAGAGGTCTCGCCGGGCGCGACATCGAAGCGGTGGGCCGAATGCCGCTCTGGCTGGCCGGACAGGATTTCAACCATGGGCTGGGCCACGGGGTCGGTGCCTTTCTCAGCGTTCACGAGGGCCCGCAGCGGCTCAGCCGCTCTGGCACCGTTCCCCTGGACCCCGGCATGATTCTGTCCAATGAGCCGGGATATTACCGGGAAGGCGCTTTTGGTATTCGCATTGAAAACCTGTTGGTGGTAGAACCGGCGCCTGAGCTGGACAGTGCTGACGCAGACCGCGAGATGCTGAGCTGGCGCACCCTGACCTACGCCCCGCTGGACCGGCGACTGATTGTCGCAGAGATGCTCACAACGGCAGAGCGGGACTGGGTGAACACCTATCATGCGGCTGTGGCCGACAAGATTGGACCCAACGTAACAGCCCCGGCGCGACGCTGGCTGGATGCCGCTACGGCACCGCTGTGATACCGCAGTGTTACAACCAAAGACGATATTGATCCGTGACGAACGACGTGAAGGAAAAGACCATGACAAAGATCCAAATTCGCAAGGCAGCCGGCACCTGGGTGGTGCGCTCCGGGGGCGCTGTGCTCGGCGAGAGCAGCAACGCGCTTGAGCTGAGCGAGGGCGATCTGGCGCCCGTCATCTATTTTCCGCGCGGTGACATCGCAACCGCATTCCTCGATCGCAGTGACAAAACCACCCATTGCGCGGGCAAGGGCGACGCCAGCTACTATTCCATCGTGAACAAATCCTCGGTGACCGAGAACGCCGTCTGGAGCTATGAAGATCCGATCGCTGCGGTGGCCGAGATCAAGGATCACCTCGCCTTTGTCACCGGAGACACGGTCAAGGTTGAGCAGATCTGAGGCCTGAATATCATCAGCGGAATTACGCTGCTAACACGTTACAGGCGTCCCATATCGGGGCGCCCCATTTATGGGTAAGCAAACTTTCGCCGACATTTTCGGTGGCCTGAGACCGCCAAACAGAACCGGCTCAGGATCTTCGGCAGGCCGTGCGAAATCAGGAACTCACAGCGCGGCACGGCACAAGGCTGGGCACAGAGCGACACGATTCAATCGGCAGCAGGCCGCGGGCAGATAGCCTTGGCCGTAAAGACCCGCAACAAAACGCACGTATAACGATCATTTTGATTGCTATGTCGTTTTCTTTATCCGGGCCGTTTTTTAGATCCTTTGAAGCAGACCTAAAAAGATAGAAATAGTACCAATTAACAAACCGAAATAGGCCAACTGAAACACTGTGCCTGTCAGCTGAGGATCGTCTGGCACAGATGCTCACGCGCCGCCTCGACCGACTCGCCTGTACAGAACATCTGCGCATCCCGAGCACTTTGAACAACATAGTCGATCAGGGCCTCATAGGAGGCCCGCTCGTTTTCCTGCTCTACTGCCTTCGCCACGTGTTCAGCCTCTGCTGGGCTGATTTTATTGTGTTGCATGTTTTCACTTCCGAAGAATGATCACTATTAGCCTTATGTTAACCATAATTAAGCGGTCGCGCCGACAAAGGTTAAAATTACTTAAGGAAAAAACCGACCACCCGTTTCAGAAATATCACATATTCAAGATCGTCTTTTGCGGGTAAACATGTCTTTGAGCGACTCCTTTGCCGGAAATGTCGCAAACCGGCACTTAGCTGCCGCAGCTTTCAGCCGTCAACTGTGCTCTTCGGCAGCCGCTGCGGCCAATGCGCGATTGTAGGCCTTGAGCGAATCAACGTGGTAAAGAGCGCCGATGAGATTCGGCGGATTGTCGCCACCGCCCCCCTCAGCCAGCACCGGCAGGTAGTCAATTTCGGCCCGATCGAAGACCGGCATCGCTGCTTCCAGCGAGGCAGAGGCACGGATCGAAAGCCCTTGTTCAATCAACACGGTGCAGTCTTCGGCGCTGGCACAGCGCGGATCCCCCATCGGCCGCATCACCGCACCTGCGCGCAGCATCGACAGCAGATAGGCCTGCGGACCTGCGGCACAGTGGATATTGCGCCGCTCCAGCTGGGTGAGGAAGAACGACCGATCCACAATACGTGAGGCCAGCGCTGTCGATATCGACACCGCCACCATCACCGCCAGGCCAATTTGCCAGTCGCCGGTCAGCTCAAACACAATCAACGTGGTGGAAATCGGTGCCCCCAGAACAGCCGCCGCCACCGCCCCCATTCCGGCAAAGGCATAAAGCGTGTGCGTCCCCGAGACATCCGGCAACACCGCCGTAGCAATTAACCCAAAGGCCAATCCGGTCAACGCGCCCACCATCAGCGAGGGCGAAAACACCCCGCCTCCCATGCGTCCGCCCATGGTGATCGCCACAGCGGCGGTCTTGACCACCGTAAAGAGGATCGTCTGATGCAACACCAACGCCCCTGTCAGCGCCAAAACCGTGGTCTCATAGCCGACACCGATAATATGGGGAAACCAGACCGCAATCATGCCCAGCAGCAGACCCGACGCTGCCGGGCGCAGCCAGCGCGGCAGCTGTAGCCGGTCCTGCAGCGCATTGCCGATCTGCTCGGCAAAGAAGATTGAGCGCATCAGCACCACCGCCACCAACCCGCAAATCAGGCCCAGCATCAGAAACGCCGGCAACTCGACATAAAACTGCAGCGCACCCGGCGTGATCAGATCAAATTCGGTCACATCGCCGTATTCCAGCCGGTTGATCACCGTCCCGGCCACCGAGGCAATCACAATCGGCGCAAAGGCATGGACCGCAAAATGGCGCAGAACCACCTCCAAGGCAAAGAGCGCCCCGGCGATCGGCGCATTGAAACTGGCGGAGACAGCCGCCGCCACTGCACAGCCCAGAAGATCGCGCCCAGTGATGCCATCGGCCTGAATGCGGTTGCTGACCCAGGTCGAAATTACCCCGGCCATATGGACCACCGGTCCCTCCCGCCCGGTTGAACCTCCGGTGCTGAGTGTCAGAAAGGATGCACAGGCCGAGGCCAGCCCGGCGCGCATCTCGACCCGGCCATCGCCAAGGGCTGCCCCCTCGATCACATCCGCAACCGAGCGCACGCGGGCGTCAGGAGTGAACCGGTGCAAGATCAACCCGACCACCAACCCGCCCAGCGTTGGAATCGCCATGAGCCAGTACCACGGCATGTCCTGCGCAAAACTATGCAGAAAATTCACATCTTCCGCGCCGTAGACCCAAGCCTGAAACGCCGTGATCCCCTTGCGAAAGAACAGCGCCGCAAACCCGGCGGCGATACCGATCAGAAGAGCGATGAACCAGAATTGAATCTGGCTTGGCCCACGGTGGCGCAACACCCTCCAGACATCCCGCGCCGCGGCAATGCCCTGAGTGAACTGGGCAGAAATAACGGAGCGAATGGTCTGTGGCATGAACCCGATTGTCCCGGTGTCGTTCTTGTCTCGTTCGGCGGCAGACTATCGGTTGGGTGGTTAAACCATCGTGAAAACTCAACCGCTTACGGCCGCCTGAGCGACAGTTTTACTTCAGCCCGTCAGCAGCGCCTTGGCGGCTGCGCGGGCCTCTGGGGTGATTGTATCACCGGAAACCATCCGCGCCAGCTCATCAACGCGCTCGCCCTCATCCAGAGGCACCACCTGTGACAGGGTCTGGCCGTCGATCACCTGTTTCTGCACCCGCCAGTGATGCGCGCCCTGTGCGGCAACCTGCGGTGAATGGGTCACCACCAGAACCTGACTGCCCTCAGCCAGCGATTTCAGCCGCCGTCCCACAGCATCGGCGGTGGCACCGCCAACTCCGCGGTCGATCTCATCGAAGATCATTGTTTGATTGCCGGTCTCACCGCGCAGACACACCTTTAGGGCCAGCAGGAAGCGACTGAGCTCACCGCCCGAGGCGATCTTGTTCAGTGGCCCTGCCGGCGCGCCCGGATTGGTTGCCACGGTAAAGGCGACCGCGTCCTTGCCCTCCGGCCCCGGCTCAGCATCGGTGAGCCGTGTTTCGAACACTGCCCGCTCCATCTTCAGCGGCGCCAGCTCCGCCATCACCGCCGTGTCCAGTGCAGCAGCTGTTTCGCGGCGCGCTGCCGACAGCTGCGCGGCAGCGCCTGCATAGGCAGCCTCAGCCTCGGCCAATGCGGCCTCCTGATTGGCCAGATCCTGATCACCTGCGTCAACTGCCGTCAGTTTCCGGCGCAGCGTCTCGGCATAGCCACCCAGATCATCCGGTAGCACATCATGCTTGCGTGCCAGCGCCCGGATCGCAAAGAGGCGCTCCTCGCTCTCCTCCAGCTCACCGGGGTTGAAATCCAGCCCATCCAGCACCCGGGCAACGCCGTCCTGCGCCTCGCCCAGTTCAATCATCGCTCTGAGCAACGCGGCAATTGGCGCATCCAGCGCATTTTCCGCCTGATCCGAAACCCCTTCCAGCCACCGCTGCGCATCACCCAGTGCCGCCTCGGCCCCATCTGTCAGAATACCCTGCGCACGTTGGATATCGCCGCGAATGCGTTCGGCAGACTGCATCTCACGCCGCCGCTGATCCAGCGCGGCATCCTCGCCGGGTTGCGGGTCCAGCGCGTCCAGTTCTGCGACCGCATGGCGCAGAAAATCCTCCTCAGCGCGGATGGCCTCCAGCGCGACACGGGTTTCCTCGACAGCCTTTCGTGCCCGGCTGGCGGTGGCCCAGCGATCGCGCACGGTGGCCAACATGTCGCCCAGCCCCGCAAATTCATCCAGCATGGCGCGGTGGCCGCGCGGGTTCAGCAGCCCCCGGTCGTCATGTTGCCCATGTAGCTCCAGCAGAGTGTCGGACAGCGCCCTGAGCACCTCACCGGAACAGCGCCGGTCGTTGACCCAGGCGGTCTTGCGCCCCTCAGCGGTGTTCACCCGGCGCAACAACAGCGTGTCGCCACCGGGCAGTCCGGCTTCCGCCAGCACCGCATGGGCAGGATGGTCCGGGGTCAGGTCGAACTCTGCCAGAACCTCGCCCTGTTTGGCGCCCTGGCGCACCAGTTCGGCCCGGCCGCGCCAGCCCAGAACAAACCCAAGCGAATCCAGCAGGATGGACTTACCGGCGCCGGTTTCCCCGGTCAGCACGTTCAATCCCGGCTGAAAATTCAGCTCAAGATGGTCGATAATCAGAATATCGCGGATATCAAGCGCGCGCAGCATGGCCCGGCCCCATTGCGGACGTGGCGATTACAGCCACTGCCCCTTGATGGACTGACGGTAGATCTGGCTCAACCAGTTGTTGCCGACATCGCGCATTTTCAGCCCGTTGTCTGTCAACAGCTTGAAGCTGTCCTCATACCATTCGGTCGATTGATAGTTATGGCCCAGAATGGCACCGGCGGTCTGCGCTTCATTCACCAGCCCCAGCGACAGATAGGCCTCAACCAAGCGGTGCAGCGCCTCTGCGGTATGGGTGGTGGTCTGAAAATCCTCGACCACGACGCGGAACCGGTTCACCGCAGAAGTATAATGCCCCTTGCGCAGGTAGTAGCGACCGATCTCCATTTCCTTGCCCGCCAAATGGTCAAAGGCGAGGTCGAACTTCAGGATCGCTGAACTGGCATATTCACTGTCGGGATAGACTTCGATCACAGTGCGCAGCGATTGCAGCGCCTGAAAGGTCAGCCCCTGATCGCGGCCAACTTCGTCGATCTGGTCATAATAGCTCAGCGCCAGCAGATACTGCGCATAAGCGGCATCTTCCTCGGTCGGGTAGAAGTCGATATAGCGCTGCGCCGCAGCGCGGCTGTCCTCATAGTCCCGGCCCAGATGGTAGGCGTAGGCCTGCATGATCAGGGCCTGTTTGGCCCAGGACGAATAGGGATAAAGACGTTCAATCTCGGAGAAATAGAAGGCCGCATCCTCGGTCCGGTTACGCTCCATCTCGAACTCACCACGTTCGTAGATCTGCTCCGGTGTAAAGCCCTCAAGCGGTTGCGAACTCTTGGCCGCGCCCCCATCTCCGCCGCATCCCGAAAGCGCAGCTACGAGTAGAACCGCGCCGATGGTTTTGGCTGCCGCCCCCATGCCGATCATGTCCGCCTAACCTCACCGTCATTTACTTACGGGTGTGAACCCCGGTTCTGCCCGGTCTAGCACATTCAACTGACGTGCAAAACGTCTTTAACCGATTTCCAGCCCACTTGGCAGAGAAAGCGCGGCGGGGTCAAGAGTGCGAAGTGGCCCAGCACCGAGCCGTGGGAGGATCGCGCCCACAATGCAATGAAATCCCAAACTGTCAAAACAAGGTGAAACAGGCGAGGCGCAGCAGCTGCTGGCGCAAGGCACCACTACCAGTGTGATCTTCGAACCGCCCCGCCCCTCAAGGGTCTGTGCCTAAGAACGGCTCGAAGATCTCCCCCCGGTGCCCTCGGTGCAAGCTGCTCCGGTCGGGCTGCGCCAACGCATAGGCCTGTATAGAAGCGGACTGAGGTGCAGCCTGTGCCCGGCACGCCTGCTGCTTCACTCTGTCCGAAGATGACCGAAGTGCTGTCGTTGCAGCGCACGGTCCGGTTGGCGCCGGGTGCGCCCCGATTGCCGGGGGAACCCAGATCGAACGTCAACCCCCCAGTCGACGTTTCCGCCCGATAGCCTCAATTCAATTACGCAACGCGGCGCGCGTCGGTCGGGATCTCCGCCCAGACCAACCCCTGCCCGGGCAGGCGCGCTGTCATCGCGGTATCGCAGGTCACCTGACGCACGGCGCCGGGCGTTGCAAACACGGCCCGAAGCAATGTGTTGGTCAGCGAATGACCGGCACGGTCGCCAATGTAATGGCCAAACACAGGACCACCGGCCAGCGACAGATCGCCAAGCGCATCCAGCATCTTGTGGCGCACCGGCTCATCCGCGTGGCGCAACCCCAGACCGCTTTGGACTTCGGGACCGTCAAACACCACTGCGTTTTCACCAGGAACACCCCCCAGCGCCAGACCATTGGCCTGCATGCTTTCGACGTCAACACGACGGCAGAAGGTGCGGCTGTCACAAAGCTCACGTGCGAAGGCGCCATTGCGCAGATCCAGTGTCTTGCTCTGACGCCCGATGGCAGCCTCGGCAAAATCGATGTGGAATTCGATGGTCAGACGGTTGCTCGGCAACAGGGTCGCTGTAGCGCCGTCGTGGCTGACGCTCACTGGCTTCAGGATTTGATAGGCGGTGACAGGCGCAGCAAGGCGCTGAATGCCAGTCTGCATGATGCCGCGAACAAAATAGGCCGAAGACCCATCCATGATCGGCACTTCGGGGCCGTCGATGTCAATCATCGCATTGTGGATGCCACAGCCTGCCAGCGCGGCCATGATGTGTTCTACGGTGGAGACCGCAACGCCGGAGGCATTGACCAAGCGTGTGCAGAGCGGCGTCCGCTCGACCCGGTCCCAAAGCGCAGGAACCAAAGTGTTGCCCAAAGCGATGTCAGTGCGCCGGAAGCAGATACCGTGCCCTGCTGCAGCAGGCTTCAGGATCATGCGAACGGGTTTGCCGGAGTGGAGGCCCACCCCGTCAAATGTCACTGATGCTTTAAGCGTATTCTGCACGTTGGCCTCATTCCGTATGGGAGGGCCTCAGTCTTGGCCCTTGTTGCGGAACAGAGGTAAGGTGTCAGTCCGTTAGGCTCAACTCAATCTTTGTAACGGAATGAAACATCCCTGTAACAGATAGGCAAAACACTGCCCAATCGACAACAACCCCTTGATGAAAAACGAAAAAAGGCCGCCAGATGGCGACCTTTGTATCATATATGTGATCAACTCAGTTGGCTTGACGGCGCAGGAATGCCGGAATTTCGATCCGTTCCTGCTCCGGGTTGGCCTGACGCTGCGGCTGGGCAGCCGGGGCCGCCTGCTGGCCCTGATGCGCAACTTGGGGCTGATGCATCGGCGCCTGTTGAACCGGGGACTGCTGCACCGGCGGCTGCTGGCGCGTCGGCTGCTGCGGCTTGGCAGGCTGGCCTTCAGCGGCGCTGCCAGTCATGCGGTGGATCAGAGAGTTCAGGCCAAAACGGCGCTGTTCCTGACCTGCTGCAGCGGGCTGCTGCTGAGGCTGGTGCTGCTGCACCTGCTGAGGCTGCGGCGCACGCGGCTGAACCGCATCAATCGAGGGACGCTGCTGCATAGGCGGCTGCTGGACCTGCTGTTGCATCGGCTGCTGAGGCTGCGCACGCTGTGCGGCGGCCTGAAGACGCACGATCGCCTCAGGCGACGGGGTGCCGGGCGCAGGTGCCTTCGGCGCGACAAAGCTTTCGGCCTGAGTACTGGCCACATCCGCTTGCGGCTGGAATTCCGGCGCAGGCGTGCCCTGATAGGCTGGTGCGGGCAGACCATCGGCGCCCAGTTGTTCGCCTGCGTCTTCCAGAACCTCTTCGTAGTGGCCCTCCGCAGCGGTCTGACCGTCGTCGAATTCCGAGAACAGTGACGGTTCTTCCTGCGCTGCGGCAACCGGCTCTGCGGTGGCGGCAACGGGCTGCTCGACCGGGGTGCTCAGCTCCAGCGGCGCGGCGCTGCGGGTTTCTTCAACGCTTACGGTCTGTTTCAGCGGTGCAGACATCGGACGACGCGGCACCGGAATGTCGGAGTGAACGTCAACCGCATCAATACCCGTGGCAACCACGGAGACGCGCATCTTGCCTTCCATCTCAGTGTCGAGGGTGGAGCCGACGATGATGTTTGCGTTCGGGTCGACCTCTTCGCGAATGCGGTTGGCCGCTTCGTCCAGTTCAAACAGGGTCAGGTCATGGGCGCCGGTGATGTTGATCAGAACACCCTTCGCGCCTTTGAGGCTGATTTCATCCAGGAGCGGGTTGGCAATCGCCTTCTCGGCGGCCTGCACGGCGCGATCTTCGCCCTCGGCCTCGCCGGTGCCCATCATTGCCTTGCCCATCTCGTCCATCACGGCGCGCACGTCCGCAAAGTCGAGGTTGATGAGACCGGGGCGAACCATCAGGTCAGTCACACCCTTAACACCCTGATAAAGAACGTCATCCGCCATGGAGAACGCCTCGGTGAAGGTGGTTTTTTCATTGGCCAGACGGAACAGGTTCTGGTTCGGAATAATGATCAGCGTATCGACGACCTTCTGCAGGGCTTCGACGCCCTCCTCGGCCTGACGCATCCGCTTGTTGCCTTCGAACTGGAACGGCTTGGTGACAACACCGACGGTCAGCACACCCAGTTCACGGGCGGCCTGCGCGATGATCGGCGCCGCACCGGTGCCGGTGCCGCCACCCATACCTGCGGTGATGAAGCACATATGCGCGCCCGCGAGGTGATCCACGATCTGTTCGATGCTCTCTTCAGCGGCAGCAGACCCGACCGAAGGGCGCGCGCCCGCGCCCAGACCTTCGGTCACCTTGATGCCCAGCTGAACGCGGCTCTTGGAGGCGCTTTGCTGCAGCGCCTGCGCGTCAGTGTTGGCGACGACAAAGTCCACGCCATCCAACTGTTTGTCGATCATGTTGTTGACGGCATTGCCGCCTGCCCCGCCGACACCAAACACGGTAATCCGGGGCTTCAGCTCTTCTTGGCCGGGCATCGAAAGGTTCAAGGTCATGCTCGTTCCGCCTGTTTTTATCAGCCCTCCCGCAAGGGCCTATTCCTGTCCATCTTTGCGACAATCCTACCGCGCAGCACGAGTCGCGTCACCCAAAAAAGCGCTATTTTCCACAAAATATAGACATAGTATCGTCCAATTTCGCGACATTTCGCCGATTTTGGCAAATGCTGTGGAAAGCCACGCAACACACCACAACATGACGTCAGCCCCCGAAAACCAAAGCCCTCGAAAGCACATCTCGTCACTAATACTGGTGGCCACTGCTCGGCCTACATGCGCCGCATGATGCGGTCGTTATCGGAATATTAACGCGGCGGGATTTCGCTGTCACCCGCGAAACCGCCTTGCCAGCGAAGTTTTTCGTTAACATTTGATTAATGAAAGCCCTGCAACCACAGGTCCCGAGGTGACGACAGGCCCTTGTCAGCCCTGCCGGACACCACCGCTCACCAGTTGTCGCGGAACCATTTCACCGCCCGCTTCAACGTGCCGCTGGCGTTGCGATCCACCGGCATTTCAAAATCCCACCACTCATCCTGTGGATGGGCAGCAAACAGGCTGAGACCAACGGCGGAGGCAAAGCCGGGACCGGTCGCCGATTGCGGCAGGCCGTGGACGCGCAAAGGCCGGCCAAGCCGCACCTGCTGACCCAGAACACGGCTCGCCAACCCGTCCAGACCCATGATCTGGCTGGACCCACCGGTCAGCACGATCTGCTGGCTCGGCAGGCTGTCAAACCCAGCCGCATCCAGACGCGCACGGACCTCTTCGAGGATCTCCTCAACACGCGGACGCATGATGCCGATCAACTCGGCCCGGCTGACTGTGCGGCGATCATGCTCCCAATCGCCGGTGTCGGCATGGATGTCGATCATCTCGCGGTCATCCGCGCCAGTGGCATGCACCCCGCCATGGAAGGTCTTGATCCGCTCCGCATTGGCGGTCGGAACCCCCAAACCCATGGAGATATCGCTGGTGATGTGATCGCCACCCATACGCACCGCATCGGCATAGATCATATGTTTCTTCATGAAGACCGAAATCGAGGTCGAGCCGCCGCCCATATCGATGCAGGCCGCCCCCAGTTCCTGCTCATCCTCAACCAGCGCGGCAAAGCCGGAGGCATAGGCAGAGGAGGCAATTCCCGCCAGTTCCAGATCACAGCGCTGGATACAGCGCACGAGGTTCTGCACCGTCAGCGCATCCACCGTCAGCATGTGCATATCAGCCGCCAGCGTCTGCCCCATCTGACCGCGCGGATCGTTCAGACCGGAGCGGTTATCCAACGCAAAGTTCACCGGCTGGGCATGCAGCACCTCGCGACCGGCGCCATACTCCGGCACCTCGCAGGCGGCCAGCACGCGGGCGATTTCATTCTCGGTCACCACCTGACCTTCCAGATCGACCTGTGCATCCAGCCCGTAGGAGCGCGGGTTGGCCCCGGAGAAACACGCGATCACGTGATCCACCCGCACCTCAGCCATTTTCTGCGCCGCCTGAACAGCGGTGCGGATGGCGCGCTCGGTTTCCTGCATGGCGGTGATCTCGCCAAACTGCACCCCGCGGGAGCGGGTGGTGGCCGCGCCGATCACCCGGAATCCCGACTGCCCCGCCAGCGAGCCGATGGAATTGTCCTCGCTCAGCCGCCCGGTGCCGTCAAAGCGCAGCACCAGGCAGGCGATCTTGGAGCTGCCCACATCCAGAATGGCCACAACACCGCGCTGCATCGCCTGACGTCGCATCTGCCGCATGGCGCGCTGGGATTGGTAAAGATCGGTCATGTCATAGCCCGCCTGCGTTCAACTGTCGGATCCGCCACCAGTCCTTGACGGCGTTTTCGGTCATTCTTACGGTCGGACGCGCCGCCAGGCGCATGTCCACCGCCGCCACGTCGCGCTCCAGAAGGTCGCGCACTTCGCTGACGGCAATCACCCGCTCCAGCGCGGGTACAGGGTTTTTGGCCGGCAACATGATCCGCTGACCACGGTCCAGCACCAGATCCCAGCGCCGCTCGCCAATGCGCACCAACCCGCGCATCCGCGGCCCCAACGGCTTGGCCACGGCAAACAGCCGCAGCGCTTCCACAATGGCATCATCCGCACCGCGCCCGGCCACCAGCGGCAGGTCCGGGTGCATATTGCGCGCGCCCAACTCAGCCACATGCACCCCATTTGCATCCAGCAGCGCCAACCCTTCGCGACTGCGCCAAACAACAGCGGGCTGGCGTTCTTCCACCGTGACCTGAAGCACACCACCGGGGCGGATCCGCACATCCGCCGTCTGCACCGGGTCCAGCCCGGTGATCTCATCGCGGATCTGCGTCAGATCCAGATCGAAGGAGCTGATGGGGAAATCAATCGGCACCACTTCGCGGATGTCTTCGGCAACGCTGCGCCCGGCCCCATCAATGGCCATCACATTGACCATGAACTCGGGCCGTTCCTCGATCGACGCCCGCAGGTCGCTGATCATCACCTGCAACCGGTCACGCCGCGCATCATCCGCCATAAAGGCGGCCCCGGCGACAAAAACCAGACAGAAGGGAATGCCAAACCGCACACCAAAGCGAATACCCGGCGTCAGCATCCAGCGCTGAATGCGATAGGTCAGCCGCGATGGCGCCGGATCAGGGCGCCCCTCGCGGGGTTTGCGGAAACGATCGATCAACGAGGACATGTCGCATCCTCAACCAGCCAGGAACAAAGCTGCCCGAAGGTCATACCGCTATGCTCCGCCTGCTCCGGCGTCAGAGAGGTCGGGGTCATGCCGGGCTGGGTGTTGGTCTCCAGCAGGATCAGCCCCTCGGCTCCGCGCGACTCGTCCCAGCGGAAATCGGTCCGGCTGATGCCCCGGCACCCCAGCGCATCATGGGCCTTCACCGCGTAGTCCAGGCAAAGCGCAAAAATCTCTTCGGGGACATCTGCCGGCAACACATGCCGCGAACCGCCGGGTTTGTATTTCGCGTCGTA
Source organism: Phaeobacter piscinae (assembly GCF_002407245.1). Taxonomy (NCBI): domain Bacteria; kingdom Pseudomonadati; phylum Pseudomonadota; class Alphaproteobacteria; order Rhodobacterales; family Roseobacteraceae; genus Phaeobacter; species Phaeobacter piscinae. The sequence continues at coordinate 949,048 of NZ_CP010681.1, read as the reverse complement.
GTCATACCAGCCATCGGTCAGGATATCCGTTACCGTCAATGGCCGGTCACCCAGCACCGTGGTGGTCAGCTCACGTCCGGGGGCAAAGCTTTCGACCATCACCTCATCCGGCATATCCTGCGACAGCTGCGGCGGGCCATTGGCCACCTCATTCACCAGATAGACGCCGACGCTGGAGCCTTCGTTGTTGGGCTTCACCACATAGGGGGGCGCCATCACATGCCCCGCCATCACCTCGGCTTTGGAATAGATCCCGCTCTCAACAACCGGCAGGCCAGCGGCGCGGTAGATTGATTTGGCGCGCTGCTTGTCCATCGCCAACGCCGAAGCCAACACCCCGGAATGGGTGTAGGGGATGCCAAGCCATTCCAGCAGACCCTGAACGCAGCCATCCTCGCCCCAGCGGCCATGCAGCGCATTGAAGACCACATCGGGGCGATCCGCCTGCAAACGCGCGGCAAGATCCGGACCCGCGTCCAGTTCCGTAACCTGATATCCCTCGTCCCGCAGCGCGGTGGCGCATTCACGCCCAGTGGACAAAGACACCTCGCGCTCAGCCGAGGGGCCACCCATCAATACCGCCACTTTCGGGAGTGTCCTGCTCGACTTACTCACGACAAGCGCCTCAAATGTTCCGGGGCTTTTCGCCCCTTGTTGTGCGATCCCAAATTGACCGCAAATGCGGCAGGTCAGAACCTGCCTTTTTGATATCGCGAGGCGTGTTCCCCGCACTGCGCGCACCCTTGTGGTTCGCTGTCACCACATTAACGTCATAAACGTTACCGGCCCGTTAACAGTGCCTTTACCAAGATCACGCTTTTCCAGTTAGCCTGCCGCTGCGATTCCCAAAGCGGCACCCTGCTGATCAGGAGTAACATCCTGAAAAACATGGCCTTTGTCGGCTATTTGGAAAGCGGATCCCCCACCCGCATGATTTCCCACTCTAGCGTTATGCCAGAATTGGCGTAAACCTTTTTTCTGACATCTTCCCCCAATCCCTCAAGATCTGCGGCAGATGCGCCACCCGTGTTAATCAAGAAATTGGAATGCTTCTCACTCATCTGCGCAGCCCCGCGCCGCGCACCGCGCATTCCGGCATCATCAATGACCTTCCAGGCCTTCAGATCATGAACGTCATCCGCCTGCCCGGTGGAGGAAAACCCCGCCGGATTGCGAAAGGTGGATCCCGCAGACCGGTCCTTGGTTGGCTGTGTCGCATCGCGCTTGGCCAGCTGTTCTTCCATGCGCGCATGCAGGGCATCCGGCTCACCCTTGCCACCGCGCAGGGTCGCCGATACCAGCACCGCCCCCTCAGGCAAATCGCTCTGGCGGTAGGCAAAATTCAGGTCTTCCCCGCTTAACGTCACCACCTCACCACTGCGCAGCACCACGGTGGCCGACTGGAACACATCCGCGACATAGCTGCCATAACAGCCCGCATTCATCCGCACAGCGCCGCCAATGGAGCCGGGGATGGTGCGCAGAAATGTCAGATCAATGCCCGCGTCTGCCGCCTTACGCGCCACATGGCCATCCAGCGCAGCAGCCCCCGCCACAACCGTGTCGCCCTCAATCTCAATCGCATTGAACCCGCGCCCCAACCGGATCACCAGCGCCCGCATACCGCCGTCCCGCACGATCAGGTTTGAGCCGACCCCCATCGGAAACACCGGCACCTCTGGGTCGAGACTGCGCAGCATATGGCTCAGATCCTCGATATCAGCAGGCTGAAACAGATAATCCGCCGGGCCGCCAACCTGCAGCCAGGTCAACCCGGATAGATCGCGATTGGGATGAAGCTTGCCACGCAGCCCGTCGATATTCATATGCCCTGCCCCTGCCTGTCGCACCAATACGCACTGGCGCCATTATGGCCACCCGGACGCAGAAAAAGACTCATGCGCGCCGGATCAGACCTGCGTTTACTCTGGTTTGGGTCGGGCACACAATGGCCCAACCCGATGCCAGGTGCCAAAGGAAGATTGCAAGAGCGAAAGAATCGGCGGGCTTCAGCCGCGGCTCAGCCGACTGCGCAGCCAGCGGCCCAAATAGATCACCGGCCAACGCAGCATCGACATGCCTGCAAACAGCACGCCCAGCCCCCACCAGGGGCCGTTTTCATAGGTCACATAGCCGACGAGCGGGATACCTGCCGCGATCAGCAGATAGGCGCGCGACCAGTGATTGTCGCGGCTGGGCACCATTGCCAACACATTGGCCGCCACCACCCAAAGACAGGCAAGGATCAGCGACAGCGTCATTCCTTCACCTCCGGCGTCGGAGCGCGGCGCAGGCGCGACAGCACATGCAACAACGGGCGGCGGAACATCGACACCAGCGCAAATGTTCCAAAAGCGGCGGCAAACCAGCCGTGATCCCGTCCCAGCAGATAGATCAGACCCGGCGCCACAGCGATCAGTGCAATCCCCGGTCCCCGCTGCCAGCGCAACGGCAATGCGGCGACGCCGGTGGCCACGAACACCCAGAGGATGGCAGCAAGCAGGCTCAGCATGGCGTCACCTCACCCACCGGGCCAACCGCCAGCAGATATGAGATCACGCCAGTCACCCTCAGCCCCGCAACCGTTCGGGCAGGCCATTGGCCCAGGCGCTGATGGTCCCCGCCCCAAGGCAGACCACCATATCACCGGGGCGCGCCTGTTCGCGCACCAGGCGTTCCAGATCCGATTCGTCCAGCAAGGCGCGCGCGTGGCGGTGGCCATGGCGGATCAGACCGGCCACCAGATCATCGCGACCGGCGCCCTCGATCGGGTCTTCACCGGCGGCAAAGACCTCGGCGATGGCGACGACATCGGCCTCATTGAAACAGGCACAGAAATCTTCAAACAGGCTGGACAGGCGCGAATAGCGGTGCGGCTGATGTACCGCAATCACCCGCCCGTCGCAGGCCTGACGCGCCGCTTTCAGCACGGCGGTGATCTCAACCGGGTGGTGGCCATAGTCGTCAATGATGGTCACGCCATCCACTTCGCCCACCTTGGTAAAGCGACGGTTCACCCCGCCAAAGGCGGCCAGCGCCTCGCGGATCTCACTGCTCTTCATGCCCAGATGGCACGCCACGGCCACGGCGGACAATGCGTTGGAGACATTGTGATCCCCCGGCATCGGCAGGGTGCAGCCCTCGATCACGCGGTCTTCGGCCTGCAAGTGAATGTCGAAATGCGCCACACCGGCCTTGTAGCTCAGGTTGACCGCACGCACATCCGCCTGCGCGTTGAAGCCATAGGTCACAACCCGGCGGTCGGTGATCCGGCCCACCAGCGCCTGTACCTCAGGGTGATCGGTGCAGCAGACCGCGACGCCATAAAACGGGATGTTGGAGACAAAGTCATAAAACCCGTCCCGCAGGGTGTCGAAATCCCCCCAGTGCTCCATATGCTCCGGGTCGATATTGGTGACAACCGCGATGGTCGCAGGCAGGCGGTTGAATGTGCCGTCACTCTCATCGGCCTCAACCACCATCCACTCGCCCTGCCCCATCCGCGCGTTGGAGCCATAGGCGTGAATAATCCCGCCATTCACAATTGTAGGATCGAAATGCCCCGCCACCATCAGCTCTGCCATCATGGTGGTGGTCGTCGTCTTCCCATGGGTGCCTGCAATGGCAATGTTGGATTTCAGGCGCATCAGCTCTGCCAGCATCTCCGCCCGGCGCACTACCGGCAGACCACGCAAGCGCGCCTCGTCCAGCTCGGGATTGCCCGGTTTGATCGCTGAGGAAATAACCACAACCGCGGCCTCTTCCAGATTTTCTGCCGCCTGCCCGACAAAGATCCGCGCGCCCAGCTCTGTCAACCGGTTGGTGATCTTTGACGCCTTCAGATCCGAACCCTGCACCACATAGCCGAGGTTCAGCAGCACTTCGGCAATGCCGGACATGCCGATGCCGCCGATACCCACAAAATGGATCGGGCCGACGTCGCCGGGGAGTTTGGTTGCAGGGGTCATGTCATTCCTTCCTCGGACAGCTGTTCAACAAGCCCCACCAGCCGCTCGGTCGCGTCGGGAATACCCACCTGCAAGGCGGCCCGCGCCATCTGGCTGGCACCATCGGGATTGCTGAGAACCGCGCTCATTTGCTCTGCCAGCGCCGAAACGTCAAGAGCACTCTCCGGGATCAGTATCGCAGCACCGGCATCCACCAGCCCACGGGCATTGGCGCTTTGGTGATCGCCAGCCGCCGCAGCAAAGGGGATCAGGATCGACGGGCGGCCAATCACCGCGATATCCGCGACCGAAGAGGCGCCAGAGCGTGAAATCACCAGCTGCGCTTCGGACATGCGCGCAGGCACATCGGCGAAGAAGGGTTGCACATCCGCCGAAATCCCATGTTCGGCATAAAATTGCGTCACCCGCGCGCCATCTTCATCGCGCGCCTGATGCGAGACACGCAACCGGCTGCGCAGCGCCTCGGGTAGCGCCGCAATCGCCCCCGGCACCACGTCCGACAGGATCCGCGCGCCCTGGCTTCCGCCCATCACCAGCACCGACATTGGGTAATCACCGGGGGGGATATAGCCGGCCCCAGCGCGTTCAAGAACAGCGCCGCGCACCGGGTTGCCGACATGCACGCCATCAACCCCTTCCGGCAGATCCGTGGGCCAGACACCGCAGGCCACCCCGGCCACGCGGGTCGCAAACAGCTGATTGACCCGGCCCAGCACGCCGTTTTGTTCATGGATCATACGCGGCAGTTTCAGCAGCGTCGCCGCCCCCAGCGCCGGAATCGACGGGTAGCCGCCAAATCCCACCACCACATCGGGCCGGTCGCGCCGCATCTGTAGCGCCATCCGGGTAACACCCGCCGCGATCTTCGGTGCCACCATCGCCTTCGCCAGCAGCCCGCCACGGGCAAAGGTGGCCGAAGACACCTCGGTGATCTCCGTTGTATGAGGATAGCCGCCGGTGTAGCGCGCCCCGCGCGCATCGGTGGACAGCTTCACCCGCCAGCCGCGTCTCAACATCGCTTCGGCCAGAGCCTGCGCGGGGAACATATGCCCCCCGGTGCCACCCGCCGCCATCAAGAGCAATTTCTGCGCCATCGTAATTCAGGTCTTTCTTCTATCCGCGCCCATGGCCGCGCGCAGGCCCGGTTTGATGCCCGTGACCCCGTCCGTGCCCACGCAGGAAATCCGCGATCTCGCCCTGCGGACGCGAGCGCGAAAACGCCAGCAGCATACCAACCGCAATACCGCCCGCAATGAGGGAGGAACCACCATAGCTCACAAACGGCAGGGTCATCCCCTTGGCCGGCAAGAGCCGTACAGCAACGCCCATGTTGATCATCGCCTGCACCCCGAAGGTGCAAACCAGACCGGTGCCTGCAAGACGGATGAACGTGTCCCGCTCCCGCATCAGGCGGAACAGGGTCCGCGCCACCACAGCGGTGTAGAGCAGGATCAGGATTACGACGAGGACAAGCCCGTATTCCTCGGCCGCGACGGCAATGATGAAATCGGTGTGCGCATCAGGCAGCGACCATTTCACCTCACCCTCGCCGACACCGACGCCAAACAAACCGCCCTCGCGGATGGCGTTGGTGGCATAGCCCATCTGAGTCGTCGGGTCGATTTCAGGGTTCAGGAAGCCGTCAATGCGGCGGGCAAAATGCTCTGAGCTGGAATAGGCGACAACGCCCCCCATCACCACCACCGCCGCCATGATCACCAACAGCAGCATCGGCGCGCCAGCCACGAAGTACATCACGCCCCAGCCAAACAGCACCAGACAGGCCTGACCAAAGTCAGGCTGCATCACCAGCATCAACACCACGGTCAGACACAGGCCAAAGGACATCAGCGTGCCCGGTGGCCCGTTGATCTGCTGGCTTGCAGCAATCATCCAAGCCGCCACCACGATAAATCCGGGCTTCAGGAATTCTGACGGCTGAAGCGAGGCAAAGCCAAGGCTGTACCAGCGCGTCGCGCCCTTGCCAAAATCGGTGCCGAACACCGGCAGCAGGGCCAGCGCCACAAAGGCGCAGATAAACCCGATGACCGCCAACCGCCGCACCAGCGTCGGTGACATCATCGAGGTGATCACCATCGCGACCAGCGCCGTGATACCAAACACCGCCTGACGCTCAACATAGTGGAAATTGTCAAATCCGTTGCGCTCTGCCAGCGGGACCGAGGCCGCAAGCCCCAGTAAAAGCCCGATAACAAACAGCATCAGGACGCAGGACATTGTCCATTTGTCCAGCGTCCGCCACCATTTGGGTAGAATCGGCTCGCCCGCCTGTACGGGGAGCGCGCCATAGACCATTTCAGTCATGGGTAAACCGCCACTATCTGCCTCGTGATCCGTCCCGTTTTCGGGATCGTTGGGCAAACAGTACCCGGAAAGTTTTCATCAGGCCACCCTCTTCCTCTTGCCTTTGGCAGTTATCCGCGCCTATGGCCGGGCATGGCTTATGAAACCCTGATCCTTGGCGCTGGCGCAGCTGGCATGATGTGTGCAACGCGTTCCGGCCCCGGCACGCTGGTGATTGATCACGCCAAGGCACCGGGTGAAAAAATCCGCATCTCTGGCGGCGGGCGCTGCAACTTCACCAATATGTACGCAAGCCCGGAAAACTACCTGTCGCAGAACCCGCATTTCTGCAAATCCGCCATGGCGCGCTACACCCAGTGGGATTTCATCGAGCTGGTGGACCGTCACGGCATCGCCTGGCATGAAAAAACCCTCGGCCAGCTGTTCTGCGATGGCTCGGCCAAGCAGATTGTCGCCATGCTGGTGGAGGAACTGAAGGCAGCGGGCGCCGATCTGTGGCTGCAAACCAGCGTGACCTCCGTGACGCGCAGCGCTGATGGGTTCCGCGTTGAGGTGGCGCGCGAGGGCAAGCCGCAGGTGCTGACCGCCCGCAATCTGGTGATTGCCACGGGCGGCAAATCCATCCCCAAGATGGGGGCCACCGGCCTCGCCTATGATCTGGCACGCCAGTTTGATCTGCCCCTGACGGACACCCGCCCCGGCCTGGTGCCTTTCACCTTTTCCGAAGAGCGATTCAAGCCGCTGGCAGGCGTCGCCCTGCCCGCACGGCTGTCGAATGAGCGCACCCGTTTTGACGAGGCCCTGTTGTTCACCCATCGCGGCCTGTCTGGCCCGTCGGTGTTGCAACTGTCATCCTACTGGCGTGAGGGGGAGCAGATCAGCGTCAATCTGATCCCTGAAACGCCACTATTTGACCTGCTGCGCAGCCAGCGTCAGGAGGCCGGGCGCAAGGCCCTGACCACCGAGCTGGCGCGCCACCTGCCCGGGCGGCTGGTGGATTTTCTGGCGCCCGAGTTCGACCTCAAGGGGCGGCTGGCAGATCAATCCGACGCCGCTTTGCGCGATCTCAGCGACCGTCTTGAAAACTGGCACCTCACCCCCTCCGGCAGCGAAGGCTACCGCACGGCAGAGGTCACGCTGGGCGGCATCGACACCGATGCGCTGTCGTCCAAAACCATGGAAGCGAAGACCGTTCCCGGCCTTTATGCCATTGGTGAAGCGGTTGATGTGACCGGCTGGCTTGGCGGCTATAATTTCCAATGGGCCTGGGCCTCTGGGGTGGCCGCAGGCAGCGCAATCGCAGCCCGCAGCTGAGCCAAGCCGCCCGCCTGTGGCTTGACATTCGCGACCGCATATCTATTTAGTTATCATGATAACTCATTAAGGAGCCTTTTGATGAAAACGCAATTTCAACTGATCGCCAAAATCACCCCGAAGCCCGAGCATATGCAGGATGTCCGCGACAGCCTCACCAGCATCCTGGCCCCCACCCGCGCCGAACCCGGCTGCCTGAAGTTCAACCTGCTTGAAGGTCGCAGCGGCGATTGTTTCTACTTGGATGAGGAATGGACCAGCGACGACGCCCTCGCTGCCCATTACGATATGGATTACATCAAACCGATCTTTGCCAAATATGAAAACTGGCTGGCGGCCCCGGCTGAAATCCACAAGATGACCGCGCTGGCCTGACCGCATGTTCTTCCTCAAGGAGCTGCCCTCCCGCCAGATGGTCGAACGCTACGTGGAGGCCCATGGCAGCGACCCGGCGCTCATCAGCGATGCCCTGCTTATGATGCGCCGGGCCAGCCTGCTGATCCGCAAGTTGGAAACCTATTTTGCGGGGCATGGCTTGTCGCAGCTGCGGTTTCTGGTGCTGATCGTCATCGACCGGGAACCGGATCGCCAATGGCTCAGCCCGAATGAGATCGCGCAGCGGATTGATGTCTCGAAACCGGTGATGACCCGCACGCTGCACGCGCTGCAGGCCGACGGGCTGGTTCGCATCACCGCAAGCGAGACCGATGGCCGCTCCAAGGAGGTGACACTGACCCCCGAGGGCCATGCCCGGTTACAGGCCACCCTGCCCGAATACTACGAGATCCTATCTAGAGAGATGGCGCAATCCGCAGCTCAGTAGGCGTCAGCTCTGCAACTTTGCCACCTCGGCGATGAAGTCCTCGCCGCGCTGTTCGAAGTTGTCGTATTGGTCAAAGCTCGCCGCCGCAGGGGCAAGCAGGACCGTATCGCCCGCCTCCGCCTCAGCGCTGGCGCGGGCGACGGCCTCGGCCATGGTGATGCAGACCTCAGCCTCGACGTCCAGCTGCATGGCAAAGCCCGCCGCCTCGCGCCCGATCACATAGGCTTTGCGCACCTTGCCAGTCTGGCCGCGCAGGGCCTCCAGCCCGCCGTCTTTCTCCAGCCCGCCGCAAATCCAGCGGATATTGTCAAAGGCGCTCAAGGCCTTCACCGCGCTGTCCAGATTGGTGGCCTTGCTGTCGTTGACATAGCGCACGCCTGCGTGGGTCGCGATGGTCTGACTGCGATGCGGCAGACCCGGATAGCTGGCCAGCGCGTCCTCGATGAGACGTGGTGCGAGGCCCAAAGCACGCGCCGCAGCATAGGCCGCACAGGCATTCTGATGGTTATGCGCGCCGGGCAGCCCCTGCATCTGGCGCAGATCAATCGACGCCGCCTGTCGCCCTTTGCGGTATTCACTGAGGAACCCCTTGCGGGCGAAGACCTGCCAGCCCGGCCCGGTCAGTTTCCGACTGGCTGAGATGCGGATCACCCTGTCGTCGCTGGCGGCCTCAGAGAGCTGACCAGCCAGATACAGCCCCTCATCCTCATCCACGCCAATGATAGCGCGATCCGGTCCGCCTTCGGCAAACAACCGTCGCTTGGCTGCGAAATAGCCGCCCATGCCCGCGTGCCGGTCCAGATGGTCGGGGCTGAGATTGGTAAACACAGCCACGTCCGGCGTCAGCGCGCGGGCCAGATCTGTCTGATAGCTCGACAGCTCCAGCACCACGATGCCGCCGGATCCCGGCGGATCAATGTCCAGCACACCCCGGCCGATATTGCCCGCCAGCTGGCTCTCACGTCCGGCCTCTTGCAGAATATGATGCAGCAACGCCACCGTGGTGGATTTGCCGTTGGACCCCGTGACCGCCACGATGCGCGGCGCCTGATCGAACCGTTCCCAGCCCCGTGTCGCAACCGAGCGAAAAAACAGCCCGATGTCATTGTCCACCGGCACGCCCGCGATCATCGCCGCGCGGATCACCGGGTTGGGTTTGGGATAAAGATGCGGGATCCCCGGCGAGACAACCAATGAGGCAATGTCATCAAATGCCCCGGATTTCAGCAGATCGCGGCAGGTGAGCCCCTCAACCTCGGCCCGCGCCCGTGCGCCGGGATTGTCGTCCCAGCAGATCGGCTCTGCTCCGCCTTCGCGCAGCGCCCGTGCGGTGGCCAGACCTGACCGCCCAAGCCCCAGTACCGCAACTGTAGCGCCTTCAAATCCGGTCACAGGGATCATTGCCCGCCCTCCCATATGGTCTTTGATCAAATCGCTACCCGATCGCGGGAACCAATGCCAGTCCCGTTGCGTTTGTCTTAGCACCAGCATCCGGCTAACGTCGGCCATAAATTGGGAGGCCCCGCAGCCATGGACGCGCGCTTGCAGCAGATCCTCGACGCCATCAACAGCGATCTTCGCGATGATCCCGACCGGGGCGAGGTCGCCAGCTACATCCCTGAACTGGGTCAGGTCGATCCCGACCAATTTGCCATCACCGTGGCAACCGCCGACGGGCAGATCTACAGCGCGGGAGATGCCGCCACCCGGTTTTCCGCTCAAAGCATCACTAAGGTCTTCACCCTCGCCATAGCGCTCGGTCGCTCTGGCGATCAGCTGTGGCGGCGGGTCGGGCGGGAGCCTTCGGGCACCGCATTCAATTCCATTGTCCAGCTGGAACACGAACGTGGCCGCCCCCGCAATCCATTTGTGAACGCAGGCGCGATTGTCACCACGGATGAGGTGCTGGCCGGGCGAGAACCGCGTGAAGCGCTGGCCGAATTCCTCAGCTTTATCCGCGCCGCGGCGGAGGATGACGACATTCACATCAATGCCGATGTGGCCCGCTCGGAAACCGCCCATGGGCACCGCAACTTTGCCCACGCGCATTTTCTCGCCTCTTTCGGCAATCTCAAGAACCCGCCGGAGAAGGTGCTGGGCACCTATTTCCACCATTGCGCCACCGAACTGACCACCACGCAGCTGGCACGCGCGGGGCGTTTTTTGATCGGCGCCGACTGTCATCCGCGCATGGTCTCGCTGGACCGGGTGCGACGGCTCAATGCGCTGATGCTGACCTGCGGGCATTATGACGGCTCGGGGGAGTTTGCCTATCGCGTCGGCCTGCCCGCCAAAAGCGGCGTCGGCGGCGGCATCCTTGGTGTTGTGCCGGGTCAGGCTTGCATCGCCGTCTGGTCGCCGGGGCTGGACCGCAATGGCAATTCCAAACTGGGTACTGAGGCGATGGAACGTCTTGCCCGGGAAATGGACTGGTCGGTATTTTAGGCGCGTTGCCAGCCCTGCGCACGCAGCGGTTATCCTCCGTTCAGGTGCCACCGCTACCCTAGAGACGTTGCAACACGAAGACCAGGAGACCGTCCCCCATTCCCAGTCCCACCAAGGCTGTTGGGGGATCCGTACAGGCCGACAGACGGAGATGACCCCTAGCAAAGGTCATCCACCCTCCGCCCCTCCGGCGGCGCCGCCTTCTTCGTACTGAAAAACCGCCCAAGGCATCCCTGCCCAGAGCGGTTCCAGATATCAGACCAGACCGGCCCACCGGCCCCGCAGGACAGCCTGCGCGGCGTCGATCGGTCGTGACTTAGCGCACTTTCAAGGTCGCCAGACCAATCATCGCGAGGATCAGCGAGATGATCCAGAAGCGGATCACAATGGTCGGCTCCGCCCAGCCCTTTTTCTCATAGTGGTGATGGATCGGCGCCATCAGGAACACCCGCTTGCCGGTGCGTTTGAAGTAGAGCACCTGAATGATCACCGACAGCGCCTCCACCACAAAGAGACCGCCAACAATCGCCAGCACCAGCTCGTGTTTGGTGACCACCGCAATGGCCCCCAGCGCCCCCCCCAGTGCCAATGACCCGGTATCGCCCATGAACACGGCAGCCGGCGGCGCGTTGTACCACAGGAACCCCAGACCACCGCCAAACAGCGCAGCAGCAAAGATCAGGATTTCCCCGGTGCCGGGCACGTAATGCACATCCAGATATTCGGTGAAGTCAACACGCCCCACCGCATAGGCGATCACGCCCAGCGTGGAGGTGGCAATCATCACCGGCATAATCGCCAACCCGTCCAGACCATCAGTCAGGTTCACCGCATTGGCCGCGCCGACGATCACGCAGATAGAAAACGGCACATAGAACAAGCCCAGATTGATCAGCGTATCCTTGAACACCGGCAGCGCCAGCTGGTTTTGCAGCTCCACCGGATGATAGGCGGAGGCCCAAAGCGCTGCGATCACCGCGATGGTGATCCCCAGCGCCAGCCGCAGCTTGCCCGGAACGCCTGCGGTGTTCTGTTTGGAGACCTTGGCATAATCATCCGCAAAGCCGATGAGCGCGAAGGACAGCGTGACAAACAGCACCAGCCAGACAAAGGGATTGTCCCAACGCGCCCACAAAAGCGTCGCGGTCACCAGCGCGCCGACAATCAGCAAGCCCCCCATGGTCGGGGTGCCGGCCTTCGCCAGATGCCCCTCAGGCCCATCGTCGCGGATCGGCTGGCCCTTGCCCTGCTTGCGGCGCAACACGTTGATCAGCGGCGGCCCAAACAGAAACCCAAACAGAAGCGCCGTCAGAAACGCCCCGCCCGCGCGGAAGGTGATGTAGCGGAAGAGGTTGAAGAGATCCCCCCCATCCGACAGCGCGGTTAACCAATAGAGCATGTCAGCCGGTCCTCAGTTCATCAAAGTTCAGAAAGTGGTCTCGCCATGACTCAATTCACGGATGCCGTCAACGATCTTGGCCAATGCCATGCTGAGCGAGCCTTTTGCCAGCACCACGTCCCCCGCACCGATCTGACCCGCCAGATCCGCCAGCACATCAGCGCTGCTGGCATAGTGACCGCCGCGTTTCTCAGCTGGCAGCGCTGCATGGAGCGCGCCCATCAGGGGGCCAATGCAATGCACCGCCTCCAGATCTGCCATCGCGGGCAGCTCGGCCAGCGCCACATGCAACTCAACATCCTGCGGGCCGAGTTCCTTCATATCGCCGAGGTAGGCAATGCGCCGCCCAGTACAGGGCGTCGCCGCCAGTACCGTCAGCGCCGCAGCCACAGACGTGGGGTTGGCGTTATAACTGTCATCCAGCAGCAGAATTTCGCCCCGCCCTGCGCCCAGCGATACGGTTTCCCGCGCGCCACGACCGGTGACCGGCGACCAGAGCGACAGGCTCTGCACCGCCTTGGTCAGATCCAGATCCAAGGCCGCCAGACAGGCCAGCGCCCCTAGCGCGTTCATCGCAAAATGGGCGCCAAGCGACTGGATATGCAGACGAGGCGTCTGTCCATCCGGCAGCGTGATCAAGGCCAGTGTCTCATCCCCGCGCAGGGTGGTTGCGGTCAGCCGGTATGTGGGAGCAATCGACCCCTGCCCGGCGCCGAACCACAACACATCGCGCGCCGCGCCCTCGGCAACCGACTGCAGGATCGGGGCCACGGCAATATCGGCGTTCAGAACCGCGACGCCACCCGGCTCCAGCCCCTCCATGATGGCGGCCTTCTCGGCGGCGATGCCGTCGATCCCATCGAAGGCCTCCAGATGCACAGGGGCCACGGTTGTCACCATCGCCACATGCGGGCGCGCCTGTTTCGCAAGCGGGCTGATCTCACCGGGGTGGTTCATGCCAATCTCAATCACGGCAAATTCCGTGTCACGCGGCATCCGCGCCAATGTCAGCGGCACGCCCCAGTGGTTGTTGTAGCTGGCGACGGCGGCATGGGTGCGGCCCTGATCGGTCAACATGCGCGCCAGCATTTCCTTGGTCGAGGTCTTGCCAACGGATCCGGTGACAGCGATCACACGCGCGTCTGTGCGCGCGCGGCCTGCACGGCCCAGGGCCTCCAGCCCGGTCTGCACGTCGTCAACCAGCAACAATGGCGCATCTTCGGCCACGCCCTCGGGTCGGTGTGAGACCAGCGCAGCACCGGCGCCTTTCTCCAGCGCTTGCGCCACGAAGTCATGGCCATCGCGCGCCGCCTTCAGCGCCACAAACAGATCGCCCTTGGCAATGCTGCGGGTGTCGATGGAAATACCGTTCACATGCCAGTTGCCAATGGCCTGACCGCCAGTTGCGGCGGCGGCCTCCTCAGCTGTCCAAAGGCTCATACCAATCTCCCGTCCAGCGCCGCGACAGCCATACTGGCCTGCTCCACGTCATCAAAAGGCAGAACATCGCTGCCGACGATCTGGCCGGTTTCATGCCCCTTGCCGCAGATCAGCAGGGCATCGCCCGCCCCAAGCGCATCAACGCCGCGCAAGATCGCCTCGGCCCGGTCGCCAACCTCCATCGCATCCGGCGCGCCGCCCTTGACGGCGGCGCGGATCACCGCCGGATCCTCGCTGCGGGGGTTGTCATCGGTGACGATCACCAGATCGGCGTTGTTCTGCGCCGCCTGCCCCATCAGCGGGCGTTTGGCGGCGTCACGGTCACCACCTGCGCCGACAATGGCCACCAGCCGGCCCAGCACATGCGGGCGCAGCGCCTTGATCGCGGTGGCCACGGCATCGGGGGTATGGGCGTAGTCGACAAACACCGTCGCGCCGTTTTCCCGCGTGGCGGCCAGTTGCATCCGCCCCCGCACGGTCTGAAGATGCGGCAGCGTGTCAAACACCGCCTGCGGATCCTCACCGCTGGCAATCACCAGACCGCAGGCCAGCAGGATATTCTCCGCCTGAAACCCACCAATCAGGTTCAGCCGCGCCTGATAGGGTTTGTCGTGCCAGGTGAAGCGCATGTCCTGCCCGGAGGCATCATAGCGCGCGCCCACAAGGCTCAGATCACCCACGCCACGCCCGACGGAGATCACCTCCTGCCCGCGAGCGGCAGCGACAGCGCGCATCTGCGTCCCACGTGGGTCATCCATATTGATCACCGCCACGCCGTCATCCGGCAGGACCCGACGAAACAGTCCCGCCTTGGCAGTGAAATACGCCTCAAATGTTTCGTGATAGTCCAGATGATCCTGGGTGAAATTGGTAAACCCCGCCGCCGCCAGATGCACGCCGTCCAAGCGCCGCTGCTCCAACCCGTGAGACGAGGCCTCCATCGCGGCATGGGTGACCCCCGCAGCCGCCGCCTGTGCCAGCGCATCATGCAGGGTGACCGGTTCCGGTGTGGTGTGATTGAGCGGGTGGCTCCAGGCGCCCTCAACACCGGTGGTGCCAAGGTTCACCGCCTGATGGCCCAGCTCAACCCAGATCTGGCGCACGAAGCTCGCCACCGACGTCTTTCCATTGGTGCCGGTGACCGCCACCATGGTTTCAGGCTGCGCGCCAAACCACAGGGCGGCCGCATAGGCCAGCGCCTGACGCGGGTCTTCGACAACCACCAGCGCCACGGTCGACTCGCGCAAAAGCTCCGCCACGATCTGCGCTCCGGCCGCGTCGGTCAGGATTGCCGCCGCCCCATTGCCAAGTGCTGCGGGGGTGAATTTCGCCCCATGCACCTGACTGCCGGGAAGGGCCGCAAACAGCCCACCCTCGATCACCTTGCGGCTGTCCACGGCAATGCCCCGGATCATCGGATCGACGCCGCCACGCGCGGTCAGCCCCAACTGGCTGAGAGGACGGTTTTCAATGGTGCTCATAGCAACCCCACCTGTTCAGTTTGAGGTGAGGGTTATAGCAGCAAGCCCATCGGGTTCAACTTGTGGTCTAAGCCCCAGAAGCGGCGCAACGCGGCCGATCATTTCACCCGCGACCGGCACAGCTGTCCAGCCTGCGGTGCGGCGCTCCTCACCATGGGCAATGACCGACGGTTCATCCAGCGTCACCACCAACACATATTTCGGATCATGGGCCGGGAACATCGCAGCAAAGGTGGCGATGACCTTGCTCTCGTAATAGCCGCCACGGGGTTTGGGCTTGTCAGAGGTGCCGGTTTTGCCACCGACCTGATAGCCGGGCACCTCGCCAAAACTGGCGGTCCCGCTGGTCACCACCTTGCGCAGCATCGCGCGAGCCTGGCGCGCGGCTTCCGGCGACATGATCCGGTGGCCCAGCTGTGGCCCCTTCTGACGCAGGATGGTGGGGGCAACATATTGGCCGCCATTGGCAATCGCCGCATAGCCCGCCGCCAGATGCATCGGGCTGGTGGACAGCCCATGGCCATAGGAAATCGTCACCGTGCTCAGTTCCCCCCATTTGCGGGGTTTCAGCGGTTTGCCGCCTGCCGCCTCGGCGATCTCAATCGGGGTGGGGTCAAACATGCCCATCGCGCGCAGGAAATCCTGCTGACGCTGCGCGCCAATCTGCAAGGCCAGACGCCCGGTGCCCCGGTTGGAGCTTTTGACGATGATATCGGCGACGCTCAACTTGCCGTAATTCTTGTTATGGAACTCACCAATCGGGAAACGCCCGATTCGCATTGGACCGGAAGTGTCGATAATGGTCTCGGAGTTCACAATTCCTAGATCAACTGCCTGTGCCGCCGTGAAAATCTTGAAGGTCGAACCGAGTTCATAGACCCCCTGCACCGCGCGGTTGAACAGCGGACTGGTAGAGGGATCGAAGCCGGAGGTGGGCGGACGCGGGCGGTCATTGGGGTCAAAATCCGGCAGCGACACGACGGAGATTACCTCGCCGGTGTGGACGTCCATCAGGATCGAGGTCGCTCCCTTGGCGTTCATCAGCTTCATGCCGCCATAAAGCACCTGTTCAGCTGCGGCCTGTACAGTCAGATCCAGCGACAACTTCAGCGGGCGCCCGCCATTGGCCGGGTCGCGCAGGTAGTCGTCAAACTGCTTTTCAACACCTGCCACGCCGATCACCTCAGCCGCGCTGACGCCTTCCTTGCCGAAACCGGCGCCGCCCAGCACATGCGCCGCGACACTGCCATTGGGATAAAGCCGCATCTCGCGGGGGCCAAACAGCAGGCCGGGATCACCGATATCATGCACCGCCTGTTTCTGCTCGGGGCTGATTTTCTTTTTGATCCATATAAACTTACGCTTGCCGGTGAAGTCGCTGACCAAACGCTCCAGCTCCAGATCGGGGAAAATCTCAACGAGGCGTCGAGCGGCCCCTTCCGGATCCACCATCTGCGGCGGCTGAGCATAGAGCGAATGGGTTTCAAAATTGGTCGCCAAAATGCGGCCCTTGCGGTCGACGATATCGGCACGCTGCATGGCGATGGCGCTGCCCGGCGCGCTGGCGACTGGCTCAACCGGTTCGGAGGTGGCCAGCGTCGCCATCCGCGCGCCAATCGCGGTAAAGGCGCAGAGGAAAAACATCCCCAGCACCAGCAGGCGCCCCTCGGCGCGCTGGCGGGATTGGGCCTGCATCTCCGCATGACGCTGGCGTAGATTCTCCCGTTCGATGGCGTCCGGGTTCTCGCCACGTGCGCGCGCTGTCAAAACCCGGGCCAAGGGGCGCAGCGGCGTGCGGATCATGGCTGCGTCCCCGTGGCGGTCTGGCCATTGGTCCCAAGCGAGGAAACCTCAACCCCGTTGGTGAAATCCAGCCGCTCATCCTCTTGCGGGGGATAGGCGACCTCATCCACGCGGCCAAATTGTTCCGGGCGCAGCGGCAGCAGGCTGAGGCGATCAAAGTTCAGCTCCGCCAGTTCGCGCAGGCGATCCGGGCGGTTGAGATAGGCCCATTCGGCGCGCAACACACTCAGCCGGACCTGGGAGGCACCGATCTGGCGTTGCAGGCTGCGGGTCTCCTTCAGCACCTGCTGAGTGGTGTAATTCTCGCGGTAAGCCCAGAACGCCAACCCAAAGACAGCCAGACAGGTGGCGATATAAAGCAGCGTCTTCATGAGCGTTTGTTTCTCCCCTGCGCCTGCTTCAGCTGGGGCATGCCGATGTCCTTGGCGCTGATGGCAATCGGCGCGGCCTCGGTGCGGCGTCCGACCCGCAAGCGTGCAGAGCGGGAGCGCGGGTTTTCGGCCAGTTCGTCATCATCGGGGCCCACCGCCTTGCGGGTGACCAGTGTGAACTGCGAGGGGGTCTCCTCCACCTCGGGCGCGTAGCGGTTGGCACGGCCGGTCTTGCCGGCGCGATGCTGGAAAAAGCGTTTGACCATGCGGTCCTCGATCGAATGAAACGTCACAACCGCCAGCAATCCGCCGGGTTTCAGCGCGCGCTCAGCGGCCAGAAGCCCCTCGAACAGCTCCTCGTATTCGGCGTTCACCGCAATGCGCAGCCCCTGAAAGCTGCGGGTGGCAGGATGTGACTGGCCGGGTTTGGAGCGCGGCAGGCAGCCTTCGATAATGCCAGCCAGTTGCAGCGTGGTGGTGATCGGCGCTTCGGTCCGGGCCTTCACGATGGCGCGGGCGATACGGCGGCTGGCGCGTTCTTCCCCAAAGAGGAACAGGATATCGGCCAAGGCGGCCTCATCCAGCTCCGCAACCAGATCAGCTGCCGAGGGGCCATCCTGCGACATCCGCATATCCAGCGGCCCGTCGCGCATAAAGGAAAAGCCGCGTTCGGCCAGATCCAGCTGCATGGAGGAGACGCCAAGGTCCAGCACAACGCCATCAAGATCCTGCGCATAGTCGTCCATGCGGGAGAACACTCCCTGTTGCAGGCTCAGACGGCCAGCATAGTCGCCGATCCAGCCGTCGGCCATTTCAAAGGCCAGCGGATCGCGGTCGACGCCAATGACATGATCCGCGCCCGCCTCCAGCAGGCCACGGCTATAGCCCCCGGCCCCAAAGGTGCCATCAAGCCAGCGCCCGGTGACCGGCGCCACCGCTTTCAGCAGCGGACGCAGAAGAACCGGTACGTGAGGACCGGTTGAGGTTGGGCGGTCCGTTGTCATGGATCAAGCGCCTCCGGCGCCGTCGAGGAGTTCCATCGGGTCGAAATCCTCGGGCAGATCATCCATCCACTCCTCAGATTTCGCCAGCTCTTCCTCTTCATAGGTTTCAGGCTTCCAGATCTGGAATGTATCGCCGGCCGCGATAAAGAAGGCTTCGGCCTCCAGATCAATCTTGTTGCGCAGCTTGGCAGGCAGCACCAGGCGCCCAGTTTCATCAACGGTGGTCGGGAAGGACTGACCGTGGAACATGCGCTGCAACATTTTGCGCGGCATTGAGCCTCGCGGCAAGGCATCAATTTTGGCGTCGACTTCCGCGATCGCCTCCATCGTGTAACATTCGAGAAAATTGCGACGATGATCACCGTAGACGATCACCAGTTCGGGGTTGCTGCCGGATTGCCAGTTGGGATCGCCCGCTTCCAGAACACGGCGAAAGGAGGCCGGAATCGAGACCCGCCCCTTTGTATCCACCTTATGGTGGCTTTCACCTCTGAACCTACGGCCCAATCTATCGTCCCTTTTTTCAGCGTCCCTCGTGCCGAAGCGATCCCCAGAAGCAAAAGGGGCGGGCTGATCTGCTGCCACTGATCAACCCGCCTCCCTAATCCCGACGTGCGGGGTGTCCGACTGCGCGCGCCACCTGGGGGGATGTCTGCTCGCTCGCGCGCCGGATCTCTCTATTTTCGATGAAAGCGAAGGCCTGTATGAAACCTGCTTCTTAGTAGTCTTGGTTGGGGTCGTTTGGTGCCCCTGCTCTTCGTCTCATTCGATAAACTAGGGATACTATGGGAAAACGTGGGCCACAACTGTTTTCTGTGGACCCTCCTGCCGCATGTAGATAATGCCGCGCCGATTCTACGGAGAGGAATCGATAATTTTCCCAGTGATAGATTAAGTGATCGCAAAACCCACTACATATAGGTGTGATCGTCGATCTGAAAAAAGTGCCATGATTTCCCAGATATTCTGGAAAGAGATCTGGAGAATCCATGTGTTCCCCATTCGTTCACATGGCGCCACCCGTATCGGATATTAGAAACGGCCTGATTTTGCCGATATCCCTGAATAATCGCACCGTAATGACACAGTGATTCGGAGTAGCGGCGGCAAAACATGCGCGCACGCCCATAAATTCCCACCGGCCCCATGAATTCCCATGGCTCCCATAATTTCCCAGGCAGCCCTTAGTTTCCCAAGGTCGGCCCGGCGGTCAGATTGCAGTGAGACCCGAGAAAAGCACCTGCGGGTAAGACCGGCCTTCAGCAGGCCGGTCGATTGGCGATCAGATAGTGTGTCAGGCCATACCGCCGCGGATCAGCCCTTCGGCCATTTTGGCGTAGGCCTGCGCCATCACGCCGTCACCGGCCGCAATCGGCGTGCCATTATCGCCTGCCAACCGGGTTTCAAGATCAATCGGCAGCGCGCCCAACAGCGGCACGCCAAGGCGCTCCGCTTCCGCAGCGACCCCACCATGGCCAAAGATGTGATGCTCGCCACCGCAGTCCGGGCAGGCGAAGAAGGACATATTCTCAATCAGGCCCAGCACGGGGGTCTTTAGGGTGTTGAACATGTCGAGCGCTTTGCGCGCATCGAGGAGCGCCACATCTTGCGGCGTGGAAACCACGATGGCGCCGGACAACTCCGCCTTCGTGCAGAGGGTCAGCTGCACATCGCCGGTGCCGGGCGGCAGGTCCACGATCAGCACGTCGAGTTCACCCCAGTTCACCTGCCCCAGCATCTGCTGCAACGCGCCCATCAGCATCGGGCCGCGCCAGACCACGGCCTTGGCCTCATCCACCATGAAGCCGATGGACATCAAGGTGACGCCATGGGCGTGCAGCGGTTCAATGATTTTGCCATCCGGGCTGGCGGGGCGGCCACTGGCGCCCATCATGCGCGGCTGGCTCGGTCCATATATATCCGCATCCAGCAACCCCACCTTGCGGCCCTGCCGCGTCAGAGCCACGGCGAGATTGGCGCTGACGGTGGATTTGCCCACGCCGCCCTTGCCCGAACCAACCGCAAGAATGCGTTTGACACCACTGGGTTTCAGCGGCCCCTGCTGCGGTTTGGGATGACCGCCCAGTTTCAGGGTCGGCGCCGGTTTGGCGGCCGCGTCCGCATGAGCGGTCAGTGCAGCGGACACGCTGTCCACCCCCGGCAAGGCCAGAACAGTGGCCTCGGCAGCGCGGCGCAGCGGCTCCATCTGGGCGGCGATCTGCGGATTGGGGGCCTCGATCACGAAACTGACGCGCCCGCCATCAACCATCACCGCGCGCAGCATGTCACGTGAGACCAGCGTGCCGCCATCGGGCAGCTGCAGCCGCGCAAGGGCGTCGCGAATCTCTTCCTGGGTGGGGGTCATGGCCGGTCTCCTCATGGTTTCCAGCCATATAAGACCTGCCGCGACCAAGCCCAAGGCCGCATTGCAATGAGAGACCGCGCCGATCAAGGCAGGCGCCATGGCACGCCGCTTCACGCCCCGCCCGGTTTTTGAGCGCCTGACCGCTCCTTGATGCATAACTCAGCAGGATCAACCCCGTTTCCCTTAGGAAACCCATGCATTTGCTGCATAGCAGAAATGCCCCTTTCAGGGATTGTGCGCTCGCAGCATTATCATATTTATGGGGTCAAGCGAGGCCGGAAACGGCCAGACACACACACAGACGTTAAGGACAACACCGATGGCCGCTGTTGATAATATGACAACCCGTAAAGGCGCTCTGGCCTTCAGCCCGCGCGCCGTGTTTGACGAACTGAAAGGCAAGATTGCACGCTACCGCCTGTTTCGCCAGACCATGAATGAGCTGTCGACGCTCTCTGGTCGCGAACTGGCAGATCTGGGGCTGAGCCGCTCCATGCTGCGCAGCGTTGCCTATGAGGCCGCCTACGGCACGAAATAAAGAGTTCAGGCTCTCTTCTCCTCCTCCCTTGAGGGCCTGTAATCGCGGTGACATCCTCCTCCTCCCTGATGTCACCGCACCCTATACCGGCGTCATAGCCGGATCCTGATACACCATGCCTCCTCCTCCCTGATGGTATGGTGTTGCACAGAACGGCGGTGCCCTCCTCCTCCCTGGCACCGCCGTTTTTTTGTGCCTTATGGCCTGCACCGCAGTCCCTCCCACTGATCACCGGCCGCAAAAAAGGCGCCGACAGAATGTCGACGCCTGATCTGTTGTGGCTGCTATGTCGGCCCTCTTCACTGCGACGACCAATAGATGTGATCCATCACGGCAAGGTCCCACCGAGGCGTGGATTAAAAGGGCACGTCCTCCGCTGCGGAGACAAAGCGGGCGACGACTTTCTTGGTGCCAGCCTTCTCGAAATCCACCTCCAGTTTGTCGCCTTCGATCCCGGTGATCGCGCCATAGCCAAATTTCTGGTGAAACACCCGCTCCCCGACCATGAAGGCGGATGTCGCGGTGAGGTCGATGACGCTGGATTTGCTTTCCTTGGGCTGTGACAGACCACGCTCACCGGCGCGGGATTGCATGCGCTTCCAGCCGGGCGAGTTGTACCCGTCGGCGGCTGCCATGCGATCCTCAATCGTGGAGCGCACCGCCCCACCACCACCGCCGGGGGCCGCAGCCCCGTAGCCGCCACCATAAAGACCGGGCGGGGTCAGCACCTCCACATGTTCTTCCGGCAGCTCATCAATGAAGCGGGAGGGCAGCTGTGACTGCCATTGCCCAAAGACGCGGCGATTGCCGGCAAAGGAGATGGTGCAGATTTCCTCGGCCCGGGTGATGCCGACATAGGCCAAACGGCGCTCCTCCTCGAGGCCCTTCAGGCCGCTTTCATCCATGGAGCGCTGCGAAGGGAACAGCCCATCCTCCCAGCCAGGCAAGAACACAGCCGGAAATTCCAACCCTTTGGCGGCGTGCAGTGTCATGATCGACACCTTTTGGGCGGCGTCCTGTTTGTCATTGTCCATGATCAGACTGACATGTTCGAGGAAGCCTTGCAGGTTTTCAAACGCCTCCAGCGCCTTCACCAGTTCCTTGAGGTTTTCCAGACGCCCCGGCGAATCCGGGTTTTTGTCGGTCTGCCACATGGTGGTGTAGCCGCTTTCATCCAGAATGGTTTCGGCCAGCTCCATATGGGTCATATCCGCATCCCCCGCCAGACGCCCCCAGCGGGCAAGGTCGGTGACCAGCTGGCGCAGGGCATTGCCACCCTTCCCCTTGATCTGGCCGGATTCAACCGCAAGCCGCGCGCCCTCCACCAGGGAGACGCCATTGCTGCGCGCCATGGTCTGAATGGTCTGCTGCGCCTTATCGCCAAGGCCGCGCTTCGGCGTGTTGACGATCCGCTCAAAGGCAAGATCATCGTCAGCACTGACCACCAGCCGGAAATAGGCCATGGCATCGCGAATTTCGAGCCGCTCATAAAAGCGTGGCCCGCCAATGACCCGGTACGGCAAGCCGATGGTCAGAAACCGATCCTCAAAGGCGCGCATCTGATGCGAGGCCCGGACGAGGATGGCCATATTGTTGAGATCGACCGGCGCCAGGCCACGGGTGCCGCGCTGCATCGCCTCAATCTCCTCGCCGATCCAGCGGGCCTCCTCCTCGCCGTCCCAATGACCGATCAGGCGGACCTTCTCGCCGCCGCGCGCCTCGGTCCACAGCTCCTTGCCCAGACGGCCGGAATTGCCACGGATCACACCAGAGGCGGCGCTGAGAATATGTTCAGTCGAGCGGTAGTTTTGTTCCAGCCGCACCACATTGGCGCCGGGAAAATCCTTTTCAAACCGCAGGATATTGCCCACCTCTGCGCCGCGCCAGCCATAGATCGACTGATCATCGTCACCGACGCAGCAGATGTTCTTATGGGCGCCCGCCAGCAGCCGCAGCCAGAGGTACTGCGCCACGTTGGTATCCTGATATTCGTCCACCATGATGAAGCGGAACCAACGCTGATATTGCTCCAGCACATCCGGGTTATCCTGAAATATGGTGACCATATGCAGCAGTAGATCACCAAAATCGACCGCGTTCAGATCCTTCAGCCGCGCCTGATACTGGGCGTAGAAATCCACGCCGCGATGGTTGTAGGCACTGGCATCGGACACCGGCACTTTCGACGGCGTCAGCGCGCGGTTTTTCCAATCGTCTATGACACCTGCCAGCATGCGCGCGGGCCAGCGTTTGTCATCAATGCCTTCCGCCTTGATCAGCTGTTTCAGCAGGCGGATCTGATCATCGGTATCCAGAATGGTGAAATTGGATTTGAGCCCGACCAATTCGGCATGGCGGCGCAGCAGCTTCACGCAGATCGAATGGAAGGTGCCAAGCCAGGGCATCCCCTCAACCGCCTGCCCCAACATGCCTGCAACCCGCTCCTTCATCTCGCGCGCGGCCTTGTTGGTAAAGGTCACAGCAAGGATCTCATTTGGTTTGGCGATGCCCGTGGTCAGAAGATGCACGATGCGCGCAGTCAGCGCCTTCGTCTTGCCGGTGCCGGCCCCGGCCAGCATCAGCACAGGTCCCTCCAGGCATTCAACGGCGGCCCGCTGTGCCGGGTTCAGCCCGTCGAGATACGGCATCGGCCGCGCTGCCATGGCGCGCGCGGACAGCGAGATCCCCTCATAGGGGTCGATATCGTCAAAACTGCTCATGAGCGGGACATTAGCGCGATTCAATCCCGGCGGAAAGAGGGCGTTCACAGTCTGTTCCACCCCAAATTCACGGTACGAGATGTGGCGCTTGTGCCGCCTGCGGGATGTCAGCGCCGTGCCAAGAAAGACCGCGCGGTGAGGCATTAACGTTTTCTAAAACCCATTCAGGCACCGTGTTTTCATCTACAGGTTGTTTTTTTGACACTCAACATCCGGCAAGGCAGACCAGCGCATTATGAAAAAAGCACTGACCTTAAGTATTGTGGATAGACTACGTGGTCTGTCCCTGTTGCTCATGCTGATTGCCGCCACAGCGGTTTCGACCTGGGCCGTACTTGCAGTCCCTGGCCCGGTTGTCGACAGGATGCTTGAGGCGGACATCCGCCAGCAAGCGGAACTCTGGCAGCGCCGTGTCACACTACATATGGCCGATGCTGAATCCGCCTTTGAGGAGGGGATTATCCAGCCGCAGGACGCCTCGCTGCTGACTCTGTTTACCGAAGAAACCGACGTTTACCGCTATCGCCTACTGACCAGTGCAGGCGAGATTTTCTGGTCGTCGCGCAGTGATGAGATTGGGGAATTCGAATCCAATGTCTTTTTCTCAACTCAGGTCTCTCGTGGAGAAACCTATTACGACAGCGACACGGTGCCCGTGTTTGAGGTCGACAACTCACCCCTTAGCGGCAGCTACACTGAAGAGCTGACCCGAGAGGTCGCCCGCATCTACGTCCCGCTGATGCACAATGGTCATTTTGACGGTGCCATCGATTTTCACACTGATATCACCGACCTTCGCACCACATTCATACAGCTAGCCCGGTTGCTGGTCGCTCTGCTGACCGGTATTGCCCTGGCGGCGATGACAATTGCCGCTTATGTGATTTTCAAATCGAACCGGTTTCGGATGAACCAGCTGCGTCAGCGCAGTGAAACCGAACGTGAAATTCTGGACGAACAGCTGCGGTTGGCCCGCGAGGTGCAGCTGCTGGGCGAACTGAACGAATGGTTACAATCCAGCCGTTCACTGGATGAACTGTTTGACATGGTTGCGCGCTTCATGACCCATATCCTGCCCACCGCAGAGGGCAGCGTCTATGTCTACTCCAACTCACGCGATGTGCTGGATGGCTGCGCCAGCTGGAATGGCGGCACCCACAAAGATCACATTCACCCGGAAGAATGCTGGGGGTTGCGCCGTGGCCGCACCTATGAATTTGGCGCCTCGGAGATTGATTTTGTCTGCGGACACGCTGAGCCTCATGATGGTCGCGCCTATTACTGCTTCCCGATCCTCGCGCATGGGGAAACGGTTGGCCTGATGCATCTGCGCGCATTGACGGATGCAACCGAGGCTTTCATCAATAGCAAGAAACTGGCCCAGATGTGCGCGGAACAGATCTCCATGGCCATCGCCAATGTGCGCATGCGCGATCAATTGCATGATCAGTCTGTACGTGACCCGCTCACCGGCCTGTTTAACCGCCGCCATATGACCGAGACCCTGCGCAAGAGCATCAACAACAGCCAGAATGCCGGTACGCCACTCAGCATCATTGCCGTGGATGTGGATCACTTCAAGAAGTTCAACGACAACCACGGCCATGACGCTGGCGATATGGTTTTGCGCGCCGTCGGCTCGGTGCTGGAACAGGCCTGCGACGGCGACGAAGTCGCCTGCCGCCCCGGAGGCGAGGAATTCACCCTGATCCTACCAGGCGCCAGCCAGGAAGATGTCATGACCAAGGCAGAGCTGTTGCGCCAAGCCGTGGAAGCCATCGTTGTGCGCTATGGAGAGAAGGCGCTCCCGGCGATTTCGATCTCACTTGGCGTCGCTCATTATCCGCGCCACGGCACCATGCCGCAGGATCTACTGCGGGCATCGGATGAAGCGCTTTACGAGGCGAAGGCAAAGGGCCGCAACCAGGTCTGCGTCGCATCCTCAGCAGAGCAGGCTCCGCGTGATCCAGCGGCGCAGAACATAAAGCCAAAGCCTCCCGGGTCCGACAGCCCGATCGCTGCCGAGTAATACGGGCGCACGCTGCAACGGTGGCGCGACCTCGCATCAATCATGGCCTGTCAGATGCTCGTGAGGCAGTACATCACACCATGGCGTCGTCACACCGCATTTGAGCAGCTGATGTCAGAAGGTCGAGGAACAACAGGCCAGAGTAAACAGACCCAGCACGAATAGTTACAAAATTGTTTCAAACCCGCACTCGGCACTAGACTTTTGCTGCAAGGCAGCGACAAATGCGCGGCATGGATCTGCACCAGCGTTATCCCGCTCTCAGTGACCTTCGCCAGCGCGCCCGGCGGCGCCTGCCGCGGTTCGTTTGGGAGTATCTGGACAGCGGCACCGGGACCGAGGCAACCAAGGTCCGCAACCGTGCTGCGCTGGATCTGCTGGGGTTTTCGCCGTCTATCCTGCATGGGCCTCAGCAGACCAATCTGCGCCGTCGCTTTCTGGGCGTTGACCGGCCACTGCCGTTTGGTGTGGCGCCAGTTGGCATGTCCGGGCTGATCTGGCCGGATGCGGAACGGTTGCTGGCGCGCTGCGCTGCGGCACAGGGCCTGCCCTATTGCCTGTCCACCGTGGCCAGCCAGTCGCCCGAGGATCTTGTGGATGATTTGGGGGCCGCGCCGTGGTTCCAGCTCTACCCGCCGAAGGCCCCTGACATCCGCCGAGATCTGCTGGCGCGCGCCAAGGCCGCCGGATTTGCCGGGCTGGTGCTGACCGTGGATGTGCCTGTCGCCTCCCGGCGGGAACGGCAGACCCGCTCCGGGCTGACGCAGCCGCCGCGGCTGACACCCCGGTTGCTGGCGCAGGTTGCCATGCGACCGGCCTGGGCGATGGGCATGGCACGCCGTGGCCTGCCACATATGCGGACACTGGACAAATATGTGAGCGGAGCGGGCGCAAGCCTGTCATCAACAGCCCATGTCGGCTACCTGCTGCGCACCTCACCGGACTGGGAATATGTGCAGTGGCTGCGCGACCATTGGGATGGCCCGCTGATCATCAAGGGGGTGATGCGCGCAGAGGATGCAGCGCCGCTGGAGGCAATCGGCGCCGATGCGCTGTGGGTGTCCAACCATGCGGGCCGCCAATTCGACGCCGCCCCCTCCACGATCGAGGCCCTGCCAGGCATTCGCGCTGCCACCCGCCTGCCGCTGATATTCGACAGCGGGATCGAGAGCGGGCTGGATATTTTGCGCGCGCTGGCACTGGGGGCCGACTATGTGATGCTGGGCCGCGCCTTCCACTTTGCGCTCGCCGCACTTGGGCCACGGGGGCCGGATCATCTGGTGGATATTCTGCGCAAGGATCTGGAGGCCAATATGGGGCAACTGGGCCTTGAGACACTGTCTGCGCTGCCCCAACCACTGGCACTTGCGTCGTTTGCCACCCCGTTCACGACAAATAGGTCCGATACGGACATAAATGCACCGCCATAAATGCGAATTATGCCGGTTTCTGGCCTCAGGTCAGCGCTATCACGCTGGTCATACCCAGAACTACGTCTATACCGGACCCTAATTTGCGCTTATCACTTCGCCAAACTGCACGACCCCGAGGACGCCATGACCGACTTCAAGAAAATCCTGATCGCCAACCGCGGCGAGATCGCCATCCGCGTCATGCGGGCAGCCAATGAGATGGGCAAGAAGACGGTGGCCGTCTATGCCGAAGAGGACAAGCTGGGCCTGCACCGGTTCAAGGCAGATGAAGCCTATCGGATAGGAGAAGGCATGGGGCCGGTTGCGGCCTATCTGTCGATTGATGAGATTATCCGTGTCGCGAAGGAATGCGGCGCCGATGCGATCCACCCCGGATACGGCCTGTTGTCCGAAAACCCGGACTTTGTGGATGCCTGCGCCCGCAACGGCATCACCTTCATCGGGCCGAAGGCGGAAACCATGCGCGCCCTTGGCGACAAGGCTTCGGCGCGCCGCGTCGCGATTGAGGCCGATGTGCCAGTGATCCCGGCCACCGAGGTATTGGGCAATGATATGGACGCGATCCGCAAGGAAGCGGCTGAGGTCGGCTACCCGCTGATGCTGAAGGCCTCCTGGGGTGGTGGTGGTCGTGGCATGCGCCCCATTCACAGCGAAGATGAGCTGGAAGAAAAAGTGCTGGAAGGCCGCCGTGAGGCAGAAGCCGCATTCGGCAATGGTGAGGGCTATCTGGAGAAGATGATCACCCGCGCCCGTCACGTTGAGGTGCAGATCCTTGGCGACAAGCACGGTGAAATCTACCATCTTTATGAGCGGGACTGCTCGGTTCAGCGCCGCAACCAGAAAGTGGTTGAACGCGCCCCTGCCCCCTATCTGACAGAGGAGCAGCGCGCAGAGATCTGCGATCTGGGCCGCAAGATCTGCCAGCATGTGAACTATGAATGCGCGGGCACCGTCGAATTCCTGATGGATATGAACGACGGCAAATTCTACTTCATCGAGGTAAACCCGCGGGTCCAGGTGGAACATACGGTCACCGAGGAAGTCACCGGCATCGACATCGTGCAGGCGCAGATCCTGATCGCCGAGGGCAAGACCATTGCCGAGGCCACCGGCAAGGCATCGCAAGATGAAATCCGCCTCAATGGCCATGCGCTGCAAACACGGGTCACCACTGAGGATCCGCTCAACAACTTCATTCCCGACTATGGCCGCATCACCGCTTACCGCTCGGCCACCGGCATGGGCATCCGTCTGGATGGTGGCACCGCTTATGCGGGCGGGGTGATCACGCGCTACTACGATTCACTGCTGACCAAAGTAACCGCCAAGGCGCCAACACCTGAAAAAGCTATTGCCCGCATGGATCGCGCGCTGCGCGAATTCCGGGTGCGCGGTGTCAGCACCAATATCGCCTTCGTCGAGAACCTGCTGAAACACCCGACCTTCCTGTCGAATGAATACACCACCAAATTCATCGACGAGACGCCGGAACTGTTCCAGTTCGCCAAGCGCCGCGACCGGGGCACCAAAGTGCTGACCTATATCGCCGATATCTCGGTCAACGGGCATCCTGAAACCGAAGGCCGCGCCGCGCCCCATGCCGATTTGAAAGAGCCGCGCGCGCCCAAGGCGGATGCCGCAACGCAGCCCTACGGCACCCGCAACCTGCTGGAGCAGAAGGGTGCGCAGGCGGTGGCCGACTGGATGAAAGCACAGCGCCAGCTGCTGCTGACAGACACCACCATGCGCGACGGCCACCAGTCGCTGCTGGCGACCCGGATGCGTTCGATCGACATGATCAAGGTGGCCCCGGCCTATGCGCAGAACCTCAGCCAGCTGTTCTCGGTTGAGTGCTGGGGCGGCGCGACATTCGACGTGGCCTACCGCTTCCTGCAGGAATGCCCCTGGCAGCGTCTGCGCGATCTGCGCGAGCGGATGCCGAACCTGATGACCCAGATGCTGCTGCGCGCCTCCAACGGGGTTGGCTACACCAACTACCCCGACAATGTGGTGCAGGAATTCGTGCGTCAGGCCGCGACCACCGGCGTGGATGTGTTTCGCGTATTTGACAGCCTGAACTGGGTTGAAAACATGCGTGTCGCCATGGATGCCGTGGTTGAGAGCGGCAAGATCTGCGAAGGCACGATCTGCTACACCGGTGATATCCTCGATCCGAACCGGGCCAAATACGACCTCAAATATTATGTCGGCATGGCCAAGGAGCTGGAAGCCGCAGGCGCGCATATTCTGGGCCTCAAAGACATGGCCGGCCTGTTGAAGCCAGCGGCCGCCCGCCAGCTGGTCAAGGCGCTGAAGGAAGAGGTTGGCCTGCCGGTGCATTTCCACACCCATGACACCTCCGGTGTGGCGGGTGCCACCATTCTGGCGGCCGCTGATGCGGGCGTGGATGCAGTGGATGCAGCGATGGATGCCTTCAGTGGCGGCACCTCGCAGCCCTGCCTCGGCTCCATCGTCGAAGCGCTGCGCAATACCGACCGCGATACCGGTATCGACATTGCCGCCGTGCGCGAAATCTCCGGTTACTGGGAGCAGGTGCGGGCGCATTATGTGGCCTTCGAGAGCGGTCTCGCCGCGCCTGCATCTGAGGTCTACCTGCACGAGATGCCCGGTGGTCAGTTCACCAACCTGAAAGCACAGGCCCGGTCGCTGGGTCTGGAAGAGAAATGGTCGGATGTGGCGCAGACCTATGCCGATGTGAACCAGATGTTTGGCGACATTGTGAAGGTGACGCCATCGTCCAAGGTGGTTGGCGATATGGCGCTGATGATGGTGTCCCAAGGGCTGACCCGCGATGATGTTGAGGATCCGAAGACCGATGTGGCCTTCCCCGACTCGGTGGTGGACATGATGCGCGGCAATCTGGGCCAGCCTCCGGGCGGCTTCCCTGAAGCGATCGTCTCCAAGGTACTGAAAGGCGATGCCCCCAATCTGGAACGCCCCGGCGCCCATCTCGCCCCGGTGGATCTGGAAGCGACCCGCGCCGAACTGTCCAAGGAGCTGGAAGGCAAAGAGGTCGATGATGAGGATCTGAACGGCTACCTGATGTATCCCAAGGTCTTCCTCGATTACATGGGCCGCCACCGGACCTATGGCCCGGTCCGCAGCCTGCCCACCCGCACCTTCTTCTACGGGATGGAACCGGGCGAGGAGATCACTGCCGAAATCGATCCCGGCAAGACGTTGGAAATCCGCCTGCAGGCGATTGGCGACACTGACGACAAGGGGGAGGTCAAAGTCTTCTTTGAACTGAACGGTCAGCCCCGCGTCATTCGCGTCCCGAACCGTCTGGTCAAGGCCACCACCCAGGCCAACCCGAAGGCCGAGCAGGGCAACCCCAATCACATCGGTGCGCCGATGCCGGGTGTTGTGGCCTCCGTAGCGGTGCAGGTTGGTCAGCCGGTGCATGAGGGCGATATGCTCCTGACCATCGAGGCGATGAAGATGGAGACCGGCATCCACGCCGAACGTGATGCGGTGGTGAAGGCCGTGCATGTCCAACCCGGTGGTCAGATCGACGCCAAGGATCTGCTGATCGAGCTGGAGTGATCGCCGCCAGCGTCTGTCACGGATGGCAGGCAATGCGAATATCATATAGAGGCGTCCCTCAGATCGGGGGCGCCTTTTTCCCGTCAGATGGTGCGTGCTGCCAGATGCGTGATGGTCAGATCAGCGCCTGTGTCTCAATCGCGGGCGGCTGCATCACCGGGGCCTCGGCGGAATGAAGACCCGCGGCCTGTCCACCGGCGGTGAGTTTGACGCCGATTGCCAGACAAATGGCAACGGTCAGACCCAGAATACGCAGGGTATCCAGCCGGTCGTCCAAGGATGTGCCCAGCCGGTCACGCAGCGGTGTGCTTAGCAGTGTCATCAAGCGGCTCCCTTTTCGGTTTCGCAGATCTGTCTGCGGGTTGGCCCGGCTCATTGGTACGCTGTGCTTGGGGTCGTTTCGGCCGGGCTCATGGTGTCATCATAGAGGTAAAACGCAGCAACCAGCGGGTTCCGTCGCTCAAATCGCCGTGACGGTCATTTTTTGCCGACCACTTTGCGTTTTTCGCTTGCAGCCCTGCCAGCGAATGACTAAATCCCCCTCACCGAATGGCAGCGCGGGCGTAGCTCAGGGGTAGAGCATAACCTTGCCAAGGTTAGGGTCGGGCGTTCGAATCGCCTCGCCCGCTCCATTTGGACAGCAAAAAGGCCACCGCTGCAGACGCAACGGTGGCCTTTTGTGTTTCTGAAATCCGGCGTAGCCTCTGGCTTGCGCGGAATCACTTCAGCGCCTAAGAACAGAGCGGGAACAGCTGCATCCGCAGCACGAGAACAGGTAATACGGCAGCATGCTCACATCGGTAGAACTCTGCGCAGGGGCAGGCGGTCAGGCGCTGGGGCTTGAAAAGGCCGGATTTGACCACACCGCGCTGGTCGAAATCGACAAACACTGCTGCGCCACCCTGCGCCACAATCGCCCCCAGTGGAACGTACTGGAGGAGGACGTGCGCGCCTTCAAGGCGGATGCCGACGCCTATCGCGGTATTGATCTCCTGGCCGGCGGCCTGCCCTGCCCGCCATTCTCCGTTGCGGGCAAACAGCTTGGTGAGAAAGACGAGCGCAATCTCTTTGATGACGCCATCGAGATTGTCGCCGCCACCCGCCCCCGCGCGGTGATGATCGAAAACGTACGTGGCTTCCTCGATGCGGTGTTCCATGATTACCGCGAGAAGCTGAAGAAACAGCTCGCCAAGCTTGGCTATGAGACCGACTGGCGGCTGCTCAATGCCTCTGACTACGGCGTGCCGCAGCTGCGCCCCCGCGTGGCGATTGTTGCCCTGCGCAAGGAATTTTCTGGCCAGTTCAACTGGCCTGACCCCCTGCCGCATAATCCGCGCACCGTGGGTGAGACGCTGCTCGACCTGATGAAGGAACGCGGCTGGCGCGGGGCGGAAGACTGGGCCGCCAAGGCCGATGAAATAGCCCCGACCATTGTTGGCGGCTCCAAGAAACACGGCGGACCGGATCTGGGTCCGACACGGGCGCGGCGTGCCTGGGCGGCCTTGGGCGTTGAGGGGCGCACGATCGCCTATGAGGCACCGGATCCGTTCCACAACGATATGCCGCGCCTCACCGTGCGGATGGTGGCGCGCATCCAGGGTTTCCCCGACAGCTGGCATTTCACCGGTGCCAAGACCAACGCCTATCGCCAGGTCGGCAATGCCTTCCCGCCCCCGGTGGCGGAGGCTGTGGCGCGCCAGATCCGCCTGGCTATTGCACGCCCCAACCTGACGGTTGTCACCGCGCCTGCCGCCGGACGCTGAGGCGCGTTGAGATGCCGGGTCTGATTCCCGCCTGCTCCGATAGGCCACACCCTGCCCTGTCACCTTTCCAAAAATACTCATCCCGCCGCTGCGGATCAGCACAGGGCGTGCGATGAAACAGAAACTGCCGCCCAGCCAGATCAGCCCCGGTCACGCCGATCACGCCCTGCTGTCTGCATTGGCGCAGGACATCACCACCCGCGCGGGCGGGTTGATGGAGCTGACCCGCAGCGTCCCCGCAATGCTGCGCGATTGCATTGACGATGTGATCCTGACCTCCAAAACTGGTCGGCGCGCCTATGAGGATCTGGAGAAGACCGAAAAGACCTATATCGGTACGCGGGTGGAGATTGAGCTGCGCGCGCTGCTGCGGCTGCCGAAGGGGCGGCTGGATACCGAAATCCTCGGCCATGACGTGGATATCAAACACACGATGGGCAGCAACTGGATGATTCCAACCGAGGCGGTGGATCAGCCCTGCATTCTGGTGGCGGCAGATGAGCCACGGGCGCGCTGTTATCTGGGGCTGATCGTGGCACGGCGCGATTACCTGACCGCCGGGCAGAACAAGGACGCCAAACGGTCGATCTCTGCGCAGGGGTTTGAGCATATCCTCTGGCTGCTGTGCGACCAGCCCTACCCGGCCAATTTCTGGCGCCTGCTGCCGGAGGCCGTAGTGGAGGGTATTTTCGCCGGGGACAGCGGCAATGCCCGGATGGCGACGCTGTTCCGGGCGGTACAGCGTCAGCCGATTCCGCGGGATGTGGTGGAGGCCGTGGCAGCGCAGAAGGATTTCATGCGGCGGATCCGTTCGGACGGCGGCCATGGCACCCGCGACCTTCTGGCCCGCGATGGCATCGTGATTCTTGAGGGGCGCAAGGATGCACAGCTGATCCGTGCGCTCGACCTGCCCCATTGCAGCGGATCCGAATTCATCTCCGCGCAGCTGACCACTCTGGCGGAGGCCCGGCTGGCGGCGAGCGCCGGCCACGCGGGCTGCGAAGATTTTTTCGACAAGGCGTAAAAAGCCGCTGTTTTCCTATTGCAGCCCTGCGCGCAATTGCCTATTCACCGGCTCACCGAATGGCAGCGCGGGCGTAGCTCAGGGGTAGAGCATAACCTTGCCAAGGTTAGGGTCGGGCGTTCGAATCGCCTCGCCCGCTCCATTTGGACAGAAAGGCCGCTCAATTGAGCGGCTTTTTCTTTGTCCAATGAAAACAATCCACTAGAGGATTTATGCCGGACCAGCGCGGGCGGTAAAGCGCAGGCCCGCGAGTGTGCAGGGCCAGCGTGGGTTTTGCTATTTTCTGCTATGGCAGGTCATTTTCCCTCTTGCGGGGGCTGCAGCAATTTCCTACATACCGCCTCACCAAATGGCAGCGCGGGCGTAGCTCAGGGGTAGAGCATAACCTTGCCAAGGTTAGGGTCGGGCGTTCGAATCGCCTCGCCCGCTCCATTTGGATTGCAAAGGCCGCTCTTTTGAGCGGCCTTTTGCGTTTCTGCCTTTTGCTGCGCGCCACATGTGGCCTGTGCGGAATTGGCGTGAAGATTTGATCAAATTCCTTTGACCCGACTCTCAAAACCCGCCAATGCTGTGGCCAAAGGGGGCGCAAGCCCCATCGCCGATATGCCGCCACGGCGGCGCGCCAGCTCAGGAGGACAACAGCCCATGGCCCCGGTCATCTATCCCACCACCAATTTCACCGCCACTGAACAGCTTTGCCTTGAGCGGGGCGAAGGCATCTATGTGTTCGACAGCGACGGGCGCAAATATATCGAAGGGCTTGCGGGTCTTTGGTGCACCTCGCTGGGCTACAGCAACACCGAGGTGATGGATGCGATCACCGAACAGCTGCACAAGCTGCCCTTCTCCCACACCTTTGGCGGCAAGACGCATCAGCCGATCCAGGATCTGGCGGATAAACTGGCGGCGATGGTGCCGGTGGAGGATGCCTATATCTTCTTCGGCAACTCCGGCTCGGATGCCAATGACACCCATTACAAGATGCTACGCTATTACTTCAATGCAATCGGCAAGCCGGAAAAACGCAAGATCATCACCCGCGAGCGCGGCTATCACGGGGTCACGGTGGCGGCCGGTTCACTGACGTCCCTGCCCGCGAATCTGGCGCATTTCGACGCGCCGCTGGAGGCGCTGAGCATCCTGCGCGCCGACTCGCCGCATTATTACACCGCCCGGCAGGGCAATGAGACCGAAGCGCAGTTTGTCGAGCGGATCCTGCAAAACCTTGAGGATCAGATCCTTGCTGAAGATCCCGACACCATTGCCGCGATGATCGTGGAGCCGATCACCGGCGCCTCCGGCGTGATCGTGCCGCCGGAGGGGTATTATGAGGGGCTGCAGGCGCTGCTGCGCAAATACGGCATTCTGATCTGGGCGGATGAGGTGATCTGTGGCTTTGGCCGCACCGGTGCGGATTTCGGCTGCACCACCATGGGCATCACGCCGGACCTGATGACCTTCGCCAAGCAGCTGTCGTCTGCCTATTTCCCGATCTCTGCCTCAGTCATTCCGGGCTGGATGTATGAGGCGATGGTGGATCAGACCAATGAGGTGGGCGTGTTTGGTCACGGCTATACCTACTCCGGTCACCCCGCCGCCTGTGCGGCAGCGCTGAAGACGCTGGAGATTTACGAGCGGGATAACCTGTTTGCGCATGCCGCCGAGGTGGGCAGCTATTTGCAGGCGCAGCTGCGGGAGATTTTCACCGACCATCCGCTGGTGGGCGAAGTGCGCGGCAAGGGATTGATTGCGGCGCTGGAGCTGGTGTCGAACAAAACCACCGGCGCGAGTTTTGAAAAAGGGCGTGCCGGTGCAACCGCGCAACGGCTGTGTCAGGATAATGGGCTGATCTTGCGGGCGGTGGCTGGCAATGCGGTGGCGCTATGCCCGCCGCTGATCATCACCCGCGAGGAAGTTGACGAGATGCTGACCCGCCTGAAGACCGCGATTGACGCCAGCTACGCGGAGCTGAAGGCCGGTGGCCACCTGGCCCACTAACGCGAAAAAGCGCGGCAATTAAGACTGCAAAATCCACGGCAGCGGCGTCAGATCATGGCGCCGCTTTTTCTTGGTCAGGTGGCTTATCACGGTGGGGCGCAGCATGGCCTCCCAAATCGACAATGTCACAAACCTGCGATTTTTCCCCGTGAATGGACCGTGAAATGCTGCAAGGATTATCCTATTCCAAAGGTGTTCCAAACCAGCATTTCAGCACCAGTTGATTATGTGATCCCGCATGGCCCTGCGATCAGATGGTTTCGGGGGGAACCAGACGGTCCGGGACTTGCGGGGTACAGAGCGCCAGTGGATCCGGGGACCACTGTATCCGGTAGGTCGGGGAAACCGGGGCAAGGGAGGTGGCGTGGCATGGACCCGCGCCGCTCCCCCGCTGCCCCGAACGCTGCGGCGGATCAGAACACCTTGAAGGTCATTGTGGTGAGCGAGCGTTCGATCCCGTCGATGACCAAGAGCTGGTCATTGATATATTTGCCAACATCCTGATCGCTGGGAATGTATAGCTTCATCAACAGATCATAGTCCCCGCTGGTGGAATAAAGCTCGGAATGGATTTCACGCAGAGCAATCTCCTCGGCGACCTTGTAGGTGGTGCCGGGCTTGCAGCGGATCTGGATAAAGACGCAGGTGGACATGGTGCCCCTCAACTGTTTGGGAATGCGTGGTTTGACCGCCAAGCTGACACGCAGGCGCGGCGGAGGCAATCCCCGGCGCGGCCTCCCGTGGGGGCTGCGCGGTCGAATGGCGCAACAGTTTTGCGCCAATTGCGGCGGCAGGCTTGAGCGCGCCCCCGCCCTGCCCCTATAAGCGGCGCAGGATATCAAGGACATGCCGACCATGCGTAGCGCTCAGATCACCCGCAAGACCGCCGAAACCGAGATCACTGTCGAGATCAACCTCGACGGGACCGGTGCCTATGACAACCAGACCGGCGTCGGCTTTTTCGACCATATGCTGGACCAGCTGTCCCGCCATTCGCTGATCGATATGACCATCCGCGCCAAAGGCGATTATCACATTGATGATCACCACACCGTCGAGGATACCGGCATCGCGCTGGGGCAGGCACTGGTTGCGGCCCTTGGCGACAAGAAGGGCATCAACCGCTATGGCGAATGCCACCTGCCGATGGATGACGCGCAGGTGCGCTGTGCGCTGGATCTGTCGGCGCGCCCCTTCCTGATCTGGAATGTGGACCTCCCGACCCAGAAGATCGGCACTTTCGACACCGAACTGGTGCGCGAGTTCTTTCAGGCGCTGAGCACGCACGGCGGCATCACCCTGCATATTGACCAGTTGCATGGCTTCAACAGTCATCACATCGCCGAAGCGGCATTCAAGGCCGTGGCCCGCGCCCTGCGCACGGCTGTCGAAACCGATCCGCGCAAAGGCGATGCCATCCCGTCGACCAAAGGTGCGCTCTAATATGCTGACCGCGATCATCGACTACGAATCCGGCAATCTGCACTCGGCCGAAAAAGCCTTTCAACGCATGGCGCGGGAGGTGGATGGCGGCGAGGTTGTGGTGACCTCGGACGCCGATGTTGTGGCGCGGGCCGACCGGCTGGTGCTGCCCGGCGATGGCGCCTTCCCGGCCTGCGCGGAGGAGCTGCGCGGCCACCGCGGCATCTATGAGGCCATGGTGGAGGCCGTCGAACAGAACGGTCGCCCCTTTCTGGGAATTTGTGTCGGTATGCAGCTGATGGCCACCACCGGCCACGAATACCGCGACACTCCAGGCCTTGGCTGGGTCGCAGGAGATGTGGTCAAGATCACGCCCAGCGACAGCACCCTGAAGGTGCCGCATATGGGCTGGAACAATCTGGTGATCGACCATGACCACGCGATGTTTGATGGCATCACGTCCGGCGATCACTGCTATTTTGTGCACTCCTACCATTTCCGAGTGAGTGACCCATCCGAACGGTTGGCACATGTGGATTACGGCGGCGATGTCACCGCGGTTATTGGTCGTGACACCATGGTGGGGATGCAGTTCCACCCGGAGAAAAGCCAGGACATTGGCCTGCGGATGATCGGGAATTTCCTGACCTGGGCGCCGTAACCCAAGGGTTGTTATATCATGACATCCGAAAGCCACCTGCTGCGCAGGTGGCTTTTGTATTTGAGTATTTATGGAAAGATGACAGGCGCGGCGGCGATCAGGCAGCCGCCATGCGCAGGGACAGCGGCGCCACGTCATAGGCCTTGCGAAAGGCACGGCTGAAACCTTCGGGGCTGCTATACGCGTAGCGCCGGGCCACGGCATCGACCCGGTCCCCGCGCGACAGATCCTGATGTGCAAGGATCAACCGCCAGCGGCGCAGGTATCCGATCGGGGTTTCTCCCACCTCTGCGGCGAAAACTTCGGCAAAACGCGATAGCGACAATCCTGCGATCTCGGCAAGGTCGGCATTGCTCCAGAGGCGGCCCGGATGATCATGCATGGCGACAATCGCCCGACTCAGCCGCGGGTCCGCCAGCCCGGCCAGCAGCCCCGGCTCGGTCGCACCATTCTGAAGCTGGTTGCGCAGAAGATGCACCATCAGCACCTCGCCCAAGCGGTTGATCACCGATTGCGCCCCACATCGACCGGCCTCAGCCTCCCCCCGCATTGCACGCACGAGAGCCTGCACCTCCGAGGCATCGGAGATGTCATATTCAACCTGCGCCGGAAGAGCCGCGAGAAACGGGTTGCGGCGTCCAGACCATTCCACCCGCGCCGCCCACATCACCGCAGCAGAGGTGGGCATCTGTGACCGCTCATTCGTACGATAGCAGATACACACCGGCTCACCTTTGGGATCCGCAAGGGCGATAAGGTTCGCCTCCCCCGGCCCTGCGGCGCATACGCTGAGCTGGAAGCGATCCATCAATGTGGTCAGACGGTCCATGGAAATCGGATTATCCATCATATTTTTCGGATTTATGTGACCATAATCTGCGCAAAGATGAAAAACAAGCCACCAAAACTGCGATCTGACAAGGACCACCCCATGCTGATGCCACGCCAAAAAACACCCGATCTCACCCTGCCGACACTGGACCACGGGACATTTGATCTGTCGTCAGAAGATGCGACACGGGGCACAGTGATCTGTTTTTACCGCGGATTGCACTGCCCGATCTGCGCCAACTATCTGACTGAGCTGGAAAAGCGGGTTGCTGATTTCGCCAGCCGCGGCGTGGCCTGTATCGCCGTCAGCAGTGATGGCGAGGAACGGACCCGCGCCATGGCCGACAAGATCGGCGCTAAGGCGCTGCGCTTTGGTTATGACCTGTCGCTGAATGTCGCCCGCCAGTGGGGGCTGTATCTGTCCACCTCGCGCGGGAAGACCTCCATCGGGATCGAAGAACCGGCACTGTTTTCCGAACCCGGCCTGTTCATGGTGACGCCTGAG
Source organism: Phaeobacter piscinae (assembly GCF_002407245.1). Taxonomy (NCBI): domain Bacteria; kingdom Pseudomonadati; phylum Pseudomonadota; class Alphaproteobacteria; order Rhodobacterales; family Roseobacteraceae; genus Phaeobacter; species Phaeobacter piscinae. The sequence goes on along the minus strand of NZ_CP010681.1, from coordinate 909,819 downwards.
CAGACGCTTTATTACGGATCGGTGCAGACCATGCCCTTCGTGCGCCCGCATTTCTCGGAGCTGGTCTCGGCGCTGGATTTTGCCATCGCCAATGACTACCCCGCGCGCGGCGAATACGACGGCGACGTCTGATCACAAGCCGCAGACCGATAAAGGGGGGTATCTGGCCGCAGGGTGCTGTGGCCAGATGGCAACCGGACGCAGCATGGGAATGCGAAATCCGGGCGAGAATGGATGGACAGTGGGGGCGCACACGGGCATACACCGCAAACCCAGATATCCCCAGTCTTTTGCAGGTCGCCGCCCGGTGCAGATCCGTCTCGAAAAATTCGACTATATTGAAGGTCAGCACCGCTATTGCGTGTTGAACCTGAGCCAGACCCTGTTCGGGGAGTGGTGTGTCGAACAGACCAACGGCCCGCTGGGAGAGGCCGGCGGTCAACAGCGGCGCAGCTATTATACATCCCAGGAAACCGCCCTGGCCGCTGCCGAGAAACATCGCGACCGCCAGATCAAACGTGGCTTTGTGCCGATCCCGGTGCAGCTGGGACTGTTCTAAGGCCCAGCCCCAGTCTCTGCACACCCATCATCCGCACGCGCATAAAAAAAGGGCGCCGATCTGATGCCGCCGCCCCCTTGAGGTACTGATCCACTCACGTGACCTTGAAGGGCGCGCTTACTTCACCCGGCTCCAGGTCTGTTTAGAGCAGATCAACCCACCCGCCACGCAGCCGCGCAGGGCCAGCGATTTGCCGGACAGGTTCATCTTGCCGGTATAGATCTTGTTGTTCGAGGGGCGCCAGACCTTGCCCGCATAAGAGCCATCGCCATTCGCCACCATGTCGATCACCAGCGTTTTGCCGATGTTGGGCGATTTATACTCTCCCTCGGCATTGAAGGTCCGGCTGATCTTGCCACAGACTGCAGCCCCGCAGGGCGCCATGGTGACATGCGCATATGAGCCGTCATCAGGCTGGGTTTTCCAGGTGCCCAGCACCGGATCAGCTGAGGCCATGCCCGCCAGTCCCAATGCACAGGCAATACCAAGTGCCAGTTTTTTCATGTGTCATCCTCCCTTTTGCAGCCAGTCTGGCCGCCAAGGGGCAATTCAGGCAAGCTTGACCTCGGGTCGCGTTGCAATCCGGCGCGGCCTTGTGCAAAAGAGGCCAGCTTAGTTTGATGAAGGACCGGCCGGATGATCCTCTACCCCGCAATCGACCTCAAGGATGGCCAGGCCGTTCGCCTGTTGCACGGCGATATGGAGAAGACCACCGTCTTCAATGACGACCCGGCAGCGCAGGCGCTGGAGTTTGTCGAGGCAGGCTGTGATTGGCTGCATCTGGTGGATCTGAACGGGGCCTTTGCGGGTGAGCCGGTCAACGCGGCCCCGGTCGAAGAGATCCTGAAGCGCTGCAAGGTCCCGGCCCAGCTGGGCGGCGGCATTCGCGACATGGCCACCATCGAGCGTTGGATTGACAAAGGTCTGGCGCGGGTGATCCTCGGCACCGTCGCGGTAGAGAACCCCGATCTGGTCCGCGAAGCGGCGCGCGCCTTCCCCGGCAAGGTCGCCGTCGGGATTGATGCCCGCAATGGCCGCGTCGCCACCAAGGGTTGGGCCGAAGAGACCGATGTCATGGTGACCGATCTGGCAAAATCCTTTGAGGATGCCGGTGTGGCCGCGATTATCTACACCGATATTCTGCGTGATGGCGCCATGAAAGGTCCGAACGTTGAGGCCACAGCCGCGCTGGCAAATGCCGTGAGTATTCCGGTGATTGCCTCGGGCGGCGTTTCTTCGTTGGACGATCTGCAGGCGCTCAAATCCTGCGGCGCGCCTTTGAACGGCGCCATCTCCGGTCGCGCGCTTTATGATGGCGCGATTGACCTTGGCGAGGCGCTGAAGATCCTGAAAAGCTGATCGCCCCTCTTCTGGCTGGAAATATCCCCGCGGTGAATGGGCCAGAGGCCCAGAGAGGGCAGCGCCCCCTCCGCCTGTGCTGAAACCGCCCGCGTTATTTGACCGCGGCACCCGTCAGCTTGCCAAGCGCGCCCTGCATCTTGGCCACGGCCTCCGCATCGGCCGGAACATCCAGCGCTGAGAGCATCTCGGCCGGATCTTCATAGGTCAGCCAGACCTGCCCCTCCGCGTCCTGATACGCGAGGATTTTCAGGGGCAGGAACAACCCCGCGCGCGGATCCGCCTGCATCACCGGGGTGCCCAGTTTGGGATTGCCAAAAATCAGCAGCTGCGCGTCACCAAGCGACAGATCCACTTTCTGCGCCCCTGCGGCGTGATCCACACGGGCAAACACCGTGGCGCCCGCGCCCTCAACGGCGGCCTGCAGCGCATCCATGGTGTCGGCCACGGGTTTCTGGCTTGGTATTTTGATCAGGTCAGCAGCGGCAGGAAGGGCAGACATAACAGCAATGACTCCGGCGAGGGCAAGGGATTTGATCATAACGGCAGCTCCGAATTTGGGAATGGCTACGCTAAGAACAAGCCAGCAAAGCCCTGTGTACAATTCACATCTTTGGCATCGGCACACCCGTGCCACAGAGCCGGGTCCGATCATTTGACCACAGCAAGCGAAGTCATAAATGGCGCCGAGGCAGACGCCGCGCCCCCTGCGGCACCGCGCCCGCTTCCCATCTGTCGCAAATTGACGTTTATTGCGCCGCAATAGTGCCGTTGATCTATTCGGTGCGAAAATAGAAACGGAACTCAGCCCATGCCCCGCGTCCGCAAGACCCGCCTCCCCGACAGTGCCCGTTTGTGGCAGATGGTCTCGCCCGGCGATTTCATCGACGGCTATGTGGTTGAAAGCCCATTGTCCCCGCGCGAGGCCGCCGATATTGGCCTGTCGATGCCGGGATGGGCCTCAGCGCTTTTGCGCCTGCGCAACGCGATTGTGCGGCCTCTGGGACTGAAAACCGAGGTGAGTGACATCGGCGAAGGCGCGATCTTTCCCGTCACCTTTGAGGACAGCCGCGAATTGATCCTGGGCGCAGATGACAGTCATCTGGATTTCCGCATCACCGTTTTACGCCACGATGGGCAGATTTACATGGCCACCTGGGTACACCGGCATAACCTTCTGGGGCGGATCTATCTGGCGCTGGTGATGCCGTTTCATATCCTGATTGTCCGGGACAGTATGCGCCGCATCGCGCGGCACAGCCCCGCGATTGCATCCCAACCACCCGCGCAGTAAGACAAGGCCAACCGCAGCGGCAAAGGGATCCTCCATGCTGAAAACCCGCATTATCCCCTGTCTCGACGTGGCTGATGGCCGCGTGGTCAAAGGTGTGAATTTCGTTGGCCTGCGCGACGCCGGCGATCCCGTTGAGGCCGCCAAGGCCTATGATGCGGCCGGCGCGGATGAGATCTGCTTTCTTGACATCCACGCGACCCATGAAAACCGTGGCACCATGTTCGATATGGTTCGGCGCACAGCGGAGCAATGTTTCGTACCGCTCACCGTTGGCGGTGGGGTCCGTACCAAAGAAGACGTGCGTGCCTTGCTCCTGGCTGGGGCCGATAAGGTCTCGTTCAATTCCGCAGCAGTGGCCAACCCGGATGTCATTCGCGAGGCTGCGGATCAGTTCGGCAGCCAGTGTATCGTCTGCGCCATTGACGCAAAAACGGTGGCACCTGGAAAATGGGAGATCTTCACCCATGGCGGTCGCCGCGAAACCGGAATTGATGCGGTTGAATTCGCCCGGCTGGTGGTGGCCAAAGGTGCGGGAGAAATCCTGCTGACCTCAATGGACCGCGACGGCACCAAATCAGGTTTCAACCTGCCGCTGACCCGCGCGATATCCGATGCCGTCGATGTGCCCGTGATTGCCTCTGGTGGTGTCGGCACGCTGGACCATCTGGTAGAGGGCGTCACCAAGGGCGGTGCCAGCGCGGTACTGGCGGCCTCCATCTTTCACTTTGGTGAATTCACTGTGCAGGAAGCCAAAAAACATATGGCCGCTGCCGGTATCCCGATGAGGCTGACATGACCCTGTTGCACGATCTTGAGACCACCATTCTGTCCCGCAAGGGGGCTGATCCGGACAGCAGCTGGACCGCCAAACTGCTCGCCAAGGGGCCGGAAAAATGTGCCGAGAAATTCGGCGAGGAAGCCATTGAGGCCATCATTGAGGCGGTGAAGGACAACAAGACCGGCCTCGCCTCTGAGGGGGCGGATGTACTTTATCATTTTCTGGTGATGCTGGCGGCGCGTGATGTGGCGCTGGATGATGTGCTTCAGGTGCTGGCAGATCGTCAGGGGCTGAGTGGCATTGCTGAGAAGGCCGCGCGACCCAAGGGCTGACATAGGGATCTGGCGCTGGCGGGAGCACTGATTTGGCCAGCCGCCTCAGAGCTTCGAGGAAATGATCCCGGTGGCAAATCCACCCATGCGCAGCTCTCCGAACAGGCGCTGATATTCGATCTTCGGACAGCGGTTCTGGATCACTGTGACACCGCGCGCCTCCGCCTTTGCGGCGGCCCCAGCATGCTCTACGCCGATCTGCATCCAGATCGTCTGCACCCCTTCGCAGACCTCCAGCGCCTCCTCCACGATGGCGGGCACCGCCTCGGAGCGGCGAAAGATGTCGACCATATCGATCGGCTCCTGAATATCGCTTAGGCTGGCGTGAATGGTCTGACCAAACAGGGACTTCCCGGCATGACCCGGGTTCACCGGCAGCACGCGATAGCCCTTGAGGCCGAGATACCGCGCCACATAGTAGCTGGGACGGACCGAATTGGTGGAAACGCCAACCACCGCGATGGTCTTGGTGCGTGTCAGCACATCTTTCAGATGCTGGTCAGTATAGTCTGGCATCGCTCCCCCGTCTGCGCTGGTCTCACATCGCCCTGCCAAAGTCGTCTGATGAGCGTTGCGTCAATCCTGACCGTATCGCCTGATGCATTGGGTGCAAGGTCAATTGCGTGCTGCGGCCCTATCAGAAATCGCACGCTCCCTACAGAGCAAGAAAAATGCGCCCAGGATCAGGCCCGGGCGCAAGGTATGGAACGAGGGACAGTGAAAAAGATCTGCGAAGGTTCCAGTTCGCAGTCTGTTAATAATATGGGGTGGGTTGTCGAATTTGAAAGGGAACCTCTCAAATTCGTGACATTTCTCTCGCGCGGCCAGTCACATAGGGGGCTGTCACGGGACTTCCGCAACTCAGGCAAGAGGCGGTGCCTGCCGGTCACTTCCGCAGGATTTTGGGCCACCGCCCCTCTGCGGCGGCGATCAGCGCTTGCCGCTCGGCCTGCCAGGCGGCCAGCGCGCTTGGATTGTTCAGCAGATAAAGCCGACCATCCGCAATCACCCAAAGCGTCGGATTGCCGGGCGCCAGATACCCTTTGGAGAGCGCATAGGCGCAATAGCCCCCAAACCGGGGCGCATAGGCACGGGGGTTCAGCTCAAACCGCTCCTGATTCTGCGAGGAGGCAAAACGCCAGACGGCCCCATGCCACAGGATCGCATGGGTCTGCTGGCCCAGCACGGCCGTCCCATCCTGAAAAAATGCCACCACATCATGGCCACCTGCCGCCACGCCCTTTGGCGCGGAGACCAGCGCCGGATCAGCGCGGGCGGTCTCAGGTCTCAGCGTTGCCGTCAATGCAACCACACTGCCGATCGCCAGCACGGCCATCATCGACCTGACAACAGCACCCAGATGCCGGACTTTCCCTTCCCGCAGGCGCGAAATACGCGGCGACGGAATCGGGTGGGATCGCGGACTGGGCATGGCAGGGCGGCGGGTCACGGGCAGGCGGGGTCCTTCATCGAGTTGTTCAGTCTTGGCGCGCAGACGGGTACATGCCCGCGACTGTGTCACGACAAGTCTGCCCGGCAGACCGGCGTCTGCAAAGAGAGGATACGCATTTGTGATAGGCCTGTGAGGGCGCGCTGACATTGTCAGTACGGCGCCTCACAGGCCTGATCGGGGTCGCTGGCACCAATTAGCGAGGCAGCGATGCGTAGAGCGCAATCGCCGCCGCATTGGAGACATTCAGCGACCCGAAGCCACCAGCAGCATCAATCTTGACCAGATGATCCACGGTTTCCTTCGTCTTTTGACGCAGGCCCGGCCCCTCTGCCCCGAGGACCAATGCCACAGGATCGCCCTTGCGCCCGTCCAGAACCGTTTCGATGGTTTGCTCCGCCTCGCCATCAAGGCCCAGCACTAGAAAGCCCATCTGTTGCAGTTCGACAATCGTGTCCGCAAGGTTGCGCATCCGCAGATAGGGTTGACGCTCCAGCGCACCGCTGGCGGTTTTGGCAAGCGCGCCGGTCTCTGGCGCGGAGTTGTGTCGTGTGCCGATGACCGCGCTGGCGCCCAACACCTCTGCCGAGCGCAGGATTGCACCAACGTTGTGGGGATCTGTCACCCGGTCCAGCAGCAACACGCGCGGAACCTCCGCGCCGATGCAGTTCTCGTCCAGCCCGCCCCAGTTCAGCGGCTTCACTTCGAGAACGGCGCCCTGATGGACCGACTGCTTGTCAATCGGCGGGTTGAATTTGCGCGGGTCAATCACCTCCGCCTCAACCCCCGACTGGGCAATGGCGTCGGCCAGTTTTGCCTCCGCGTTCTGGGTTACCATCAGGCGCAGTTTTTCACGCTCAGGATTGAGCAGCGCATCGCGCACCGCATGCAGGCCAAACAGCCATACGGTTTCCGCGGAAGCCGCCTTCTTGGCCTGCTCTTTTTCGACGACCCACTTGGGTTTTTTGGACATATTGCTCTCCAGCAGAAAGAAATCAGGACCCGCGTGAAAAACTTGCGTTTTTCCGGTTGACGCCCCTTTGGCCTGCTTGTAATCACGCCTCCACATCAGGTGCAACACGCAACTGATTGTGGGCGACAGGCCGCAAGGTGTGGCAGGGGACTGTAACTCCCTCGCGGAGACGCACGCCTGGTTCGATTCCAGGGTCGCCCACCATCTTCTCTCTTTCAGCAGCATGAAGCAAGAAGATGGTGGCACTTGCCGCCGGGCGAATATCTTAATCCAACCAGCTGATTTATATCATTATTCCCGACTTCACGCACCGACCACCTGCGCCTATACACTCCGCTCTCTGATATCATCGGCGGCAGGTACGCCAAACAAACCGGCGTGATATCCCCCACCGGTTTGTTGGATCAGTTGTGCGACGACAGGAATTATCAGCGCTCTTTCGCGGCCTCTGCAACGGCGGAATGAACCCAGTTTACGAGCGCATCAAGATCCGGTTCAGCCTCCTGCGCTAGCCCGTCAGAGAAGTTCTGAAACGCCTCAACATTCATCCGGTTGACGCCAGAAACCACCACCGCTCCGCGCGCCAGCGCCTCGCCGATGACGGGGCGCATTCCGCGCCCATCCGCCTCGTGTTTGCCGAATTTATTCACCAGCAAAACCTGCGGTGCCGGGTCCTGCCCCAGCGCTGCCGTGACCTGTCCCACCGCGCGCTCCAGCGCCTCCGGGTTGAGACGACATCCCCGCGCCTCTGGGCCGAGGGATTGCGAAATACGGATGGTCTCGCCCGCCGGCAGGACGCGCACATCCATGTCACACAGCGCGTTATCATAGCATTCGGTATTGGTCTGGACGATCCCGGCCAGTCGCAGCCCATCGGCCTGCAGCCGCTCTGCCAATGCGCTGAGCAGCTTGTCGGTGGCACCGCGCTCCTGGGTCATGACGTAGGACAGATGCATTGTGGCCTCTTATTTGGTGATTTCCGGCCACAGGCTAGCGCCAAAGCCGCGCAACTGCCAGAGGCGCAATCGTCGCGCGGCCTGCGACTTTGGCCGCAGTGCCGTTCAGACGCGCCGCGCCAGCATCAGCACCGGATCATAGGTAAGACGTACACCGCCCTGATGAGAAAAACGGCTGCAATAAGCGTCTTCAAACGCCCGAAGCCTGCCACGGCTCCAGCCACCGCGCGACTGGCCGTTCACACCGGTGTTCCGCAGATGGCGCAAGACAGCGCGCGGAGTGTCAAACCTGAGGACAATCGGCGCCTGTCGCAGTTCGATCAGCCGTAGACCCCGAGGCAGCACCCCCGCCCATTGGTGGTGGTCCATATAGTTTGGGGCTGCTGCATCAGAGCCGAGTGCGACCAATTCGTGAAAATGCGCCGAGCCGAAACCGGAGAGCGCAAGCCAGCCACCGGGGCACAGCGCGGCCTCAAATCGGCGCAGCAGACCTGGCAGGTCGCTGACCCACTGCACAACAGAGGCCGCTGCGATCAGGTCTAGCGGCTCGGGCAGGCAGATGTCCTCAATTCGCCCTGGCAGGAAACTTGCGGATTTCCCCCGAGCCCTCAGGATCGGCAGCAAACCGGCCTCCGCCTCAGGCAGCAGATCGTTGAGCGTGAGGCGCGAAACCGAGAGATCCCGCAGCAGCGCATAGGTCAGATGGCCAGTCCCGGCCCCAAATTCAAACAGATGCGAAAACGGTGTCTGACCCACGTGTTTGGCCAAAAGCGCCGAAAGTTCGGCTGCAATCTGCGCCTGCGCAGACGCCGCACCGTGATAGCTGCCCAGCCCCCGGCGGAACGCGCGCGCCACACGGGCGGCATCAACAGCTGGGGGTGTCAGATCTTTCATGAGATCAGGGCCTGCCAGCTGTCGAAGTGATCAAAGGGGGCATGGGCCGCCGCGGGCAGTTCCCGAAGTGGCGCACCTTCCCAAGCCCGGTGCTGATTGGCAGGCGGGAAAATTCGATCCCGCCCCGCAATCCAGACCTGATCGAAGGCCACGGCGGGGGCCGCGCCGCGCGCAGCAACCGCATGCAGTTCAGCGCGGCGGGCCTCAATGTCGATCACCCTGGGGGATTGCGGCGCATTGAAGGTCCGGCGCAGGAACTGGGCAAAGCTCGCCTCGCTCAGCCCTTCCGCCGTTCTGTCCATCACGTCTGGCGGGATACCATGCCCTGCATCCACCGGTGCAAGGGTTCCGTTGACTGCAACCTTGCAGTCAAAGGGATCGGTGCGCCCCTCTTGCCAATGGGCATAGGCTGCAACGCCAAAGGACCAAGCCAGAAGGGTGATATGGTCGTAACCCGACATATCGGGAAGGTCTGCATCAAGGCTGCGGTAATCACTGACGAAAAGGATGTCCTGAGGGCCTGTGAGATGATCAAACACATCCGGCCCCACAGCCCAGCCGCCAAAGACCACGATGGCCTCGGCTGCCTGATCCTGTTTGAGCCAGCGGAAGTCCATTTACAGCTCCCGCGCCAGCCGCAGCATGCCTGCGGTGATTTCGCTCAGCTGATCCGGCGCGGTGATGAAGGGCGGCATGGTATAGATATTCTTGCCAAAGGGACGCAGGAACACGCCCATCTCATGCGCCCGGGCGTGGGCCTCATCCGCAGACACCGCGTGTTTCATCTCGATGACGCCAATCGCGCCCAGAACCCGCACATCCGCCACATTGGGCAGATCGCGCGCCGGTGCCAGCTCGGCCTGCATCTGCTCACCGATTGCGGCGACGGTGCCGCGCCAGTCTTGAGTTTCAGGGGCCTGCCCGGTCAGCAGATCCAGCGAGGCCTTGGCCGCGGCACAGGCCAGCGGGTTGCCCATATAGGTGGGGCCATGCATGAACAGCCCGGGATTGCCGCCGCCGATGCCCTCGGCGACGCGGTCATTGGTCATGGTGCAGGCGAATGAAATATGGCCGCCCGTCAGCCCTTTGCCGAGGCAGATGATATCCGGTTCGACAGTGCAGAAACCAGTGGCGAACAGCTCGCCTGTGCGGCCGAAACCGGTGGCGATCTCGTCGAAGATCAGGAGGATGCCCAGCTCGTCACACAAGGCGCGCGCCTGATTGAGATACTCCGGGTGATAGAAATACATGCCGCCGGTGCCCTGCACCACGGGTTCCAGGATGAAAGCCGCGATCTTTTCCGCGTTGGCCTCAAGCATTTGGCGCAGCTCGCCGAGGCCGTTTTGCGCCGGGTCATCGATCCATTCTTCATGAATGCGTATCGGCGGGCGGGAGACGAAATGCTGCACGCTCAGCGCGCCCTGAAACAGATGGTGCATGCCGGTGTCCGGGTCGCAGACGCTCATCGCCTTCCAGGTGTCGCCGTGATAGCCGGAGCGGATGGTGGCGAACTCCTTGCGCCCGGGCTGGCCGATAGCGTGCTGGTACTGCACCGCCATCTTCATCGCCACTTCGACCGAGACCGAGCCGCTGTCGCAATAGAAGATGCGGGTGAGGCTGTCCGGCGTTATCTCCAACAGCTTGCGGCCCAGGTCGATCGCCGGATCATGGGTCAGCCCGCCGAACATCACATGCGGCAGGGTGTCGAGTTGGTCATGGATCGCCTTGGTGATCGCCGGGTTCTTATGGCCGTGCATCATGCACCACCACGACGACATGGCGTCGATCAGCCGGGTGCCGTCGTCCAGCGTGATGTGGACACCCTCGCTTTCCTTCACCACGAAGGTCGGACCGGGTCTGGCGACATTGGTGTAGGGATGCCAAAGGTGCTGCTGGTCGAATTCCAGCTGGGTGAGGCCGGATGCGCTCATGCTATCTCTCCTTGGGCCAGGGCGGCCTTGATCAGGTCCACCTGGATGCTGGCCTGAAAGGCCACCGCCAGCGCGTCAGAGGTCAGCTCGCCCAGAACCGGCAGCCGGCCCAGATGCGCGGCCTTGCCGAACTGGCAGATGGTTTCCTCCACCGCCGGTTCCGGATCGCCGATGAAAACAACGCCAACCACTGGGCAGCCCGCGCCGCGCAGGGCCTTCAGCGACAACAGCGTGTGGTTGATCGTGCCCAGCTGCGTCCGCGCACAAAGGATCACCGGCGCCCCCCAGCGGGCGAACAGATCAAGATACAGCGCCTCACGGTTCAGCGGAACCATCAAACCGCCTGCCCCTTCGGCGACCAGCACACCATCGGCCTCAGGCAGGGGCAGCGCGTCCGGGTCGATCTCCACGCCTTCGGCCTCTGCCGACAGATGCGGCGAGGCAGGGAGTTGCAGAAGATACCCTTCAGGCAGCGCCGGGCGGCCTGACAAGCGCGCAACAATCTGGCTGTCGGTCTCCTCCTCCAGCCCGGATTGCACCGGCTTCCAGTAGGTGGCGGCCAGGGCCTGCACCAGGCCGGCCGAGAAGATGGTCTTGCCGATGCCGGTATCTGTTCCAGTGACGATCAGCGCGCTCATGGGTTTGTCTCCATTTCCCGGGCGAGGTCTTCGAACATCGCGGTGACGACCTCTGCCCCCGTATTCAAAGTAATCGACAGCCGCAGCCGCGAGGTGCCGCGGGGCACCGTCGGCGGGCGGATGCCGCGAATGTCATAGCCGCGGGCCTGCATGGCCGAGGCCAGCGCCATGGTGCGTTTGTCGTCGCCGATCACCACCGGCAGGATCTGGCTCTGGAAGCCCGCCAGACCGCAAAGCCGTTTGGCCTCATCCTGGGCATGGCTGATGCCCTCCCATGCCCGGTCGCGGCGGGCCGGATTATCCCGCAGCTCATACAAAGCAGCGCGGACCAGTGCGGCGTTCAGCGGCGACGGCGCGGTGGCATAGATGAAGCTGCGGGCCTTGTTGATCAGCGTCTCAATCAGCACACTCGGGCCGCAGATCAGCGCACCGGAGGCGCCCAGCGCCTTGCCGCAGGTGTGTAAGGAAAGGACGTTGGGACGGTGCGCGATATCATGCGCCAGCCCACGCCCCAGATTGCCAAAGACACCGGTTGCATGGGCCTCATCCACCACCAACACGGCGCCGGTGGCATCCGCCAGCGCCATCAGTGCGTCCAGCGGCGCCAGATCACCGTCCATCGAATAGACCGCCTCAACCGCGATCCAGACCTGGCCCTCGCCGCCTTGGGCGCGCCAGTCTTTCAGCACCCTTGCAGCATCTTCCACGTCGCTGTGGGCAAAGCTGCGGGTGTCGGCGCGGCCCAGCCGCATGCCGTCATGGGTGCTGGCATGGATCAGTGCGTCATAGAGCACCAGATCACCCTGCTGCGGCAGGGTCGAGAAGATCGCCTGATTGGCAGTGAAGCCGCCGCCCATGAACAGCGCGGCCTCGGTTCCAAAGAACGCCGCCGCCTCAGCTTCCAACTGCTGATGCTCTGCGTCATTGCCGCGCAGCAGGCGCGAACCGCCTGCGCCGACCGGCACTCCTCGCGCCAAGGCATCAGCGGCGGCAGCGCGCAGCACATCGCTGCCCGCCAGCCCAAGATAGTCGTTGGAGGCAAAATCATGCCCGTCCCGCGGCATCAGCTGCCGGTAGCGCCCGCGATTGCGCAGCGCATCCAGCGATGTCTCATGCCTCGGGAAGGCGCCCGCCATCAGCGGCTGCCGTCACATCCCACCGCCATTGCGGTGATGCCCAGACGGTCGAACAGCTGCTGATCCTTGTCTTCTTCCGGGTTGTCCGCGGTCAGCAGCGTATCCCCCACAAAGATCGAGTTGGCGCCGGCAAAGAAACACATCGCCTGCATCTCATCCGACATATCGGTGCGGCCTGCGGACAGGCGCACGTGGGATTTCGGCATCAGGATCCGGGCCAGCGCCACGGAACGGACAAATTCGATCGGGTCCAGCTTTTCCACATCCGCCAGCGGCGTGTCGGCGATCGGGATCAGCATGTTCACGGGCACCGAATCCGGATGCACCTCCAGCGTGGCCAGCGCCAGCATCATGTCGATGCGGTCCAGCTGCTGCTCGCCCATGCCGACAATACCGCCGGAGCAGACTTTGATGCCCGCCTCGCGCACCCGGTTCAGGGTGTCGATCCGGTCGGCAAAGGTGCGGGTGGTGATGATCTCGGAGTAGTAGCGCTCGGAGGTGTCGATGTTGTGGTTGTAGTAATCAAGGCCCGCGTCGCGCAGGCGGAAAACCTGTTCCTCGTCCAGCATGCCAAGGGTCATGCAGGTTTCCATCCCGAGATCCTTGACCCCCTGCACCATCGCCTCCAATGCGGCCATGTCACGGTCCTTGGGCGAGCGCCAGGCCGCGCCCATACAATAGCGCGTGGCGCCGCCTTCCTTGGCCTTGCGCGCCTCGGCAATCACCCGCTGCACTTCGATCAGCTTGGAGGCCGACAGCTGCGCGCCGTTGCGCGCCGACTGGGAGCAATAGGCGCAGTCCTCGGCGCAGCCGCCGGTCTTGATGCTGAGAAGCTTGGATTTCTGCACCTGATTGGGGTCGAAATACTGCCGATGCACCGAATGCGCCTGAAACAGCAGATCCATGAAGGGCGTGTTGTAAATTGCCTCCGCTTCCTCGCGGGTCCAATCGGTGCGGATGGGTGCAGCGTCCAGCATGCTGTCTCCTGTTCTCTCTACCAGATGGCCATACGCGGATGGCGTTGGTGTTTTATAGATAACTTGACGTGCAGCGATCAAGTGCAAAGCTGCACTGCGGCGAATTCGCTCTAATCTCCAACCAAAACCGTCACAACATCCTAAAATAAAACGTTAAAAATAATCTATAAAATAACATATTGACGGAGAGACCCTGTCTCCCCTACCCCTAAAGCACGCAGGGGAGTCCCGCCAAGGGGACTGAGAGGCGTTTAGGTGCGGGGCATTCCCGAACCGGCGGCGCGACCCTTTGAACCTGACCCAGTTGATACTGGCGTAGGAAGCTAGGCGCGCATGGCTACGGGACTTGTACACTCCCGGACGTCTTGCGATGACTGAACAAGGGGGTCCTACGCCCTCTGTTTCCCGAGCCAAACCTCATCTGGTGTCTTTTCCAAGTCTAGGCTTCGAGGAGCACCAAAATGAACGTCCCCAACCCGAAAATCACCACAGGCGCATTGCCTGCATCGCGCAAGATCTATGTCAGCGGCGAAGTCCACCCGGACATCCGCGTGCCAATGCGCGAAATCGCCACCCACCCCACCGCTGGCGAGGCGCCGCTGCCGGTCTATGACAGCTCCGGCCCCTATACCGACCCGGATGTGCTGACCGATATTCGCGAAGGTCTGCCACAGCTGCGCCGCCGGTGGATCGAAGCCCGCGGCGACGTCGAAAGCTATCAAGGCCGCGATGTGAAGCCCGAGGACAACGGTTTTGTCGAGGGCGACCGGCTGGTGCCGGAATTCCCGGTGAAGCCCGCCCCCTTTCGCGGCAAGGACGGCAAGGCACCGACCCAGCTGGCCTATGCCCGCGCTGGTGTCATCACACCGGAGATGGAATATGTTGCGATCCGCGAAAATCAGCTGCGCGACCTGTCCCCCTGTCACCGCGACGGCCATGACTGGGGCGCCAATATCCCCGACTATGTGACGCCAGAGTTTGTCCGGTCCGAAATTGCAGCAGGCCGCGCCATCATCCCCGCCAACATCAACCACCCCGAAATTGAACCAATGATCATCGGTCGCAATTTTTTGGTGAAGATCAACGCCAATATGGGCACCTCTGCCGTCACCTCCTCGATGGAGGAGGAAGTGGACAAGCTGGTCTGGGCGATCCGCTGGGGCGCCGACACGGTGATGGATCTGTCGACGGGGCGCAACATCCACAACACCCGCGAATGGATCGTGCGCAATTCCCCCGTCCCGATCGGCACCGTGCCGATCTATCAGGCGCTGGAGAAGGTGAACGGCATCGCTGAGGACCTGACCTGGGAAGTGTTCCGCGACACGCTGATTGAACAGGCGGAACAGGGCGTCGATTATTTCACCATCCACGCAGGCGTGCGGCTGCACATGGTGCCGATGACGGTGAACCGCGTGACGGGGATCGTGTCACGCGGCGGCTCGATCATGGCCAAGTGGTGCCTGCATCACCACAAGGAGTCGTTCCTCTATGAACATTTCGAGGAGATCTGCGACATCTGCCGCCAGTATGATGTTTCGTTCTCCTTGGGCGACGGGCTGCGCCCCGGCTCGATTGCGGACGCCAATGACGAGGCGCAGTTTGCCGAGTTGGAAACCCTGGGCGAGTTGACCAAGATCGCCTGGGCCAAGGATTGCCAGGTGATGATCGAAGGGCCGGGCCATGTCGCCATGCACAAGATCAAGGAGAACATGGACAAGCAGTTGGAGTGCTGCCACGAGGCGCCGTTCTACACGCTTGGGCCGCTGACCACGGATATTGCGCCGGGCTATGACCACATCACCAGCGGTATCGGGGCGGCGATGATCGGCTGGTTCGGCTGTGCGATGCTCTGCTACGTGACACCCAAGGAACACCTTGGCCTGCCGGATCGCGACGACGTGAAAACAGGCGTGATCACTTATAAGATCGCGGCCCATGCAGCCGACCTCGCCAAGGGCCTGCCGGGGGCGCAGCGCCGTGACGACGCCCTCAGCCGTGCGCGGTTCGAGTTCCGCTGGGAGGACCAGTTCAACCTCTCGCTGGACCCGGATACTGCGCGCGAGTTCCACGACCAGACCCTGCCGAAACAGGCGCATAAGGTGGCGCATTTCTGCTCCATGTGCGGTCCGAAGTTCTGCTCCATGCGGATCAGCCACGACATCCGTGCCGAGGCGCAGAAGGAAGGCATGGAGGCGATGGCCGCCAAGTTCCGCGAGGGCGGCGAACTCTATGTGCCAGCGCCCGAGGCTGCGGAACCTGCGGAATGATCACCATCGCAGGTGCAGGCCTCGCGGGCCTCGCCTGCGCCTATGAACTGGCGCAGCGCGGGGTTGCGGTGCGGGTCTATGAGCGCGCGACAGAGATCGGTGCGGGCAGTGTCTCGCGCTATGCAGGCGGCATGCTGGCGCCCTGGTGTGAACGCGAAAGCGCCGAAGAGGAGGTGATCACCCTCGGTGGCCGCGCCATCGACTGGTGGGCCAAGGTCACAGCCGTCCACAGCCGCGGCACGCTGGTGGTGGCGCCAGCCCGCGACCGGGCAGAGCTGACCCGCTTTGCCCGTCGCACGACCGGCTATCGGGGGGTGGACGGGGCAGAGATCGCGGCACTGGAACCAGCCCTCACAGGGCGCTTTGCGCAAGGTTTGTTCTTCGAACAGGAGGCGCATCTGGACCCGCGTCGCGCCATCCGGGATCTGGCGGCTGCGGCCGCCGCGCTGGGGGCGGAAATCTGCCTTGGCACGGATGCCCCCGGCTCTGTTGATCTGGATTGCAGGGGCATCGCCGCCGCAGGGCAACTGCCAGATCTGCGCCCTGTGCGCGGCGAGATGGCGATCCTGCATTGCCCGGAGGTGGAGATCAGTCGCACGCTGCGGCTGCTCCATCCGCGAATGCCGCTCTACCTTGTGCCGCGGGGCGACAGCCTGTTCATGATCGGCGGCACGATGATTGAGAGCACATCGACGCGCGCAATTTCCCTGCGCTCGCTCAGTGAGTTGCTGAACGCCGCCTTCACCCTGCACCCCGGATTTGCCGAGGCCAGCGTGGTGGAAACCGGCGCAGGTCTGCGCCCCGCCTTCCCCGATAATCTGCCCCGCCTTCATCAGGACGGCGGGACGCTTTTCCTCAATGGGCTGTACCGCCACGGATTTCTGCTGGCGCCCGCCATGGCGCAGCAGGTGGCAAACCGCCTGAGACCGGAGACACAGGATGAAAATCACCGTCAACGCCAAACCGCATGAGGTCCGCGCCGGCACTCTCGACGAGGCGCTGCACCAGCTCGGCTATGCCCAGTCCGCAGTTGCAACCGCCGTCAACGGACACTTCGTGGCCCGCGCTGCCCGCCCCAAAACTCAACTGGCGGAGGGGGATCGGCTGGAGATCCTCACGCCGATGCAAGGGGGCTGAACCATGCAACTCTATGGTCAGGACATCACTTCACGCCTGTTGCTGGGGACCGCGCAATACCCCTCACCCTGCGTTCTGAACGCGGCAATCAAAAGCAGCGCCAGCGAGATCATCACGGTGTCGCTGCGGCGGGAAACGGCGGAGGGCACCGGCGCCGGGTTTTGGGATCAGTTGCGGACATTGAACTGTCGCATCCTACCCAACACAGCCGGGTGCCATTCTGTGCAGGAGGCCGTGACCACCGCCCATATGGCGCGCGAGCTGTTTGACACCCCGTGGATCAAACTGGAGGTGATCGGTCATTCCGACACGCTGCAGCCCGATGTGTTTGCGCTGGTGGAGGCCGCGCGCGTGCTGTCTGATGACGGGTTTCAGGTGTTTCCCTACACGACCGATGATCTGGTGGTGGGAGAAAAACTGCTGGAGGCAGGCTGCGAGGTGTTGATGCCTTGGGGCGCGCCGATTGGATCCGGTCAGGGCCTGCGCAACCCCGATGCGCTGCGCGCAATGCGGGCGCATTTTCCCGACGTGCCGTTGATCGTCGATGCGGGCATCGGTCGCCCTTCGGATGCCACCCAGGCAATGGAGCTGGGAATGGATGCGGTGCTGCTGAATACCGCAGTGGCAAAGGCCGGAGACCCTGCCGGCATGGCCGGTGCCATCGCACTCGCGATTGAGGCCGGCCGTGAAGGGTATCTGGCTGACCCGATGGAACGCCGCGATATGGCCGTGCCCTCCACCCCTGTTCTTGGCCTCGCCGCGCTGAGCTGAGCCCCCTCAATTTGGAGACGACAATGGAGCGTTTTTACCTGATCGTTGGCCATGTCAGCCAACTGGAACTGCTGGTGCCGCATGGGGTCCGGCTGGTGCAGCTGCGGTTGAAGGACCTGCCAGAGCAGGAGATCCGCCGCCAGATCGCGCGGGCGCGGGATTTCTGTGCGGTGCATGGCGCACAGCTGGTGGTCAATGACCATTGGCAGGTCGCGCTGGACCTGAATTGCGGATTTGTCCATCTCGGGCAGGAAGACATGGACAGCGCCGATTTTGCCGCGCTGCGTCGCAAGGGCGTGCAATTTGGCCTGTCGACCCATGATGAGGCGGAACTGGAGCGCGCCTTGGCGTTTGAGCCGGACTATATTGCCCTTGGCCCGGTGTATGAGACCCTGCTGAAGAAGATGAAATGGGCGCCACAAGGCTTGGATCGCCTGCGGCGCTGGAAGGAAATGGCGGGCGACACCCCTCTGGTCGCCATTGGCGGGCTGACGCCCGAACGCCTGCCCGGTGTCTTTGCTGCGGGCGCAGACAGTGCCGCTGTGGTCACCGATATCCAGCAGGCCCCTGATCCGGAGGCGCGCACCCGCGAATGGATCAAGGCCTGTGCCTCATGAGCCGCTTTGACCGCCAGATTGCCCTGCCCGAGGTGGGGGCGGAAGGACAGGCAAAGCTCGCAGCCGCCCATGTTCTGGTGGTCGGGGCTGGCGGGCTGGGCAGCCCCGTCCTGCAATATCTCGCCGGGGCTGGACTTGGTGAAATCACGGTGATGGATGGCGACAGTGTAGAGGCCACGAACCTGCCGCGCCAACCCCTGTATATGCCCGCAGATATCGGCCGCTACAAAGTTGACGCCGCCCGCGAAAGGCTGCGCGCCATGGCGCCCGAATTGCGCCTGCATCCCCATGCGCGAGATCTCACCCCCGACAATGTCACAGCTGCGGTGACACCGGTGGATCTGGTGATCGATGCCGCCGACAGCCACGCGGTGTCGTATACGTTGTCAGATTGTTGCCAGCGGCTGGGGCGAGACTTGATCTCTGCTTCGGCACTGGCACAATCGGGCTATATCGGCGTCTTCTGCGGCGGTGGCCCGTCGCTGCGCGCGGTCTTCCCTGACCCGCCCGGCAGTGCCGCCACCTGCGCCAGTGCCGGTATTATGGGCCCGGTTGTCGGTGTGATTGGCGCCTGGCAGGCACAGTTGGCGCTGAAACTGTTGCTCAACCACCAGCCGACCCCGCGCGGGCGCCTCTTCAGCGTGGACTTCGCAGGGCTGCAGATGGGTGGTTTTGATTTCAGCACTGCAGAGGAGCCATCCCGCCCCTTCCCCTTCATCGGGCGGAACGCGATCACCGATGAGGATTACGTGGTTGAGTTGCGCTCCGCGCAAGAAGCCCCGACACCCGCCGTCCGCGCTGCTGTCCGTATCCTGCCGGAGGCCTTGCGCGCAAGCGATCTGCCCCGTGATCGCCGCGTGGTGCTGGCCTGTCACAGTGGCCTGCGCGCCTGGCGCATGGCGGCTGAGATTGCCCCGGAGTTTGTCGGAGAAATTGTCCTGCTGGCCGCGGGTCGGCGCGGATGAGCGCGCTTCTGATCATCGCTGGGACCGACAGCAGCGGCGGTGCGGGATTGACCCGCGACATCGCCGCGGCCACTGCAATGGCGCAGCTGTTGCCTCCATTCGCACAGCGATCGCCCGCGTTGCGGCCGGTGGTGACGGCGATCACAGTGCAGACAGACACGGCGCTGGAGGAGATCCGCCCGACGCCCCCCGAGACCATCCAGAGCCAGATACGCGCAGCCGCCGCGACCGGGCCGATTTCTGCAGTAAAAATCGGTATGGTCGGCAGCGCAATGGCCGCCAAAGCCATCGCCAAGGCGCTGGCCCATTCGGTGCCCGAAACATGCCCGGTTGTGCTGGATCCCGTGCTGCGCAGCAGTTCCGGCGGCCAGTTGATGCAGGTCGCAGACGTCAAACCGCTGATTGCGCGCGCCACTCTCATCACCCCCAATCTGCAAGAGGCCGCTCAGCTTGCCCCCTCCGCCAGCAACCGGCAACCCGACAGCCCTGAGGCATCCGGCATCGCATTGCAGGCCCGTCAGTTGCAGGAGGCGGGCGCCGATGCGGTGCTGATCAAAGGCGGACACGGAGGCGGGGCCATATCGGTTGACCAGCTCTTTTTTGGTGACACGCATGTGCGCTACGACAGACCACGGCTGCAGCGCGGCAGGCGTGGCACCGGCTGCACCCTTGCCACGGCAATTGCCGTTCAACTGATGGCCGGTCAGAATTTGGATCAGGCCTGCGCCCATGCCGGTGATTATGTCCATGAATGGCTGAAGGAAGTCGCAGCCTGAACCGCCCCGCTCAGGCCTGCTGGCCATCGCAGCCAGAACCCCCTTAGGCTGACGCCTGAAGAGACCCGTGGCTGCACGGCATTTCGCGTGTCTTTGCCTCGGACCGCTATTTCCGGGGGCGGTGGCGCCCCTTGCTGCCCAAGGGCGCATCTAACAGTGCGGTCGACACGGAAACACCGCGCCGGACTGATCCGGCGCGGTGTTTTTGTAATCGGCCCAATTCCGAGCCTGAGCTGACCTCACTTTGTTTGGCCTAGGGGCTGGGGGCGTTTGGCGGGATCAGAAATCCTGCCAGATGTCCTTGGCGGCATTGCCACTGCTGCTGGCAGCGGCCGGTGCCGGCTTGGGTGTGACCGCTTCGATGTCCCAATCATCGCCATGGGCACTGGGGGCGGCACTGGGGGCGGCGGGGGGAGTATCTTGCGCGGCAACCTGGATCTGAGCTGGCGCCGGCGCCGCTGCGGATTTGCGAACCGGCGCCGCTGCCTGCCGCCCGCCCGCTGCCACGCGGAAATGCGCGACCAGTTCAGCCAGTTTGCTGGCATCCGCATTCAGCATGTGCCCGGCGGCAGTGGCCTCTTCAACCATGGCGGCATTCTGCTGGGTGACCTGGTCCAACTGGGTCACGCCGGTGTTGATCTCATGCAGGCCGGTGGACTGCTCGCTGGCACCGGTCGCAATGCCAGACACCAGTTTCGAGATATGGCCAACCCGCTCGACGATGCTTTGCAGTGCATCGCCGGTCTTGCCGACCAGATCCACGCCGCGCTCCACCTGTTTGGTGCTGTCACCGATCAGCGTCTTGATCTCCATCGCCGCATCCGAAGAGCGCTGCGCCAGGGCGCGCACCTCGCTGGCAACCACCGCAAAGCCTTTGCCAGCCTCACCGGCGCGCGCCGCTTCCACCCCGGCATTGAGCGCCAGAAGGTTGGTCTGGAAGGCGATATCGTCGATCACCCCGATGATCTGCGAAATATGCGTCGAGGATTGCTCGATCTCGGTCATGGCAGAGACTGCGCTCTGAACCACTTCACCGCTGGTTTCGGCTTCCTGCTTGGCCTCTTGCATGATGCCTTCGACGCTGCGCGCGCCTTCGGCGGCGGATTTCACGCTGGCCGTCATCTCGTCAAGGGCGGCCGCGGTTTCCTCCAGCGTGGCGGCCTGGCTTTCGGTGCGGTTCGACAGATCGTCGGAGGCCTGGCTAATTTCATTTGCGCCACTGCGAATGCTCTCGGCGGTGTCGATCACCTGGGTCACGGTCGTGCTCAATGTCTCGGCTGTGCGGTTGAAATCGCGCTGCAGCTGGGCGTAATCTTCGGGCAGATGTTCGTTGATACGGACCGTCAGATCTCCTTTTGAGAGTGTGGCCAGACGACTGGAGATAACCTGAACGACATCGGCACGTTCGGCGTCACGGGCCTGTTGATGGCCTTTCATCGCCTCTTGCTGCTCAAGTTTCTCGCGGAAGGCCTCCAGCGTGCGGGCCATTTCGCCGATTTCGCTGCGGGCCCGCGTGTAGGGAACATCCGCATGGGTTTCACCCTCCGCCATGGAAGCCATCCGCGCTTTCAGCCTGTTGATCGGCCCGGTAACACTGCGCAAAAGAACCGTCGATGCGATCATCAGCAAAACAAGGCTCACCCCGAGTGTGATCATCGATTCGATCCGCATCTGAGCCAGGTCCGCTTGGATATCCGATACATAGGAACCGGTGCCGATGATCCAGCCCCAAGGTTCAAACGCCTGCACATAACCGATTTTCTGTTCCGGCGTGGTCTGCCCAGGCTTCTGGAACCAATATCGGACAGATCCGGCACCATCGCTGGCGGCAATCTTGCCAAGTTCCTGGAAAACCTTCATGCCCTTCACGTCCTCGAAGCCGGACCGATCTGTGCCAACCCAATCCGGCACCATCGGGTGCGCCCGCACAATCAAGTCCTGGTCGAAAGCGAAGAGATATCCGGATGTCTCGAAGCGGATTTTTTCAATCACCTCACGCCCTTGGGCGCGCGCCTCATCAGCAGTTAGGTCGCCCGACTGCACCCGGGCTTCAAGATCAGCAAGCAAGCTGATCGAGGTGTCGATGATGTTGTGCAGCTCGCGGTCGCGCATTGCATAGGCATTATCGACAGCGCGTGACAGCAGCAGGACGGTCAACAGCACGGAAAGTGCGAGCGCCATCGCCACCACTGCGTAGATACGGATGGGAAGACGATAGAAAATGGACGGCATCGGTCACTTGATCCTTTAAGGAATTAGATTTCCCGACCCTATGCCGCTGCCCCCTAACAAAGCGTTAGGTCAACCTCTTCAATTGCCCGTTTTGCACCGATATTACGTAGAGTTTCGATCTGTTTTCTTAAGGTGTTTGAAACCCGCAAAAGTTAAGGCCCGGCCCTGTTTATCTGCGAATCTGCAACCCCTGCCAAGCGGTGGAAAACGGCCCCAGGGCGGGGCCGTTTCATCAAATTTGCAGCGCCGATATACTTGGTATCACTGAACTGACAACATGCCCTTCTCGGACGCCAGTTCGCGCATTTTCTTCTGCAGCTTCTCGAAGGCGCGTACTTCGATCTGGCGGATCCGCTCGCGGCTGACACCGTATTGAGTGCTAAGGTCCTCCAGCGTCTTTGCCTGATCGGCCAGACGGCGCTGGGTCAGAATATCCTTCTCGCGGTCATTCAACACCTCAAGCGCGCTGGCCAGAAGTTCACGCCGCGCCTCAAGCTCATCGCGTGCCTCATAATCACCGGCCTGATCGGCATCTTCGTCTTCCAGCCAATCCTGCCACTGCATGGTGCCCTCGCCCTCGCTGCCCACAGTGGCATTGAGGGAGGCGTCCCCACCGGACATACGCCGGTTCATGGAGATCACCTCAGCTTCGGTCACGCCAAGGTCGGTGGCAATTTTTTTGACGCTGTCAGGGTGCAGATCCCCCTCTTCTAGCGCGCCGATACGGGCTTTGGCCTTGCGCAGATTGAAGAACAACTTCTTCTGTGCCGAAGTGGTGCCCAGCTTCACCAGCGACCATGAGCGCAAGATATATTCTTGGATCGAAGCACGAATCCACCACATCGCGTAAGTTGCGAGGCGAAAGCCCTTCTCGGGGTCAAACCTTTTCACCGCCTGCATCAAGCCGACATTGGCCTCGGAGATCACCTCAGCCTGTGGCAGACCGTAACCACGATAGCCCATGGCAATTTTCGCAGCCAGTCGCAGGTGCGACGTCACCATCTTATGGGCAGAGGCACTGTCTTGCTCTTCCACCCAGCGCTTGGCCAGCATGTATTCTTCTTCCGGCTCCAACAAAGGGAACTTGCGGATTTCCTGAAGGTACCGGTTCAACCCGCCTTCGGGGGTTGGTGCGGGCAGATTTGCATAATTCGCCATTTTTCGTGTCCCTCCCAATGTATAAGGACTTAACATCTCGTCATATGGGTTAACGCACAGCCCCGTTCAAGAGTTGCCGATTTTATCTCTTATAGAAATCAGAAGAAAAGCGGTCTGTGATTGAGTTCACAACAATTTGCAGGCCAAAAGCCGCGCTACCAATTCGGCGACGCGGGGAATCATACCTACAGTTCAGTATGTTACCAAGCAAGAGGCGGATTTATGTACCCGCGGCGCCCAGCTTTTGCAGCAAATGCGCCATATCTTCCGGCAGGGGCGCTTCAAACCGCATGGCGTCGCCTGTGACCGGGTGGACAAACCCAAGAACGGCCGCATGCAGCGCCTGACGCGGGAAGGCCTGGATGGCAGCGGCGGTGTCTTCCGGTAGTGATTTTGCCGCCAGCTTGCGCTTGCCGCCATAAACAGGGTCCCCAACCAGCCCATGCCCCGCATGCGCCATATGCACGCGAATCTGATGGGTGCGTCCGGTTTCCAGCCAACATTCGATCAATGCGACAACTGGCGGTGTGCCAAAGGCATTGACGATGCGCGCGCGGGTGATGGCATGACGGCCGCCCTGAAACAGAACCGCCTGCCGCTGCCGGTCGGTCTTGTGACGGGCCAACTGGGTGGTCAGCTTCAGGATATTGCCCGGCTCGAAACTGGTGCCCTTAACCCCACGCAAGCGAGGATCGTTGGCGTCGGGCACACCGTAGCAAATCGCGCGGTAGTAGCGTTCCACTGTGTGTTTCTCAAACTGCGCCGCCAACCCCTGATGGGCGGCGTCGGATTTGGCCACCACCAACAACCCGCTGGTTTCCTTATCGATGCGATGAACAATGCCGGGACGTTTGACACCGCCCACGCCGGAGAGATTGTCGCCGCAGTGATGCAGCAGCGCGTTGACCAGCGTGCCAGACGGCGTGCCGGGCGCCGGATGCACGACCATACCTGTGGGTTTGTTGACGACGATCAGGTCGTCATCTTCATAGATGACTTCAAGCGGGATGTCCTCGGGGCCTATGTGGCTGTCTTCGGCCTCCTCCACGGTGATCTCGATAACCGCACCTGCCGCCACCTTGGCCTTGGGGTCGGTCACGACCACACCGTCCACCTGCACCTGCCCAGCCTCAATCAGGCGGGCCAGTCGGGTGCGCGACAGGGTGGCTTCCTCTGGCACATCACGCGAAACCGCTTTATCAAGCCGTTTAGGCGGGTTTTCCGCGATGACAAACTCGATCCGGCGGCGGGCCATGACACATCCTTCTGAAACAGATAATCAAAGTGAACCGCCCCAGCTGGTGTTCCTGCGGCGGATGGTGACCACATTGACGGTGATCATGATTTGCGGGTTCTTAGTGGTTCTGACCCTGCTTGTCATCCGTTTGTCTGCATCCGGTCCAAACCTGCCGGAAACTGTCTCCCTGCCGACTGGCGTCAGTGCCCGCGCCGTGACCTTCGGCGACGGCTGGATTGCGGTGGTGACAGATGAGGATGAAATCCTGATCCTGAACAACCTGAGCGGCGCAGTCGAGCAGCGTTTGAAGATCCAGCCTGCCGACAACTGACGCAAGGCGGCTGTCACAAGTCAACCGACAGAGCCTCACAGGCTTGAGAAAGCTTTGAATTCACACGATAAAGATGAAACCAACGCAGCAAAGGCTGGAGCCGGTTTCTGTCCAAGCCGCGATTTTCTTGGGGTGGAGAGTGGTACCACCTCCCCGGCTCGAACGGGGGACCTCCTGATCCACAATCAGGCGCTCTAACCTACTGAGCTAAGGCGGCACTGAGGGCGATTTAATACAGGGGCGATGAGAGCGCAAGAGGAAAGCCGCAAGTTTTTACCCTCAATGTGCAGAGATGTGCCGCCAATGGGACGGGTCGCGCGCACCCAGACATACCCCGTCTGACATACCCCGTCTGGCGGCGGCGGGTTCTTGCCTTTAGACTGCTGGCAAGCTAGCAGAACCAGCTAACGCAAGCCCGACGACAGGAGTGCCGCATGAGCATCAATACCGAGCGTGACATCGAAGCCAATATGCAGATCGGCCCCACCGATGCTGGCATGGTGCGCATTTTCATCGAAGCCGATGGCATCGAGATCCCGATGGATTTCGACCCGGAAGAGGCCAATGAAATCGCCGAAGAGATCATGGCAGCCGCTCAGGCCGCGCGCACCCTCAACACCTGATCTCGGGACCGAACCAGCCCTCAGACACCCCAGGTCCCAGCCGCACCCGGCTGGGGATCACGCAACCGATGCAGGCGACTGGCCGCATCCATCGCGAACTTCTGGATCAGCTTTTTGCGTCTGGCGGCGGGCAGCTTCTGCTCCGGCGCCATGCGGACAATCTCCGCGTCGTAGTCATCTGCAATGATCAGCCCGCTGTCATCCGGCAACAGCTCATTCGGAAACGCCAGATCCACGGCCCAGAAGTAACGGTCGCACCACTCCAGATAGCCCTGCCATTTGCTGTCGGACTGGAAATCGGCGCGGCTGGACTTGCACTCCACCACCCATAGCTCGCCCTTCGGGCCAAGCGCCATAACATCAACCCGAAGACCGCGCGCCGGGACGAATTCCTCAACTGTGACAAAGCCAAGCGTCGCCATATGACGCGCCACGCCGCGCGCAAGACGCTGACCGGGGGCAAGATCCTGTACCATGGCGGCAATGTGAACAATTCATGAACAAATAGCAAGTCCACGCCATGGACCAATCGTTTGATCACGCCCTGTCAACGGCGCTGATTGCTCTGCGGTGACCAACGGCATGAAAAGACTTGGGCCACCCCCTTGTCTCCCCCCTGCCCGCCCCCTAGTTAGAGCGGAGGCGGGTTCTGCCCTTCTCGTGACAGGTAGCATTCCAGTGGCCTTAAGCAATTCCGAGGGAGCTGGCTCTGTTCGGACCCTGGTCCTTTTACCTGGCGCCCACCTGTACATACAGGTCCTCGGGAATCAAAACCGCACGGTTGACTGGTGGTCCCGCCGCATCCCACCACAATTCGATCTGACAAAACAAAAGCCGCGCCTGAGAGAGGCACGGCTGGTCGATTGGGGGCAAGTGTGCCCAAGCCACATCCACTGCAGACTAAGGGTCAGCGACGCGGCAGCTGTCTGGTGGCTTTCTCGGCGGGGACCCGCACCGGGATCATCTCACGTTTCACATCCGGCGTGATGCGCATTCCGCCCCGCGGGCCATCGTCTTTCCCTGCGAGCGACATCACCGCATAGCCGAACTGCACCCCGGCAAAGACGATCCCGTTCATGAACCACAGGAGCGCAACCGCCAGCAACCCGCTGTCCGATGTGCTGACCAGATGCCAAAGGTTCATTACATTGAACCACAACAGCATCCCGACAAAAGCCCCGGCGATGGCAAAGCCAATCACCACATTCTGAATATAGAGTCTCACCAGCTTCGGCATAAAACGCCCTCCTGCTACAGGGAAAACGGTAGCATTCTTTGCAGGGGCGTCCAGCGGCAAATGGCGGACCGGCGGAATTTGACGCATGTCGCCCGATCTTTGACGCTCGCCTTCGGAAGCAGAATCAAAAAAGCGCGCCACTGGGGCACGCTTTCCAATTGTCCTCACATGACGCTCTATCTTCACCTGGCTATTTGCATCCCGTTACCAAGGGACGCCGCCTGCCAAGCGGGCCTCAAAAGGCCTCGGGCGCTGCCTCGCGGGCCATGTGGTCCAGCACGGCGTTCACAAACTTCGGCTCCTTCCCTTCCGGGAAGAAGGCGCGTGCAATATCGACGAATTCGTTGATCACCACCTTGGGCGGGGTTTTACCCGTCAGAAACTCAGCGCCAGCGGCACGGAACAAGGCGCGCAGCGTCGGATCGATCCGGGCAATCGGCCATTTGGCCACCAGCGCACGGTCGGTCATCTGGTCAATCTTGGCCTGTTCGTTGACCGCGCCCTCAATCAGCTTGCGAAAGCTCTTGGAGTCGCCCTCAGCCATTTCATCGCCGTCATAGACTGCACCAAACCGGTGGTCTTCGAATTCGACGATGACCTTGTCAAAGGTCAGATTGCTATGTTCCATCTGAAACAGCGCCTGCACGGCATAAAGCCGGGACGCTGATTTCATCTTGTGCTTGTCACTGCCCTTGCGAGCGGCGCCCTGGCTGTCCGAGGTGGTCATGCGGTGGTGGGTCCATTATCTGAGTCGGCCAGTCTGATGGCCTCGGAAGGGGCCTTGAAGCCGACTCCCTTGGTTTGGGCGCCCCATTTACGCGTCAGCGCGATCAGATGCAAGGCCGCAGCGGCAGCGCCACCCCCCTTGTTCTGATCTTTGGTATCGGCGCGGACCTCTGCCTGCTTGCGATTTTCCACGGTCAGGATGCCATTGCCGATGCACAGCCCCTGCAACCCCATCAACTGAATTGCGCGACTGCTGTCATTGCAGACGGTTTCATAATGGGTGGTTTCGCCCCGGATCACACAGCCCAGCGCCACATAGCCATCAAAGTTTGAGCTGCGATCGGCGATTGCGATGGCGGTGGGCACTTCCAACGCGCCGGGCACCTCGATCAGCTCACAGGTGCCGCCTGCGGCCTCAATCTCCGCCTGCGCCCCGGCGACCAGATTGTCGGCAATGTCCTTGTAATAAGGGGCGACGACAATCAGCAGCTTCACCGGCTTGTCAAAGGTCGGGCGGTCCAGCGTGTAGTGGGTTTCATGTGCAGCCATATCAAGCGTCCTTCAACAGAGGTTTGGTGCCAACAATGGTCAGCCCATAGGCATCCAGTCCAACATAGGTGGTGGAGGGCGAATCTGTCAGAAGCACCAGTTCTTGCAGCCCCATTTTTGAGAGGATCTGCGCGCCCAGACCGGTCTGTTTGATGGTGCGCGGGCCCTCGTCGTCCTGCGCATAGAGCGCGCTGCGCGGTTCACGGAACAGGCAGACCACACCACGCCCTTCCGCGGCGATCAACTCCATCGCGCGGGGCAACTGGCGGGCCGACTTGGGACCCAGCCCCAGCAGATCGGTCGCCTCATGCAGCGCGTGGGTGCGGGTCAGCACAGGTTCCGGCGTGGTGATATCGCCTTTGATCATCACCACATGTTCGATGCCATGGGTCTGATCGGTAAACAGGCGCATCTCCCAATCACCACCAATCTCGGCCGTCACGGTCTCGCGCGAGGTTTCAACCACCAGATTGTCGTTGCGCGCCCGGTAGGCGATCAGATCGCTGATCGTGCCAATCTTCAGCCCATGGGTCTTGCCAAAGGTGACCAGCTCCGGCAGGCGCGACATGGTGCCATCGTCGTTCATGATCTCACAGATCACCCCGGACGGGTTCAGCCCGGCGAGGCGCGAGATATCAACCGCAGCCTCGGTATGGCCCGCCCGCACCAGAACCCCGCCCCGCTTCGCCCGCAGCGGAAAGACATGGCCCGGTGTGGCAAGCGATGCCATGGTGTTGTTCTCGTTAATGGCCTCCGCCACGGTCAGGGCGCGGTCGGCTGCCGAAATCCCGGTCGAAACACCCTCGCGCGCCTCGATTGACACGGTGAAGGCGGTTTCATGACGCGAGGAGTTGTTCACAGCCATCATTGGCAGCCCCAGCGCATCAACCCGTTCTGCAGTCATCGGCAGGCAAATCAGCCCTCGTCCGTGAGTCGCCATAAAGTTGATTGCCGCAGCATCCGCAAATTCGGCGGCAATCACCAGATCGCCTTCGTTTTCGCGATCTTCGTGATCCACGAGGATAAACATCCGCCCCTGGCGGGCCTCTTCGATGATCTCTTCAATCGGGCTGATTGCATCGCGCAGCTGGGCTTCAATCGGCCCCGGTGTTTCAAAGCTCATTCAGGCAACCTTTCGGTGGGCAGTCGTGGACAGCGGTCTATGCGACCCCCACAGCCCCGAGCAAGGCCGTGGATACCAAAGCGGGATAGACCAGCCATCCCGCAAATACCAGCCCCGCATGCGGCAGACCATGGCCCGGACGCGGCGTCGCCGTCAGCAGCAGGCCTGTCAGTTGGCGGGTTGGATCGTCAACGCGGCAGCGTCCCGTCCTACCAGTCGCCCTGCAGTCAAGCGCTGACGCGCGCCGCCAAGGCGGCGCGCTCGGCCCAACGCTCTGCGCGGCACCTGTGGTGCCGTGACAAGGGGCGGGAGCCGTTTGCCTCAGCTGTAGACGGTCGTTCCAGTCGGCGTAGGTGACCCGGATCAGCCTGCTTCGTTCAACCGCGCGACGTAGCGGGCCAGCGTGTCGATCTCCAGGTTCACCGCATCACCGACAGCAACATCCCCCCAGGTTGTAACCTCTTTGGTGTGCGGGATGAAATTGATGCCGAAATCACAGCCCACCACATCATTCACAGTCAGTGAAGTCCCGTTGAGCGCAACCGACCCTTTTGGTGCGATGAAGCGTGCCAGATCCTGCGGCGCGCGCAGGGTGACACGGGTGCTGTCACCCTCATCGCGGATGTCCACCACCTCGGCGACCCCATCGACGTGGCCTGACACGATATGGCCGCCCAACTCATCACCAACCTTCAGCGCGCGTTCCAGATTGACCCGCTTGCCAACGGTCCAGCCATTGCCGCCGATATTGGTCTTGGACACGGTCTCGGCCGAGATTTGCACGTCATACCAATCGTCCCCCAGCGCGATCACTGTCAGGCAAACGCCGTCGGAGGCAATCGAGGCGCCGATATCAATGGTGGCGGTGTCATAGCCGGTCTTGATCCGCGCCCGCAGGTCGCCCTGCTGCTCCAGCTCGGTGATGATGCCGATATCGGTGACGATGCCTGTGAACATGGGCGGGCTCCTGCAAATGCGGTTGTGGCCGTGTTGATCGGCCGGCGCCTCTCTGGTAGCCATTGGACCGCCGCGCGGCAAGCCCCGCTGTTGCCGGATGAACCCGCCCCGCCCTGCAATTGCCCGACACCGATGGCCGCTCTTGCCTTGCGCTGGCCCGGCGCCCTACCCTAGACCGCAGATGTGGTTAAGCCGAATTAGCGGTTAAGCCATTGTTTGTACAATCGGGATATATTTGACCCATTATGCACAAGACCGACGATCCACAGCGCGCTTTCCTGTTTCTGCAAGGCCCCCACGGGCCGTTCTTCGCCAGTCTGGCAGAGATGCTGCAGGCGGCTGGCTGCACTGTCTGGCGCGTCGGTTTCAATGCGGGCGATCAGGCGTTCTGGCGCGACAAGACCAGCTACCTGCCCTATCGCGGCACACCGGAGGACTGGCCCGCACATCTCGAACAGGTTCTGGGTGATCGTCAGATTACCGATCTGGTGCTTTACGGCGACACCCGTCCGATCCACGCGACAGCGGTGTCCGCTGCGCGCGCACGCGGCATCCGGGTGCATGTGTTTGAGGAAGGTTATCTGCGCCCGTACTGGGTCACCTA
Source organism: Phaeobacter piscinae (assembly GCF_002407245.1). Classification (NCBI taxonomy): domain Bacteria; kingdom Pseudomonadati; phylum Pseudomonadota; class Alphaproteobacteria; order Rhodobacterales; family Roseobacteraceae; genus Phaeobacter; species Phaeobacter piscinae. The sequence goes on along the minus strand of NZ_CP010681.1, from coordinate 879,229 downwards.
TGAACGGGAGGGCTCCAACGGGCATTCCCGGCTGATGGACATGCCGGTCACGCAGATGACTGCGGCCCTTGCCCTGTCCGACATGGAGGCACCATTGCCGCCGTCCCATTGGGGCGATACCCGGCAGCATGTCTTTTACGGCGCGCTTTATCATGGCTTTGTCATGCTGCTCAATCGTGGCTACCGCCAGTTCCGCCCCCATCGGGCGCTGCCGGTCACCCGCGAATTTCAACTATATCTGCGCCGCCTGCTGCTGATGCCGTTCCAGGCACTTGAGCGTCGGGTCGCCACAAGACGCATCCGCAACGGCGGTTTCCCCTACCACCTGGCGCTGCTGCAACTGGAACATGACAGCGCCTTTCAGGAGCATTCGCCCTTTGCCAGCCTGACGGATTTCCTGACCGACGTGTTTCAAGGCTTCGCTGAGGGTGCGCCACGTCATCACCACCTCGTCGTCAAGGCGCATCCGCTTGAGGACGGCCGGGTTCCGATCCGGCGCACCGTCCGTCAGCTGGCCAAACGCTACGGGCTGGAACATCGCGTGCATTACGTGCGCGGCGGCAAACTGGCCGCCCTGCTGAACGAGGCCCGCACAGCTGTTACCGTGAATTCAACCGCAGGTCAGCAGGTGCTCTGGCGCGGCATCCCGCTGAAGGTGTTCGGCAAGGCTGTCTATGACAAACCAGAGTTTGTTTCGACCCAACGACTGGCGGACTTCTTCGCCGCGCCCGCAAGGCCGGACAACCGCGCCTATAAGGACTATCGCCGCTATCTTCTGGAAACCTCGCAACTTCCCGGTGGCTTCTATTCCCGCAAGGGTCGCCGTCAACTGCTGCGGCAGGTGGTGGATATGATGCTGGCGGCAGAAGACCCCTATCAGGCGCTGATGCAGGGGACAGCGGCACCGCGGCAACAGTTGCGTGTGGTGAGCTGAAGCGCCACATCTCTAAGGCTGGATTTTTTCAAGACACTGCGCTAGCTTGGCCCCAAAACTTGAGGCAAAACAATAATAGGTCGAGGAGACCGAGCAGTGAAAACCGTTCCCTTTCAATGGGCGCGACCGGTTGCGATTCTGGCCGCAGTCTCGCTGGCAGCATCCTGTGGCCTTCCCCAGGTCGGCCCGAACAAGCGTCAGATCTACGCCGGTTCCGTGCAAAAAGAAGGCGATGCCTTCATCGTCTCGGTCAATGACCGCGTCACCCGTGCAACCGCTGTTGTGCCGGCGCTTGGATTTTCTGACAGTTTCCGCAGCGCCGGTCGGCTGACCTCCGATGTGATCCGCCCCGGCGACGTTCTTGGCCTCACGGTTTGGGAAAACGTCGACGACGGGTTGCTGGCGGCTGAAACAACCAATGCCACGGTTCTGGAAGAAGTCCAGGTCGACAGTGCCGGCTTCATCTTCGTCCCCTATGCTGGGCGGCTGCGCGCCTCGGGCAATACGCCGGATCAGCTGCGCCGCACCATCACCAAGAAACTGGAAGACCAGACCCCGGACCCACAGGTTCAGGTACGCCGGCTTGCAGGCGATGGCGCAACCGTCAGCCTGACCGGGGCCGTAGGTGGGCAGGGCGTTTACCCGATTGAACGCCCCACCCGGACGTTGGCGACCATGCTGGCCCGTGCAGGCGGCGTCGCGATTGAGCCTGAAAACGCCCAGATCACCGTCATTCGTGGCGCCGAGCGTGGCACCATCTGGTTCCAGGATCTCTTCAAACATCCAGAGCTGGACATTGCCCTGCGCGGCGGGGACAAAATCCTGGTGGAAGAGGACAGCCGCTCCTTCACCGCATTGGGCGCCACCAGCGCGCAGGCGCGCGTCCCGTTTGAAAGCCAGAACCTCTCCGCGCTTGAAGCGATTGCGCAGGTCGGCGGTCTGGTCTCCACCGCGTCGGATCCCACCGGCGTCTTTGTGTTGCGCAATGAACCTGCTGAAATCGCCAATCAGGTCTTGGGGCGCAACGATCTGATCGGCGCGCAGCGGCTGGTCTATGTGCTGAACCTGACCAAACCCAACGGGCTGTTTGTGGCACGCGACTTTGTGATCCGCGATTCCGATACGCTCTACGTGACAGAGGCGCCCTACGCCCAGTGGACCAAGACGATTTCCCTGCTGGCCAGCCCGCTGGCCCCCATCGCCAGCGTCGAAAGTTTGGCCAGCGGCGGCTGATGACATGACGGGACAATACCCGACGACCAAGGCCGGGGGCGCGCGCTCCCGGCTTTTTTATTACAACGCCGGCTTCCTGCGTCAAAAGCGGCTGCGGCGCATCCTGTCACTGGCCGGGTACGACCTGCGCCTCGGCAAACCAACCGCCGATGATCTGGTCGCGGTCTGGGGCAATGCTGATACCGCCCATCGTGGCCATGCTGTGGCTGAGGCCCACGGCTGTGAGCTGTTGCGGGTCGAGGACGCTTTCCTCCGCTCGATCCATCCCGGCCGCGCGGGAGAGCCGCCATTGGGACTGTTGCTGGACCGCTCCGGGTTGCATTTTGACCCTGCAACCCCCTCCGATCTGGAGCAGCTGCTGGCCTCGCATCCGCTGGATGACAGCGCATTGATGCGGCGCGCCCGGCGCGCCATCGCGCGACTGCAAGACGCCCATCTGAGCAAATACAACGCCTATTCACCGCAGGCTCCGGTCCCCGATCCCGGTTACGTGCTGGTGATTGATCAGGCTCGTGGTGATGCCTCCGTCCGTGCCTCGACCCCGTTCGAGGGCACCGATCACGCGCGATTTCAAGAGATGCTCTATTACGCCCAGGACGAACATCCGGGCGCCCGTATCATCATCAAATCCCACCCAGAAGACCGCGCAGGCCACCGCCCCGGCTACTACAGCGCAGCAGACGCGCAGGGCCGGGTTGAAATCCTTGACGCGCCGGTGTCGCCCTGGGCGCTGCTGGAGGGCGCAATCGCTGTCTATACTGTATCGTCGCAAATGGGGTTTGAGGCGATCCTCTGCGGCCACAGGCCCCGTATCTTTGGCCAGCCCTTCTACGCTGGCTGGGGCCTCAGCGAAGATGAATTCCCCATCACCCGGCGTCAGCGCCGCCTGACCCGCGCGCAGCTGTTTGCAGCCGCGATGATCCTTTATCCCACATGGTACAGCCCCCATCACGACCGCCTGTGCGAGCTGGAGGAGGTGATCGACGCGCTGGAGGCAGAGACCCGCGCCTGGCAGCAGGACCGCGTTGGATGGATTGCCTCTGGCATGCGGCTCTGGAAACGCCGCCCGCTACAGACTTTCTTTGGCCGCTACCGGCGCCTGCGGTTCAGCAACAGCGCCAAGACGGCGAAGGCCAGCGGGCGCAACTGGATGATCTGGGCCGGGCGCACCAGCACCGGGCAATCTCCCGGCGCGCATCGTGTCGAGGATGGCTTTCTGCGGTCGCGCGGCTTGGGCGCGGATCTGATCCCGCCGCTGTCATTGGTGGTGGACCGGCAGGGGATCTACTACGACCCCCACCAACCCAGCGATCTGGAGGATCTGATCGCCGCCCGCGCCACCCTGACGCCGGAGCAGCAACAGCGCGCAGAAGCCCTGACCCAGCGACTGGTGCAGGACAGCCTGTCGAAATACAACCTTGGCGGCACGGTGCCGGACCTGCCGGAGGGGCATCGGGTGCTGGTGGTGGGACAGGTGGCCGATGATGCCTCGGTGCGGCTGGGCTGTGAGAAAATCGCGACCAACGCCGATTTGCTACGTGCCGCGCGCGCTGCAAATCCGGACGCGGTGCTGATCTACAAACCCCACCCCGATGTAGAGGCCGGACTGCGTAGTGGCAGCATCGCCGCAGAGCAGCTGGCGGATGTGGTGGTTCCCGACAGCGATCCGATGGCGCTCTTGGATATGGTACATGAGGTCTGGACGATGACGTCGCTGATGGGGTTTGAGGCCCTGCTGCGCGGGGTGAAGGTCACGACGGTTGGCGCGCCCTTCTATGCCGGTTGGGGGCTGACCACGGATCTGGGAGCCGTCCCGGTGGCCCGCCGCCGTGCACGCCCCTCGCTGATGGGGTTGGTGCACGCCACGTTGATCGACTACCCGCGTTACGTTGATCCAATCAGCGGCCTGCCCTGTCAGGTGGAACTGGTGGTCGAGCGACTGGCCAAAGGAGAAATCCCCGAACCAAGCGCCGCCAATAGAACACTCGCCAAGCTTCAGGGTCTGCTGGCCACCTACGCCCACCTGTGGCGCTGATCTGCGCGCGCTGAGGGGGCCTTTTGGCGGTGGGCGCCTGCCCCTACTCGCGCAGGGAGCGCGTCCAGCGGTGCTGGATATCAGCCCCGACCGGGCGAACATCCAGCAAATCAAAGCGCGGCGCCTCGGCCAATGTGTCCAGCCCGAGGCCGCCGATCGAAGACAAGCCATCGCCGCCGATACCCAGCCCTGCGGTGAACCCGATCAGCTCATCCACCAGATCCTGCGCCAGAAGCGAGGCCGCAAGCGCACTGCCCCCCTCGCAGAAGACCCGCGTCAGCCCGGCCTGTCCAAGTTGCTGCAGCACGTCGCCCGCGTCCAGCTGCAACCCGTCCGCCGCGCAGGGCAGCAAGACCGCCCCCAACCCTTCCCAGGCGCGCAGGCGTTCAGCGTCGGCTCCAGCGCCGTGGCAGATCCAGACCGGAATGTCGCGCGCACTGCGCGCCAACTGTCCCATCAGCGGCAGATCCAGATGACGCGAAATCACCACCCGCACCGGCTGATGGGTCACGCCAAGATCCCGCACCGTCAACGACGGATCATCAGCCCGCGCGGTACCGCCGCCCACCATCACCGCATCGTGGCGCGCCCGCATGGCATGTACGGCCCGCCGCGCCTCTGCCTCGGTGATCCACTTGCTTTCGCCTGTTGCGGTGGCAATACGCCCGTCAAAACTGCTTGCCAGTTTCAGGGTAACAAAGGGACGTCCCTGTTCGGTCTTCAGGAAGAACCCGGCATGATCCCGCGCCGCAGCATCTGAACAGACCCCGGTGGTGACCATGACCCCTGCGTCACGCAACATCGCAAACCCATGGCCTGAGACGCGCGGGTCGCTATCCTCAATCGCGGCGACAACACGCGCGACACCGGCGTCGATCAAGGCCTGCGCACAAGGCGGTGTCTTCCCGGTGTGGGAGCAAGGTTCAAGCGAGACATAGGCGGTTGCGCCGCGCGCCAACGCCCCGGCCTGTTGCAACGCCTGTGGTTCAGCATGGGGACGCCCGCCCGGTTGCGTCCACCCACGTCCAACGATGCGTCCGTCGCGCACAATCACACAGCCCACCGCCGGGTTCGGCCAGCAGTTCCCCTGCCCGCGCCGCCCCAGCGACAATGCCAGCGACATGAACCTCGCGTCCTCGGGCCGCGCCCGCTCTGCGGGGCTCACTCTTCCGGCGCCACCGGCGGGCGCAGCTCGTGAACGAAATCCTCGAAATCATCCGCCGCCTGGAAATTCTTGTAAACGCTGGCAAAGCGCACATAGGCAACGGTGTCGATCCGGGCCAGCGCCTCCATCACGATCTCACCAATCTTGCTGGACTGAATATCGGTCTCGCCCATGCTTTCCAACCGCCGCACGATCCCCGAAATCATCTGGTCAATGCGTTCCGGCTCAATCGGGCGTTTCTGCATGGAAATACGGATCGAACGCTCCAGCTTGTCGCGGTCAAAATCTTCACGTTTTCCATTGGTCTTGATCACAACGAGATCACGCAGCTGCACCCGCTCGTAGGTGGTAAACCGACCGCCGCAAGCCGGACAGAACCGGCGCCGGCGGATCGAGACATGATCCTCAGCAGGGCGCGAGTCTTTTACTTGGGTGTCGATATTTCCGCAAAATGGGCAGCGCATCAGCTGTCCCCCCTGTTCCAGTCCGCCGGTCAATGGGACGCCGCTGCGCCCTTATCCACAACTATATGGCAGCCTCTAGGGTTTGGGTAGAGGTGAATTGCGACCACAAGATGCCGGGGCCTAGACCAGATGCGCGATCAGCCTGCGGCTGTGCGGCGCGTCGCGATGCTCGAACAGGTAGATGCCTTGCCAGGTGCCCAACGCAGGGCGCCCATCGCGCACAGGGATGGACAGGCTGACCGGCAACAACGCTGCCTTGATATGGGCGGGCATGTCGTCCGGCCCCTCATAGGTGTGACGCAGATAAGCCATCGACGGGTCAGAGGCCGGAGGCACCAAACGGGACAGATAGGCCAGCAAATCGCCCTGCACCTTCGGATCAGCGTTTTCCTGGATCAACAGCGAACAGGACGTATGCTGCACAAAGAGCGTCAGCAGCCCTTGGCTGCGCCCGCTCTCCTGCACCCAAGGGGCGATCTGATCGGTTATATCATACAGCGCCTGGCCACGGGTTGTGACGGTAAACTCTGCCTGCATGGCCTCTGCCCCTGGTCCTGATTGTCTTGATCTGGGCGCCTTAGTTGCGGCTGCGGAAGGGGAAAATCCAATCTTCGCATTTGCCATAAGCCGCATTGGCGCGGAACGCATATCCCGGCGTCAGGATATCGCCGGTCCAGTTGCCGGTAAAGGGCGTCACCCCGGCGGCCTCCGGATCCAGCGTGAAGCGCACGGCAGAGCGGGCACCAGTGGTGGCGCTGGGGCCGATACCGTCCACGGCGTAGATCTTCGTCTGCCAGGACAGCCCCAGGGATTTGCGCACATAGTCTCCGGCAGCACACCAATAGTCTGATTTCAGGGCTCCGGCCCGGCCAATCACCTCAAACTGCCCGGTCCCGGCGGGCACCACCTCCAGCCGGTTGATGGCGCGAAAGGCGAAGGCCGGTGTCGACAGGGCGATCAGAACCAGCCCGGCGCCTAGGGGTCCCAGAATCCGTCCACCTGAGGTGGGAATAGTGCGGCCCGCTACTTTGGTAAGGCGGGAGGTGAAACGGGAAACAAAACGCATGGGCAACCTCCTGGTCCGGGGCCACTGTGATCCTCAGAAGCGGGTGAAAGCGGTTGTGCATTGGTGGTCAGCCTGCTGAACACTCAGCCGGTCGCCGACGCGATAGGCGTTGGTCCGCTTCAGCCAGCTGTCGCCACGCTCGCTCGCAACCGGTGTCAGCGTGAAATGCACGGTGGATTTGCGGTTCACCGCCACCCCGGCGCCCAGGCCACGGGCGACGTAAATATCCTGCCCCCAGCCAGCGCCCAATGCGCGGCGGGCGTAATCGGCAGCCCCACACCAGAACGCCGAACGAACAGCACCCTGCGGCGGGGCCACTTCGAACTGGCCATCAGACAGCGCAAAAACCCGCGCCCGGTCAGGGGTGACATGGGCTGTCGGCGCCGCCTCTGCACAAGCTGAGAGCGCAAGCGTCGCTGCAAGGGGTAAAGAAAGTAGTCGCATGATGCCAATCCCTGAATAAGTTGATCTGCCGCGCGTCCGGACTGAAACCCTCAGGCCAACGGGGCCGGCGCTGCAAAGCGTGCAAAATAGGTCTCAAACCTGAGATAGGAGGCCAAAGGCAGGATTCCAGATACCGAGCGGTGCGGCCAGTCACAACTGATCACTTTCACCGAGGCAACGCCACTTTGCCGCGGCGGCGCAACCAAACACCTGGTCACCGCGTTGAGCAGGAAACACCCCCAAGCGAGAGGATCTTTCTATGGCTCAGAAAACCCTGTTCATCACCGGTGCCTCCAGCGGCATTGGCGCGGCAACCGCCCGTGCGGCCCACAAGGCAGGTTGGAATGTCGGGTTGTTTGCCCGCTCCGAAGACAAATTGCACACCCTTGCTGAGGAATTGGGCGACGGCACCTTGGTCTTGCCCGGCGATGCAACGAAATTCGAAGATCAGGTTGCCGCCCTGCAGCATCTTCGCGACAGTTTCGGTCAGGTGGACGCTGCCTTTGCCAATGCAGGCACCGGACTGAACACACCCGGCACGGAGAAGGGGGACCCGTCAGAATGGCATGATATGGTGCATATCAATATCATGGCGCTGCTCTACACAGCCAAGGCCGCCCTGCCGCATCTGAAACGTCAAAAGGGCCACATGGTGCTGACCGGTTCCGCAGCCGGGCGGGTGCATATTCCCGGCTCAATCTACGGCGCCTCCAAATGGTTCGTCCACGGTTACGGCGGCAATCTTGCTGAAGAGATGAAGGAATGGGGCGGTCGCTGCACGGTGGTTGCACCGGGCATGGTGGACACCGCCTTCTTTGATGAGGCTAAGCCCGACAAGCTGAAACCCGAAGATGTGGCCGATGCTGTCGTCTTTGCACTGGAGGCTGATCCGCGCAACGCCGTGCGCGAAGTGTTCCTGATGCCCACCGGCTGACCCGACAGTCGCAGACCTTATCTGTAGCATACCATCCGGGCGTGGATCACATCCCGTCCGGGTGGTTGCAGCGGCATCATAAGTGCCGTCGGCAGAACGCGCGGCTTAATGGCGGCGTTCAGTTGGAAAGGGTATGATTTCAGCGGTTTGCCCTTCGGTCAGGGCCGTGGCCAACACATCCAGAACATCCGGGTCCGCCGCCTCACCTGCCTCTTCGCCGAAAGCGGCGCAGGCCCGGTCCATCAACATGGCGCGGGCAGCTGGGGCCTCCAGCTCCTCAAGCAACGCGCGATCCTTGCGCATAATATCCACCAAAAATGCATTCGCTTTGGTCAGCGCGCTGAGCGATCTAAGTTTGTCGTCCAACACGATGAGTGCATCGTTCAAATTCGAATTTTGCGGCATTGGACCCCCTCAGATATCGTGAAATTAGTATGTTGGTAACTTAGGTACTCGAAGGCCGAAAACAATTGCTGACCGTTAGGAATGGTTAACACACCAACCTGCCGGTATGTCGTCAAGCGCCCCATATTTCGCCCCGCATCCAGCGCAACCCTGCACACGCGCAACAAAAAAGGCGCCCCGAGTGGGACGCCTTTTTCTTTGATGCGGTTGCATCAATGTTACTGGTCGAGGAAGGACCGCAATTTGCGCGAGCGGCTCGGGTGCTTCAGTTTCCTGAGCGCCTTGGCCTCAATCTGACGGATCCGTTCGCGGGTCACGCTGAACTGCTGGCCAACTTCCTCCAGCGTGTGGTCGGTGTTCATACCGATACCAAAGCGCATCCGCAGAACCCGCTCCTCACGCGGGGTGAGCGAGGCCAGAACCCGGGTGGTGGTTTCCTTGAGGTTTTCCTGAATGGCGCTATCCAGCGGCAGCACGGCATTCTTGTCCTCGATGAAATCACCCAGCTGGCTGTCTTCCTCGTCCCCGATCGGGGTTTCGAGCGAGATCGGCTCCTTGGCGATTTTCATCACCTTGCGGACCTTCTCCAGCGGCATTTGTAGCTTTTCGGCCAGTTCTTCCGGCGTCGGCTCGCGGCCGATTTCATGCAGCATCTGGCGGCCAGTACGGACCAGCTTGTTGATGGTCTCGATCATGTGGACCGGAATACGGATGGTTCGGGCCTGATCCGCGATGGAACGGGTGATCGCCTGACGGATCCACCAGGTCGCATAGGTCGAGAACTTGTAACCGCGACGGTATTCGAATTTATCCACCGCCTTCATCAGGCCGATGTTGCCTTCCTGAATGAGGTCAAGGAACTGCAGGCCCCGGTTGGTGTATTTCTTGGCGATGGAGATCACGAGACGCAGGTTGGCCTCGACCATTTCCTTCTTGGCCTGGCGGGCCTCTTTTTCGCCCTTCTGAACCTGCTGCACAATGCGGCGGAATTCAGAGATATCCAAACCAACGTATTGACCGACCTGGGCCATGTCAGCGCGCAGTTCTTCAACCTTCTCGGTCGACCGCTCGACAAACATCTGCCAGCCGCGCCCGGGCTTCTCGCCCATCTCAGCAAGCCAGTTCGGGTCCAGCTCGCGACCGCGATAGGCCTCGACGAACTCACGGCGGTTGATGCGGGCCTGATCAGCCAGCTTCACCATGGAACTGTCGATCGACATGACCCGACGGTTGATCCCGTAGAGCTGGTCGATCAGCGCTTCGATCCGGTTGTTGTGCAGGTGCAGCTCATTCACCAGCAGCACGATTTCTGCGCGCAGGGACTGATAGACCTGCTCATCGCGGTCGCTGAAGGAGCCATCTTCATTCAGGGTGGCCGAAATCCGGCTGTCCTGCATCTCGCTCAGCTGTGCATAGTCCGAGGAGATCTGCTCCAGCGTGGTCAGCACCTTGTCTTTCAGCGCCGCTTCCATCGCGGCAAGGGACATATTGGCCTGATCATCTTCGTCGTCGTCATCGTCCTGGGCAATCGGATTGCCGTCGGCATCCAGCTCCGGGCCGGTTTCCTTGGCGGCGGGCTTGTTCGCGGCCACGGCGGAGGTATCCACCACCGGCTCGCTCACCTCGCCATCCTCATCCAGCTGGTTGCCGAATGTCGCCTCAAGGTCGATCACATCGCGCAGCAGAATGTCTTCGGACAGAAGTTCATCGTGCCAGATGGTGATCGCCTGGAAGGTCAGCGGACTCTCGCAGAGGCCTGCGATCATCGTGTTGCGACCGGCCTCGATCCGCTTCGCGATGGCGATCTCGCCCTCGCGGCTCAGCAGTTCGACAGATCCCATCTCGCGCAGATACATCCGCACGGGATCATCGGTGCGGTCCAGCTTCTCAGCTGCCGCCCCGGCCACCGCCACTTCGCGGTTGCTCTCAGTGGTCACCAGTTCGGTTGAGCCTTTCTGCTCTTCCTCTTCGGCTTCCTCATCCTCGATGATGTTGATGCCCATTTCGGAGAGCATGGACATCACATCCTCGATCTGCTCCGAACTTACCTGATCCGGCGGCAGGACCTGATTGAGCTGATCATAGGTGATGTAACCCTTCTCACGCGCTTCGGCGATCATCTTCTTGACCTGAGCCTGGCTCATGTCGAGAGAGATTTCGGGCTCCTGATCGTCAGGTTTGCGGTCGTCGGTATCTTTGGCGGCCATTCAATGCTCCTCGTAGGGGCTGGGGCGATTCGGTTTCGCGAATCATTATCGCGATCCGCTGATTCGTCACCCGGTTTACCCGTTTTTCTTTCGCTCTTCCTTAGCAAAACGACTCACTGCGGCGCAGCGGTCACTTCTTGGAGTAGCCAATTCGTTCCAACAGGGCTCCGAAAGCGTCGCGTTCCTCACGGTTCAGACGCGCTCCGTTCTCCCCCACATCATATTGCGCACGGTCTTCATTCTCGCTGCGCACGGCCTTGTTGCGGGCTTCTGCCGCCTGCCCCAGTCGCCATGTCACGGCTTCATCTGCCAGCCCGTCCAAATCCTCTTCCGCCTCGGCCAGTTCGGCGTCGAGCCCACGGCTCGCCTCCAGTTTGGCAAACTCCTCCGCCAGGGTCAGGCTGGCCACTTCAACGTCACCGGGACGGCGCAGACAGGGGCTGATTGCCACATGGCGAAGCGCAAAGAGGTTTTCAAGGGCATGCGCCCCGGCAGCTGCAGCTATTTCCTCTTTCAGCCGTTCGGGCGCATCCACGCCATGGCGCAGCACCAGATCGCGCAGCAGCGCGTGATCTGATCCTATACAGGCCATGCGCTCCAGATTGACCTCATATTTGGCGATGACGGCCGGGGTGGTGATCACCGTGGCCAGGATCACCGCCTCGCGCACCCGCACCAGCGACTCCTCGCTGCCACCGGCCAGCAGAGAGTTGCGCGTGGTTTCCAGCGGCTGCGGCGGGGCGTTCTTGCCCCGCCAGGGCATGCGCGTACCATCGCGAAACCCGCTGCCCTTGCGGGATTTGCCGCCCGCATAGCCACCTTGTTTGCCTGCATAGCCCTGACCGCCCGATGAGTCGGACCGACCGGCAGGCACACCCGCTGGCGCGGCCCCGGCATCGTAGGGTCCAGCATCATAGCCGACATCATGCCCCGGATCGTAGCCCGCCGGATCATAGCCCGGATCGTACCCAGCGTCGTAATCTGCCCCAAAACCGGGATCATCTGCGGGCCTGCTCCCCGGATCAAAACCAGGGTCAGGCGCAGCATCAAAGCCGAGATCCAGACCGGACCCGGCAGTATCCTCCCGCGGGCGCCCCCCGCGAAACAACTCCCAGCGTAGATCCTGCAGGTCCTCGCCATAGTGGCGGCGGATCGACGGATCGCGGATCAATCGGATCTTGTCGCGCAGCGCCTTGTCCAGCGCCGCCTTGCGTTCCGGGCTGTCAAACACCTTGCCTTCGGTCTCGCGCTGCCACAGCAGCCGCACCATTGGCATCGCCTGATCCAGCACCGCCTGCACGGCCTCGCGCCCTTCGGCGCGGATCAGATCATCCGGGTCCTTGCCTTCCGGCATAAGCGCAAAGCGCAGGGATTTCCCCGCCTCCAACAAAGGCAGGGCCAGATCGATCAGACGCATCGCTGCGCGCAGGCCTGCAGTGTCCCCATCCAGCGCAATGATCGGCTCATCCGCGATCCGCCACAGCATTTGCAGCTGGTTTTCAGTGATTGCCGTGCCCAAAGGCGCCACCGACGCCTCAAAGCCGCCTTCAGCCAGCGCAATCACATCCATGTAACCTTCGGCAACCAGCAGCTGGCCGGATTTCCCTGAGGCGGTGCGCGCAGGCCCGTGGTTGTAAAGGCTGCGCCCCTTGTCAAACAGCGCCGTCTCCGGAGAGTTCAGATATTTCGCATTGTCGCGCGGATCCATTGCGCGCCCGCCAAAGGCTATCGCCCTCCCGCGCGCATCACGGATCGGGAACATGATCCGGTTGCGGAAGGTGTCATAGGGTTTGCCGCCCTTGTTGGACGGTTTGGCAAGACCTGCCCCCATGATCAGCTCTTCCGGCACGCCCTTGCCGCGCAGCGCATCCCAGAGGTTCTGCCACCCTTCCGGCGCAAAGCCGATTTCCCAACGTTCCAGCGCGGGGCCACTCAGCCCGCGTCGCGCCAGATAGCTGCGCGCGCCCTCCCCGGCCCGCGTGTTGAGTTGCAGGCGAAAGAACCGCACGGCCTGTTCCATCACCTCGGCCAGTTGGGCCCGGTGATCCTGTTTCTGCTGCGCCCTTGGATCACGGGCGGGCATTTCCATCCCCGCCTCCTGCGCCAGAATCTGCACCGCCTCCATGAAGCCGACATTCTCGGTTTCCTGCACAAATTTCAGCGCGTCCCCTTTGGCATGGCAGCCAAAGCAGTAGTAAAACCCCTTGCGGTCATCGACGTGAAAGCTGGCGGATTTCTCATGGTGAAACGGGCATGGTGCCCACATGTCGCCCTTGCCCTGGTTCGATTTGCGCTGATCCCACATGACCTTGCGCCCGACAACCTGCGTGAGGCTGACGCGGGTGCGCAATTCGTCAAGGAAACCGGGGGGAAGCGACATCTCAGTTGCTCTGCAGCTGCTTTTTCATCTTCTGGATCTGATCCCAGTTTTCCAGGCACTGCTGTTCCATCAACGCGCCCAGATCCGTATTGCGCAGATCGCGCTTGCGCAGGCTATAGACATGGGCCGTCAGTTGCGGAATGGCCTTGCTGTACTGGTCCGGCCAGCTGGGATCACTGTCCAGAATCGTCTGGCTGACCTCCGCCTGCTTCACCCGGTCCAGCCGCGCCTGCTGCACCGCCGCCATGACCTGCCCTTGATACTTGCAGCTTTTTTCTTTCTTTTCAGCCGCATAGACTGGCGTTGCCAGCAATGCCGCGACAAGGGCAAGACGGATCATACAGATGACTCCCGGAATCAGTTGGTGATCCAGAGAGATTACCCCCGTGCCGCGACAGCTTCCATCGCTGTTTTCAGATCATCCACAAGTGTCTCCGCCATGGAGCGGAACACCATGATCTGCAGGGTCTTTGGCCCAAGCCGCGTGATGGAGGCCGCCATATGTTTCAACTCACAGCGAACCGTGTGGCCGCGTTTGAACACAGCTGGCCGCAGATCCACCGGGCAGAGCCGCGCCAGCACCGCATCTCCCTGCGCCCCCTCCAGCCGGACCACCGCCCAACCGTCGCTCTGATCGGTCAGTGCAGCATGGTCTGCCAGCACAGGATCTGGCCGGACCCCGCTCAGCAGGGCCATCTCGCGGCCAAACCAGATAATCCGCGCGCCCGCTTTGGCATGGCTGCGGTTCGGCGCCGGCCAGCGCAGCCCATGCGCCGCCTCCAAGGCAGCCGACAGCGCGCCCGCCTGCCCAGCATAGGGCGCCAGCGTCGTCCTCTCTTCATCCGGTGCTTCAGTCAGCGACAGCGCCCCGACCTCTAAGGGCAGAAGCCCGGCACAGGGGGTTTTTGCACTCAACTCAACCACGGGCACGCTCCCCTTCCGGATCAAAGAACACTGGCTCCACAATCTCGCACAGCGTATCCAGGCCAGCCGTGTGATCCACCATCCGAATAGGATCACCGATCCTGCCCGGGCCAGCCTTGATCAGCGCCAGACCAATCATATGGCCCAATGTCGGCGAATAGCAGACCGAGGTCACATAGCCCTGATCAGATACCCGCGTGACAGGATCCTCCGGGTCAAACAGATGCGCCCCGGCTGTCAGTTGCTGCACCGCACCGGTGGGTTTGATCCCCACCAGCCGCATGCGGGTCTTGTCGACCAACCCAGCGCGCAATGCCATCTCGCGGCCCACACAGGGCTTGCCAGAACGCAACATTCCACCAAACCCCAGATCATGCAGCGTCGCCGTGCCATTGATCTCGGCATGCGTCAGAAACCCTTTTTCAATCCGCAGGACATTCAGGGCCTCCAACCCGTAGGCCCCACCGCCCAGCGCTTCGGCCCGGCGCAGCAACTCGCCAAAGAGGCTCTCACCGTAGCGCGCCGGCACCGCCAGCTCATAAGCCTCCTCACCCGAGAAGGAGATGCGGAACAGCCGTCCTGTTACGCCGCCCAAAGCCACCTCGCCGCAGGCCATGAACGGCCAGTCCTCAGCCCCAAAATCTGCGCCAAGCAGATCCTGCAATAACGCGCGCGCCTTGGGACCGGCGATGGAAAACTGCGCCCATTGCTCGGTCGCGGAATTGATCCGCACATCCCAATCGGGGTGCAAGGCCTGGGTTACGAACTCCAGATGCGCCATGACCTGCCCGGCCGCGGCGGTGGTTGTGGTCATCACATAGTGGTTCTGCGCCAGACAGGCGGTGGTGCCATCATCCATCACAAACCCATCTTCGCGCAGCATCAGACCGTAGCGCACCCGACCCGGTTTCAGCTTGGCAAAGCCATTGGCATAGACACAATTCAGCAGCCGCGCCGCATCCGGTCCCTGAATATCAATCTTGCCGAGGGTGGAGACATCTGCGACCCCCACCGCATTACGCACATACCCGACCTCGCGGTCGCAGGACTGCCGCCAATGGGTCTCGCCGGCTTTGGGGAAGTAGCTGGCCCGATACCAAAGCCCCACCTCCATCATATGGGCGCCCATATCCTCCGCCAGCCGGTGCGAGGTCAGCAGCCGCCGGGGCGCAAAGCCCTGATCTTCGGCCCCCGCCCCCATTACGCCGATCGGCACCGGCACGTAAGGTGGGCGGAACGTGGTGGTGCCGGTCTCGGGGATACTGCGCCCCGTAGCCTCCGCCAGAACCGCCAGCGCAACCACGTTTGAGCTTTTGCCCTGATCCGTGGCCATCCCTTGGGTGGTGTAGCGCTTCATATGCTCGACCGAGCGGAAGTTCTCGCGCCCGGCCTGACAGATATCCTTGACCGTGACGTCGTTCTGAAAATCAACCCAGGCGCGCCCGCGCCCCGGCACCGACCACAGTGGGGAGATGCGATACTCTGCCTGCTCTGCCTCGGGCATCTCTGCCGCAACCGCCCGCTTGCCCAATGCCTCAAGCGCGCGCGCGCCCGCCTCAGCCCCATCTTGCAAGGCCGCCGCGGTGGCAAACCGTCCGCGACAAGCCCCCACGGGCTCCAGCCCGGGAACCGCACCATCCTGCGGCACAAAACACGCAAGGTCCCGCCGCCAGCGAGGCCGCCCGTTCAGATGGCAGGTCAGGTGCAGCGTCGGATTCCAACCACCGGACATCGCCAGACAGTCAGCCTGCAACTTTTCCTCCCCCGAAACCGAGCGCAGGGTCAGGCTCTCCAACCGTTTTTGCCCGGAGGCATTGCAGACCTGTGCCCCCCGGATCACCCGGAAATCAGGGCTCAGCGGGGCGTCATGGCGGCTGTCGATCACCGCCGCCACATGCACCCCCGCCGCCACCAGATCCCGTGCCGTGCGGTGCGCGTCATCGTTGTTGGCAAACACGGCCACCCGTTCCCCCGGCGCCACCCCCCAACGATTGAGATAGCTGCGCACGGCCCCGGCCATCATAATCCCTGGTCGGTCATTATTGGCAAAGGCCACAGGCCGCTCCAACGCACCCGCCGCAAGGATCGCCCGTTTGGCCACCAGCCGCCAGAAACAGGCGCGCGGTGCGGCTCCTGCCTGCTGCGGCGGTGTCTCCAGCGCCCCATAGGTGCCCTGATCATAGACCCCGGTCACGGTGGTGCGGGTCATACGGCGCACATTATCCAGACTGTCCAGCTCTGCCACCGCATTGGCGACCCACTCTCGCGCAGGCTGCCCCGCGATGGTTTCCCGCTCACTCAACAGTCTTCCGCCCGGGGTGCTGTCCTCGTCACACAGGATCACATCCGCGCCACCCCGCGCCGCCGTCAGCGCCGCCATCAACCCCGCGGGCCCGGCCCCGATCACCAAGAGATCGCAGAACCCATAGGCCTTCTCGTAGGTCGCATCATCCGGCGCACCAGACAACGCCCCCAGCCCGGCGGCGCGACGGATGATCGGCTCATAGATCTTTTCCCAGAACGCCGCCGGCCACATGAAGGTTTTATAGTAGAACCCCGCGCCCAGAAACGGCGCTGCCAGATCGTTCACCGCCATGGCGTCGAACCCGACCGACGGCCAGCAATTCTGACTGCGCGCCGCCAGTCCCTCATATAAGGGCAGCGTGGTGGCCCGCAGATTTGGTTCCTGCGCAGTTCCCTCACCCACGGTGACCAACGCGTTGGGTTCTTCACTGCCTGCAGTCAAGATACCGCGCGGGCGATGATATTTGAACGACCGCCCCACCAGATGAATGTCATTGGCCAGAAGCGCTGCCGCCAACGGCTCCCCTGCGCGCCCCGTGAGGCGCCGTCCGTTGAAGCTGAACCCAACCTCGCGCGCCTCCGCTGCGCCTTCCCATCCAGCGATCCGCATCAGCCCTCCTCCCCGGATGTGGCCAACTGGGCCGCGAGCATTTCGTGGCTGGCAGTGTCCCGCCGAACCCGGATCCAGCTGCCGCAGCCCTGCTGATGATACCACCATTCCTCAACCGGCCCGGCGGGATTGTCCCGCAGATGGACATGCGCATGCCAGACTTCAGGACTGTCGCCCTCTGCGGGCGCCGCAAGCGCAGCCCCGCGGTAATAGAACTCGCGCCGGTCGCGCTCACCACATAGGGGGCAGGTAATCCTCATGGTTGACGCCCTTTCACCTTTCCAAAAATACTCATTCCCGCCTCTGCGGCCGCCACAGGCCTCAGTTCGGAAATGCTGGGGTCAATGCAGATTATGCTGCGCACCGGTCGCCTCCTCATCCATTAGGCCACGGCCAGTTTCAAACCGGTTTAGCCGGAACCCCGCTGCCGCCTCATGGGGGCGGTCGGTTGCGATCAGATGGGCATAACACTGCCCAGAGGCCGGCGTCGCCTTAAAGCCGCCATAGCACCAGCCCGCATTGAGATAGAGCCCCTCGATCGATGTCCGGTCGATGATCGGCGAGCCATCCGGTGTCATATCCATGATACCGCCCCAACTGCGCAGCAGCCGCGCCTTGCCGATGGCGGGCAACATCGCCATGCAGGCTTCCATCGTGTGTTCCACCATCGGCAGATTCCCCCGCGCCGCGTAAGACGCATAGAGATCGAGATAGCTGCCAAAAACCAACCCGCCCTTGTCGGACTGGCTGATGTACAAATGCCCCTCAGCAAAGGTGAGCACATGATCAATGATCGGCTTCAGCCCCTCTGAGACAAAAGCCTGCAAGACATGGCTCTCAATCGGCAGGGTCAGGCCCGCCATCGCGGCCACCTGGCTGGACCGCCCGGCTGCGGCCATTGCCACCTTGCCCGCGCGGATCAGGCCACGGGAAGTCTCAACCCCGATGACCTTGCCGCCTTCGGTCCGAATGCCGGTCACCTCACAGTTCTGCAGGATATCAACACCGCGCTGGTCCGCACCCCGTGCAAAACCCCAGGCCACCGCATCATGGCGCGCCGTGCCCGCACGGCGCTGCAACAGCGCCCCCTGAATGGGAAAGCGATTGTTGGCATAATTCAGTAGCGGCACCATGTCGCGCAGTTGATCACGGGACAGGATCTCGGCGTCATCGCCCTGATTGATGATTGCGTTCGCGCGCCGCACTGCGCTGTCACGCTGCGCATCATTGTGGAACACGTTCAAGATCCCACGCTGCGACATCATCGCATTGTAATTCAGATCCTGTTCCAACCCCTCCCACAGCTTCAGGGAATGGGAGTAGAACTCAGAGTTGCCCGGCAGATAATAATTGGCCCGCACGATGGTGGTGTTGCGCCCCACATTGCCACCGCCGATATAGCCGCGCTCCAGCACGGCGATATTGGTCATGCCGTGATCCTTGGCAAGATAGTAGGCGGTCGCCAGCCCATGGCCCCCGCCCCCGATGATCACCGCATCATACTGCGGTTTCGGATCCGGGTCACGCCAATGGCCCTGCCAGCCCCGGTTGCCTGTCAGCCCTTCGCGCAGCACGCGCCAGCCAGAAAATCGCATCCCCGTTCCCTTCTCGTCCCGTCGGAGCCGCCGCCTGCCGCCACGCGTGGTCGGACAGGGTAGCGGACGCCGCCTGAGCGACAGTCTGGCGCGATCTGCGCCCGGATACCAGCCCCACGCGCGCCGCGCCGGACGTCATCTGACGATATCAGCACCATGTTCAGGACATGTCTGTCTAGTGCCAATGTCGACCTCGCGAAGGAACAAAGGGTCGCAGTTCGACAAGATCAGGCGCGGGACCGCGTTCTTCCCCCAACCATTGACGGTGATTGCGGCAAAACTGCATCCCGCGAACTGCTCCCGCGATCACCGGGCAAACCGCCGCCAAATCGCAGTCACTTTGCGCCGGTTCATTGAGACCCGGTCCGCCAATAAAAAGGAGGCGGGAAACCCCGCCTCCTGTTAATACAGCTGATGCTGCGGTGCCTCTGCACCTGTCAGAGCCCCTTGGCGCGGTAGCTCTTGGCAACCTTATCGATGGAGACCAGATAAGCGGCGGTGCGCAAATCGGTGACATCGTTGCGGCCATGCCAGACCTCCCGCATCGACTGATAGGCCGTCCGCATGGTGTCATCCAGACCCGAGCGTACCAGCTCCAGCTCATCCGCCCCGCGCAGATAACGCTCGGTGAACTTGGGGTTCAACGTCCAGGTCTTGCCCAGGCTTTCGGACAAAGCTTCCAGCTCATCCACCACCAGCTGGTGACGTGCCTCTTCCTGACGGCGCTGCATCCGGCCAAAGCGAATGTGGCTGAGGTTCTTCACCCATTCGAAGTAGGACACCGTCACACCGCCCGCGTTGGCGTACATGTCGGGAATGATCACGGTCCCCTTGTCGCGCAGGATCTCATCCGCGCCCGCAGTGACGGGGCCATTCGCCGCCTCAATGATCAGCCGCGCCTTGATGTTGGCCGCGTTGGTGAGATTGATCACCCCCTCCAGCGCGGCCGGGATCAGGATGTCGCAGTCTTCTTCAAGCAGCAGCGCGCCGTTTTCAACGTACCGCGCATCCTGATAGCCCGTCACGCCGCCATTACTGGCGATCCACTGGAACACCGCTTCGATATCAAGACCGTTTTCGTCAATCAGACCGCCATCGCGTTCGATTACGGCGGTGATCTTGGCGCCGTCTTCCGACATCAGGAACTTCGCCGCGTGGTAGCCCACATTGCCGAGCCCCTGAACGATGACGCGTTTGCCGTCCAGTTTGCCGTCCATATTGGCAGCCGCGACATCCTCTGGATTACGGAAGAATTCGCGCAGCGCATATTGCACGCCGCGGCCCGTCGCCTCGACCCGGCCGGCAATGCCGCCCGCATTCAGCGGCTTGCCGGTCACACAGGCCTTGGCGTTGATATCGGTGGTGTTCATCCGTGCATATTGGTCGGCAATCCACGCCATTTCACGCTCTCCAGTGCCCATATCCGGGGCCGGAACGTTCTGCGAGGGGTTGATCAGATCGCGTTTGGCCAGCTCATAGGCGAACCGGCGGGTGATCAGCTCCAGCTCATGCTCTTCATACTGGCGCGGATCGATGCACAACCCGCCCTTGGAGCCACCAAACGGCGCCTCAACCAGCGCACATTTATAGGTCATCAGCGCCGCCAGCGCCTCAACCTCATCCTGGTTCACGCCCATCGCATAGCGGATGCCGCCTTTCACGGGCTCCATATGCTCGGAATGTACCGAACGATATCCGGTGAAGGTCTGGATCCCCCCCCGCAGCCGCACGCCAAAGCGTACAGTATAGGTCGCGTTGCAAACCCTGATCTTCTCTTCCAGGCCCGGTGGCAGGTCCATCAGGGACACCGCCCTGTTGAACATCAGGTCCACACTCTGGCGAAAACTGGGTTCTGTTGCACTGCTCATCGGCTGTACTCCGTGCTTCTGCGTCGACTCAGTGAGATAGTGTTCCGACACTATGACTCTTGGATTAAGAAGGTGCGACCTTTTTGACCATTCCCCCGCAAAAAGAATCAATTAAAGGCAAACTGATGACACGAGGTGTTTGACTGAGTCGCCGCGTTTTGTCGGCAGCCCTCATTTTGTTGACGCCCCCAGGACAACCAACTCCTAAGGCTCGCATTACCCTTAAAATCAACAACAATACGTATGATTTGGTCCGGTATGCGCCCCAATTCCGCCACCTTCATAAAGCATTAATAAGTGTGAAAATCCAATTCTGATGGCGCTGTGCCGGGGGGTTACGCGGCTGGGGGTTCGACACATGATAAAGCCTATTGAAAAGATATCCATCGCGGCCCGAAAGGCCTGCCTGACCGCCTGCATCCGCAGCGGGGCACAGCTGCGCGCCTTCCGGCAAGACGACTCGGGCGTGCTGCTGAAACCCATGGTCGGCTTCTTGCTGTCGATGCTGGCCGTTGGCGGGATCGGCGTTGATCTGATGCGCATGGAACGGGACCGCACCATCCTGCAATATACCCTCGACCGCGCAGTTCTGGCCGCGGCCGACCTCGACCAGCCCCTGCCGCCTGCGGCGGTGGTTCAGGACTATCTCAGCAAGGCGGGGCTCAATAAATACTACACACCCCCGGTGGCGGAAACCGGGCTTGGGTTCAAAAAGGTGCAAAGCACCATCGACACCACATTTGAAACCCACATGCTGAAGTTCTCCAGCGGCCAGGACATGCCGCTCTATGCGACCTCCCGCGCCGAAGAGAGCATTGACGGGCTGGAAATCTCATTGGTGCTGGATGTCTCCGGATCGATGCGCAGCAACAGCCGTCTGGCCAACCTCAAGGTTGCGGCAAAAGATTTCGTCGATACGATGATCGCCAATACCATCGACAACAAGATGTCGATCTCCATCATCCCCTACGCCACACAGGTCAGCCTGCCGACCGAGTTGATGGATCAGTACAACACCACGGATGAGCACGCATATTCCAACTGTGTGAATTTTGTCGGCAGCCATTTTCAGACCACCGCCCTGTCCACCACCCAGGAACTGGACCGGACGATGCACTTCAGCGTTTGGTCCGGCAGTGACTACCGCGCCAGCGCAAACCCGCTGGACAGCCCGACCTGTGAAGACAGTGCCAACCGTGAAATTCTGCCGTTCCAGAAAGATGCAAACACGCTCAAAGGCTTCATTGACGGTCTTCAGGCAGAAGGCAACACATCGATCGATGTTGGCATGAAATGGGGCACTGCCCTGCTCGATCCAAGTGCGCGTCCCGCCATCAGCGCGCTGGCATCGGGCGGCGGCGCCACGGTACCCGCAACGTTCAACAATCGCCCTGCGGCCTTCAATGACCACGAGACGGTCAAGGTTATCGTGCTGATGACCGACGGCAAGAATACCAACCAGTACTATGTCGAGTCCGACCATCGCGAAGGGTCCTCCGACGTCTGGTACAACTCTGCCGCCACCGGATCGAACCCGCGCTACTCACTCTATGACCCCCAACGCGATATGTACTGGTGGGACCGCATGAACCGCTGGGAAGATCACGCCTATGGTCAGGGCAGCTACCGCAAGTGCAGCAGTTACAGCTGCTGGTGGCAGGATGAGCAGGGAGAGCCTGAGAATGTCAAACGTCTGAGCTGGGGCGAACTGTTCGGTGAAACCTCATTGAAGTATCTCTACAAGTACCTCTATGGCGACTGGATGGGTCAGTCCTCGGCGCGCAGCGTCTGGTACTACGGCGTCTATGACTACTGGAACACCAGCACCAAAAACGCCCGCACCCGCGCTGTCTGCACCGCCGCCAAAAACCAAGGTATTGTTGTCTACACCATTGGTTTTGAGGCACCCAGCAGCGGCACCGCGGTGCTGAAGGATTGTGCCAGCTCGGATGCTCATCACTTTGATGTGCGCGGGCTTGAGATCCGCGACGCCTTTGCCTCCATCGCGACGTCGATCCGCCAGCTGAGGCTGACACAATGACCCGTCGCACTCCACATAAGACGGCCAGCCGACTGCGCCGCGCGCTGCGCCTGTTTCGCAAGCGCGAGGATGGCAACGCCACAGTGGAATTTGCCATTGTGATCCCCGCCTTTCTGTTTCTGCTGATGAACACGGTGGAACTCGGCATGATCACCATTCAGCAATCCATGCTGGAACGGGCGCTGGATCAGACCGTGCGGGGATTGCGCCTCTCAACCGGTGTTCCAAAGCAACACAATGAGATCCGCGACGAGGTCTGCCGCCGCTCCGGGTTCATCCGCAACTGCGGCACGTCACTGCGGCTCGAAATGGTACAGGTTGACCCCTATGCCTGGACGCCGGTTGACCCGGTTCCCGATTGCATCAACCGGGTTGAGGACGTGCAGCCCGTGCGCAACTTTGTCACCGGCGATTCCAACGAACTGATGTTCATCCGCGCCTGTATGGCCATGAAGCCCGTGTTCCCCCATTGGGGTCTGGCTGACGATATGGACAATGACGCCGACGGCCGGATCCGCCTCTATGCGACCTCAGCCTTTGTTCAGGAGCCCCGGTAAGCCATGTTGACCCGTATCCGCACCCTGTTCCGCCGCTACAGACGCGAAACCGATGGCTCTGTCTCGGTTGAGTTTGCCTTCTATATGCCGTTGCTGCTTGGCGTCTTTGCAGCAATCTACACCTATTTTGATGCGTTCCGTCAGGAAGGGGTGAATCTAAAAGCCGCATATACAATCTCGGATCTGATCTCGCGCGAAACCTCAACCCTGAATGAGGATTACATCGACAGCATGCACGATCTGGCCAAGCTGCTGATCCGTGTCGACTCCTCTATTTCTCTCAGGATCTCGGTGATCCGCTGGGATGAGGATGATAACCGCTACTACGTGGACTGGTCCAAGGTGCGTGGTGGCAAATTCACCGAATGGCAGGACGGCAACATTCAAGAGGTCAAGGATGATCTGCCGACCATGCCGGATCAGGAGCGGGTCATTCTGGTGGAAACCAAGAACGATATCGACCCCGCCTTCAATGTTGGCCTGCCCGATATGGATATCCAGAATTTCGTCTTCACTCGCCCACGTTTTGCACCGCAGGTGAAATTCGAAGGTCAGGACAGCGGTGGTGGCAGCCACGACGACAATAGCGGCCCCACAGACTAGAGCATTTCGATTTAGGCCAGCGGCTTAATCAACGAAGGCGCCTCCGGCATCGGTGGCGCCTTATTCTGGTTGACGATACAGATGCCGCCTCAGCCCTGCGACTGTCCCGCCTCACGCCGCGCAATCATGATGGCGAGGATTTCTGCCATGGATTTGCTCTGCGCACCCGGCGTCACACCCCCAATTCCAATCCGATGCCCCAGTCGCCACCAAAGCCCCGGCCGCCAGCTGCGCGCGCCCTTGGTGGCGGTTCGGATCAGAAAGCCGTTTGATGGTTTGAACGCAAACACCCCACGATCCACCGCAACAACATCCGCCACCTTGGCAATCACCGCCCCGTCGGAGCTGCGCAGCACCTCGTCGGTCAGTTCAATCCGCAATGCGGTGGCCTGCCACAGACGCATGGCCAGCCATAGGCAAAAGCCACCGATGGCCAGCAGAAAGACCAGCCAATGGGGGGCTGGCGGTGTGGCCAGCGCCACATAGATTGCCAGCGCGCCGACCACGATCAGCATCACCACTGCCAGCACCCGCCGCGGCGCGGAGGCATCAACAGTTGCCAAAATCTCATCCTTCATTTCGCCCGATCCCGCCCTCTGGCCCATCACCTATGTCCTCACCCTGGTCTTCAGCCCCGTCTGCACCTTGGGGCCGGTCCCGGCGGATGTAGCCTGATTGCGCCAAGGGGCATAGCCCCCTGTTGTGACGGTGTCCCGGAAAGAGGCTCGCACAGCTGATGTATGTGCGTCAGCGCACACGGGAAGTTAACACGCGGGCCTTCCCGACACACTCGCACAGGCTTATCTATGAGGGCATACACAGCAACCGGAGACCCGCCATGTCGATCCGTCCCATCCTGGAAACCCGCCCTGCCACACCGGCGCTGGAAGGCGCAGGCGTCAAACTGCACCGCGCCTTTGGTTTTCACGACCCGAGCGAGCTGGACCCCTTCCTGCTGTTCGACGACTTCCGCAATGACCGCCCCGAAGACTTCGAGGCCGGTTTCCCCTGGCACCCACACCGGGGAATCGAGACCATCACCTATGTGCTGGACGGGACCGTTCACCATGGCGATTCCCTGGGCAACAACGGCACCTTGGGCGCGGGAGATGTCCAGTGGATGACCGCAGGGTCAGGCATCCTGCACCAGGAAATGCCGAAAGGAAACGCCAAGGGCCAGATGCACGGTTTCCAGCTCTGGGGCAACCTGCCCGCCAGTCAGAAAATGACCGCGCCGCGCTATCAGGACATCACCGCCAAGGATATTCCCGAGGTGATTGACGACGACGGCACCCGGGTGAAGGTCATTGTTGGTGACTTCTGGGGCAAACGCGGTCCCGTCGATGGCATCGCTGCTGACCCACAATATCTGGATGTCTCTGTCCCGCCCGGCGTGAAGAAGACCTTCCGCATCGACACCTACCGGCGCGCCTTTGCCTATGTCTTTGCCGGTCAGGGCGCCTTTGTCGATGCTGCAACGCCGCAGGGCGTGTTGCTGGAAAAAGAGGTCGCGGGCGAGGAATTGCACATCCGCGATATGTCCGGCGATCGTACGCTGGTCCGGTTTGGCAGCGGTGAAGAAATCACCGTACAGGCTGGCCCGGAGGGCGTCCGCTTCTTGCTGATCTCAGGCGCCCCGATTGAGGAGCCCGTGGCCTGGCATGGCCCAATTGTGATGAACACACAGGATGAGCTGCGGCAGGCCTTCAGGGATCTGCGCAATGGTCAGTTCATCCGACCAGCCCATTAGATCCGCCACAGACGACCTGCTGGTGCCGCGTTGCTGTGCGGCGCCGACTCGTAATTGTACGGATCCAGGCGGGCCGGGTTCAGCCACGTACGGATTTCTGCACCATATCCCAGTAAATCGCCTCGACCTCGTCCAGCGACAGCCGCCCGCCACTGCGATACCAGGTCATCACACCGTTCAGCATCGCAATCACCGCCAGAGTCGCGATTTTGGTGTCGGGGATATGAAACACGCCCAGCCGCACCCCGTCCTTCAGGATTGTTTCCAGCGCATTCTCATATTCGCGACGCAGGGACTCGATCGCGGTGAAATTGTCTTCCGACAGGTTCCGCAGCTCCATATAAGCGATGAAAACCGCATCCGGCCGCTCCAGATGGAAGCGAATGTGAAACCGGGTAAAGGCCTCAAGCCGCGCCAGAACATGATCCTCGGCACCGCCAGACGGCACCGTCTGATCCAGGGCCCGCAGATCCTGCCAGGCCTGCAACAGCTCGGTCATATGACCTTCCATCAGGCTGAACAACAGGCTCTGCTTATCAGGGGTATAGTTATAAAGCGCCCCGGCCTGTACCCCGACCTCAGATGCGATCTGGCGCATCGAGACCGCCGCATAACCATGCTGGGCAAACAGCTTCAACGCCGCAGCACGGATGCGCGGACCGGTGATATCGGAATGTGAACCTTGGGTACGTGCCATGTCTCGATTTTATATGAACATTCGTTCAGATAAAAGCCCCGCTTGTGCCTTTTCACCAATATGTGCATCAAGGGAATAGTGAACAAGGATGGTTTTAATGCAATCGCCCGCACAGCCCAAAAACCGACCCCCGATGCCCAGCATATGTGCAACCCCGGCATCGGCGCCCGTCCGTCGGCATTCTCGGCTGTTTCCCCTGCTCGCCGCAGCTGCACTCATCTCAGCCTGTGCCCGCGTGCCGGAGCTGGAAGACCGGCTCACCCCCGATCTGCGCGGCGCCGACTACCCTGCCCTTGTGCCCTTGGAGGATGCACTTCAGCCCAGCCCCCCCGCAGCTGAAGAGAGCAAAGCGCTGGAAGACACGCTGGATGCCCGCGCCGCCCGCTTGCAGGCCCGCGCTGATCGGCTGCGCGCCGCGCAACCCTGACGCGGGACACCCCGCTTGGCAGCCCCGGCAGCCATGAGCAAAGCCGCCTGATATCACAGCAATACAGGCCCTGCCCTGGGATTTGTCCGCTGCGTACCGCCGCCGCCGTTGCACCGCTGCGCCGAACCCGCTAAGGCGGGGAGACGTCTTTCGGAATTAAAGGATCCCCAGCTATGACAGAGCCGCTTCGCCTTGGAATTGCAGGTTTGGGCACGGTTGGCACCGGCGTGATCAAGATCATCCGCCGTCAGGCAGCCATGCTGGAGGCCCGCACCGGACGCCAGATCCAGATCACAGCGGTCTCCGCCCGGAACGCAGGCAAGGACCGTGGCGTGCCGCTTGGCGATTATGCTTGGGAAACCGACCCTGTGGCGCTGGCCACCCGCGACGATGTCGATGTCTTTGTGGAGCTGATGGGCGGCCATGAAGGCGCTGCCAAGGCCGCGACCGAGGCCGCTCTGGAGGCAGGCAAGGACGTTGTCACCGCCAACAAGGCGTTGCTGGCTATCCACGGTCAGGCGCTGGCTGAACAGGCCGAGGCCGCAGGCCGCGTGATCCGCTTTGAAGCGGCTGTCGCGGGCGGCATCCCGGTGATCAAATCCCTGACCGAAGGTCTGGCAGGCAATGAAATCACCCGCGTCATGGGCGTGATGAACGGCACCTGCAACTATATTCTGACCCAGATGGAAGCCACCGGCCAGGGCTACAACGCCCTGTTTGAGGAATGTGGCCGCCTTGGCTATCTTGAGGCTGATCCCAATCTCGATGTGGGCGGCATCGACGCCGGACACAAGCTGGCGATCCTCTCTGCCATCGCCTTCGGCACCAAGCCCGCCTTTGACGATGTGCAGCTGGAAGGCATCCAGCGCATCAGCCTGGACGACATCCGCCACGCCGCCGATATGGGCTACCGGATCAAGCTTCTGGGCGTCGCACAGCGCACCGGGCGTGGGCTGGAACAGCGCATGTCGCCCTGTCTGGTACCTGCAAACTCTCCGCTCGGCCAACTGGAAGGCGGCACCAATATGGTGGTGATCGAAGGCGACGCGGTCGAACAGATCGTCCTGCGCGGCCCCGGTGCCGGCGAAGGCCCAACCGCCAGCGCCGTCCTTGGTGACATCTGCGATCTGGCCCGCGGCAGCCGTCTGGCCACCTTCGGCCAGCCTGCGACCTCTTTGGAGAATGCCCCTGCAGCCCAGACCAGTCTTGCCGCCCCGCATTATCTGCGCCTCGCCCTGCTGGACAAACCCGGCGCATTGGCAAAGGTGGCTGCCGCTCTTGGCAATGCCGGGATCTCCATCGACCGGATGCGCCAATACGGCCACTCCGAGCCGACCGCGCCCGTGCTGATCGTGACACATAAATGCACCTCCAGCACTCTGCAGACAGCGCTGGAAGATCTGGCCAAGACCGATGTTGTGGCCAGTGAGCCTGTTGCGCTACGCATCGAAGAGGTCTGAGCGCCATCAGGTATAAAAACACCGGTATCGGCGCCAATTGCTACGGCCCGTTACCGCCAACCGCCCTTGCCCGCGCTGCCAGATGCAGGGTATGCGACGGCACCGACCCGGGATTGAGATAGGACATTGGCTATGACTTCTGACACCAACGACGCCGCATTTAACGACCGCCTGCTGTCGCTCGGCCTGGCCCGCGTGGCCGAACAGGCCGCTCTGGCCTCTGCGCCGCTGATTGGTCGCGGCGACGAGAAAGCCGCCGATCAGGCCGCCGTCAACGCCATGCGCGAACAGCTGAACCTCTTGGATATCGCAGGCGTCGTGGTTATCGGCGAAGGGGAGCGGGACGAAGCGCCCATGCTCTTTATCGGTGAGGAAGTCGGCACCGGCAAAGGCCCCGGCGTTGATATCGCGCTGGACCCGCTCGAAGGCACCACGCTGACCGCCAAGGATATGCCGAACGCGCTGACCGTGATCGCGATGGGGCCGCGCGGCTCTATGCTGCACGCGCCGGACACCTATATGGACAAGCTGGCCGTGGGTCCGGGCCTGCCGGACAATGTTGTGTCGCTGGACATGAGCCCTCGCGAGCGGGTTGAGGCGTTGGCCAAGGCCAAGGGCTGCGCCCCCTCTGACATCACCGTCTGCATTCTGGAGCGCCCCCGCCACGAGGCGATGATCGCTGAGGTCCGCGAAACCGGCGCCGCCATCCGCCTGATCACCGACGGCGATGTGGCCGGCGTGATGCATTGCGCCGAATCTGAGATTACCGGCATTGACATGTATATGGGTCAGGGCGGCGCCCCTGAGGGTGTGCTGGCGGCAGCTGCATTGAAATGCATGGGGGGTCAGATCTTTGGCCGCCTGTTGTTCCGCAACGATGATGAGAAAGCCCGCGCTGCCAAGGCCGGCATCACCGATCTGGACCGCGTCTATGCCCGCGACGAGATGGTCACCAGCGATGTGATCTTTGCGGCAACCGGCGTCACCGGCGGCTCGTTGCTGCCCGCGATCAAACGCCAGCCGGGCTGGGTCGAAACCACCACATTGCTGATGCGCTCCAAAACCGGCTCCGTGCGCCGGATGAGCTACCGGACACCGCTCAGCGCGCATCAGTAGGATCTGACCTTGCGACGTATCGCAAAGGTTGGGTTTTTGAGTATTTGAAGAAAGGTGAAAGGCCGGGTCCGCGCAGATCCGGCCTTTGCCATAAGAACGCCCCGTCAGCGCCCGGGGCAGGCACGCGGAAAAGGGACGAAGACATGAGCTTTCTGGGAGTTGAGACCTCGCTCAGCGGGCGTCGCTGGATTGGCCCCGATGTGGAGGTTGCCCGCGCAGCCGAAATGATGGAACAGCAGACCACCCTGCCCGCCGCCGTCTGTCAGGTCCTGGCCCGGCGCGGCGTGCCCGCCCATGAGGCCAGCGGATTTCTGACACCGCAACTAAAAGAGCTGCTCCCCGATCCGCGCCGGATGAAGGACATGGAACCCGCCGCGGCCCGTTTCCTGCAAGCGGTGGAGCGGCGCGAGCGGATTGCGGTCTTTGCCGATTATGACGTTGATGGCGGCTCCTCGGCAGCGCTGCTGTTGGTCTGGCTTGATCAGGTCGGTCTTGGGGCCACGCTCTATGTGCCCGACCGGATCGATGAGGGCTACGGCCCCAACGATGCGGCGATGGCCGCGCTGGCCCGTGATCACGATCTGATTGTCTGCGTCGATTGCGGCACGCTATCTCATGGTCCGATTGCCGCCGCCAAGGGCGCTGATGTGATCGTACTCGACCACCACCTGGGCGGAGAGACCCTGCCCGACTGTGTCGCAGTGGTGAACCCCAACCGCCAGGATGAGGACGGCGACTTGGGCTATTTCTGTGCGGCCGGCGTGGTGTTCCTGATGCTGGTCGAACTGCGCCGCCAAATGCGGGACAAGGGGCTCGGCACCGGTCCTGATCTGATGGCGCTGCTGGATCTGGTTGCCCTGGCCACCGTCGCCGATGTGGCACCGCTGATTGAGGCGAACCGCGCGCTTGTCCGGCAAGGCCTCAAGGTGATGGCCGCCCGGCAGCGGCCCGGACTGGTGGCACTGGCAGATGTATCGCGCATGGATTCTGCCCCCTCCACCTATCACCTTGGCTTTCTGCTGGGGCCACGGGTCAACGCGGGCGGGCGGATTGGCAAGGCTGATCTGGGTGCGCGCCTGCTGGCCACCAACAACCCAGCCGAGGCCGAGGCCATCGCCGCGCGTCTGGATGAATTGAACACCGAGCGCCGCGATATCGAAAACGCGGTTCGCGCCGCCGCACTGGAACAGGCGGAGGCGCGCGGTCTGGATGCCCCTCTGGTCTGGGCCGCTGGTGAAGGCTGGCACCCCGGCGTTGTCGGGATTGTCGCCTCGCGCCTGAAAGAAGCTGCCGGCCGCCCCGCCATCGTGATTGGCCTTGATGGCGACGAGGGCAAGGGATCGGGTCGTTCCGTAAGCGGCATTGATCTTGGCGCCTCCATCCAGCGGGCCGCCGCCGAAGGGCTGCTCATCAAAGGGGGCGGCCACAAGATGGCCGCCGGACTGACCGTGGCCCGTGACCAACTGGAACCGGCGATGGAGCGGCTCAGCGCCCTTTTGGCCAAACAGGGGGCCGGCGATCTGGGACCAAGCGATCTGAAGCTTGACGGGATGCTGATGCCCGGCGCCGCCACCGTGCCGCTGATTGAGCAGATCGAACAGGCGGGCCCCTTTGGGGCCGGTGCCCCCGCCCCCCGTTACGGCTTTCCCGACCTGCAGGTGCGGTTTGCCAAACGGGTTGGCGAAAGCCACCTGAAACTCTCGCTTAGTGACGGGTTGAGCAGCGGGATCGATGCCATTTGCTTTGGCGCTTTTGACACCGCGCTGGGGCCGCGTCTGCTGGACCATGGTGGCGCGCGGTTCCATTTTGCCGGTCGGCTTGAAATCAATACCTGGGGCGGCCGCCAGTCCGTACAGCTGCGGCTGGAGGATGCCGCCGAGGCCTGAGATCGGCCGCGAAAAAAACTCTGCACACAAGGGCCCTGCCCTCTTTGAATAACCATCCTCCGCCCAGGGGAAAATAAATTGCGATACTGGTGTTTTTTGGCTTGCGGGTTCCGGCGCGAAACACTAAATACCCGCTCACACCAAGTGGCCCGTTCGTCTATCGGTTAGGACGCCAGGTTTTCAACCTGGAAAGAGGGGTTCGATTCCCCTACGGGCTGCCACTTCTCCGCACAACAGTCCTGATATATCACTTGCTCCTTGCGTAGTGTGGCCTGGGTTTGACGTGTAGCTGCCCGCCATCACCGCACAGATCCGATCACCTCATCCGATCAACTGGCGCTCGTTTCATCGGCGGCGATGCCCTGCAACCGTCCCTTTCTGCGGTTTGGGCCGCACCAACAGACAATCACCGTGATCTGCCAGACACCATACCCAGCACACCCATTTATATCCATATTTTTCAGAAGCTTGCAGGGCATCTATCAGAGCTGAAAAAAACTCGCGTGGATGTCAAAATCCCTCTTGCGCCGGGGCGATGTACTCAGTAAACACGCCCTCACAGACCAAGTGGCCCGTTCGTCTATCGGTTAGGACGCCAGGTTTTCAACCTGGAAAGAGGGGTTCGATTCCCCTACGGGCTGCCACTCTGTTTTCCCTGAATAGCGCAACACAAGCGACCAGCGTGCCGTCCGCGAAGCGCGGCCTGACCGCGTTAAGGTCTGACTGCCACGGCCAATCCACGGTCTGCCCGCTGTCAATCAGCAGAAAACCTGTTGCAGGCGAACGGCATTTCCGCTCTGGCGTGATCAAACGCGGCTCCGGGGGATGCAGTCATAAGTCCAAGCCAGCAGCGCATCAGACAGCCCCCCACGACGCCAGCTGCGCCGCAAACCAGCGCATGGTTCAGCGCTACGCCTCGGGATCCTGCTCCTCCATACCTGGCTGATAGAAGAAATGGCGCGCCCGGCCTGCATTCTTTGCGGCATAAAGCGCCACATCCGCTTGGTGGAGCAGCGTTGCCGCATCCAGACCTTCAGAAAAGGCGGCTGAGAGCGAGGTGCCCGCGCTTGCTGAAATCTTGCAGGTCTTATCACCGAAAGGGATTGGTTCCTCAATGCTGGAAATCAATCGACGGGCAATACCTGAGAGCTGTATCCGGTCGATAAGACCCTCAAAGATAAGAACAAACTCATCCCCACCGACCCGCGCGACCGTGTCATTCTGACGGGTGCATTGCACCATCAGCTTGGCGACCCGTTGCAGCACCGTATCCCCTGCTGCATGACCAAGCGTGTCATTGACCTCTTTGAAGAAATCAAGATCCACATGCATCAGGGAGAAATCCCGGCCGGAAGCGATCAGCCGGTTCAGGATGTGGTCCATTGCGCGGCGGTTCTTTACACCCGTCAGCGTATCTGTAAACGCCTGCTCCTCGGCGGCGATTTTTGCCCCCTGCAGGCGCAAGTTAAGCTGGCGCGACGCCTCCATCGCGGCGGATTTCGCCTCAACGAGATAGAGCATTTCGATGGTCAGATCCGTCGGGGAAAAATCAGCACTGGTGAGATCATAATCCCGCACCGCCTCTAGCACGGAAATGCCAAAAGACAGGTTGATGAACCCGCCCTTCCCCTCCGGGAAGGGGGCAAGCACGCCTTTCAGGCCGGTTTGCGGCGCATCGCGAAAATTGAGATGCAGTTTCGCACCGGCTGTCTTGATCAAATCCTCAGTGGACCGGACCCGACGCGGCCGCGCGAGGTCAAAGATCCGAAAGAACCGGCTGCCAAGCCATTCGGTATCCGGGCGCAGCTTGCGCAATGTCGGACCAACACCGGTAATCCGCCCTTCATGGTTAATGACCACATGCATCGGGCAGATTTCATTGGCGATGGAGGAGATTTCCCGCATGCTCATCATCATAGTGAATGCGCCCCCAGGTCGAAGGCACGGCCTTCGGCAAATTCAGTTTCAACCAGGGTGATTGCAATCACCTCTGCGTTGTCCTGCGTGCCTGAATGATCAAGGAAAACCAGATCGCCGTAGTCATCCGCCATTGCCCTCAGGACCCCCATCAGCACATGGGCATACCCTGGCAAACCGGGCTGGCAATGCAATTCGAATTGCCCGGGCGCCTGTTCAATCAGCTCCAGCCCCGGCAGGTTCAGATCGGCCACAGCCAGCCGCGCGCGATCCGGCAGGTCATCCAGTGAATGCAGGAATTCCACGTAGTTGACCCCACCAAAACGCAGCAATCGGCGCAGGGCCTCCAACTGCGGATTCGACACCAGAAACGTGCCCATATCCTCAAGCATTTCTGGCAGCGGGCGTTTCAGAATAGCTTCTGCAGTCCGCAACATGATCTGGGATTGCTCATCCGTATAGGTAAGCATGGCTTCGAACTCGCTAAAGCCGAGCTCTGCAGAATCCATGATAGCCTGCCAGCTGTCCTCCCCGAAGGTGGTGCTGACAAACGCCTGGAATGCCCTATTGATCAGACCGTGCATCACTGGCCCCTTGTTACGTGTCTCTACTTTTGGCCCAGCCTGGTTAATAAAGGGCCAACAACTAAAATTGCTACGGTTTTCCCTCAGATCAACGTTGGCGCTGTATCAATACCTCCAGATCGCCCAGTTTCAACGTATTCTGCCGCGCGGGAGATATCTCGAAACGGTCGGCCTGCGCCGCCGCCAGCAAGGCCTCGACCTGCTCTTTTGTCTGCTGCTGCGCCGGTGGCCCGCGATCCAGAATTATACGGCCCGGCATGTCCGCACCGTCCGGGCCAAACCGCAGGGCGAGGGTCTCCAGCTGCGCCCCATCACGCCCTTCTCTGAAGAGCAGCAAGGCCAGGTCCGCCGCCTCGTCTGAGGTCGCTCCCAGCGCGCCGCGAATAAGCACACAGCCCGCGCTGCCATCCGGCAGCCGCCGCTTGCAACCGCGAATCCAGCGCAGCAGCTGATAACGCTTCAGCCCTCTGAAATCATCTGCAGTCACTGTGGCTCCGGCGGGCTGTACGGGCAGCAGCTCAATCAGCTCCTTGCGCTGATCATCGGTGACGTCCACCATATCCTTCGTCATCTGCCAACGGCTCGTCGCGTTGCGCGCCAGCTGCAGGCGATTGGAGAGATCTGCATCCCCGGTCTCTTCCGCGTGGGCATCCAACCGTGTCAGCGCGTCAAGCCCGCCCTGCCCCCAATCATGGGCCATCTGCCACAGGGGCAGCTCTGCTGCCTCTGTCTCACCCGCCAGCACCCGCGCCACCTGATTGTTGGCCGCAATGCGCCCCGCATCCACCAGCGGCGTCAGGGCCAGCGCCAATGTGGCACCGGTCATCAGCGCCAGGCCGACAATGGCGCGCCGCAACAGATCCGGCCAGCGCGCGCCTCCAATGGCCGCACAGCCGGCATAGACCAACCCGTGCAGCAGTAACGTCATCGCAAACAGCAGCGCATAGATCCGATCCGGCGTCCAACCATATTGCCAGACCCGCATCAGGACCGCCCAGGCTGCCAGACCAGTGACCAGCATCAAACCAATTGCCAGCAGTCGTGCCGCCATGCCATTTGCGCCCTTTGGTTGCTCCTGCCGGGTCAGTGCGACGCAGACCAGTGTCATCATCACCGCTGACATCGCCATCAGCGTCGCAGCCGAGGACAGATGACCAAAGGCGCTGGACAACCCCTGCAGCGGGATCGCGGCCAGAAACAGGCCAACAACCAACAGCACAGGAATCAGCAGCAGGCTGAGCAACCGAAACAGAAGATGCGGCGCGCCACCGCCCCCCAGCTCCTGCACCACCGCCAGGCCCAGACCAAAGACCGCGCCGCTCAGCGTCAGCGCCAGCCAATCCACCTCGGCGATGTCTTCCAGAATGGTGATGTTGACCAAATCCAGCAGGGCATTGGACAACAAACCAAGAATCCAAAAGACCGCGACAAACCCGACCCCGCAGGCCAGGCGAAACACGATACCCCAGCTCGCCGCAGACAGCGCCGCAAACCGGGTCCAGCGGTCGGGTGCGGACAGCCGCAGCAACACAAAAGGGCAGGCCATCGCGCCAAGCGCCAGCGCCATCAGCACCAACACCTCGTTCTGTAAAAGATCGGTCGCAACCGGGTAGCGCAACGCCGCCAGAAGCATCAGCGCGGTCATCGGCACCGCAACCCAAAGCGCCCCGCGCAACGCACGCAACAGCGACAGCGGCCCGATCATCGCCAGTGATGCGCCGCAGAAACTGGACAGGAAGGCAAACATCGCCAGAAACAGGCTCTCAGAGAGACCCGGCTGGTGCCAGTCCCGCGCCAGCAGCCACATGGCGAATCCGCTACCCGCGCCCAAAGCCACCATAGGCAAACGGGCGCGCAAAGCGGTCGCAGTATCCAAGTCAGTCATGGCGGCGATTCTCTCGTTAGATCGGCCTGACTTATACACTTGCACAAAATAATGGCAGAGGTCTGAACGCGCGAAACTTCCCCTCAACCGGCGTTAGAAATCGGTTGGGGCACCTCCCTCGGATTTCCGGCGTGCGACAAAGTCCTCTAACGCCTCTCGCCGGGCGACATCCAGCGGTGGCGCTTCAAATCGGGCAATGATCTCTTTGAACAGATTATGCGCCCGTTCCGGTGTCCAAACCGCACCCGCCGCCTCCCAGGCCTCATAATTGCGCCAATCGCTGAGGTAGGGTTGATAAAACGCGGTGCTATAGCGGTCCTGCGTGTGCTGAATACCAAAGAAATGCCCGTCGTTGCCAACCTCGCGAATGGCCTCCAGCGCGATATCCTCGGGACCCGTGCCAATGACCTCCGGCTGCATATAGCGCTGGATCTGCTGGAGAATCTCGCAATCCATGATGAATTTCTCGGGGCTGGCGATCAGCCCGCCTTCCAGCCATCCCGCCGCGTGATAGACCATATTGGTGCCCGATTGCACGGCCGCCCAGAGCGAATTGGAGGTCTCCCACATCGCCTGCCCATCCGGCACATTGGCCGCACAGACACCCGAGGATCGCATCGGAAGACCATAATAGCGCGCCATCTGCCCGGTCATCTGGGTCGAGCGCATATATTCCGGTGTGCCAAAAGCCGGGGCACCGGATTTCATATCCACATTGGAGGTGAAGGTGCCGATCACACAGGGCGTGCCGGGGCGTACATATTGAAACAGCGCAATCGCCGAGAGAGATTCGGCAATAGACTGCGCCACAGCCCCCGACATGGTCACCGGCGCCATCGCGCCGGCCAGCGTAAAGGGCGTGACCACAATCGCCTGCCCCCGCCGTGCCAGTCGCAGGCAACCGTCAATCATCGGCTGGTCATGTTTCAGCGGCGAGGTGGAGTTGATGTTGGTATACATATGCGGTCGGGCCTCGAACTCCTCATGAGTAAGCCCGCCTGCGATCCGCACCATCTCCATCACATCCTCGACCCGCTCCTTGCCCAAGCTGTAGGCGTGCATCGCCTTATCGGTGAGGGTCAGCTTGTCATAAAGCACATCCAGATGCCGGACCGAGGCATGAATATCCACCGGCTCCACCGGATACCCACCGGCAAAATGGATGCAGTTGAAATACTGGGTCAGCTTCAGCAGGTTCTGGCATTGCTCACGGGTGCCCGCGACCTTCGCATTCAGCGACATATCCCAGTAGTTCGGCGGTGAAGACACATTGCCGAACAGGATATGATTGCCCCCCACCGGCAGGGTTCGGTCAGGATTGCGCGGCGTGATGGTGAATTCAGATGGCGCCTTGGCAACCATCTCCATCACGAACTCCCGGTCCAGATGCACCCGGTCACCCACGACCTTGCAGCCCGCCTCCTTGAAGATCTCAAGCGCCTCATCGTTGAGAAACACGATGCCGATTTCTTCGAGGATCCGCATCGCCCCATCGTGAATGGCCGCAACGCCCTCGGGGCCAAGCGGCTCAATCGGGCGATCAATGTTGCGCGGCACCGACCATGGCATTTGCTCAATAACCGCATCCCCGCGCCGGGCCGCCGCGCCAGCGCGTCCGCCACCGCGTTTTCGGGTTCGTGTCTCGGTTGTCATGGCGGCCCTCCCTGCTGTCAGCTGATCGGTGCGACCACCCATGGGGCGCCCGTCCGTTGGCTCATAGCCTCAGCAGGCCCTGTTCAGTCGCGGTCCGAATGCCTGTTCCCGACAGGTTTGGTCGCTTTTCAGCGCCAACCCCTGTCAGATCGCACATTTCTGGGCATATGTGTCCAGTTCGCCTGATCCGACAGCTGCCAATCCGCTGCCGGCGAAACGGTCAGCGATCCAGCCAGCCGGGGATATGGCCGATATCGGGCAGAACCACATCCGCATGGGCTTCCAGATCCGCCGCCCCGGCCAGACCGGTCAGCACCCCGATCCGCTGCATCCCTGCCGCCAATCCGGCCTCCAGATCATGCAGGCTGTCGCCCACCATGGCGGTGCGCTCCGGCGCGATACCGGTGGCGGCACAGAAGGCCAGCAGCGGATCGGCGTCCGGCTTTGCCCCATGGCCGCTGTCAAACCCGGCAACAAAGGCAAAGCGATCCAGCACTCCACTGCGACTGAGCTGGGATTTTGCAGACAGTTCCGCATCATTGGTCATCACCCCCAGCACCTTGCCCCGCGCCAGCAGATCATCGAGAAACGCCGCCAATGGTACCGCCTCGGCAAGGTCCGCCTCACCGGCGCTTTCGGCCATGTATAGTTCCAGCTGATCCAGATCCATCTGTGGCACATGCGGCGCCAGTGCCTCCGCCACCTGCCGGTTGGTGGAGGCAATCACCAGGCTGCTGGGCAGGATCTTACCCGTCGCCAGATCAAAATCTATCGCCGCTGCCATTGCCTGCAACCGGTCCACCTCGCCCTCCGCCAGTCGGTCCAGCAACCGGCCGGTCCAGCGGTTCCAGGTCTCGGCAAAATCAAACAGCGTTCCGTCCTTGTCGAACAGCAGGGCATCAACGGGCATGGGCACTCCTAGATCTGACATCCGCCCGACATAGCGCGCTGGCCTCAGGCGCAAGGGGCAGACGTGGGGCTGTGGTCCTCGATCCACCGGGGACATCGCTCCGACACATAGGCGATTGAAGCCCGCCGCACCAGCCAGCCCGTGGCTTAGGGCGCTCAGTCCCGGTCAGAGAGGTTAATCACACCCCTTAACGATGCCATGGCGCCCACTGATCAGCGCTGCCACATTCGCAGACCTCAGGTCCAGTGAACCTGCGCCCCACCCGGCAGCGCCATCCGCGCCTGCATCGGCTGATCATAGGCCAGCCCGGCGCTGTCACAGAACTGCATGACCCAGGCGTCATCCATCGTCAGAAAATCGAGAACCGAGCCGAGAAACTCGGGATTGGCCGCCTGCTCACGCAGATCTGCCTCACTCGCGCCGGTTGCGCCCAGGAAAACCGGCAGCAACTCATCATTGCCTGCCAGCCAGGCAAGCGCCTTTAAGCCCAAAGTCTCGGCTGCATCGGCGGAAAATAGCATATGTGCACACATTCCTGACACTTCACGGTCAAATTGGTGAAAATACGAAAGGGTTTATTAACCAGTCTCATTAAAACTTGAGGCAATTCCAACGCAAGGGGCGAAAGGGCACCACGTGCAGGGCACTATCCTTATTATCGACGGTGTTGCGACCAACCGGATCATGCTGAAGGTTCAGCTGTCCGCCGCCTATTACCGGGTGGTTCAGGCCGAAACTGTTGCCGATATTGCCAAAACCGCCCTGCGTTGCCGCCCCGATCTGATCCTCAGCGCCATGTCCCTGCCCGATGGCGACGCGGTCGCCGTGAAACAGGCGCTGGCCGCTGACGACCAGCTAGCCGATATTCCGATGATCGCAATTGATCACGACAGCGACGCCGACCGCCGTCTCGCCGCACTCAGCGCAGGGATAGATGATGTATTGTTGCAGCCGCTGGATGACACCATGTTGCAGGCGCGGATCCGCAGCCTGCTGCGCGCCAGCAGCACCCAAGAAGAGCTGAACTTACAGCGTGGCAACACCCATGGCTACGCCCTGCCCCTCTCCAGTCCACACATCAGCGCAAGCCTGAACGGGGTGCAGGTTGCACTAGTGACCGAACAGCCCGCTACCGGCATCTACTGGCAAGCCCGGCTCGCACCTCGTGTGCCCTATCGGTTGTGCAACCATCAGTTCAATGCGGTGCACCCGCTGATGCGTGAACCCGTGCCTGATGCCATCGTGATTGAACTGGGGCGCAACACCCTGGCGCAGGGGCTACGCCTGCTGGCCGATCTGCGTGCGCGTGCCGCTACCCGCAAATCCGTGGTGATCGCCGTGGTCCACCCCGCAGACCCCGCCATCGCCGCCGAAGCATTGGACCGGGGGGCACATGATGTGCTTCAGTCTGGTTTCGACGTCGCGGAACTGGCGCTGCGGCTCGATACCCAATTGCGCAATAAGGCACGCATCGACAAGCTGCGCGACACGGTCCGTAACGGGCTGCGCGCCGCTGTTGAGGACCCGATGACCGGCCTCTTCAACCGCCGTTACGCCAAACCCTTCCTTGAGCGCGTTGCCAGCACTTCCGCCAAAACCGGCGAAACATTTGCCGTGATGCTGGCCGACCTCGACCATTTCAAGCAGATCAACGATCTCTACGGCCACCCGGTGGGCGATGCAGTGCTGATCGAAGCGGCCAAGCGCCTGCAAACCGCGCTACGCCCGACCGATCTGCTGGCCCGCGTCGGTGGCGAAGAATTCATGATTGTGATGCCTGCGATCGGCGATGCAATGGCTGAAGCTGCGGCCAGTGATCTCTGCAACCGGATCAACAGCAAGCCGTTCCACATCCCCGGCGTTGATGCTCCGATCTATGTGACAATCAGTATCGGTGTTGTCATCGGTGGCCGCGTCGCGTCCAGGGATCAGTGCGATGGCACCGAAGGCGGGCCACAGGATTGCGACAGCGCTGTCAGCGCGCTGATCACCAATGCCGACCGCGCACTCTATGCAGCCAAACATGCCGGCCGCAATCAGGTCTCTCTGGCAGACCTTGCTGCCTGACAACAACCGTCCGGCACGCGCCGTCGACGGCGCGGACAAAAACCAGCTGACACGGGACAGTGTCACCGGGCACCAGCTGCCACAGATCGGGACAACCCGGCAGGCATCTGGCGCAACTACAGGCAGGACCGGCCGAGCAGCCATTTGGTCCAGAAACATGAAGCGGGGCAGCGATCCTCTCACTGCCCCGTTTGGTATTTCAGATCGTCATCGCCCCGGCTGACCAATCATCAATGCCGCGTCACGACCGGTTCCCCCGCTCAGTGCCGCCAGCTGCGCCGCTTCGGGTGCCGGATACGCTGCTCCAGACGGTCCGCATAGGCCGCCCGCTCCTCCGCAGTCATGGCAACGATCTGATCCAGCCAGGCCGACTGAACGGAGCGCTGGAAATTATGTCGCCGTGTGGCCTGCGCCTCCAGCATCCCGCCCAAGGCCTTCGCATCAAAGGGGCTGGCCCGCAACAGTTCAACAACCTTGCCGCCTTCCGCACGTCGCCGGCCCTTGTAGCTGCCATGCTCGCCTTCAGCCGTGCTGCGAAGGCTGCGCCGGGTCTCAGCCTCCAGATCCCGAAACAGCATCGCCCCGACCGGAGGTGGCATTCCGGCACCTCGTTTGTGGTCGTTAAACCGCCACGCCGCCCCAGCAACGACGCCAACCACCGCAAGGTTCAGCGCCAGCGACGCCATCAACAGCCAGCGCAGACGGCGGCCGGGTTTGGATTTGCGGGTCTCGTTTGTCATTCCAACTCCTCGCTCAGCACCACGGCCAAGTCGTAGCTGTCTTCAGGCAGGCTGTCTTCGCTCAGCTCGATCCCGGCAAGGCTTACCGGGTCAGGCAGAAACGCAGGTGGCGCCAACCCGATCCACAGCCCAGCAGCGCTGGCCGTGGCCAATCCGCCAAGGGCTGGCCATCCGCCCAGCCCCGCCAACAGCTCCCGCATCCCGGCAAACACCCCGCTGCGCGCTTCGGCTGACTGCGACGCCAGATCTGATGCCAGCGCCTGACGCGTCAGGATCGCCGCCTGCGTCGCCGCAGCCTCACTCAGAATCGCCTGCTCCACCCCCTCAGGAAGGGGGACCGGGGCGGCGGTCCGCGCACTGGCAAACAGATCATCAAGCGCCAGCTCGGCCGCGGCAAGATCCGCCGGATCCAACCTATCCTCAGCATCAGCGCCCGTCTGTGTGGGCGCGGTTTTTCCAGTTTTATCAACCATCATTATACCCCAGTTCGGCCCGGCGCCCGGCCAGGATTGCCGCCAGCGCCCGCTTGCCCCGCGCGGTCAGACTTTCGACCGCCTCGACGCTGATGTCCATGATCCCGGCAATCTCCGGGTTCGCCAGATCTTCGATATGACGCAGCACCACCGCCTGCCGCTGACGCTCCGGCAATTGCATGAGCGCAGCCTGCAGCGCGTCCTGCCGCGCCCCGTCCTGCATCTGCTCCGCCGCAGATTTCGCAGGGTCCGGCGGGTCGGGGATGGCGTCCAGATCCACATGTCCACCCCGCAATCGGCGCTTGTGATCAATACAGAGGTTCATCACCACCCGGTAGAGCCAGGTCGACAGCCGGGCGCGCCCCGGCTCCCAATGTTCCGCCTGCCGCCACAGCCGCACCATCGCCTCCTGCGTAATATCCTCAGCCTCCGCGCGGTTGCCCAGAACCCGCATCGCAACACCCAGCGCCCGGGGCGCCAGCCGCGCCGTCAGCTCACCCGCCGCCTCCGGATCACCAGCGGCAAAGCGGATCAGCACTGCCCCATCCGGATCCTCCACAACCTCCGCCTGTGGCGTCGCCGGGGTGTCAGGCGGCGGCATCAGCGGGCCCTGCTCCGGGGCCCGCTCCACAGTATTGGCAGACATATGCATCTGTCGTATCGGATCAGTTCTGTTCCGTCTCGCTGTCTTGCACATCCCCGCGCGGTTTGTGCCCGGCCCCATGACGGCCCCGGAATTTCGCCCGCGCGCTCTCGAATTCTTCCTTGCTGATAGCACCATCGTCATTGGCGTCCACGCGGTCAAACATCTTTCCCATCCGGCGTGGTTTGGGCAGTTCATCAAGGCTCAACGCGCCATCCTTATCCGCATCCATCCGCTCCAGCATCGTCGCCGCACGAGTTTTGGCCCGAGCCTGCGCCGCAGCTTCCATTTCTGCTAGTGTCAATTGACCGTCGCCATCGGTGTCCGCCGCAGCGAAACGCGCCTCGCGCAGCCCGTCCATCTCGGCCTTGGTCACCTGACCATCGCCATTGGTGTCCATCTCTTCAAAGCTCATGCGCGGACCATGACCGCCCTTGCCGCCAAAACCCGGCTTCGCAATCGCACCTGTGGCTCCGATGACAGCTCCGACAGCGATAACGGCGGCAATAAACTTGGTATGTTTCATGTCTGCGGTTCCTCTTGCAGCAGGCAGCCCGTTGCTGCCGATCACAGAAACAAAACGCAGCCCCGGCAGAGTTCCGTCGCAAAAATTTCAAAAGCCCGGCAGAATTTTCACCCAGCGCATTGCACAGTTTCACTCGTCCATTGCACCATGAGTGCGGACGGCGCACTCTTGCGGCATGCCGACGCACTCCGGCGGACTGCCCCTTTAAACTTGCGGCCGATGCGCTCAAATATGCGGGCAAAAGATAGGATTTGTTATGACCGAGTCATCTGCGGCACTTTCAGCCGATCTCAAAACCGATACTCAGGAAGATCGCCCCACCATGCCCGCCGTGCTGCGCGGCTGGCGGTGCAAATGCCCCAATTGCGGCGAAGGCAAGTTGCTGCATTCATATCTGAAGGTCAACGACAGCTGCTCCAACTGCGGGCTCGACCTCACCAGCGCCCGCGCTGATGACGGTCCGGCGTATCTGACCATTCTGCTGGTTGGCCACATTATGGCCCCGCTCCTGCATGTGGTCTATTTCACCTGGCGGCCTGAGCCTATGGTCACATTCACCGTGTTTTCGCTGGGCTGCCTGCTGTCCTCGCTGTTTCTCCTGCCCCGGATGAAGGGGATCGTGATCGCCTATCAATGGGCGCGTCGGATGCACGGCTTCGGCAAGGCGAGCTGACCCGCCAGCGGTAGGAAAGACCCAGACATGAGCAAATCGCCCACCCCGGCCAAAGCAGCCATCGACACCGGCTATGCCGATGCCGCCAGCGCGCGCCGGGACACCACTCCGATCCGCAATGCCGCGACAATTATCGCGGTGCGCGACCGGATGGGCGATGACCCTCAGGTGCTGATGGGGCAGCGCGGCGCCCGCGCCGCCTTCATGCCCAACAAGGTGGTGTTTCCCGGCGGCGCTGTCGATCCCGGCGACGCCGATGTGCCGCTCGCCAGCCCGCTGCCGTCGCTCTGCCAGGACCGCCTGTCCGAGCAATCCGACGCAGATCTGCATCACGCCCTCGCTGTCGCTGCCATTCGCGAATTATGGGAGGAAACCGGCCTCATCCTCGGGCAGCCCGGCACATGGGCGACCACGCCTGAAGCAGACTGGGCCGACTTCGCCGCCACCGGTCATCTGCCCACCGCCGAGGCGCTGCAGTTTGTCTTTCGCGCCATCACACCGCCCGGCCGCCCGCGCCGGTTCGACGCCCGGTTTTTTCTGGTGGATGCGGCACATATCAGCAGCGATATTGATGATTTTTCCCGCGCCTCGGATGAGCTGTCGCATCTGCAATGGATTCCGCTCAGCCAGGTCCGCACCTACGATCTGCCGTTCATCACCGAGGTGGTGCTGGCGGAGGTCACCAGACGCATCCGCCAGGACGGCCCGCCAGAAAGCGTGCCGTTCTTTCGCAACGATGATGAGGCAAGCCATTTTCTGCGGCTGAAGGGCTATCCGATGCCCAGGGACGACTGACCGATCACCAAAACCGCAG
The DNA here is from genome assembly GCF_002407245.1 of Phaeobacter piscinae. Taxonomy (NCBI): domain Bacteria; kingdom Pseudomonadati; phylum Pseudomonadota; class Alphaproteobacteria; order Rhodobacterales; family Roseobacteraceae; genus Phaeobacter; species Phaeobacter piscinae. The sequence goes on along the minus strand of NZ_CP010681.1, from coordinate 835,239 downwards.
CGCAGGCCGCTCAGATTGCCAGCAGCAGCGCGAGGATCGACAGGATCAGCAAACCCATGCCGACAATCTCGCGGCGGGTGATCTGCTCCTTGAAGAACAGCACCGACGCCAGCAGCGACAGCAGCAATTCAATTTGCCCCAGCGCCTTCACATAAGCCGCGTTCTGCAGGGTGAAGGCCCAGAACCAGCAGAAAGATCCAGCCATACTGGTCAGCCCGACCCAGATCGCCACCCGCCGCGCCGCCCAGACCCGCGCGATCTCGCCGGGCTCCCGCCACTTCAGCCAGACCAGCATGAACAGCGTCTGCAAGCTCACGACGATGGCCAGCGTCACACCGGCGCGAAACGCTGGCGCCAGCGCATCCAGTTCCAACGAGGCGGCGCGATAACTCACCGCTGAGAAGGCAAAGAGCACCCCCGACCCCAGCCCCAACAGCGACGCCGGACTGGACAGATGCCGCCACCACGGCCCCTTGCTCTGCGGTGTCTTCGACAGCACCAGCACCGCCCACAGGCCGATCACAATCGCCACCCAGCCAAGGGCGGTGATCTGATCTCCCAGCACCACCAGCCCGACCAGCGCGGTCTGGATCACCTCGGTTTTCTTGAACGTAATCCCGACCGCAAAATTGCGTTGCCGGAACAGCGCCACCACGCAGACCGTCGCCAGGATCTGCGCGGTGCCGCCAATGGTGGCAAACATCCAGAACCGGGCGCTGAGCGCGGGCAACGTCTGCCCCGATAGCGCCAGATAAGACAGCAGCCCGGCCCAGATCAGCGGCGCGGAATAGACAAACCTCGAAAACGTCGCCCCCGCCGTCGACAGTGTGACGCTGCTCAACACCTTTTGCAGCATAAAGCGGACGGTCTGAAAACTGGCCGCCGCGATGGCGATGGGGATCCATAAGGTCATCTGCCCCTTATGGGGGGCTATTGCGGCTCTGACCAGATCGGATGTGCGACCGGATCCTTTGCCCGCAGCGCATAGCGGCGCAGGACCACACCATAGGAGGGGTAGGCGTAGCCGTTATTGCGGGCCAAAAACTGCCCCCGCCGGTCCCGGTAGAGGCGTGGCAACGCGTGCCAGGGCACCCCCGGATAGCAGTGATGCACCACATGCAGGTGATTGTTCAGAAACAAAAACCCAAGAAGACCGCCGCGCTCGATAATCACCGTGCGCGCGGCCGGATCAAGATGGGCGCGATGCTCCAGGAAGGTGCGGATCTTCAAGATCGCCAGCCCCAGATAGGCCGCCAAAAGGTATGCCCAGAACGGCAACGCGCTCTGCGCCACCAGCCACAACGTCAGCCCCGCGCCGAGGAGATGCAGCAACCAGTCGCGCAGCACCGCCTCATCGCCGCCACGGATCAGCCGCCAGTCTTCGGCCATAAAACGGATCTGCCCCAGCAGCGGCCCCAGCAGCACCCGCCCCGCCAGCGTATTGTTGAACCACAAAAGACCCCGCTGCGCGGCTCCCATCCGGCGCCACTGCGCCGGATCCAGATAATTTGTCTCAGGGTCATCATAGGGGTCGGTCAACTGCTCGTCATGGTGATGGGCTAGATGGGTGTCCCGAAACCGGCCATAGGGCACCGCCAGATTGAGCGGCAGAAACATCAGGGCCTCATTCAGGACACGCAGCCGGAACGGATGGCCATGCAACGCCTCATGGCTGAGCGAGGACTGAAGCGTGATCAGACTGGCCAGAACCGGCACCGCCAGCCAGACAGAGACCAACGGCAGCCATGCCAGCGCCGCCCCCCAGGCCGCATAACACCCCAGTATCAGCGCCAGCGTGCCCCATTCGACACGCCCCAACTGCAGCTGCACCCGGTCCAGCATGGCGCGCTGACTTGGCACCGGAGGGCTGACCTGCGGATCAGACTGACGCCGCCCCCAGCGCACCCCGGCCCAGATCCGCTCATAAAGCAGGTAAGACAAGAAGCCGACGCAGGTGTTGACCAGCGCCAGCGTCCCGCCAAGCGCAAGCGACCCGGTCAGCAGCCAGCCAATCCCCGCCATCATCGCCAGTCCAAGCAGGTTCCAGATCACCGCCTTCACCACTGATCGCGCCCCTGTATCCATCTGCAGCCTCCTGTTTTTCTTACCTTTCCTCTGGCCTACACGGATGCCGGGCGATGCAGAATTCCGAATATGATTAACAAAATTCTGCAATCGTGATAAAAATCATCACATGATTGATATTATGGACAAACGCCTGCGCGCGGAGCAGTTTCGCACCCGGCTCAACCGCGCGCTCAGCGACAGCGGCCTCAGCCAAAGCGCGCTCGCCCGCGCCGTTGGGGTGGATCGCTCAACCATCTCACAGCTTCTGACTGATGCCGGGGCTCGGCTGCCCAACGCCCATGTGGTCGGCGCCTGCGCCGGGGCACTTGGGGTCTCGGCGGACTGGCTCCTGAGCCTGTCGGACCGGCCGGAAAATGCGGCCGATCTGGTCGCCGCCAGCCTGTCGATGACAAAGGCGCCCCGCGCCTTGGTGGATGAACGGATCTTTGACTGGCATCAGGAGGCACAGGGCTACAAAATCCGCCACGTCCCTGCCGCCCTGCCCGACATGCTGAAAACCCGCGCGCTGCTGGAATGGGAATTTGCACCGCATCTGGGCCGCACCGCGGATCAGGCCATCGGTGCCTCCGAGGATCGCCTGACCTGGATGCGCCAATCTGCGTCAGACTATGAAATCGCGCTGCCAATCTATGAGCTGGACAGCTTTGCCCAGGGCGCAGGCTATTACGAAGGCCTGCCGCTTGAGATCCGACTGGAGCAGCTCACCCAGTTCGAACGCCTCGCCGAACAGCTGTACCCCCGCCTGCGTATCTATCTGTTCGATGCCAAGCGGCTCTATTCTGCGCCACTCACCATCTTCGGCCCGCTTTTATGCGTGTTTTATGCAGGCTCACATTACCTCGCCTTCCGCGACAAGGAGCGGATCGCCACTTTCACCAGCCATTTCGACAATCTGGTGCGCGAGGCCGATATCACTGCGCGGCAACTGCCGGGGCGACTGAGGGCGCTCAGGGCGGCGATTGCCTGAACGCTGCAGCCGGGCCGCCTGTGCAGCTCACCTCACACCTTGGGATCCGGGTTCTCCGTATGGCCATCCACCGCAATCACCTGCCCTGACACCAACCGCGCTGCGTCCGACCCCAGAAACACCGCCATATTGGCAATATCCTGCGCCTCGACAAAGGACCGCATCGACGTCCCCGCGGCATAGCCATCATAGACCTGATTGCGCGTCATCCCCTTGGCCGCTGCCTCACGCTCCAGCACACCTTCCATCCGCGGGCCCTCCACCGCACCGGGGCAGATCGCATTGGCCCGGATACCAAACGGCCCCAGCTCCATCGCCAGCGTCTTCATCAGGCCAATCACAGCCCATTTTGCCGAGGCATACGGCGCCCGGTTCGGATAGCCGTATTGCCCCGCGGTTGACGACGTCACGATGATCGCCCCGGCCTTGGCCGCCTTCATCATAGGGGCCGCGTATTTGGCGGCCAGAAAGCAGCCCTCCAAGTTGACGCTCACGCATTTGCGCCAGTCCTCCAGTGCCACGTCCTCAATCCGCGCAGTCGGCCCGGCGATGCCTGCATTGGCGCAAAGCACATCCAAGCCGCCCCAGACCTCCGACACTTCAGCAAACAGCGCCTTGACCCCGGCCTCATCGGTGGCATCCACCGACGTTGCCCGCCAGCCCTTCGGCACATCCGCCAGCGCCTCAGCGCTGACATCCGTGACCCAGACCTGATGCCCGGCGGCGGCAAAACCTTCCGCCATGGCGCGGCCAATACCGGACCCACCGGCGGTGATCAGAACCCGGCTCCCCCCTTCAGCGCTCACCGGGGTGCCCCAATCGCGCGGCCCAGACCCTCAGGGGCTGGTAACCCGGAGTGGGCCTCCGCCAGCTTCACCAGATTGGCCTCGATCTGCGGCGCAGGCGGGGCGGAGCGGCGGGTTTTCAGGTCCACATGCAGCAGCATGTGCTCGCCGGTGGCCAGCAAACGCTCGCCGGAATACATCTCATGCCACAGATGCATTTTCTTGCCCTGCCCCATGATCACCCGTGTGCGCACCTGGATAGGGTCGCCCGCATGCACTTCGTCAATGTGGCGGATATGGGTCTCAGCGGTGAAATAGCTGCCGCCATTGGCGATATACTCTGCATCGCAGCCGATAATCATCATCAGCCGGTCGGTGGATTGCGCAAAGGCATCCAGATAGCGGCTCTCGGTCATATGGCCGTTGTAGTCGGTCCAATCCAAAGGCACGATCCGGCTCTGGGTCAGCACCGGCTGGCTCAGATCGTCAAGCGCATCCAGCGACCGCACCAACCCGGCATCACCCTCGAGCCCCGCGTCATGGGCGTTCTGCAGCGCGCCAGCGCCCCAGTCATTGGCGCCCAGCGCCCGCATCATCCCCACAAGGTTGTCATCGCGAATACGCTCCAACTCGCGGATCGAATGCTGACCGGACTGCGCGTCCGACTGGCCTGCAATCAGATCGACCAGCTCATCGGTGAACTCCGGCACATCCATCAGCTTGGTCCAGGGCCATTTCAGCGCCGGGCCAAACTGCGCCATGAAATGCTTCATGCCCGCCTCACCGCCGGCCACGCGATAGGTCTCAAACAGTCCCATCTGCGCCCAGCGAATGCCAAAGCCATAGCGGATCGCGTTGTCGATCTCTTCGGTGGTGGCGATGCCATCCTTCACCAGCCACAGCGCCTCGCGCCAGACCGCCTCCAGGAACCGGTCGGCCACATGGGCGTCGATTTCCTTCTTCAGATGCAGGGGATACATGCCGATCTCGGTGATGATCGCCTTGGCGCTGTCGATCACGCCTGCCGGATTGGCCTCGGTTGTAACCAGCTCCACCAGCGGCATCAGGTAGACCGGGTTGAACGGATGCGCGACCACGATCTGGGCGGCATTGCTGAAGCCATCCTGCAATTGCGATGGTTTGTAGCCGGAGGTAGACGAGCCGATAACAGCATCCGCCGCGACATGCGCCTGCAAGGCGCCATAGACTTTCTGTTTCAGCTCCAGCCGCTCCGGCACGCTTTCCTGAATCCAGATTGCCCCGGCCACCGCGTCCTCAATGGTGGCGTGATAGCTGAGGCGGCCTTCCGCAGGCAGCGCCACATTGCCAAGCCCCGGCAAACTGCGCCGCGCATTGGCCAGAACCTCGCCAATCTTGCGCTCGGCCTCCGGATCGGGATCAAACACCCGCACGTCCCAACCGTTCAAAAGGAACCGCGCGGCCCATCCGCCGCCAATAACCCCACCACCGATGATTGCTGCTGTTTTTGTCATATCGCTTTCCCGCATGTTTCGGGTCGCCTTACCGGGCTGCACAAAGGCACAGTCCGCGAGAAAGGAGACCATTCATGAAACTTCATTTTTTCGGATTGCCCAGCGCGGCAGTCGAAGCGATCCACCGCACAGGGCTTGATAGCTATGGCGACCCGGTTGAGCGCCATCCCAGCGCCGAAGAGGGCGGCATGCCCTGTCGCCACTGTTTGCAGCACGTGCCCACAGGCAAGCCGTTTCTGGCGCTGGCGCATCGCCCCTTTGCCGGGCGCAACCCCTTTACGGAAACCGGACCGATCTATCTCTGCGATCCGCTCTGCGCGCCCGCCGCGCCCTCGCCAGAGGTGCCCGCCTTCCTCACCGCCCCTCAGTATATCCTGCGCGGCTATGACTCGGATGAGAGGATCATCTACGGCACGGGCGCGGTGACACCGCGCACCGAACTCACGGCCTATGCCGAAGAGCTGCTGTCGCGCGATGACATCGCCTTTGTCGATCTGCGCAGCGCCAGCAACAACTGCTTTCTCTGCCGCATTCACCGCGCAGACTGACCTCAGGGGTCGCGCGATAGTCAGTCGCGCGGCCATCCGCATCCTGCCCACGGTACAAACACTACTTCGCCACCGGCGCGCGTTTGACCAGCCCCAGCTGTGCGCGCACCTCATCCGGCCCCATCAGCTTGGCCCCCATATTCTCAATGATGGTGCCCGCCCGTTCGACCAGTTGCCAGTTTTCCGCCAACTGCCCTTTGCCAAGCCACAGGTTGTCCTCAAGCCCAACCCGCACGTTGCCCCCCGCCAAGACGGAGGCCGCAACATAGGCCATTTGATCACGCCCCAGCGAGAACGCGGACCAATCCCAATCGCTCGGCACATTGTTCACCATCGCCATGAAGGTGTTGAGGTCATTGGGCGCGCCCCAAGGCACCCCCATGCACAGCTGGACCAGAGCGGGGCTGGCCAACACGCCTTCCTTCACCAGTTCCTTGGCGAACCACAGATGGCCGGTGTCAAAGGCTTCGATCTCCGGCTTCACGCCCAGATCGGTCATCATCTGACCCATCGCCCGCAGCATGCCCGGCGTGTTTGTCATCACGTAGTCTGCCTCGGCAAAGTTCATCGTGCCGCAATCCAGCGTGCAGATCTCCGGCAGGCATTCGGCCACATGCGCCATTCGGGCCGTGGCGCCAATCATATCGGTGCCCGCCTCATTCAGCGGCAGAGGATTTTCGGTATCGCCAAACACCATGTCACCGCCCATGCCAGCAGTGAGGTTCAGCACAACATCGGTGTCGCTCTCGCGGATCCGGTCGGTCACTTCACGGTAAAGCGCCAGATCGCGCGAGGGCGCGCCGGTCTCTGGGTCACGCACATGGCAATGGACAATCGCCGCCCCGGCTTTGGCCGCCGCAATGGCGCTCTCGGCAATCGCCTTGGGCGATCTGGGCACATGCGGGCTGCGATCCTGGGTGCCGCCAGAGCCGGTGACAGCGCAGGTGATAAAGACGTTTTTGGCCATATTCAGAGGCATTTTGGTTTTCCCCTCGATGTACAGGGTTGTGCCCGAGTTATCCCCAAGCCTGCCCCCAGATTCCTGTTTGTGTTGTTTTCGACAGTGCCGCAGCCTTGTTGCACCCACTAGTCAACATGCGAATCGAACTTGATGAAATCCGCAAAAAACATCCTCCAGCCCGAGAATCAGCCGCTAAAAACGGCTGTTTTGGTGCTTGATGAGAGCAACACCCTGTCCTTCGCCGCGGCTGTCGATCCCATGCGCGCAGCCAATCGGCTGGCCGGTCGTGGCGCCTTCGACTGGGACTATGTCACCGCCACCAGCGAACCTGCGATGCTGACCAGCGGCCTCAGCGTGCCGGGCATCCCGCTGGCGCGCCTGCAAAGCTGCGAATTGCTGATTGTGATCGCCGGTTTCCAACTCGCGCGCCATGCCACCCCCAGCCTGCTGGCCGGCCTGCGCCGTCTGGCGGCGGGTGGGACGACCATTGCCGGCATCGACGGCGGCCCCTGGCTGATGGCTGAGGCCGGTCTTCTGGACGGCCATCCCGCCACCACCCATTGGGAAGATCTGGACAATTTCGCCAGCCGCTTCCCCGGTGTGCAGTGCCGCAATGACCGCTTCACCCTCTCCGAGGGGCGCATGACCTCCGGCGGGGCGACACCCGCGATCGAGATGATGCTGCATATCATCGGCAGCCGCCATGGCGCGGGCTTTGCCTCCCGCGTGGCCGGCCTGTTCCTCTACGATGGCCCCGGCTCCACCGAGCGCCCGCAAAGCCGCCTTGGCAGCTCCAAGCATTCGTCGCTCACCGCACGGGCCAACGCCCTGATGGAGGCCGCGCTGGATGATCCCAAACCGCTGCGCGAGATCGCCGAGGAACTGGGCACCAGCACCCGCAGCCTGCAACAGCAGTTCCGCCTGCGCCTGAACACCACGCCGCAGGACCATTACCTGCAACTGCGTCTGGCTGAGGCCCGCAGGCTGGTCACCGACACCGATCTGCCGATCATGGAGGTGGCGCTGGCGACCGGCTTCAATTCCCAGTCCAGCTTTGCCCGCGCCTTCCGCACCGCCCATGGCACCACAGCGCGCGAATTGCGGCAGGCAAGCCTTACCAGCGCCGCGCCCACACGTCTTGCCACCAGCAAACCGCTGTTCAGTCAGGCGCCGCTATCACAAGGCCAAAGCCCGCTGCGCCAAAGCGGCCCGCTGCCGCGCCATTCCACCGGCTCTTATTGAGTGAGGGTGGGATAATACTCTATGCCAACGGGCGGCCCTTCTGGGTCGCCCGTCTTGCATTCAAAGTCAGGCCATCCCCGCCGCAATCAATAGGGCATGGGATGCGCACGATGGGCCGCGTCAATCTCCTCCAGCACCTCCTGCGACAGGGTCAGATCCGCCCCCGCCAGCACATGCTGCAACTGCGCCAACGTGGTCGCCCCAAAAATGGCCGAGGCCATGAACGGCCGCGTGTGGCACCAGGCCAGCGCCATATGCACCGGATCCAACCCGTGACGCTTGGCGATCTCCAGATAGGCCGCCACCGCCGGATAAACCCGGTCCGTGTCACGCCCGCCCAGCTCCGGGTTCAGCGTCTTGCGCGAGGCCTCCGGCACCGCACCGTCCTGATATTTCCCCGTCAGCAACCCCGTTGCCAGTGGCGAAAACGCCAGCAAGCCGACGTCCTCATAAAGGCTCAGCTCCGCCAGATCGGTATCGTACAGCCTGCACAACAGGGAATATTCGTTCTGGATTGATGCCACCCGTGGCCCGCCGGTCTCCTCCGCCAGCCGCAACCACTGCGCCGTACCCCAGGCGCTTTCGTTTGACAGGCCAAAGGCTCGGATATTGCCCTTATCCACCTGCGCCTTCAGCGCCTCAAGACAGCCCGCCATATTGTCAAGCACCTCGCCCCGGTCATCGCCGCCCGGATCATACTGCCAGTTCTTGCGGAACATATAGCTGCCCCGGTTTGGCCAATGAAACTGATAAAGGTCGATGTAATCGGTCTTCAGACGTCGCAAGGATCCTTCGATCGTGGCGGGAATGGTCTCCGCCGTGATCGGCGCGCCCTCCCGCACCGCCTGCAGCCCTTCACCGGAGTGTTTGGTGGCAAGGATATACTCCCCCCGCCGCCCGGTACGTGCGTTCCAATTGCCGATGATCGCCTCACTGTCACCGATGGTCTCGGCGCTGATCGGGTTCACCGGGTACATTTCCGCCGTATCGAGGATATTCACCCCTGCTGCCAAAGCCGCATCAATCTGCGCATGGGCATCCGCCTCCCCCGTCTGGGTGCCAAAGGTCATGGTGCCAAGACAGATCTGCGACACCTCCATGCCGGTGCGGCCAAGCGGGTTCATCTTCATGATCGGGATCCTGTTGTTGCAGCTGCGGAGGGCACCAATGGCCCCTGTCAGCGCAAACACTAGCGCAGGCCCGGCGTGATGCAACCGGATCGCCCCGCCACGGGCCAGCTTCACCTGCGCGCCTCTGCCCCCTTGCCAAGCGCTGCGCCCTGCCCCAGCCTGCCGCAGGAACCGGACCACCCCAGCCAATAAGCACAGGATCCCAACATGCCCCAGACCATCACCAAAGGCGTCAAAACCCTCCTTGAGGAGGCCAATGCCATCGTCGACACCATGTCCATCGACACGGCAAAATCTGCGGTGTCCGATGACGCCTATGTCTTCATCGACCTGCGCGATATCCGCGAACTGCAAGCCAGCGGCATGATTCCTGGCGCATTTTCCTGCCCGCGCGGAATGCTGGAATTCTGGATCGACCCCGACAGCCCCTATCACAAGCCAGTGTTCAATCAGGACAAAACCTATGTGTTCTACTGCGCCAGCGCTTGGCGTTCTGCGCTGGCCGCCAAGGCCGCAATGGAAATGGGCCTAACCCCGGTGATGCATCTTGAGGGCGGGTTTACCGCCTGGAGCAAAGCGGGCGGTGAGATCGCGCAGCGCGACGACTGAGCCGCCCCTACATCCCGATCCATGGCTGGCGGCGCGGCAAATCTGCCGCGCCGGGCATAAACCAGACACAATACGACACGCCAATCGGGAAAATGTCGGAAACACCCGTGCAATCTGACCTCGCAGCGGTCATGACTGGCCATTATGCGGATGATGATTTCCTTTGCGGCGCTGTTTCTCTCTGTGATCCTATTGCAGCTGTCGACCGGCGGCGTGGGTCCCTTGGATGCGCTCTCCGGTCTGACACTGGGATTTGACAAGGAACAGATCGGCTTTCTCGGTTCGGCGCATTTCCTGGGGTTTTTCATCGGCTGCTGGTGGGTGCCGCGCCTGATGGGCAATGTCGGCCACAGCCGGGCCTTTGCCGTCTGTACCGCCCTTGGCGCGATGGGGCTGATCGGCCACACGCTGACAGAGGATCCGCTGGCCTGGGCCGCAATGCGGATCGCCTCCGGCCTCTGTGTGGCAGGCTGCTATACGGTGATCGAATCCTGGCTCAACGCCAAGGTCACCAATGAAACCCGTGGTCGGGCCATGGGGTCATATCGGATCGTGGACCTCTCCGCCTCGCTGGTGGCGCAGCTGCTGATCGCAGTGCTGCCGCCTGCCGCCTATGTGTCCTATAACCTGCTGGCGATCCTCTGCTGCGCGGCGCTCTTGCCGCTCACCATGACCAAGGTCAGCCAGCCCGACATCCCCGATGCGCCTAGGCTGCGCCCAAAACTCGCCTGGGCCTGCTCACCCCTGGCGGTTGCCGGTGTGATCGTCGCCGCGCTCAGTTCCGCGTCCTTCCGCATGGTTGGTCCGATCTACGGGCAAGAGGTCGGGCTGGAGGTTGGGCAGATCGCCTTCTTCCTTGCCACCTTCGTGCTTGGCGGCGCGCTGGCGCAGTACCCGCTGGGTTGGTTGGCGGATAAATACGACCGTCGCTGGGTGCTGATCTGGCTGTCCGTGGTGGCGATCCTGTCCTGCGGCGTCACCATGGCTGCCAGCGGCATGGGCACTCTCGCAGTGATGGCCTCTGCCGCCTTCTTCGGCTTCACCACCATGCCGATCTTCTCGGTCTCTGCTGCCCACGCCAATGATTTTGCCACCTCGCAGCAGCGGATTGAACTGGCCGCCGCGCTGATGTTCTTCTACGCCCTTGGCGCCATCGCCTCGCCGCTGATCTCCTCGGCCCTGATCGAAAACTACGGCCCCGGCGCGCTCTTTGCCTTTGTTGCGGTGGGCCATCTCGGGCTGATCGTCTTTGGCCTCGCGCGGATGCGCGCCCGCCCCGCGCCGGAGGATCGCACCCGCTACGTCTATGCGCCGCGCACCTCCTTCACCATCGGCCGCCTGCTCAAACGCTCCCGAGAGCGGCGCTAGACGGTCTGCGCCCCCCTTCAGGGCGGGGAAATTAGCCACAAGTCCCACAGCGGGGTTTTCGGCGGCAGCGCCATGCGCTAGACGGGCCAGCAAAGCTTTAGTTGGATGGATGATATGGCGCGCTTTCTCATTACCTCGGCGATCCCCTATATCAACGGGATCAAGCATCTGGGCAATCTGGTCGGCAGCCAGCTGCCCGCAGATCTCTATGCTCGCTACCAGCGCGCACGCGGCCATGAGGTGATGTTCCTCTGCGCCACCGACGAACATGGCACCCCCGCCGAGCTGGCCGCCGCCAAGGCAGGCAAGCCGGTGGCTGACTATTGCGCCGAAATGCATGAGGTGCAGGCCGGCATCGCCAAAGGGTTCGGCCTCAGCTTTGACCATTTCGGGCGCTCCTCCAGCCCGCAGAACCACGCGCTGACCCAGCATTTCGCAGGCAAGCTGGCCGAGCAGGGGCTGATCCGCGAAGTCACCGAAAAACAGGTCTACTCCCACGCCGATGGCCGCTTCCTGCCCGACCGCTACATTGAGGGCACCTGCCCCAACTGCGGCTATGAACGCGCCCGCGGCGACCAGTGCGAGGAATGCACCAAGCAGCTGGACCCCACCGATCTGATCGATCCGCGCTCCGCGATTTCCGGCTCCACCGATCTGGAAGTGCGCGAGACCAAACACCTGTATCTGTGCCAGTCGCAATTGAAGGATCAGCTGGACGCCTGGATCGACAGCAAATCCGACTGGCCGGTGCTGACCACCTCCATCGCCAAGAAATGGCTGCATGATGGCGATGGGCTTCAGGACCGGGGCATCACCCGTGATCTCGACTGGGGTGTACCGGTCAAAAAGGGCGATCAGGACTGGCCCGGTATGGAGGGCAAGGTGTTCTACGTCTGGTTCGACGCCCCCATCGAATATATTGCCGCCTCCCGCGAATGGGCTGACGCCAACGGCAAATCCGACGCCGACTGGCAGCGCTGGTGGCGCACAGATAAGGGCGCCGATGATGTGAAATACGTCCAGTTCATGGGCAAGGACAACGTCCCCTTCCACACCTTGTCGTTCCCGGCCACCATCCTTGGTTCCGGCGAGCCGTGGAAGATGGTCGACCACCTGAAATCCTTCAACTACCTGAACTACGATGGCGGCCAGTTCTCCACCTCGCAGGGGCGCGGCGTGTTCATGGATCAGGCGCTGGAAATCCTGCCCGCTGATTACTGGCGCTGGTGGCTGCTATCCCACGCCCCGGAAAGCAGCGATTCCGAATTCACCTGGGAGAACTTCCAGCAATCTGTGAACAAGGATCTGGCGGACGTGCTGGGCAATTTCGTCAGCCGCATCACCAAATTCTGCCGCTCCAAATACGGCGAGGAAGTCCCAGCGGGCAATGACTACGGCGAGGCCGAACAGGCCCTGATTGATGAGATCAGCACCCGCGTCACCGCCTATGAGGGCCATATGGCCGCCATGGACGTGCGCAAATCCGCGCAGGAGCTGCGGGCGATCTGGGTTGCGGGCAATGAATACCTGCAATCCGTGGCGCCCTGGTCCGTCTTTAAAACCGACCCCGATCAGGCCGCCGCTCAGGTGCGCCTTGGCCTCAACCTGATCCGTCTCTACGCGGTGCTGTCGGCCCCGTTCATCCCCGATGCGACCGAGCGTCTGCTGGCCGCCCTCCAGACCGAGGATCGCAGCTGGCCCGACGATGTGGCCGCCGCCCTCTCCGCGCTGCCCGCAGGTCACGCCTTCACCGTGCCGGAGGTGCTCTTTGCCAAAATCACCGACGAGCAGCGCGAGGAATGGCAGGAACGCTTCTCCGGCACCCGCGACTGATTTCAGGGCCCGCCCTCTGACAATGACCAAGGCCGCTCCACCGGGAGCGGCCTTTTTTGCGTTCAAAGCTGGATCGGCGCCCCCTCCCGCGGCATCCGCAGCTGCCAGTGCGGGGCCAGCTCCGCATGGTGCTGCCGCATCACCTCCGGCCCTTCCCGGTAGAGCGCATAGGTCGAATGATGGATCGGCAGAACCGCCTTTGGCGCCAGCCGCTGCGCAAAATCTGCCGCCTGCGCCCCATCCATGGAGATCTGCCCTAGCGCGCCCGCCCCGCCAACCGCGCCCAGATGCGGGATAAAGACATCAAGCAGACCCGCCCCCGCAACCTGCGCCGCGCGCAGAGCCTGCCAGACCGGCGGCACCAGAAAACTGTCCCCTGCCCAATAGATCCGCGTCACGCCCAAGCCCGTCTCCACCTCGATCAGATAGCCGTTGCCGAGCCCCAGCAACCGCGCCACCTCCGGGTTTTCTGAATGGACCGCAGGCATGGCCGTGATCCGCAGCACCCCCTCAGGTCCTTCGATCCGCCGCGTCTCGCCATGGGCCAGCGCGCTGGCGGCAAACCCCTTCTGCCGCACCGCTGCAAGGTCATGCTCGGGCACCAGCATCGGCAGCTGCGGGTCCAGCCAGGCTTGCGCCGCCTGATCGAAATGATCCTCATGGGCGTGGCTTAGCAGCACCAGATCATAGCGGTCGTGGCGCAGCCCCGGAAACGGGGTGAGCCTCGCGTGTGGTTTGACGTTCGGCCCGCGCGCGAGATCGAACATCTCATTCGGATCCCCCATGACAAAAGCCTCAGGCCCCTCGCCCAGACAGGGATCTGTCAGCACCCGAAGCCCCGCAGCCTCAATCTCCAGCATGGCCCCGCCCAACCAGCGCAGCGACACATCCGGCTGCGCCGCCCGCGCCACAGCGGGCAAGCCGCCGCTCAGGGTCAGGGCCGCGCCGCTCTTCAACACTTGACGTCTGTTCATTGTGTTCTCCTGTGATACCCGACAGGAGTAAACGCTCGCATATTGCGGAATAATCGGTTTAATACTGAAGACTTTGAACGGATATTTCGCTTAATGGATCGTCTTCAAAACATCGAAACCTTTGCCGAGGTTGCGGGTCAGCTCAGCTTTGCCGCGGCTGCGCGCCGCCTCGGGCTGCCCGCCTCTACGGTCACCAGCCGCATTCGCAGCCTGGAACAAAGCCTGGGGGTGCGCCTGCTGGATCGCACCACCCGGCGCGTGGCGCTGACGCCGGCCGGCGCGCTGTTTCTGGACCGCTGCCGCCGCGCGCTGGACGAGATCGACGCCGCCCGCGATCTGGTTGCCGCGGAGGCCAAGGCCAGCGGCCTGCTGCGCCTCTCGGTGCCCACGGCGCTGCCGATGGCGCCACTGGCGGCGCTGACGTCGGACTTCCTGCGCGATTATCCGCAGATCTCGATCACCATAACGGTGGATGACACCCCAGCCGATTTCATGGCCGATGGCATTGATCTTGCGCTGCGCGGCAACCGTCCGGGCAGCGACAGCCTGATTGCCCGTGTGCTGTCTCAGACGCCAGTGGTGCTGGCAGCGCCGCCGGGACAGCTGGCAAATGACGACCTGCCAATTCTCGGCCCGCTGGCGCGGCACCTGACGGACCGGCGCGAAGTGGGCCGCATTGCCTGCGAATCCTTTGCGCTCGCTCTGGAACTGGTTCGCTCCGGCGCGGCACGTGGCTGTTTTCCGCGCCCGATGTGTGATGCGGGCCATGCCTCGGGGCAGCTGGATCTTGCCCCGCCGCCTGCCGGCGTGGAAACCCAGCTCACGCTGTATCTGGTTTACCCGGACCGCCGTCCGCTGCCGCAGCGGCTGCGGCTCTTCATTGACAGGCTGGTAGCGGCTTACAGTTCGCCCTGATCGCGGCCGCCACCGGGTCATGCGCTGAAGAAGACCCGTAAAAATCTTAATCTGACTAAAAAAGTCAGGTTGACGATTCTGATTAAATAAGTCAGGTATAAAGCAGTTCAGCCAACCTGTGATTGTGCAGCCAGCCCGACTGTTAGCAAATCAACCGAGATCGTCCAGTGTCGTTTCTTCTGCAATTCTTCTCCCTGCGCCATCGCCCCGCTGAGGGCACCCGCGCGCCGGTCAGCCTGCACGCCTACGGGCTGCCGCGCGGTGATCAGGGGTTTTGCCTGGAATGGTATCTGGATCGGTCGGAAAACCGAAACGGGTGACCCTGATGAACCAGATGACTTTTGACCACGCCGCCACCACCACAACCGCAGCCACCGAAGTTTTCCCGACCTACCACGCCGAGGAACTCGCCCGTGGCGGTAACCAGGCTCGCATCCTGCTCAATGGCCAGATCTACAGCCTGCGGATCACCCGCGCCGGAAAGCTGATCCTGACAAAATGATTTCCAACAGCACATCCGCCACATCTGCGGCACCACGGGGCGGGGCCACTGTCGGCCTGCTGACAGATTTGCCCGCCCTGGAGGCCATGGCCGTGCGCAACCTGCGCCACTGGTTCAATGGCCCGGACAGCCGCATTGCGCTGCGCCAAGATCTGCAAGCCGCTCTTGGTCCGGTGCTGGGCCGTCAGGCCTATGAGAATTTCGGGCGTCTGTGCAATTTCTGCGTCACCGAGGGCCGCCGCCCGCTGGTGCGTCACGGGATGACCTGCACCTGCCTTGGTGCTGATGAAAACTGCTTTGCCAATCTGGTCGGTGCAGCCGCGCATGGCGAATATGAGGATGCCAATCTCTTCGCCGCCCTGATCGTCCAGCCACAACAGGCGCAGCGCGCCACCGTCCTCGCCGCCAAAATTGGCCTGATCCTGGATCAGCTGAGCGACCAGACAGCTGGCCCCGCCGCGCATCCCGCGCAGCTGCAGCCGCTCTCGACCACCCTTCACTGACGGTCCCACTGCCAGACAGCCACCGTTCCCCTGTAACCCGTTCACATCATACCATCTCGACTAACCCTTAAGGAACGCTCTAATGACATCGCATTTTCTCGCAGGTACCGCTGTTGCAGCGCTCGCCACAGTTGCGGCTCCCGCTTTTGCGGCAGACAAGGCTGAGGTGCTGACCACCTACGCAAACATTGCGCACGCCAAATATCAGGACAGCCTGGACACGGCCAAGACCCTGCAGACCGCCGTTGACGCGCTGATCGCCGAACCTTCGGCTGAGGCACTGGAGGCCGCGCGCAAGGCCTGGCTCGCCGCCCGCGTGCCTTATCAGCAGTCCGAGGTCTTCCGCTTTGGCAACGCCATCGTCGATGACTGGGAAGGCAAAGTGAACGCATGGCCGCTGGACGAAGGCCTGATTGATTATGTCGATGCCAGCTACGGCGGTCCGACCGATGAAAACACCCTTGCGGCGCTGAACATTGTTGCCAACCCCAGCTTTGAGCTGTCCGGCAAATCCATCGACGCCAGCGCCATCACGCCTGCGCTGCTCGAGGGCACTCTGCACGAAGCCGACGGCGTCGAGGCGAATGTGGCAACCGGCTATCACGCCATCGAATTCCTGCTCTGGGGTCAGGACCTGAACGGCACCGACCACGGCGCTGGCAACCGCGCCTGGACCGACTATGCTGCAGGCGAAGACTGCACCAACGGCAACTGCGACCGCCGCGGTGAATACCTGAAGGCGGCGACCGATCTGCTGATCTCCGATCTGGAGTGGATGACCGCACAATGGGGCTCCGAAGGCGAAGCCCGCGGCACGCTTTTGTCGGATGAAAACGCAGGCATCACCGCCATGCTGACCGGCATGGGCTCGCTCTCCTACGGCGAAACCGCTGGTGAGCGTATGCGCCTTGGCCTGATGCTGAACGATCCTGAGGAAGAGCATGATTGCTTCTCCGACAACACCCACAACAGCCATTACTACGATGGTCTGGGCGTGCAGAACGTCTATCTGGGCGAATACATCCGCACCGACGGCAGCATGGTTTCCGGCGCGTCGCTCTCCGATCTGGTGCAGGAGATCGACCCGGCACTGGACGGCGAGATGCGCAGCAAGCTCTCGACCACCATGCGCGCTCTGGGTCAGATCAAGACCGCAGCCGAGGCTGGTTTCTCCTACGACCAGATGCTGGAACAGGGCAATGAAGCAGGCGAAGCGCTGGTCATGGGCGGCGTCAACGGTCTGGTCGATCAGACCCGCTCCATCGAACGGGTGGTGACGGCGCTGGATCTGGATGGCGTCGCCATCGAAGGTTCCGACTCGCTCGACAACCCCACGGCCGTTTTCCAGTAAGACGGGCCAAGGGCTGCCACGGCAGCAAAGATACGGCAGGGGCGGCGCAATGCGTGGCCCCTGTTCTTGGCGTTCTGGCGCGGCCCGTTTGCAGCATCAATTCGCCCCAACAACCCGGACAACCCGGACAAATTGTCCACCCCGCAAGAGTTGATGCCAGCTCCGGATCCTCCTATCCAAGGTCAGGAGGCCCGGCGCCCCGCCAATAGAAGTGATCCCAGCCCGCATGCGCGTTTCCCCGTCGCCCCACCGCCCGCATCTGTCCCAGCTGTTGATGGGTCTCAGCCTGATCGCGCTGATCGCACCGTTTCCCACTCTGGCCGACACGCAAACCACTGCGCTGTCGGAAACCCTGGCAGGGGATGCGCCGGAGGGTAATGCAACCCACGCACCGGCGGCGGCGCCCTATACAGATCTCTCCGACCCGCATCTCGCCAGCCTGCCGCGCACCGACGCGGAACAGACCCGCATCCGCGCCGTCACCCGCCCAACAACGCAGTTCGACCAGCCCGAACGCTATGAGGTCCTGCCCGCAGGGGCCGCCACCGTGCGCGCCCGCACCGACGACGAGGCATTTTCCCAGCACAGCGCCAACCTCAGCTTTGAGGAAGAGCTGGAATTCAAACTCGGCAATGGGCTGTTCAAGAAGATCTGGGTGTTCTCCCCGGCCTCCACCCTCGCCTCTGACGGGCTGGGGCCGCTCTATAATGCGCGCTCCTGCCAGCGCTGCCACCTGAAGGACGGGCGCGGCCATGTGCCGGATGGCCCGGATTATATCTCGACCACGATGTTTCTGCGCGTCTCCATCCCCGGCCCGGTGCCGGACCAGATGCAGGCCATCACCGACTATATCGGCACCGCGCCAGAGCCCACCTATGGCGGCCAGATGCAGGATTTCTCCGCCCCCGGTATCGCGCCCGAATATCGCCTTGGCGTCACCTATAGCGAGGAGATCATCGCGCTCGCAGGCGGCGAAACCGCCACCCTGCACCGCCCCGACTACAGCGCCAATACCCTCGGTTATGGCCCGCTGCACGAGGACGCCATGCTGTCGCCGCGCGTCGCCCCCAGCATGATTGGCCTCGGCCTGTTGGAGGCGATCCCCGCCACAGACCTTCTGGCAGGCGTGGATGAGGATGACAGCAACGGCGACGGCATCTCCGGGCGCGCCAATCTGGTCTGGTCAGCGGAACACAACCGGATCATGCTGGGCCGCTTTGGCTACAAGGCCGGCCAGCCCACCGTGCATGAACAATCCGCCGCCGCGTTTTCCGGCGATATTGGCATCTCCACACCGCTGTTTCCGGCCCATTCCGGCGATTGCACCACCGCGCAGACCGCCTGTCAAAACGCCCCGCACGGCGGCGATGACATCCGCGAGACCGAGATTGACCAGCCCAATATGGATCTGGTCACCTTCTACAGCCGCAACCTCGGCGTGCCTGCCCGGCGCGACCCGGACGCCCCCGCCGTCCTGCGCGGCAAGGCGCAGTTCTACGCCGCAGGCTGCACCAGCTGCCACACGCCAAAATTCGTCACCAACCGGCTGGAGGCGCAACCAGCGCAGAGCTTCCAGCTGATCTGGCCCTATAGCGACCTCTTGCTGCACGACATGGGCGAGGGCCTTGCTGACCACCGCCCCGAAGCCCGCGCCACCGGGCGCGAATGGCGCACCGCGCCGCTCTGGGGGATCGGGCTGGTGCAGCAAGTGAACCCGCGCGCAGGTTTCCTGCATGACGGTCGCGCCCGCACTCTGCTGGAGGCCATCCTCTGGCATGGCGGCGAAGCCCAATCCGCCCGAGACACCGTGGTGGGCCTTGCGCCCGAAGACCGCGCCGATCTGATCCGCTTTCTGGAGTCGCTCTGATGCCCAAGCCCACGCCCCCGTCACCTACGCGCCCGTCACCTACGCGCCTGTTGCGTGTTGTCGCCCTGACCATTGCGACCGCTATGGTCTGCACCACCCTGCCCCCACAGGCGGCCCTTGCGCAGACCGACACCCCGGCGGTCACCACTCCGGAGCAACCGCCCGAAGCCCTCAACCCTGCGCAGCAGGTGGACTGGGTGCTGACCCACCACATTCTCCCCGGCTTCGACCGGCTGGCCGCCCAAAGCGCCACCTTGGCCGAGGTTGCTGCCAGCCACTGCACCCCGGATGATCCGGCCCTGCGTGACGCTTTTGCCCGCGCCTTTGACGCCTGGATCGCTGCCAGCCACCTGCGCTTTGGCCCAACCGAGACCGACAACCGCGCCTTCGCCCTCGCCTTCTGGCCAGACAGCCGCAACAAAATCCCCGGCACCCTGCGTCGCGCCCTCACCGAGGCCACCCGCGACACCCTCACCGATGCAGACAGCTTTGCGAGCCAGTCGGTCGCTCTGCGCGGCTTCTACGCGTTGGAATATCTCCTCTTCGATGCGGCGATCCAATCCGAAGGCACCGCAGACCAGCGCTGCGCCCTGGTTGCGGCCATCAGCGCCGACATCGCCCGCACCAGTGCCGCGATCCGCGACGATTGGCACAACAGCTATGCCGTGACACTGGTCAGCCCCGCTCCGGGCAACCGCTACCAATCGGAGGCGGAGATCCGGCAGGAGCTGTTCAAAACCCTGACCACCGGGTTTCAGGTGCTGGTTGATATGCGGTTGGCACGTCCCCTTGGCCAGTTCGACGCCCCCCGCCCCAACCGCGCCGAGGCCCGCCGTTCCGCCCGCAGCCAGCGCCACATCGTGCTGACCCTCACCGCGATGGAGCCGCTCGCCCTTGCCCTCGCCGCAGGCGACCCCGCGCTGATGCAGGATATCCACGCGGGCTTTGCCAAGGCGCTGACCCGCGCCAGCGCGCTGGACGATCCCTCCCTCGCCGGGGTGGCCGATCCTGCCCGCCGCTTCCGCATCGAAGCCGTGCAGCAGGACGTCAGCGACCTGCGCAGCCTGATCACCACCCGGCTTGGCCCGAAACTCGGCGTCACCGCAGGGTTCAACTCCCTCGACGGGGACTGACCCCATGGCCGGCCCCTCCCGTCGCGGGTTTCTTGCCGGTCTTCTGGCCGCAGGCATGGCGCCGCAGGCCAGCTGGGCCGACCTCGGAGACCCGGCCTATCTCTCTGCGGGGAAATCCTCCGACGGCCGTTTCCTCCTCGCTGGTCTGGATCACGCAGGCGGCATTCTGTTTCGCCACCCGCTGCCCGCGCGCGGCCATGCCGCAGCGGCGCATCCGACCCGCCCGGAGGCGGTTGCCTTTGCCCGCCGCCCCGGACAGTTCGCGGATGTGATCGACTGCCGCACCGGTGCGGCCCTGGCCCGGCTCACGCCACCCACCGGACATCACTTCTATGGCCATGGCGTATTCTCCCCGGACGGCAGGTCCCTCTTCACCACCGAAAACGCCTTTGAAAGCGGCGATGGCCGGATCGGCATCTGGGACGCCAGCGATGGTTACCGCCGGATCGACGATCATGCCTCCGGCGGCATTGGCCCGCATGATATCCGCCTGCGCACCCGCCCTGATGGCCAGCACGATCTGGTGGTGGCCAACGGCGGCATTCAGACCCATCCCGACAGCGGCCGTGCGAAACTGAACCTCGCCACGATGCAACCCAACCTCAGCTACCTCAGCCTTGAGGGCACCCTGCGGGATCAGCTGATCCTCGATGCAGACCTGCGCCTGAACTCGATCCGTCACCTGTCGATCCACACCGATGGCACCGTGGGGTTTGCGATGCAGTGGCAGGGCGATCTGGGCGCCGATCTGCCGATCATCGGCCTGCACCGCCCCGGCGCAGCAGCGCATCTGATGGCAGAAGATGACCCCCGCCTGCGCAACCTCAACGGCTATGGCGGCTCCGTCGCCTTTTCCCGCGATGGAACACAGATCGCCGTCACCTCCCCGCGCGGCGGTGTGGTGCAGATCGCCGATTGCATCACCGGCGCGCTGCTGCGGGAAATTCGCCTCACGGATGTCTGCGGGCTGGCCAGTGACGCAAATGGCTTTGTTGTCACCACCGGTCAGGGGCTGCTGGCACAGCTGAGCACCAGCCAAGCCGATCGTCCGCCACACATCCGGGCCCGCACAGATCTCGCTTGGGACAACCATCTGATCCCGATTGCCTGATCAGCCAGCCAAGAAAGTAAAACGAAAGCAAAACGAAAATAATCCGTGACTTTTCGCAACCGGAGGCCTAGATAGGCCTGCGAAAGGATCCCCCATGGACGCAAGCGACAGACAGGCTGCTATTCTCGACCTCCTGACCCAACAGGACCGGGTCGAGGTTGAGGACCTCGCGCAGCGCTTTGGCGTCTCGCTGCAGACCATCCGCACCGACCTGCGCGATCTGGCCGCCCGTGGCGCGCTCTCCCGTGTGCATGGTGGCGCGGTCCGCAGCAGCAGTGGCGCCAGCCGCGACTACGCCGAACGGCGCAAGCTGAACGCCCGTGGCAAACGCGCCATGGCCACACTCACCGCCGACCTGATCCCCGACAACTGCGCTATCACCCTCAATATCGGCACCTCCACCGAACAGGTCGCCCGCGCCCTTTCCGGCCATCGCGGCCTTACCGTTCTTTCCAACAATATCAACATTATCAATATGATGATGGAGGATGAGAGCAAGGAACTGGTGCTGGTCGGCGGCGCCATCCGGCAAAGTGACGGCGCCATCGTCGGCGAGGACGCACTGGAGTTCATTGCCCGTTACAAGGTGGATATCGCGGTGATTGGCGCCTCGGCCATGGATGCGGACGGTGCCATTCTCGACCATGACCCGCGCGAAGTCTCCGTCGCCCGCGCCATCCTCAAAAACGCCCGCAAGCGCGTGCTCGTTTGCGATGGCAGCAAGTTCGAGCGCACCGCCCCGGTCCGCATCTGCGATATCTCTGATCTCGACGTGGTGGTCACCGACCGCCCCGTCCCCGCTGAATTTTCCCGCGCGGCAAAGGCCGCAGGCACGCAAATCCTCTGGGTTGGCGAAAACGAAAGTAGCGAAAATGTCTAACACAAACGCTCAAGACCAAATCACCGATCTTTTCATTATCGGCGGCGGCATCAATGGCTGCGGCATCGCCCGTGACGCCGCCGGTCGCGGCCTGTCTGTTGCGCTGGCTGAGATGAACGATCTCGCCTCCGCCACCTCCTCCGCCTCGACCAAGCTGTTTCATGGCGGATTGCGCTATCTTGAATATTTCGAATTCCGGCTGGTGCGTGAGGCGCTGATCGAACGCGAGGTGCTGTTGAAGGCGATGCCACATATCTCCTGGCCGATGCGTTTTGTGCTGCCCTTCCACAAGGACATGCGCTTCGACAACACCACGCCAACCTCAAAATTGCTAACCACCATCATGCCGTGGATGAAGGGCCGGCGCCCGGCCTGGCTGATCCGTCTTGGCCTGTTCATGTACGACAGCCTCGGCAAACGCGGCATCCTTCCCGGCACCTCCAAACTGGATCTCGCCAGCGATCCCGCAGGCCGCCCGCTGGATCCGAAGTTCAAGACCGCTTTTGAATATTCCGACTGCTGGATCGAAGACGCGCGGCTGGTGGTGCTGAATGCCCGCGACGCCGAGGCCCGCGGCGCCGAAATCATGACCCGCACCAAAGTCACCGGCGCCACCCGCAATGCGGACCACTGGGTGATTGACCTTGAAGACATCACCACGGGCGCAACCTCGCAGCGCCGCGCCAAGATGCTGGTCAATGCCGGCGGCCCCTGGGTGGCAGATGTGCTGCGTCAGAAACTGGGCCAGAACAGCCGCGAAAGCGTCCGTCTGGTGCGCGGCAGTCATATCGTGGTCCCAAAACTCTATGATCACGGGCGCTGCTACTTCTTTCAAGGCACCGACGGGCGCATCATCTTCGCCATCCCCTATGAGGAAGACTACACGCTGATCGGCACCACCGACGCCGACCACCCCGACCCGCAGACCGCCCCGACCTGCACGCCGGAGGAACAGGATTACCTGATCAATTTCGCCTCGCAATATTTCGCCAATCCGCTCAGCCGCGACGATATCGTCTGGACCTATTCCGGCGTGCGGCCGCTCTACGACGATGGGGCAAGCTCTGCCACTGCCGCCACCCGCGAATATGTGCTGACCCTGAACGACAGCGCCGCGCCGCTGCTGAATGTCTTTGGCGGCAAGATCACCACCTATCGCAAACTGGCCGAGGCCGCGCTGGAAAAGATCGCCACCGTGTTCCCCGATCTGCCCGCCGACTGGACCGCAGGCGTTGCCCTGCCCGGCGGAGATTTCCCGGTTGGGGACGTGGCAAAACTGACCGCGAAACTGGCCCAAGACTACCCTTTCCTCAGCCCATACGCGACCCGCCGCCTGATCCGCGCCTATGGGACAGAGGCCTGGGACGTGCTGGGCACAGCCTCCACAGCCGCCGATCTCGGCCAGGCCTTCGGCGCCACCATCACCGCCCGTGAACTTGACTGGACCATCGCCCAGGAATGGGTCCGCACCGGCGAGGATTACCTGTTGCGCCGCACCAAACTGGCCCTGCGCCTGAGCGACGAAGAGCGCGCGGCGGTCGACGCATATATCCGCAGCAAGGCCGCAGATCTGGCCGCCTGAGTGCGGTCTCTGGGACGGGTGGGCGCCGGGCCATTTCAGGCCCCGGCGCCTTAACCCCTCCGCAACACTTCCACTCCCTATGCGTCCGCCCCCTGCGCAACGCCCATAAAAAGTATCAGCCTCCTTGCCCGATTGTTTCGCACGCGAAACATTTGGTCAGAAGGGCTGACATTCCCGCCTATGTTCATCAGGCGGTCCTAGGGGGGCAATGCTGCCTCTCATGCTTTCGCACTGCGGGCGAAGCTATCCGGCAAAGCTGATGTCGCTGGCCGCAACACGACTGATCAAACCACCGGTATTCACCGCATGATATATTGAGCGTGGGGGGCGGGCAGCCTCATCTACGTGGCGATGCACCCATTGCCGCCCCTCCAGCGTTTTCAACGACTGAGACAAGGCGCGATCCGTAATCCTGCGCAGATTGCGCTTAATATCGTTGAAGTGGCTCGGCTCATGCAGGGCCGTCAGAATCGGCAACGTCCACGATCGCCGCAGCAAATCGCGATCTTCTTCGGCTGTGACACTGTGGATTTTATTGGCGGTGGCGGCGGCGGAAACGCCCAGCGCGGTCAGCCGAAACTCAGGCCGCAGCGGGTGGCCATAGCCGGGATTTCGCTCCAGCAACCCGATTGAGATCAGGTGATCAACGCTTTGCGCAAACGCCGTCCTGCTTGCCCCGGTGGCCGTCAGCAGCGGCGCCTGCCGCCCGGCAACGCCTGCGTGCAGATGGGCCAGAATAGGGATCGCCCAGGCCCTTGAGGTGGTGTTGACAAACGTCTCAATGTCCATAAAGTATAGTTAGTATATTTTCGATCAAAAGGGAAGACCATGGCGCTTGTTTCAGTGGAAGACACCATCACAATCTCGTTTTCGGTCAAGGATCGCCACGCAACTGCGGATTGGTTCAAAACCATGCTTGGGTTTGACACGATCTACCACGCGGATGAGGCCGGTTGGTCGGAGCTGCAGACCAAGACATCCGGCGTCACAATCGGTCTGGGAGAACATACCAAACCCGCCCCCGGCAACTGCGTTCCCGTCTTCGGCATCGCAGATCTGGATACGGCGCGGCAGAAACTGGAACAGGCCAAGGTGAAATTTGACGGTGAAACCGATGTCGTCGAAGGCATGGTCAAAACAGCGACCTTCTATGATCCTGACGGCAACGCGATGATGCTGGCCGAAGATCTGACCGGTGGCTCATAACGATGCGCCGTGTCTGCACAACATCCCTCGCCCTGCTGCTTGCAGCTGGTGTCGCCTCCGCTGACCCTTTCAAGGAGATCACCGTCGGCGTTCCTGTGGCCTCGATCACCGATGCAGAAGCGTGGTATCTCACCCTATTTGGCCCTGAGGTTGAGGTGCTAAAGCCCGTTCCCGGCGTTGTCGAATTCAAGGTGGCGCCCGATACGTGGTATCAGATCTTCGAAACCGAAAATCCCCAGCCGTCCGGGACTGTCGTCCGATTTCTGGTGGAGGATATGGCCGCCTCTCAGGCCAAATGGGCTGACGCTGGCATTGATACCGGCGCCGCCATTCAAATTCCAGATGTCGTGACCTATTCAGAGTTTACCGACCCTGACGGGAACGCCCTCGGGCTTTATGACCTGCCGTAAGCGCTCAGAATTTCGCGACCAGTCAGACCGCGCAGTTTCGGCGGAACGCCCCCGCAATGGATAGCGGGGGCGCTCCATCTCAAATCGTCACAAGCGATCAGAATTCCACGCCCTTCTGGGCTTTGATGCCGTCACGGAAGGGGTGTTTGATCTGCCCCATCTCGGTGACCAGATCGGCGATTTCGATCAGCTCTTCCTTGGCGTTGCGGCCGGTCAGCACAACATGGGTCATCGGCGGTTTTTCGGTTTCCAGAAACTCCACCACATCGGCGATGTCGATATAGTCGTAGCGCAGGGCGATGTTGATCTCATCCAAGAGCACCATGGTATTGCGCTCGTCGCGGATCATCTCCTTGGCCTTTTCCCAGCCCTTTTGCGCGGCGGCAATATCGCGGGCCTTGTCCTGTGTTTCCCAGGTAAAGCCTTCGCCCATCGCGTAAAACTGGCACAAGTCGGAAAAATTCTCTTCAATCAGCGTGCGTTCTCCGGTCTGCCAGGCGCCCTTGATAAACTGCACCACGGCCGAGGGCATACCATGGGCGATGCAGCGCATGATCATGCCAAAGCCAGAGCTGGATTTGCCCTTGCCCGGGCCGGTGTGGACGATGATCAGCCCTTTCTCACCATCCTTGTTCTGCATCATGCGGTCGCGCGCGGCCTTCTTCTTGGCCATCTTCGCCGCGTGGCGTGCCGCTTCTGCTTCGGAAATGTCGGTCTCGGACTTATCGCTCATCGGGGCTCTCCTAGTGGTTCGCCCATGTCTTGACAAAGACAGGGGCAATGGCGCAAGGGGGTTTTGTTGGTTCCTGCCATTTGGCAGGCGAAGAGGGAATGTGACAGTTGGGCCATCCGGGCCAAACCAAGCACAGCCGCCCCCGCGACCGTGACCGGAGAGGTCTCCGATGCCACTGAGGAAACTCGGGAAGGCCGGATGACCGTCAAGGCCCCAGGCCTTGGCATCCGCAAGCCGGGAGACCTGCCAGCGCAAGAAACGCAACGGGCGGACGGGGTGTTCCGCGACCGGCAGGGATCCCCGCGCGACCTTCGCGCCCCCGCTGGCCCGCAGCCCCCTCGCTGAAACCAAGTGAAGGGCGCTCATGGCCGAGGTAACACTGACGATCTGCACCACCTGCCGTCGCGGCGAGGTGACCGACCCGGAGGCCCCGCGCCCCGGTGCGCAAATGCTGTCCGCCCTGCAGGCGGCCGACCTGCCCGAGGGTGTCAATGTGCGCGGTGTTGAATGCCTGTCGGCCTGCACCCGCGGTTGTTCCATGGTGCTGAGCGGCGGCGATGCCCGCTGGAGCTACATCTACGGCGATCTTGATCCCGACGAACATGTGCCCGACATCCTGACCGGCGCTGCCGCCTATGCCGCCACCACGGATGGTCTGGTGCCCTGGCGCGAACGCCCTGTGGTGTTCCGCAAGCAATCCATTGCCCGCATCCCGCCTGCACCTGTGGCGGCGCCTTCCACTCCCCCTTCGTTGTCCAAGGATTAACCCCATGAGCGACCTGAATAAAATCCCCGTCACCGTCATCACCGGCTTCCTTGGTGCGGGCAAAACCACCCTGATCCGCCATCTGATGCAGAACCCGCAGGGCAAACGTCTGGCCGTGGTCGTCAATGAATTTGGCACCGCCGGGGTGGACGGCGAAATCCTGAAATCCTGCGCCGATGAAAACTGCCCGGCAGAAAACATCATGGAGCTGGCCAATGGCTGTATCTGCTGCACCGTCGCCGATGATTTCATCCCGACCATCGAACAGCTGATGGACCTGCCGGAAAAACCCGATCACATCGTGATCGAGACCTCCGGTCTGGCGCTGCCGAAACCCCTGCTGAAGGCGTTTGACTGGCCCGCGATCCGCTCACGCATCACCGTCGATGGCGTGGTCGCACTGGCCGACGCCGAAGCCGTCGCCAAGGGCCAGTTCGCCACCGATCTGGAGGCCGTGCAGGCCCAGCGCGAGGCCGATGAAGGCATCGACCACGAAACCCCACTGTCGGAACTGTTCAAGGATCAGATCTCCTGCGCCGATATCATCCTGTTGTCCAAGGCTGATCTTGCCGGTGAGGACGGTCTGGACAAGGCCCGCAGCATGATCGAGGCGGAAGCGCCGCGCAAATTGCCGATCCTGTCGATGTCCGAAGGCGTGATCGACCCGCGCGTCATTCTGGGGCTTGAGGCCGCCGCCGAAGATGATCTGGACGCGCGCCCCTCGCATCACGAACACCACCATCATCACGACGATGATCATGACCACGATCACGACCACCATCATGATCATGACCACAGCCATGACGATTTTGATACAATCGTGGTCGAAATGGGCGAAGTCTCCGATCCGCAACTGTTGCAGGATGCCATCGTGAAACTCGCCCGCGAGCGCAATATCCTGCGCGTCAAAGGCTATGTTGCGGTGGAAGGAAAACCGATGCGGATGCTCGTTCAGGCCGTGGGTGAACGCCTGCGCGCGCAATATGATCAGCCCTGGGGCGCACAGGCGCGCAAGACCGTTCTCGTGGTCATCGCCGAGCATGACAATATCGACGCCGAGGCGATCCGCGCCGAGCTGGGGGCCTGAAGCTGATGCGCCAAGGCGAAACTTCAACAGTTTCGCCCGGCGGCAACGCCGGGCAGCGCCCGACCTCCCCCACGGGAGGGCGCTTCGCTTCCTCCCGAGGCCGGGCGCTGCCCTCCGCTCTTCTTTCTGAAAGGGCCTGACCTATGCATGTCGTCTTCCGCGAAAGCCACGGCCTTGACGAGAGTGATACCCCGCAGGACCTCGGGCAGACGCCTGCGGACCTTGTGGTGCTGTCGTTTTCCGACAGCGATCTCGGGGCCTTTGCGGCGGGCTGGCATCGCGGCAAGGACCGGCTGCCCACACTGCGGCTCGCCAATCTGGTGGCGCTGAAGCACCCGCTGTCGGTGGACGTCTACGCCGAGCAGACACTGGAGGGCGCCAAGGGCGTCCTCGTGCGTCTTATCGGCGGGGAAAGCTACTGGTCCTACGGGCTTGCCACCCTGCAGGATCTGGCCCGCCGCAAAGGCATCGCGCTGGCGATCCTGCCTGCGGACGGGCGCGAAGATCCGCGTCTGGATGAGCTGTCGACCCTGCCGGTTTCTACCCTGCGCCGTCTGCAGCATCTCTGCGACACCGGCGGCGCTGTCGCCGCACAGGCCGCATTGGCGCAGCTGTCGCTGGCGGCGGGGCTCTATGCCGGTCCGGTGGCAGGGCTGAAATCGGTGCCGCAATATGGCTATTACGACCCGGATCGCGGGGTGCTGGCAGATCTGCCTGCGTCGGAAAAACCGCTGGTTCTGGTCAGCTTCTATCGCTCCTATCTGACCGCCGCCGACACCGCGCCGGTGGATGCGCTGATCGGTGAGCTGCGCGGACGGGGCTACGCCGCCTATGGCGTCTTTGCCGCCAGCCTCAAGGCACCGGAGGCCGCCGACTGGCTGCGCAGCGCCCTGCCCGATCTGGCCCCGGCTGCGATCATCAACGCCACTGCATTCTCCGCGCAGGGCAGCGACGGCAGCGTCTCGCCGCTGTCGACCACCGGCTGCCCGGTGTTTCAGGTGGCCCTGTCGACCGCGCGGCGCAAAGACTGGGCTGAGGCCGATCGCGGCCTGTCCCCCGCCGATCTGGCGATGCATGTGGTGCTGCCCGAGGTGGACGGACGAATTTTTGCCGGGCTGGTCAGCTTCAAGGCGCCGGGCAAAAAAGACCCCGACCTGCAATATTCCCGTTTTGCCCATCGCGCCGATATGGACCGGGTAAAGGCCGCGGTGGACCGGATCGAAGGCTGGCTGCATCTGTCCCGCCTGCCCAATCCAGAGAAACGTCTGGCGCTGGTGCTGTCGACCTATCCGGGACGAGATCACAATCTGGCCCATGCGGTGGGTCTGGATGCGCTGGCTTCCTGCGATGAAATCCTGCGCGAGCTTTGGGATCAGGGGTATGCCGTGGAACCGCTGGAGAGCACCGGCTTGCGCCTGATGGAGGAAAGGCAGAGCGTCCCCCTCGCCGATTATCATGCGGCTTTGTCTGCCCTGCCGCAGGCGTTGCAGCAAACATTGACCGAGGCCTGGGGCCAGCCGGAAGACGATCCCGATTGCCATGAGGGGGCGTTTCATTTCAAGGCCTTGCACGCAGGCAACGCGCTGATCGCCCTGCAACCGGAGCGCGGCGAGGTGAAGACCCGCGTCGACGATTACCACGACCTCGACCGCACCCCGCGCCATGCCTATGTGGCGTTTTACATGTGGCTGCGGGCGCAGGCCGATGCCCTTGTGCACATCGGCGCCCATGGCACGCTGGAGTGGCTGCCGGGCAAATCCGTGGCGCTTTCGGCGGCCTGCTGGCCGGAGGTGCTGACCGGCCCGCTGCCGGTTGCCTATCCGTTTATCGTCAATGACCCCGGTGAGGCGGCCCAGGCCAAACGGCGCATCGGGGCCGTCACCCTCGGCCATCTGCCACCGCCGCTGGCGCAGACCAATCTGCCCGACGGCATGGCGCGGCTCGAAAGCCTGCTCGATGAATATTCCACCGCCGACGGTCTGGACCCCGCCCGCCGCGACCGGCTGATCGATGACATCCGCGCCGAGGCACAGGGCACCGGTGTGGAAGCGGATCTGGGCCTCACCCCGGACAGCTGCGCCGCCGAGGCGATCACCCGGATCGACGCCTTTGTCTGCGACATCAAGGAAAGCCAATATGGCGAGGGGCTGCATATCTTTGGCACCGGCCAATGTGGGGTGAACGAACGCGCCGGTCTGATCGCGGCCCTCAATGGCCAGATGGTCGCCCCCGGCCCCTCTGGATCACCCTTCCGGGGCCGCGCAGATGTGATCCCGACCGGGCGCAACCTCTTTACCACGGATCCCCGCGCGGTGCCCTCGCGGGCCGCGCATGCCCAAGGCGTCAAACTGGCGGAAGAGCTGCTGCGCCGCCACCTTCAGGACCACGGCGACTGGCCCAAAGGGCTGGTGATTGATCTCTGGGGCTCTGCCACCATGCGCACCGCCGGTGAGGAGTTTGCCATGGCGCTGCATCTTGCCGGGCTGGCTCCCAAATGGGACGAAGGTTCTGAACGCGTCTCCGGGTTTGAGGTACTGCCGCTCACGATGCTGAACCGTCCGCGCATCGATGTGACGCTCCGGGTGTCGGGCCTGTTTCGCGATGTCTTCCCCGGCCTTGCCCAGATGTTCGAGGCCGCCGCAGGCGCGCTGGCCGCCCGCGAAGAGAGCGGCGCAGACAACCCCTATCTGACCGAAACACCCCGCGTCTTTGGCCCAAAACCGGGCCAATACGGCCTGTCCATGACCCCGCATCTGGACGATTACACCGACGAAGCCCGGCAGGCCGCGGGCGAGGCCTGGCTCAATGCATCTTCGCACGCAATCGACGCCAAAGGCGATATCCACGATGCCCGCGAGGCGCTGGAGGCCCGGCTGCAAACCACGGACAGTTTCGTACATCTTCAGGACCTGCCGGAAACCGATCTGCTGGTGGCCTCGGATTATGCCGCCCATGAGGCGGGATTTGCCGCTGCCATGGCGCGGATCGGCCAAGAGGCACCGGCGCTCTACCACATGGACGCAACCCGCCCCGACAAACCGCAGGCGCGCAGCTTGGGCGAGGAGATCGCCCGCGTCACCCGCGCCCGCGCCGCAAATCCCGACTGGGCCACCTCGATGATGAACCACGGCTTTCGCGGCGCGGCTGAGGTGGCAGCGACGCTGGATCACATGGCCGCCTTCGCGCATCTGGCGCAGGTGGTGCAGCCGCATCTCTTTGATCTCTACTTCGAGGCCACTTTGGGCCGCGAGGATCTGGTTGAGTTCATGAGCCGCGAAAACCCCGACGCCCTTGCCGCCATGCGCGACCGCTTCCGCGCCTTGCACGATGCAGGTCTCTGGAGCACCCGGCGCAACTCGATCATGGCCGAACTGGAGGGGGCGGTGTGAGCGCCGCCGCCACACCCAAAGTCTATGGCTGGTGCCCCGGTGCGCTGCGCCCGATGATGTCGGGTGACGGGCTGGTGGTGCGGGTGCGCGCGCCTTTGGGGCAGCTCAGCCCGGCACAGGCGCGGGGTCTGGCCACTCTCTCGCAGGCGCATGGCTCGGGTCTGGTTGATATTTCGGCGCGCGCCAACCTGCAGCTGCGCGGCATCCGTGAAGAGGCCCACGCGGCACTGATCGCCGGGTTGCGTGATCTCGATCTGCTGGATGAGGACGCGGGTGCCGAGGCGCGGCGCAATATCACCCTGACGCCCTTCTGGCAGGCGGGGGATGTAAGCCACCAGATTGCGCTGGATCTGGCCGCCGCGCTGACAGAGGCGACGGATCTGAAGTTGCCCGGAAAATTCGGCTTCGCGGTGGATTGCGGCGCGGCTCCGGTCCTGACTGATACCGCTGCCGATATCCGTATTGAGCGCGGCCCGGACGGGCTGCTCCTGCGGGCCGATGGGGCAGACACCGGCCTGCCAGTGACGGCAGAAGCAGCCGCTGGCGAGGCGCTCGCCCTGGCCCGCTGGTTTCTCGATCAGGGCGGCGCGACTGAGGGACGTGGCAGAATGCACCAGTTGATGGCGCGCCGCGCGCCCCCCGCAGCGCATGCCGCCCCCGCCCCCGGCGCAACGCGGCTTGCACCACAGCGACCGGGTGCAACCGCCTTTGGCCTGTTGGTGGCGCTGGAATTCGGCCAGATGCCTGCCCACACGCTGGCCAAACTTGCCGGTCACGGCGTGCTGCGGCTGACCCCCTGGCGGATGCTGCTGGTGGAAGGCATCGACAGCCTGCCGCCCCTGCCCGGCCTGATCCTGGACGCCACGGATCCCCGCCTGCGTGTGAGCGCCTGCACCGGCGCGCCCGGCTGCCCGCAGGCGCGCGCGGTGACGCGCGATCTGGCCCGCGATCTGGCCGCTGCGGTCCCTGCGGGTCAACACCTGCATATTTCCGGCTGCACCAAGGGCTGCGCCCATCCCCGCCCGGCCGATCTGGTCCTGACGGCCACCGGCGCGGATACATTCGACCTGATCTGCAATGGCACTGCCGCCGATCACCCGCTAAACACCTCCCTGAGCGCCGCCGCGTTGCGCGCCACTCCCGACCTACTGACAGAGGGCAGCTGACATGCTCCACACCTATGAGACCAACGGCGCCGCGATCTATGCCGAAAGCTTTGCCACCATTCGCCGCGAGGCCGATCTGGCGCGCTTCAACAAGGACGAGGAAAGCGTCGTCGTGCGCATGATCCACGCCGCCGGTATGGTGGGGCTGGAAGAGTACGTGCGGTTTTCCGATGGCATGGCCGAGACCGCCCGCGCAGCGCTTGCCAACGGCGCGCCGATCCTGTGTGACGCCTATATGGTGAGCGAAGGCATCACCCGCCCG
Organism: Phaeobacter piscinae; assembly: GCF_002407245.1. Taxonomy (NCBI): domain Bacteria; kingdom Pseudomonadati; phylum Pseudomonadota; class Alphaproteobacteria; order Rhodobacterales; family Roseobacteraceae; genus Phaeobacter; species Phaeobacter piscinae. The sequence goes on along the minus strand of NZ_CP010681.1, from coordinate 802,378 downwards.
CGCCTGCCTGTGGACAACGAGGTGATCTGCACCCTGCGCGACCCGAAAGTGCCGGATATGGCCAAGGAAATGTCCAACACCCGTTCGGCAGCGGCGCTGGAGCTGTGGCGCCCGAAACTGGAAGGCGCTGTCGTGGCTATCGGCAACGCCCCCACCGCGCTGTTCCACCTGCTGAATATGCTGCAAGACCCCGCGTGCCCCCGCCCCGCCGCCATCATCGGTTGCCCGGTGGGTTTTGTCGGCGCGATGGAATCCAAGGACGCGCTGATGGAAGACCTGCCGGTACCGTCGATGATCGTGAAGGGCCGTCTGGGTGGCTCCGCCATCACGGTGGCTGCGGTCAACGCGCTGGCGAGCTGGAAAGAATAACCATGGGTACTGTCTTCTGCGCAGGGCTCGGCCCCGGTGATCCCGATTTGATGAGCGTGCGGTCGCACCGGATGATCACAGGCGCGCGTCACATCGCCTATTTCCGCAAGGCCGGCCGCAAGGGCCAGGCCCGCGCGATCGTGGACGGGATGCTGGCCGAGGACGTCACCGAACACGCGATGGAATATCCGGTCACGACCGAGATCCATTTCTCGGACCCCGAGTACAACCGGGTGCTGGCGGAATTCTATGACCAGTGGGCCGATACCCTGGCCGAGATCGCCAAGGATGAGGACGTGGTGGTGCTCTGCGAAGGCGACCCGTTCCTTTATGGCTCCTACATGCACCTTTATACCCGCCTGCAGGGCCGTGCGGAGCAGGAGATCATTCCGGGCATCACCGGCATGTCCGGCTGCTGGACCGCCTCCGGCCAGCCGATCACCTGGGGGGACGATGTTCTGACCGTGGCCATGGCCACCCTCAGCGAGGATGAGCTGGCCAAACGCGCAGCGGAAACCGACGCGCTGGTCGTCATGAAGATCGGCCGCAACCTGCCCAAGCTGCGCCGCGCGCTGGAACGCGCGGGCCGCGCCGATGACGCATGGCTCGTGGAACGCGGCACCATGCCGGGGCAGAGCGTGCAGAAACTGTCGGAGATCGAGGGCGAGGTGCCTTACTTCTCCATCGTATTGGTGCACGGACAGGGGCGTCGGCCATGAGCAACACAGGAAATGGCTGGGTGGTGATTGCCGGCCTCGGCCCCGGAAGCGACGCGCTGGTGACGCAGGAAGTCCGCGACGTGATTGACGAAGCTACTGATATCGTTGGCTATATTCCCTATGTCAAACGCATCGCGCCGCGTGAGGGGCTGACCCTGCACGCCAGCGACAACCGGGTCGAGGTCGACCGCGCCGCCCATGCGCTGGAAATGGCCGCCGCCGGCAAGCGGGTTGTGGTGGTCTCCTCGGGTGATCCCGGCGTGTTTGCCATGGCCTCTGCCGTGTTCGAAGCGCTTGAAAACAATGCCGAAACCCATCCCGAATGGCTGGATCTGGAGATCAAGGTACTACCCGGCATCACCGCGATGCTGGCCGCTGCTGCCGCCATCGGCGCGCCGCTAGGGCATGATTTTGCCGCCATCAATCTCAGCGACAACCTGAAACCCTGGAGCCTCATTGAAAAGCGCCTGCAGCTGGTGGGCGAGGCCGGGCTGGCGATGGCGTTTTACAACCCGCGCTCCAAGTCGCGGCCGCATCAGTTTGCCCGTGCTTTGGACATCCTGCGGGAGGCCTGCGGCCGGGACACGCTGATCACCTTTGCCCGTGACGTGACCAAGCCGGGACAAGAGCTGCTGACCCTGCCGCTGAAGGACGCAACGCCTGAGATGGCCGATATGCGCACCGTGGTGATTGTTGGCAACCGCGACACGCGGCGCATTGGCAATTACGTCTACACCCCCCGCTACGCTGCCGAAGGATGAGCAATCCAGGCCATAACCTCTGCCACGCTGCCCAGGACGGGCCGCTCGGGCACCTTGGGTCTGCCGATCATGATGACCGGCAGGCCGAGCGTGCGCGCGGCAGTGAGTTTGGCCGCGGCACCAGTTCCGCCGGCGTTCTTGGCCACCACATGGGTGATGCCGTGGCGCCGCATCAGGGCGGTGTCACCCGCGATGTCAAACGGGCCACGGGCGATTTCGACCGTGGCGTGCGGCAAAGGCAGAGGGGCCTCGGGTTTGTCCACCAGCCGCAAGAGGTAGTGGTGCTGGGGCTTGGCGGCGAATTGGGCGAGGTTCTGTTTGCCGATGGCCAGGAACACCCGTGCGGGGGCCTCGGGCAGAGCGTCCACCGCGCCTTCAATGCTGTCCGCGTGAACCCATTGGTCGCCTTCGCCCGCCTGCCAGGCCGGGCGTTCAAAGGCGCAGATCGGCACCCCCACCGACTTGCAGGCCTGCACCGCGTTGGTGCTCATCTGCGCGGCAAACGGGTGGGTCGCATCGATCACATGGGTGATGGCTTCGGCCAGCAGATAGGCCGCCAGTCCGTCCACACCGCCAAAGCCGCCCACACGGGTTGGCAGCGGCTGGCGGACCGGCTTGGCGGTGCGGCCAGCGTAGGAAAACACCGCATCTGCGCCCGCCTCGGCCAGGGTTTTGGCCAGGTTGGAGGCCTCGGTGGTGCCGCCCAGAAGAAGGATGCGTGTCATGTCTGATGGCCTTTCCAAACACTGGCTCACAATCATTGGTCTGGGCGAAAATGGACTGGAAGGCCTGAGTGATGCAAGCCGGAAGGCGCTGGTGGAGGCCGAGGTTATTTTCGGCGGGCCCCGGCATCTGGAATTGGCTGGTGCTGGCGGCAAGGGGCAGCCCTGGCCGGTGCCGTTTTCCACTGAACCGGTGCTGGCGATGCGCGGGCGGCGCGTAGTGGTTTTGGCCTCAGGTGATCCGTTCTGGCACGGCGCGGGCGGCTCGCTGATGCGGGATCTTGAAGCGGGTGAATGGGTGTCGCACCCGGCGCCCGCGTGTTTTGCGCTGGCGGCGAACCGGCTGGGCTGGAAGCTGGAGGAGGTTCTTTGCCTTGGCCTGCATGCAGCCCCCTATGCGCGGCTGCGACCACTGTTGGGCAAGGGTGTGCGGGTGATCTGCACCCTGCGGGACGGGGCGGCACCGGCAGAGCTGGCGGAATGGCTGACCGCTGAAGGGTTCGGAGCGTCAAGACTGACCGTGATGGAATGCCTTGGCGGGCCGCGTCAGAGGGTGCGGTCTTCAGCGGCACAAGATTTTGACCTGCAAGACATTCAGGCCCCTGTTGCCGTGGCGGTTGAGGCAGCGGGCCGCAAGGGTCTGCCGCAGGCGTCCGGGCTGGCGGATGATCTCTTTGCCAGCGACGGGCAGATCACCAAGCGGCCGATTCGGGCACTGACCTTGTCGGCCCTGGCACCGCGCATGGGCGAGCTGCTGTGGGATATCGGCGGCGGCTCTGGTTCAATCTCTGTCGAGTGGTGTCTGGCGGCACAGGGGGCGCAGGCCGTCACGTTCGAGCCGCGCGAGAGTCGGCTGGCAAACATCCGCGCCAATGCGGCAGCCTTCGGGCTGGACCACCGGATGCAGGCCGTGCTGGGCAAAGCGCCCGATGTGCTGAAGGACCAGCCGCTGCCCGATTGTGTATTTATCGGCGGTGGCGGCTCGCAGGCGCTGCTGGACCACCTGTGGGACATCCTACCCGAGGGCACGCGGCTGGTGGCCAATGGCGTCACCCTGGAAACAGAAACCCTGCTGATGCAGGCCCATGCGACGTATGGCGGACACCTGCTGAAGGCAGAGATCGCCGAAGCCGGACCCCTGGGCTCCATGCGCGACTGGCGGCGCGCGCGGCCTGTCATTCAGTGGAGCGTCACGCGATGAAAGTGGCAGGGATCGGATTTCGAGCCTCTGCAACGGCGGCGGATTTGCAGGCGGCTTTGGCGCTGACTGGCCAGCGTGTGGATGCGCTGGCCTCTGTCGCGGAAAAGGCTGCAGCGCCTGCCATGCAGGACTTTGCGCGCAGCATCGGCCTGCCGGTGATTGCGCTGCCGGAACAGGATATTGCCGGGGAGCAGACCTTGACCTGCTCGCCCCGGATCAAGGCGCGGTTCGGCACTGGGTCGCTGGCGGAAGCCGCGGCGCTGGCGGGCGCGCGCCATGGGACACCGGGGGCGCGGGCGCGTCTTCTGGCCCCGAGAGTTGTCACCGCGGATGGGCTTGCCACCGCGGCCATAGCAGAAAGACTTGAGCCATGACCGTTCACTTCATTGGCGCCGGACCGGGCGCTGCCGACCTTCTGACCCTGCGCGGGCGCGACATCATCGCGTCCTGCCCGGTGTGCCTCTATGCCGGTTCGCTAGTGCCGGAGGAAATCCTGAGCCACTGCCCGGCGGATGCCAAGATTATCAACACGGCGGCGATGGATCTGGAGGCCATCGTGGGTGAGATCAAGGCGGCGCATGAGGCTGGTCAGGACGTCGCCCGCCTGCATTCGGGCGATCTGTCAGTGTGGTCGGCGATGGGCGAGCAGCTGCGCCGCCTGAAAGCCGAGGGCATTCCGGTATCAGTCACCCCCGGGGTGCCGTCCTTTGCCGCTGCTGCGGCGGCGCTGGGGACCGAGCTGACCCTGCCCGGCCTTGGCCAGTCGGTAGTGCTGACCCGTACGCCGGGGCGGGCGTCCTCAATGCCGGAAGGTGAATCGCTGGAGAATTTTGCCAAGACCGGCGCCACGCTGGCGATCCATCTGTCTATCGGCAATCTGGATCATGTGGTCGAGAGCCTCACGCCCCATTATGGCGCAGATTGCCCGGTGGCGGTGGTGTACCGCGCCAGCTGGCCGGATCAGCAGATCCACCGCGCCACGCTGGAGACACTCAAGGACTCGCTGGACGAGAAGATCTCCCGCACGGCGCTCATTCTGGTGGGGCCGGTGCTGAAGGGCGAAGGCTTTGACGAAAGCTGCCTCTACTCTGCCGATTACGACCGCCGCTACCGGCCGCAAAGCGCCGACAGCCCATGGTCCAGCTGGAGCCATGGCGATGACTGATATGACCCCTCCCGGACTGATGATTTCCGCGCCCTCCTCGGGCACCGGCAAAACCACCGTGATGCTGGGCCTGCTGCGGGCGCTCGCTGAGGATGGCCTTGTGGTGCAGCCCTACAAGAGCGGGCCGGATTACATCGACCCGGCGTTTCATCTGGCAGCAGCGAAACGGCCCAGTTTCAACCTCGACACCTGGGCGATGGACGCAGGCCTCTTGGATGCGGTCACCGGACAGGCGGCAGGCGCGGAAATCTGCATCGGCGAAGGCTCCATGGGGCTGTATGACGGGGTAGCGACACGCGGGCAGTCGGGCTTTGGTTCCTCTGCCGAGACCGCCAAGCGCATGGGCTGGCCGGTCGTGCTGGTGGTTGATGTGGGCGGTCAGGCGCAATCGGCGGCGGCCACGGCGCTGGGGTTCAAGAACTATGATCCTGACCTGCCTTTTGCCGGGGTCATTCTGAACCGGGTTGCCAGCCCGCGGCATGAGCGGCTGACGCGATTGGGCATGGAGAAGGCCGGGATCAAGGTGCTGGGTTCCCTGCCCCGGCGTGGCGATCTGGCGCTGCCAGAGCGGCATCTGGGCCTCATTCAGGCGGTGGAACATCCGGATCTGGAAGCCGCGATTGCAGGCTATGCGTCCTTCCTGCGTGAGCATGTGGATATGGAGGCGATCAAATCGGCGGCACTGTCGGGGGCGGCCCCTGCGGCTGCCAGCTTGCCCACGCCGCCCGCCCAGCGGATTGCACTGGCGCGGGATGCGGCGTTTTCCTTCACCTATCCGCATCTTCTGACCGGCTGGCGCGCGGCGGGGGCAGAGATCCTGCCGTTCTCGCCGCTGGCGGATGAGGCCCCGGCGGCGGACGCCGATCTGGTCTGGCTGCCCGGTGGCTACCCTGAGCTGCATGGCGGCACGCTGGCGGCGGCGGAGACCTTCCGCGCGGGCGTTCGCAAACATGCCGAGACCAAGCCGGTGCATGGTGAGTGCGGCGGCTATATGGCGCTGGGGGAGGCACTGATCGACAAGGCGGGCACCCGCCACCAGATGCTGGGGCTGCTGGGCCTCGTGACCTCTTACGAGAAGCGCAAATTCCACCTCGGCTACCGCCGCGCCATTCTGCAGGCGGGGATGCCCGGCTTTGAGGCAGGCACGGCGTTGCGCGGGCATGAATTCCATTATTCCACCATTCTGGAAGAACCCGACGCGCCGCTGGCCAATGTCATGGACGCTGACGGCAACCCGGTGCCAGAGACTGGTTCCATCAAGGGCCATGTCACCGGCACCTTCTTCCATCTGATCACCGGAGAGCAGGGATGAGCGGCTTTGTCTCCTTTGTGTCCTCTGGCCCCGGCGATCCGGAGCTGCTGACCGTGAAGGCGGTGAAGCGGCTGGAGGCGGCGGATGCGGTGCTGTTTGACGATCTGTCCTCCGGGCCGATCCTGACACATGCCCGCGCGGACGCCGATCTGGTGGGCGTGGGCAAACGGGCGGGCCGCCCCTCCCCCAAGCAGGACCATGTGAGCCGGCTGCTGGTCGATTACGCCCAGAGTGGCCTGCATGTGGTGCGGCTGAAATCCGGGGATTCCGGTGTGTTTGGCCGGTTGGAAGAAGAGATCACCGCGCTGCGGCAGGCCGGGATCGGGTTTGAGATTGTGCCCGGCGTCACGGCCGCCTCGGCGGCGGCGGCGGCGGCGAACATCCCGCTGACCCGGCGCATGACGGCGCGGCGGCTGCAGTTCATTACCGGCCATGACGTCACCGGTGGCCTGCCGGACAATCTGAATATGGCCGCCCTTGCCGATGGTGAGGCCACAACGGTTGTCTACATGGGCAAGAGCACCTTTGCGGCGCTGGCGGAAAAGCTGATGGAGGCGGGGTTGCCGCCCCAGACACATGCGCTGGTGGCGCTGGGGGTGTCGACACCGGAGCAGGAGCTGCATTGCCATACAGTGGGGGATCTGCCGGCCGCATTGCGGGCGATGCGGACCACCGCGCCGGTGCTGATCCTCTATGGCCCGCTGGCAGATCAGCCCGCAGATCCGGCCCACGCCGGGTTGGGTGCCCCCGAGACCGGCTGATCCGCATCAGGCGGTCGGCCGCGATACGCGTCAGACCCTCTGCTCGCCTGTGCGGGTGCTGCGCCCTCTGTGATGCTCCTGTCTGCGCTGTGCGGATGGGATGTCCTGCTGTGGTGCGCGCAGGGTCCCGCTGACCCAAGGGCGCGTCGCTAACATCTCTTGCGGAGCCGGATTCAAACTTGACCGAGTCAGGCGCCAGCGGGCACATAGGCGGCATATGGTGTTCCAACGGCGCTAAGCGTCAGGACTGAAACGGGAATGAGGAACGGTGGACCCAATCGCGGCACCGAAGCCTCAACCGCCCCCGCGACTGTGAGCGGCGAGCAGCTTTCCAACACCCACTGGCCAACGGGCTGGGAAGGGGGAGAGCAAGCAGCGACCCGCGAGTCAGGAGACCGGCCATGCCACATAATCAACCCGTCGGGTGAGACGGAGAGGAGACAGTAATGCATATCGAACCAGGCATCGTTGATGCCACCAAAATCGGCTTGTCTTATGCCACCGCAGCTGGCGCTGCGACTTATGCCGCCAAGGAAACCTTTGCGGACCTGAAAAAGACCAATATCGTATCCTATGCCCTGCGCGCCATGATCGCGACCGTGGGCGTGTTCCTGTTTTTCGAGGTGCTGCCGCATTTCCCGGTTGGCGTCTCAGAGGTGCATTTCATTCTCGGCTCGACGCTGTTCCTGATCCTAGGGGCCGCGCCTGCGGCCTTTGGTTTGGCGGCGGGTCTGCTGATCCAGGGCGTGTTCTTTGCGCCGTTTGATCTGCCGATGTATTTCATCAATCTGACCACCCTCTTGGTGCCACTGTTTGCCCTGCAAGCGCTGGCCGCCCGTATCATCGCGCCGGGCACCGCCTATGTCGACCTCAAGTACAGCCAAGCGCTGGCGCTGAGCACCGCTTATCAGGGCGGCGTGGTGGCCTGGGTGGCATTCTGGGCCTTCTACGGTCAGGGGTTTGGTGGCGAAACGGTAACTTCCGTGCTGACCTTTGGTGGTGCCTATATGCTGGTGGTGCTGATTGAGCCGATTGCCGATCTGGCGGTTCTGGCCGGTGCAAAGGCCCTGCGTGGTCTCAACGGCAGCGCGCTGGTGACACCGCGTCTTTACAACAACGCCTGATCCTTGGCACATGACTGAACCGGCACGGCCCCGCCTTCGGGGCCGTGTCTTTATTTGAAAGGGCCGCAATGATTGACCTTACCCTGATTGGCATCGGCACCGGCAACCCGCAGCATCTGACCTTGCAGGCGGTGGAGGCGCTGAATGCGCAGGATCTGATCCTGATCCCCAATAAGGGCGCCGGGAAGGATGATCTGGCGGGGTTGCGCCAAGCCATCTGCGCCGCAGCGATCCGCGAGGGCGACCCGGACCACCCCGCGCCCCGCATCGTGGAATTCGACCTACCGGTGCGGAATGAGGCGACGCAGGATTATCGTCAGCGGGTCGATGACTGGCATGACGCGATTGCTGAGATCTGGTGGCAGACGATCACCGCCCACCTGCCGGAAGGTGGCGCGGTTGGGTTTCTGGTCTGGGGGGATCCGTCGCTTTATGACAGCACGATGCGCATTGCTGACCGGCTAAAGACGAGGGCCAAGATTGCCCTGCGCGTCATTCCCGGCATCACCTCCATTCAGGCGCTGACGGCGGCGCATGCGATCCCGATCAATACCATCAACGGCCCCTTCACCATCACCACCGGGCGGCAGCTGCGCGATGCGGGCTGGCCGGAGGGGACCGAGACGCTGGTGGTGATGCTGGATGGCGCCTGTTCGTTCCGCTCGCTTGATCCCGCAGGCCTCCAGATCTGGTGGACGGCCTATGCCGGTATGGAAAACGAGATTTCGATCTCCGGCGGGTTGGAAGAGGTCAGCGATCAGATCATCGAGACCCGCGCAAAGGCACGCACGGATCATGGCTGGATCATGGATATCTATCTGCTGCGGCGGGACTAAGAGCTACTGAGCAGATGCCCAGTCTTGCCCGTGGCAATGACCATGCGTCAGGACTTGGGGCGGCTGTAGTGGCGGGGAGACAGGGATTCGAACCCTGGGAACGCTCTCACGTTCAACGGTTTTCAAGACCGCCGCATTCGACCACTCTGCCACCTCCCCGGTCGGCGCCGGGTTTAGGCGCTGGTTGCCCGTCTGGCAAGAGGGAATTGCATCCTATTCCGTTTCACGGTGCCCGCCACCGGTCCCGGATACCTAGCGCCGGGTGCTGGGTATGACGGGCTGCCACAGGGAACCGGGATCGCCGAAAACTTGCCGAGCGCGCTGTGGCAGGGTTTCCTTGCGTTGGCGTGGCGGCTATGCTGCGCCCATCATAAGGGCGCCGGAACAACCGGTACAGGAACAGCTGACGCCGAAGCAATCGGCACGGAGCGCAGGACAGCGCGCATAAGAAGGCGCAAAGCGCCGTCAGATACGGGCAAGGAAGCACACATGGTTCACGCTATGTCGACAAGCAAACACAGCGCCAAAGGCCAAGGGTCTTCGCGCCGGGGCCGACGGCTTGCGGCGGCACTGACCGGGCTGATGATCCTCGGCGCCTGCGAAGAAGGCCCCGGATTGGCCTTCCTGAAACCAAAGCCACAGGGAGACGGCGCCGTCACCCCCTCCAGCAGCACCCGCCTGGTCGAACGCGAGGTGGAGGCACCGGAGGTGTTTCAGGTGACCGAAGCGGGTCTTTGGGATGGGCGCCCCTCGCTGGGCGGGGTCTGGGTGGCGCATCCAGATGCCGAAGATCCCGAACAGGTGATCATCCGCAATCAGGCGAATGGCAAATTTGTGATCGGTGCGCTGTTCCGGCGTGAGCGGGAAATTCCCGGTCCCCGGCTGCAGGTGTCCTCCGATGCGTCCGAAGCTCTGGGCATGTTGGCGGGTGCACCGGTTGAACTGAATGTAACCGCGCTGCGCCGCGAAAAAGTCGCGGATCCGGAACAACCTGCGGAGGTCATCCTTGAGGAGGCCGATGTCGCTCTTGCCGATGGCGGCGATATCGACACGCAGCCCTTGGACCCAATCGCTGGTGCTGCGGCGGCCATTGACGCGGCGGCCCCGACCGCTGTTGCGCCTGCGCAGGCAGAAGCACCCGCCGTGGCCTCAACCGCAACCAAGGCCGCAGCAGCCAGTTCCTCTCTGAACAAACCCTATATTCAGATCGGTATTTTCAGTGTTGAGGCCAATGCCAAACGCACCGCCGATCAGATGCGCAATGCCGGGCTTATGCCCTCAGTCCTGTCCCAGTCCAGCAACGGAAAACCGTTCTGGCGGGTGCTGGTCGGGCCGGCCCAATCGAAATCCGAACGCAGTCAGCTGCTGAAGAGCGTCAAGGACGTCGGCTTCTCCGATGCCTATGCGGTCACCAATTGACCTCGCTTGTGCGGCTCTGCTTGACGTGACCAACCGGAAAGACGCTTCTGTCATGACCTTTCTCCCCTCTCCGCTTCGCTCTGCTTTGAAATTGACCTGTGCGGCTGGCCTGTTGGTCAGCCTTTCGGCGCTGTCGGCTACGGCCTTTGATACCCGCGCGCGCGCCGCCTATGTGCTGGATCAGGAGACCGATACCGTGCTGCTGGCCAAGAACGCCGATCTGGCGCTACCGCCTGCGTCGATGTCGAAGCTGATGACGCTTTATGTGGCGTTTGAGGCGATCCGTGATGGCCGCCTGACACTGGATGAGCGGCTGCCGGTCAGCGAACACGCCATGAGCTACAAAGGCTCGACCATGTTCCTCAACACCCAGGATCGGGTCCGGGTGGAGGATCTCTTGCGCGGGATCATCGTGCTGTCGGGCAATGACGCCTGCGTGGTGCTGGCCGAAGCGCTGAGCCCTGATGGCACTGAGGCGGGGTTTGCCCGCTACATGACCAAACGGGCGCAGGAGATGGGGATGGAGAACTCCACCTTTGCCAATTCCAACGGCTGGCCTGCCGCCGGGCACCGGATGTCGGTGGAGGATCTGGCGATTCTTGCTGAAAAGCTGATCGAGGATTTCCCGCAGTATTACCCGCTGTTTGCCGAGCGGGAGTTTGAATTTGATGGCCGCGCGCCCTCCAATGTGCGCAACCGCAACCCGCTGCTGGGTCTGGGCATCGGCGCGGATGGTCTGAAGACCGGCCACACCTCCGAAGCGGGCTATGGTCTGGTGGGATCCGCCGCGCAGGGCGACCGGCGGGTGATTTTTGTGATCACCGGTCTGGACAGCACCACCGCCCGCGCAGAGGAGGCCGAGGCCCTGGTTAACTGGTCGTTTCGCCAATTTGCCAAAAAAACGGTGGCTAAAGCGGGTGTTCCGGTCGCAGAAGCCGAGGTCTGGCGCGGGGCAGAGGCAACCGTAGGGCTGGTGCCCGCGGAGGATCTGACCGTGCTGCTGCCTGCCCTTGCCGGTCGCGAGATCACTGGCGAGGTGGTCTATACCGGGCCGATTGATGCCCCCATCGAGAAAGGGCAGCAACTGGCCGAACTGGTGCTGCAACCGGATGAGCTGCCGGAGGTGCGGCTGCCGCTGGTGGCGGAGAAGGATATTCCCACCGGTGGCTTCCCGGTGCGGGTGAAGACCGCCGCCGAAGTGCTGGTGAAACGGTTCCTCAGCGGGCCTGAGGCCAGCCAGTGACAGCGGCCAGGACCGGCGCCGCTGCGGATGGCGCAGCCCCCTATTCCGGCCTCTTCGTCACCTTTGAGGGGATCGATGGCTCCGGCAAATCGACGCAATGTCGGCTGCTGGCGGAGGCCTTGCAGGCGCAGGGGATTGAGGTTGTCCTGACCCGTGAACCCGGCGGGTCAGACGGCGCGGAGGAGATCCGCCGTCTGGTGCTGGAGGGGGACCCCGACCGCTGGTCGGCGGAGACGGAGCTGTTGCTGTTCACCGCAGCGCGGCGCGATCATATGGAACGGCGGATCCTGCCTGCGCTGGCCGCGGGCAAAGTGGTGGTCTGTGACCGCTTTGCCGATAGCACGCGAATGTATCAGGGGCTGTCGCGCGGGGATCTGCGCCAGAGTGTGGATCAGTTGCACAGCCTGATGATCGGCCATGAACCGGATCTGACCATCCTGATCGACATGGACCCGGCCAAGGGGCTGGCGCGGGCCAAGGGCCGGCAGGGCAGCGAAGAACGGTTCGAGGATTTTGGTCTGGATCTGCAACAGCGGATGCGTGCCGGGTTTCTGGCATTGGCACAGGAATTTGCCGACCGGTTTCGCGTCATCGACGGGGATCGCCCGATGGACAGCGTCGCGCGCGATGTACTGAAAGTTGTCTCCACCGCCCTGCCCGCGTCAGAGGGAGACGCAGGCGCATGAGCAAGGATGACGCCCCTCTGCGCGCGGATCAGACAGTGGGCGCGCCCCATCCGCGCGAAACGCAGCAGCTGTTCGGACAGGCGCAGGCGGAGCAGGATTTCCTGACCGCCTTCAACTCGGACCGGCTGCATCACGGCTGGCTGCTGACCGGCCCGCAGGGCGTCGGCAAGGCAACGCTGGCCTGGCGCATTGCGGCGTTTCTGCTATCGCAGCCGCCTGCGGAGGATGCAGGGCTGTTTGGGGCGCCGCCGCCTGCCACCTCGCTGGATATCGGGATGGATCATCCGGTGATGCACCGCATTCAGGCGCTGGCGGAGCCGGGGCTGGCGTCGATTACCCGCAGCGAGAACGACAAGGGCAAGCTGCGCGATCAGATCGTGGTCGATGACATTCGGGCGCTGAACAAATTCTTTGGCCTGTCGGCCACAGACGGCGGGCGCCGGGTGGTGATTGTGGATGCCGCTGACGATATGAACACCAGTGCCGCCAATGCGCTGCTGAAGATGCTGGAAGAGCCACCTGCCCGCACAACCCTGCTGCTGGTGTCACATCAGCCCTTGCGACTGTTGCCGACGATCCGCTCGCGCTGTCGGCTGTTGCGGTTCGCGCCGCTGGGTCCGGAGGACATGCAGGCGGCGCTGACGCAGGCAGGCGCTGAGCTGCCAAAGCAAGCCGACCATCTGGCCGCGCTGTCCAATGGTTCGGTCGGGGCGGCGCTGCGGCTGCTGAACCTCGGAGGCTTGCAGGCCTATAGCGATGTGGTGCGGCTGCTGGACAGCCTGCCCCGGCTGGATCGGCAGCGCGCGATGGCATTGGCGGAACAGGCCGCAGCACGGGGTGGGGCAGAGAAATTTGAACTGCTGCTCACCCTGATTGATACGGCGCTGGCCCGGCTGGCTCGCACCGGCGCCACCGGAACGGCGCCACAGCCGGAGGCCGCCCCGCAGGAGGCGTCGGTGCTGTCGCGGCTTTCACCGACGCCGCAAAAGGCGCGTGCCTGGGCGGATCTGGCAGCGCAGGTCACGGCTCGGATGCGCCACGGTCAGGCGGTGAACCTTGACCCCGCAGCACTTGTCCTAGATACGGTTTTCAAGATGCAGGACACTGCGGCGCGCTGATCCGGAGCACCGGACCCCCGCAGGACGCGACAGAGAGCAGTTATGACCGAGAGCCTTTCCCCCATGCCCCCGTCCATTACGGACAGCCATTGCCATCTGGATTTTCCCGATTTCGAGGGTGAGCTGGACGCGCTGATTGCGCGGGCAGCTGAGGCCGGTGTGACCCGCATGGTCACCATCTGCACCAAACTGCGCAATGAGCCCACTGTGCGCGCCATCGCCGAGGCGCATGCGCCGATCTTCTATGCCGCGGGCACCCACCCGATGAGTGCCGCAGACGAGCCGCTGGTGTCGGTGGACGAGCTGGTGGCGCTGGCGCAGCATCCGAAATTTGTCGGCATTGGCGAGACCGGGCTGGATTATCACTATACCGCCGAGAGTGCGGAGGTGCAGAAGACCTCGCTCAGAACTCATATTACGGCGGCGCGGGAAACCGGCCTGCCGCTGATCATCCACGCCCGCGCGGCGGATGAGGATATGGCCGCCATCCTGCGCGATGAAATGGCCAAGGGCGCCTATACCTGTGTGATGCATTGCTTCTCCTCCTCGCCTGAACTGGCACGGGCGGCGCTGGATCTTGGGTTTTACCTGTCGATGTCGGGCATCGCCGCCTTCCCCAAGAGCCAGGAGCTGCGCGATATCTTTGCCGCTGCCCCGATGGAGCGGATTCTGGTGGAAACTGACGCGCCCTATCTGGCGCCGCCGCCCTATCGCGGCAAACGCAATGAACCGGCCTACACCGCCCATACCGCCCGCGTGGGCGCAGAGGTGTTTGGTGTGGATTACGCCGATTTCGCCGCCCAGACACAGGCCAATTTTGACCGGCTGTTCTGGAAGGCTGCCAAATATGAGGCCGCCGCCTGATGGGCGTGCTGCGCTTTACCATTCTGGGCTGCGGTTCCTCCGGTGGGGTGCCGCGACTGGGCGGGCATTGGGGCGATTGCGATCCGGACAACCCCCGCAACCGCCGCCGCCGCTGCTCGCTTCTGGTGGAGCGGGACGGTCCCGAGGGCACCACGACGGTGCTGATCGACACCTCCCCCGATATGCGCAGCCAGCTGCTGGACACCGGCACCGGGCGGCTGGACGGGGTGGTCTATACCCATTCCCACGCCGATCATGTGCATGGCATTGATGATCTGCGGATGATCGTCTTCAACATGCGCGACCGTATTCCGGTCTATGCGGATGGTGACACGCAGAACGCGCTGTTGTCGCGGTTTGGCTATGCCTTTGTGCAGCCCGCAGGCTCCCCCTATCCGCCCATTCTGGACCTGCGCACCATTGCCGGCCCGCTGACGATTTCCGGCCCCGGTGGCGATATCACCCTGCGCCCGTTTGAGGTCAATCACGGCTCCATTGAGGCGCTGGGGTTCCGCATTGGCGATGTCGCCTATCTGCCGGATGTGGCCAAGATCCCTGACAGCGCGCTGGTGGAATTGCAGGATCTGGACTGCTGGATCCTTGATGCGCTGCGCCGCAAGCCGCATCCCACCCATCTGTCGCTGGACGAAGCGCTGGAGTGGATCGAGCGGATGGCGCCAAAGCGCGCGGTACTGACCAATATGCACATTGATCTGGACTACGCGCAGGTCGCTGTTGAGACCCCTGATCATATTGATCCCGCCTATGACGGGATGGTGATCGAATACCCGATCTGAGCCGCCACATAAGGCGCCCGCGACCCCGCCCATAGGAAGGCACATCATGTTTCAGAGCCTGATTGATGTCATCCTGCCGGTGTTTCTGGTCATTGGCGCGGGCTATGTCGCCACGCGGCGCGGGTATTTTCAGGCCAGCCATGTGGATGGGCTGATGAAATTCACCCAGAGCTTTGCCATTCCCTGCCTGCTGTTTCGCGCCATTGCGACGCTGGATCTGTCGGCGAGTTTTGACCCGCGTCTGCTGATCAGTTTCTACACCGGCGCGGCGACCTGTTTCTGTCTGGGGATGGCCGGTGCGCGGCTGATTTTCAAACGCGACTGGGAGGATTGCGTGGCGATCGGCTTTTGCTGCCTGTTCTCCAATTCGGTGCTGCTGGGCCTGCCGATCACGGAACGCGCCTATGGGGCCGACAATCTGACCGGCAATTATGCGATCATCGCCTTTCACTCGCCGTTTTGCTACGGGCTGGGGATCACGGTGATGGAGATCGTGCGCAACAAAGGCGCGGGCGGCATCGCTACGGTGAAATCGGTATTCAGCGCGATGTTCAAGAATGTGCTGATCCTTGGCATCGCCCTGGGATTTCTGGTGAACCTTTCGGGCCTGTGGATCCCGCAGGCGGTGGATGAGGCGCTGTCGCTGGTCATTCGGGCGGCGCTGCCGACGGCACTGTTTGCGCTGGGGGGCGTGCTGGTGCAATACCGCCCTGAAGGCGATCTGCGAACCATCGGTTTTGTCTGTGCGATCTCATTGATGGTGCATCCGGCGCTGGTCTGGAGCATGGGCAGCGCCTTGAAGGTGCAGCCGGATCTGTTCCGCTCTGCGGTGTTGAACGCGGCGATGGCGCCGGGGTTCAACGCCTATATCTTTGCCAATATGTATGGGCGCGCAAAGCGGGTGGCGGCGTCCTCGGTGCTGATTGCCACGGGATCCTGTATCCTGACGGTCTGGCTCTGGCTCTTGATCCTGGGCTGAGCCACGAAAAAGGGGCGCCGCAGCGCCCCCCTTGGTCTGTTTCCATGGCGACGATCAATCGCCGTCTGCCACCCCGCGTTGACGCAGCCGGGCGCGGCGGGCCCGGTAACTGGGCAGGATCACCAACACCGCGGCCAGCCCCAAGAGGCCTATGGTCATCGGGCGTTCCATCAGGAAACCCAGCCCATCATAGAGCTGCATCGAGCGGGAGAAATTATCCTCCAGCATCGACCCCAGAATAAAGCCGATCAGCAGGGGCGCCAGCGGATAATCGGCAAAGCGCAGCACCGTGGCGCAGATCCCCAGACCCACGAGGATCAGCAGTTCGGTTGCATTGTTCTGTCCGATATAGGCCCCCATCAAGGTGAAGAAGAAGATGAAGGGGATCAGGTAGTTGCGCGGCACCGCCAGCACCTTGGCGATATAGGGGATCAGCGGCAGGTTCAGGATCAACAGGATCAGGTTGCCAACATACATCGAGATGATCACCGCCCAGAAGATCTCCGGCTCATCCACCATCAGGCGCGGCCCCGGTGAGACATTGAGCGCGATCAGCGCCCCCAGAAGGATTGCCGTTGTACCCGAGCCGGGAATGCCCAGCGTCAGCAATGGCACAAAGGAGCCTGTGCAGGCGGCGTTATTGGCGCTTTCCGGCGCGGCGAGGCCCTTGATGGCGCCCTTGCCGAACTCCTTCTGCTCCTCCTTCGGGGCGATATTGCGCTCCACCGCGTAGCCAAGGAAGGAGGCGATGGTGGCCCCGGCCCCCGGCAGGACACCGATCAGGAAGCCCTGGATCGACTGGCGGCCAATCACCGGCGCGATGGATTTGGCCTCAGCCTTGGTGATGCGCAGATCCTTGATCTCATTGCTGCCACCTTCGGTCTTGGAGCGGCTGGGATCCAGCACCAGATACAGCGCCTCTGGCAGAGCAAACATCGCCATCGCCAGGGTGATGAAACCAAAGCCCGATTGCAGGTCCATGATGCCCATGGTGAAGCGGGGCATATTGAACAGCGCGCCCTCACCCACCGTGGCCATGATCAGGCCAAGCACGGTCATCAGCAGCGCCTTCACCACCTGACCGGTGCCCGCAAAGGCGGCGATGGCTGAAAGCCCCACCACCATCAGCGCAAAGTATTCGGCGGAATGGAACAGCAGCGCGACGCTGGCCAGCGCGGGGGCGAAGATCATCAGCAGGATCGCCCCGATGCTGCCGCCGCAGAAGGACGAAATCGCCGCCACGGTCAGCGCCTTGCCCGCCTTGCCCTGTCGCGCCAGCGGGTAGCCATCGAAGGACGTCGCCACGGTTGAGGCCACGCCCGGCGCGTTGATCAGGATTGACGAGGTCGAGCCGCCAAAGATGGCGCCATAGTAGACACCCGCCAGCAGGATCAGCGCGGCAGAGGGATCACCGATGGAGATCGCCACCGGGATCATGATGGAAATGATGCTCATCGGGCCGAGGCCCGGCAACATGCCGATGAAGGTGCCGATAAGGCAGCCGCCGATCACCATCAGGATGTTGCTCAAGGAAAAGGCCGTGCTGAGGCCAATCAGAATACCGTCCAGCATATCAGCCCCCAGTTCCCATAAAGAAGGGCAGCGGGCGCAGGTAGATACCCAGCACCTGCTGCACCAGATACCAGACCACACCCGCCGCGATAACCGCGATGGGGATCAGGATATGCAGCTTGCGTTCGCCAAGGATCAAAGCGCTGATCACCAGAAATGCGACGGTGGAGATCAGGAAGCCAACCGGACGCAGTGCCAGCGCGTAGATCACCATCATCGCGAGAAGTGCCGTCGCCTGACCCAGTTTGTAGTCCAGCAAGCGGCGGTAATCGATGTCGCCAGCCTTGGGGCCTGCATCGGCTTTCTGCGGTGACAGCAGGATGATCAGCGCGCAGATCACCGCCATAACGGACAACCCCTTAGGGAAGGTGCTGGGCCAGATGGCATTGAATTTCATGAACGGTGGCAGGCCTTCGTCCATTGTGAAAAAGGCCGTGTAGCCATAGGCGAGGCTGATCATGAGAATGACCAGCGCGATCCATCGGTCGAGCGCCATGAGGCTCTCCCCCCTTTGATGAGATATGTCGAGCGTGAAACCGGGCGGGCGGCGCGGCCCCCTCCTGAAGATGCGCGCCGCCGGTTTCTGGTGTCAGAGGCATGGCGCCCGGCACAACTCGGACCGGACGCCTGTCTGCTCTGCCAGACTTAGAGGAAGCCGAGTTCCTGCATCAGGTTTTTGATCACCTCTTCCTGACCTTCCAGGAAGCTGACGAAGTCATCGCCGCTGTTGTGGATGTTCACCCACCCGTTGCGGGCGCGGACCTCTTCCCATTCGGGGGTGTCGTACATCTTGGCCAGAGCGGCCCGGTAGGCCTCGACCTTTTCCTCTGGCAGTCCCGGCGCGCCGAAGAAGCCGCGCCAGTTGACGAAAGTGGCGTCAATCCCCTGCTCTTTCATTGTGGGGGCGTCTGCATAGGCCGGCACGCGGTCCTCGGCGGTGACGCCGATGATTTTCACCTCGCCTGCGTTGGCCAGATCAATTGCCTCGGAGAAGCCGGTGGAGAGTGCGGCGATTTCTCCGGAGAGAAGTGCGGCCATAGCCACACCGCCCGCGTCATAGGGGATGTATTTCACCGCTGTCGGCTCCTCGCCTGCGGCCTTCATCACCATTGCGGCAACCAGATGGTCCATGCCGCCGGGGACCGAGCCGCCACCGATGGCGGTCTTGCGCGGATTGGCCTGATAGGCGGCAATCAGATCGGACATGGAGTTGATCGGGCTGTCCTTGCCCACAACGATGGCCGCATAATCGCCAATGGTGCCTGCCACCATGGTGAGGTCCCGGAAGTTATGCGGGAAGACACCGGTGAGCGAGCGGATCACAATCGGGGTCGAGTTGACCATCAGGGTGCCGTGGTTGCTCTCGGCGTTTTCGATCAGATAGCCGATCGCCTTGCCACCGCCACCGCCGGACATGTTCTCAAAAGAGGCGTTGCCCACAAGGCCCGCCTTGGTCAGCGCCTCACCGGTGCCGCGCGCGGTGCCGTCCCAGCCGCCGCCTGCGCCGCCGGGGATCAGAAAGTGGATGCTGTCCACCATCTCATCCGCAGAAACCGGCGCAGCAAAGGCCAGTGTCGCAGCGGTCACCGCCATCAGGGCGCGCCGGGTCAAAGTCGTTTTCATCTGTTTGTCCTCCCATTTGACAAATGGCGGCTTGGCCGCTCATGACTGAAAGGGAACACGTCAAGCTGACACAAACCTGTCACATCGCATTTTGCCACCACGGGCGATGCCCTTCCCACGGATAGATCCCCATGCGTTTTCTGCTGGTCGAAGACAACCTGAGCCTGGCTGCCGCCGTCGAGGACCGGCTGCGGATGGATGGCCATGTGGTGGATCATGCCCCGGATCTGGCGGTCGCGGATGACTATGCGGCAACGGCTGATTACGATTTGATTTTGTTGGATATTATGCTGCCCGACGGGGACGGCCGCAGCTTTCTTAAATCCCATCGCAGCCGCGAGGGCACAACGCCGGTGATCGTGCTGACCGCACGGTCAGAGGTGTCGGACCGGGTGGGTGTGCTGGATCTGGGCGCGGATGATTACATCACCAAACCCTTTGATTTTTCCGAACTGGAAGCGCGCTGCCGGGCCGTGTTGCGGCGCCATGGTGGCGGCAGTTCCAACCAGAAACGATTCGGCGCGCTGGTGTTTGATCCCTTGGCGGGCACGCTGGTGGTGGGCGACAAGACCGTCTCCCTGCGCAACAAGGAGCTGCGGCTGCTGGAAATTTTCATCAATGCGCCGGACAGGATTTTTTCCAAATCGAAACTGGTAGACCGGCTGTTTTCCTATGAGGAAGACGTCTCGGAAAATGCGATCGAGGTTTATGTGGCACGGCTGCGCAAACATCTGGCCGGGGCGGATGTGGAAATCACCACGGTGCGCGGGCTGGGCTATCGGATGTCGCTTGCATGAGCCGCGCGCTGCCGACCAGCGGGTCAATCCGGCGGCGGTTGACGTTGCAGCTGGTGGGCAGTGCCGCTTTTCTCGCCTCGCTGTTGTTCTTCATCGTGCTGGTCTTCACCCGGGATGTGTCGCAGCGCACCCATGACAGTATTCTGCAGGCCTCGGCCACGTCGATCATGGACTCGGTGTCTGTACGGTCGGGCGATGTGACGGTCGATATCCCCTATTCGGCGCTGTCGATGCTGGGCAATGTCAGCGATGATCGGGTGTTTTACCGGGTCGCGCAAAATGACCGGCTGCTCACTGGTTACGGCGACCTGCCGCTGCCTGATCTGCTGCCCCAACGAGGGCAGCCGCGATTTGATACTGCGCCCTACAAGGGCGATAGTATCCGCATGGTGACTCTGGCGCGGCGGGTGTCGCTGAACGGTCAGGTCTCCGATGTGGTGATTTCCGTGGCACAGACCCGCGAAGGGCAGTCGGCGCAATTGGCGGAGCTAACCCGCACCGCGCTGCAGCTTGGTCTGGGGTTTTTCATGATTGCGGCGTTTTTGGCAATCTGGGCAGCACAGTCCAGTATTCGACCGCTTGCTGAACTGGCCGAAGCGGTGTCGCGGCGCGGACCGAAGGATTTGCGCCCGGTGCGCCGCCCGGTGCCGTCGGAGATGATCCCGCTGGTCACATCCTTGAACCGCTTTATTGAGCGGCTGCGGATTTCCCTCTCGCGGTCCGAAGATTTCATCGCAGAGGCCGCGCACCGGGTGCGCACGCCGCTGGCCACGGTGCGCACGCAGGCCGAGATCACGCTGAGGCGGGTTGAGCGGGACGAAAACCGCGCCTCGTTGCGTGAGATGATCCGCGCCATTGATGAGAGCTCCCGCGCGGCGGGGCAGCTGCTGGATCACGCCATGGTGACCTTTCGCACCGACAGTCTGCTGCGTGAGGAGGTGGATCTGGGAGCGCTTTCGCGCGATCTGCTGAACCGGCTGCGCCCTATTGCGGAGCTGAAAGATATCGCGCTGCATTCCGACCTGCCGCAAACGCCGCCCCTGTCCGGCGATCCGATCCTGATCCAGAACGCGGTGCGCAACCTGTTGGACAATGCGATCAAATACGCGCCCTCCGAGAGCGACATTCAGGTGATCCTGCGCAAGGAGGGGGCAGAGCTGCGGCTGAGCATTATTGACGAGGCGGGCGGGTTTCCCAGCGGTGACACCGACGCGCTGACCGCACGGTTTGCACGAGGCGCCAATGCCGAGGGGACGATTGGCTCGGGCCTTGGGCTTACGATTGCGCGTGAAGTTGTGGAGGCCCATGGCGGGCGCCTGACCATCGCCCCGAGCCAGGCCACCAGCGGGCCACCGGCGGCATCTCCAAGACGGGAGGGATCATGCGTTTCCTTGTATTTTCCAGTGCTTTGACAGGCCTGATCCGCGCAGCCTGTCTGGTGGCCCTGACCCTTGTTCTGCCAGCGTTCGCAGCGCAGGCGTTTGAGGTGGAGGATCGGCGCCGGTTCGGCCCCGCCGCCGCTGAGGCGAGCGCGGATGTGTTGCGGGTTTTGTCCACCACGGACACCGATCTGCTGGCCCCACTGGTCGAGAGTTTTCTGCGCACCCGTCCGACAGTGGTGGTGGACTACGTTACGGTCAGCAGTTCAGAGCTGATGCGCGCGGTGGTGGAGGATGGCGCGGGTTTCGACCTTGCCGTCTCCTCGGCGCTGGATCTGCAGACCAAGCTTGCCAACGATGGGTACACCCGCGCGCATTCCCCCGCTGGGCGGCTGCGGATCCCGGATTGGGCGGTCTGGCGCGATCATGTCTTTGCCTTCTCGCAGGAGCCTGCATCGATTGTGTTGTCGCCCGCCGCCTTTGAGGGGCTGGAGATGCCCCGCAGCCGTCAGGCGCTGATGTCGCTCCTGCGCCGCTACCCCAACCGGTTCCGGGGCCGCATTGGCACATATGATGTTGAGAAAAGCGGCCTTGGCTATTTGTTTGCCACGCAGGATCTGCGCACCTCTGAGAGTTTCTGGCGAATGATGGAGATTTTCGGCAGCCTTGATTTGCGGCTCTATTGCTGCTCCGGCGAGATGATCGAGGCGGTGGCGCGCGGGGAGCTGGCCATCGCCTATAATGTGCTGGGCAGCTACGCCCGTGCGCGGGACGATCTGGCGGAGCGGATCGAGATCGTCGATCCGCAGGACTATACCAATATGATGCTGCGCACCGCTGTCGTGCTGAGAGGGGCGGAGCGCCCGGATATGGCGGGGGCGTTCATCGACCACCTTTTACGGGCCGCTTGGGGCAACGGGCGCGATCCGGACTATCCTTTCCCGCGATACGCCACCGCCGAGACCACCCCCACCGCCGCCTTGCGCCCGATCCAGATGGGACCGGGGTTGTTGGTGTTTCTGGACCGGCTGAAACGGGCGCGGTTCCTTGAGGAATGGCGCAGCACTGTCTTGCAAAAGTAGCGCGAACGCTTAGCGATAGAGCAGCGACTGGCCGTTGTGAAAGAGATGCAGCTTGGCCGGGTCGGCATAGAGCCGCACAGAGGAGCCGCGCAGCCCCTTGTGAATGCCGGGGAGTTTGGCAATCAGCGGATCCTTCCCCTCGCCCGCCGCGATGTAGAGCACGGTAACCTCGCCAAGGGCCTCGACGATATCAACGCGGCTGTCGATCAACGCGCCACCTGCGCCCTCCTCAACCAGATCTTCGGGCCGAACCCCAACATTCACGGCAAGCCCCTGATCGGCGTCAGTTGTCGGGATCTCTGCCACGACCTCCTCCCCACTGGTGAGCCGCACCGTGGTGCGCGGCCCCGTGGCGATCACTGTGCCGGGAATGAGGTTCATGGCGGGTGAGCCGATGAACTGGGCGACAAATTCATTCTCCGGTCGCTGATACAGGTCCAGCGGGGTGCCGACCTGCGCGATGCCTTTGTTGGCGAGCACCACAATGCGGCTGGCCAGCGTCATCGCCTCCACCTGATCATGGGTCACATAGATCATGGTGCTGTCGGGCATCGCCTCTTTCAGCTGGGCAATTTCGATCCGGGTGGCGACCCGCAGCGCCGCGTCCAGATTGGAGAGCGGTTCATCAAAAAGATAGACCTTCGGATCGCGCACGATGGAGCGACCGATGGCAACCCGCTGCCGCTGCCCGCCCGACAGCGCCTTGGGCAGGCGATCCAGATAGGGTTCCAGCTGCAGGATCTTGGCGGCACGGTCGATGGCGGCGTCAATCTCGTCCTTGCTTTTCTTCGCGATTTTTAGCGCAAAGGCCATGTTGTCGCGCACCGTCATATGCGGATAAAGCGCATAGGACTGGAACACCATCGCAATGCCCCGCTGGGCGGGCGGGATGTCATTCATCACCGCATCGTCAATTTCCAGCGTGCCACCGCTGATCCGTTCCAGCCCCGCGATCATCCGCAGCAAGGTGGACTTGCCGCAGCCAGAAGGGCCGACAAAGACGATCAGCTCCCCCTGTTTGATATCGAGATTGATGTCTCTCAGGACCTCGACGCCGCCCCCGTAGGTTTTGGCCACATTGGTCAATTTCAGGTTTGCCATCTACTGGTCCCTCCCCTGCTCGTCGTTTCTGTCAGACCCGCACCGCAAGGCAGGCCTGCCACGGTGCCAGCGCAACACGCCCGCCGTTCGGTGGTAGATCGGCCAAGGCGATGTCGGTGTCGGGCGTCTGCCATGTGCCCTGCGGCAGGATGATCTCTGCCGGGGTGTCGCCCAGATTGAAGGCGCAGAAGATCACCTCGTCGCGGTCCTGACGGGTGAAGAAGGCGATGTTGCCCTCTGCCCGCAGCTGATCATGGGTGCCCACCGCCAGCGCCGGATGCGCCTTGCGCAGGGCAATGGCGCGGCGGTAGTGGTGCAGCATGGCGTCCGGGTCAGCCTCTTGGCTGGCGACACTCAGGGTCAGGTGTTCGGGCGAGACGGGCAGCCATGGCTTGCCCTCACTGAAGCCGCCGGCGCTGTTCGACGGCTCCCAGACCATGGGTGTGCGGCAGCCATCGCGCCCTTTGAATTCGGGCCAGAACTCAATGCCGTAGGGGTCCTGAAGGTCTTCAAAGGCGATATCTGCCTCCGGCAGGCCCAGCTCCTCACCCTGATAGATGCAGGCGGTGCCGCGCAGGCACATTATCATGGTGGTGAACAGGCGCTGTGCCGCAGGGTTGAGACCCCAGCGGCTGCTGTGGCGGATCACATCGTGATTGGAAAACGCCCAGCAGGCCCAGCCATTTGCGGCAACGCGGTCCACCTCGGCAAAAACCTCGGCCAGACGGGAGGCGGTCAGCACGTCCTTGGCCAGAAGCTCAAAGGCATAGCACATGTGAACACCGGTGTTGGCCGCCGTATAGCTGCCCATGATCTCAAGCCCGCGCTGCGCATCGCCCACCTCGCCCACGGCCGCCTTGGCCGGGTATTCATCCAGAAGCGCGCGGAACCGGCCAAGGAAGGCCAGGTTTTCCGGCTGGTTCTTGGAATAGAGATGTTCCTGATGATTATAGGGGTTCACCGAGGGGGCGATGGTGGCGTTGCGTTGCTCCGGCGGCAGGGCCGGGTTCGAGCGCAGCTCTGCATCGTGGTAGTAGAAGTTGATCGTATCAAGGCGGAAGCCATCAACACCGCGCTCCAGCCAGAAGCGGGTCACATCCAGCAGCGCGTCCTGCACGGCGGGGCAGTGGAAATTCAGATCGGGCTGCGAGACCAGGAAGTTGTGCAGGTAATACTGCTCACGCCGGGGATCCCACTGCCAGGCGGAGCCACCAAAGATCGACAGCCAGTTGTTGGGCGGCGTGCCATCGGGTTGCGGGTCGGCCCAGACGTACCAATCGGCGCGGGCATTGTCGCGGCTCTGACGGCTTTCGCCAAACCAGGCGTGCTGGTCAGAGGTATGCGACAGCACCAGATCAATCATCACCCGCAGGCCCAGACGATGGGCGGCGGCGACCAGTTGATCAAAGTCGGACAGGCTGCCGAACATCGGATCGACGTCGCAATAATCCGAAACGTCATAGCCAAAATCCTTCATCGGGGAGGTGAAGAACGGCGAAATCCAGATCGCGTCCACGCCAAGCGAGGCAATATGCGGCAGGCGCTGGGTGATGCCCCGAAGGTCACCGATGCCGTCGCCGTTGCTGTCCTGATAGCTGCGCGGGTAGATCTGGTAGATCACCGCACCACGCCACCAATCGGGGTCAGCGGCGAGAACCTGGGCCGGGTCGAGTTGAGCTTGAGCGTTCATGTCAGCTATTTTCCATAGTCTTAGAGTAAGGGGCAGCGCCGGTCTGATCCGGCCTGCGGATCAGGTCACTTGACCGAGCCTGCAAGGAGGCCGCGGACGAGGTATTTTTGCATCGCGAAGAAGACGGCGAGCGGCACCGCGATCGAGACAAAGGCGGAGGTTGCGAGGATCTCCCAATTGCCGCCACGGGTGCCGAGCAGTTCAACAATCTGCTTGGTCATCACTGTGGTTTCTCCGGTTGCGTCGATCAGGAACACCATCGCCACCAGAAGGTCGTTCCAGGTCCACAGGAACTGGAAGATCGCAAAAGAGGCCAGCGCGGGGAAGGACAGCGGCAGGATGATGCGCACAAAGATCATGAAATCAGTGGCGCCATCGACGCGGGCGTTTTCAATAATGTCACGGGGAATGCCGACAATGTAGTTGCGCAGGAGGTAAATCGCGAGCGGCAGGCCAAAACCGGTGTGCGCCATCCAGACGCCGATGTAGCCCTTGCCGATGCCGATCTCATTGTGGAACTTCAGCAGCGGGATCAGCGCCAGCTGCAGGGGCACGACCAACAGGCCGACAATCGCGGCCACCAGAAGGGCACGGCCCGGAAATTCCATCCATGCCAGCGCATAGGCTGCAAAGGCCGCGACGAGAATCGGGATGATGGTGGCCGGAATGGTGACGGTCAGCGTGTTGAAAAACGCCTTTGCCATATTGTCTGTCGCATTGCCGGACACCAGTACGGTCTCATAATTCTCCAGCGTGAACTCTGGCGGCACGGTTGCGGTGACGAACACGCGGGGGCCGCGTTTGCCACTGATTTCCTCGGTGCTTTCAAGCCGGTAGGCGCCATCCTCGGTGACTGTCAGGGTGCCACCACGGCGCAGCTCTGCCGTTTCACCGGGCTGGTAAGCCGCGGGTTCGCGTGCCGAGGTGCCCCAGGCGGAGATCGCGCTCTCGGTGCCTTCCGCGAAGAGACGCCCCTCAATCACATAGAGGTCGCCCTCCTGCACCTGTGCGCTCGGGGGATCGGTGCGCAGGGTCAGGTTCTGCTCGCTCGGGAACATCGCACGCCACCAGCCGCTGGTCGCGATCTGGTCCGAGGTGCGGAAGGAGGACACCAAGAGGCCCAGCGTCGGGAACAGCCACAGCCCCACCAACAGCACCACAGACAGGCGCAAGGCCCAGATCAGCGCAGGTTTTTCTCCGGCAATAACAGTCATCACGGTCTCCTCAGCGCATTTCGCGGCGGGCGTTATAGACGTTCCAGACCAGGATCGGCAGCACCAGCAGCATGATGACCATGGCGCTAGCAGAGCCGACGCCCCAGTCATTGGCGCGGAACAGTTTGTCGTACATGTAGTTGGCCAGAACCTGCGTCTCCCACTGGCCGTTGGTCATGGCAAAGACGATGTCAAAAACCTTGAGCACGACGATGGTGATGGTGGTCCAGACCACAACGATGGTGTCCATGATCTGCGGCACCTTGATCTTGAAGAAGATCTGAAACGGTCCGGCCCCATCCACGATGGCCGCCTCCACGGTTTCTTCGGGGATGCCACGCAAGGCTGCCGACAGGATCACCATGGCAAAACCAGTCTGGATCCAGATCAGCACCATCATCAGAAAGAAGCTGTTCCAGAATGGAATTGTCAGCCATTGCATCGGCCCGTCGCCGCCAAAGTAGATGTAGACCGCATTCAAGACGCCGATCTGATCGGTGCCTTCGGGGCGCGCGTCATAGACCAGTTTCCAGATCACCGCAGCGCCGACAAATGAGATCGCCATCGGCATGAAGATCAGCGATTTTGCGATATTGCCCCAGGCCAGCCGGTCGGTCAGCTGTGCGGCCAGCAGGCCGAATGCCGTTGAAGCCGCAGGCACAACGAGGAGCCACAGGAAGTTGTTCTGAAGCGCCTCCCAGAATTTCGCCTCTGCCAGCATCTGCTGGTAGTTGGCAAGACCGACAAATTCCGATCCGCCGCCAGGAACCCGTTCGGTGACCGACAGGCGCAGGGTTTCAACCACCGGATAGGCCAGATAAAGCCCCAGCGCGAGCAATGCGGGCAAGAGGAACAGCCAAGGCCGGATCATATTGGCGCGACGGATGTTGCGGGCGATATGCACGCCGCGCGCCGGAAAGATCACCCGGTCCAGCACGAGATTGGAAAAGTAGAAATAGCCGACACACCCTCCGACGCCAAAGGCGATTGTGAGCAGGCCCTGAATGGCTGGATGCATGGGATATCTCCCTTGGTGGTGGAGCGTGGCACCGGACAGGCGTCCGGCAGGTCACGGAGACGCGCAGATGAGCGTGTCTCTGGGGGCGAAAAACAGCGATGGCACGGGAGGGATGATGCGGGCCGGCCCATCGGGGCCGACCCACCCCTATCGGAGCCTTACTTCAGAGCATCCCAGGAGGACTGGATCTCAGCCGCGACCTCTTCCGCCGGGGTGCCGCCTGCATAGCCGACCATTCCGGTCCAGAAGGATCCCGCGCCTACACCACCCGGCATCAGGTCAGATGCGTCAAAGCGGAAGGTATCGGCAGAGAGCAGGATCTCCCCCATCTTCTTCAGCGTGTCGGTGGCATAGACATCGGTGTTCACGCCCTTATGCGGGGTCAGGAAGCCCTGCTGCGCCATCCAGACCTCATGCCCGATGGGGGATTTCAGGAACTCCATCAGCGCGCGCGCACCTTTGCTGTCGTTGGTGATCGACCAGAGTGTACCAGCGCCCAGAACCGGGCTGCCCAGATCCTTTTCCGCGTAGGCCGGGAAGTAGAAGAAATCAGCATCCAAACCCACTTCGGTCCCTTCTGGGAAGAACGCCGGGATAAACGACGCCTGACGATGCATCAGACATTGCGGCGGGCTGGCGAACAGACCTTTGGGGCTGTCACGGAAATCGGTGGAGGCCACGGCGCCCGCACCACCCGAGACGTAATCATCGTTGCGGGCGAAGTAGCCGAATTCCTCGATGGCATTCACAACGCGCGGATCGGTGAAGGGGATTTCATTGCTGACCCATTGGTCATAGACGCTCGGATCCTGGGTGCGCAGCATCATATCTTCAACCCAGTCGGTTGCAGGCCAGCCAGTGGCACCACCAGATCCCAGACCGATGCACCAAGGCGTGTTGCCATCGGCGACCATCTGATCGGTCAGCGCCTTCAGCTCTTCCATCGACTGGGGGATGTCATAGCCGAAATCTTCAAATGTTTCAGGCACGTACCAGACAAGGGATTTCACATCCACCTTGTAGAACAGGCCAAAGACATCGTCGTTGCCGTCCGGCCCCGTGAAGGTGCTGAGATCAACCCAGGAGTCGCCAGCTGCGTAGTTTTCACGCACCCAATCGGCGGTCTCGCTGCCCAAGGGTGCAATGAAGCCGCGCGCGGCCATGTCGGACACCAGACCCGGCTGTGGGAAAACGGCGACGTTGGGCGCGGAGCCTGCCTCCGCATCGACCACGATCTGCTGCTCAAAACTGTCAGAGCCGGTGTAACGCACGTCCGCACCGGTGGCTTCAGCGAAATAGGCCAGCACCTTTTCGACGACCTCCTGATCCGGGCCAAGCCACGGGCCAAAAACCGTGACCTGCTCCCCCGACAGATCGGTTGCCTTCAGCGCCTCGAAGCTCTCCCAGTTAAACTCCCCCTCGCCGACCGGAAAGGTCAGCGCGCCTTCGGCCTGCGCAAGACCAGCAGACAGGGCAAAGACGCCGACTGCTGCCAAAAGACTGCGTTTCATGATGTTTCCTCCCGAGTGTTCAATGCGCCCGCCGTTTGTCACGACTTTGAATTTTTCAAAGCGCTTTGGATTTCAGCAAAATCCCGGATTCGGATGGAACTGTCAACAATTTCCCGCTCAAACACCAAACAACTATAAAAAACACGGGACTTGCCAGCCTATCCCCTGCCCTGCCATAACTGCGCAGATGGCCCGTGGTTGCCCTGGGCGCATATGTTAAAATCAAAGCGCTTTGGAGTATTCTGCGAATGAACCTGAAGGACCTGGCCGCATATCTGAACCTGTCGCAAACGACAGTGAGCCGCGCGCTCAACGGCTTTCCCGAGGTGAGCGAAGCAACCCGCAAACGCGTGGCGGCCGCCGCAGAGCAACACAACTACCGCCCCAACACCCGCGCCAAAGCGCTGGCCACAGGGCGGGCAATGGCGATTGGTCACGTGATCCCGCTGTCGTCGCAGCATGAGATGGTGAACCCGATTTTCGGCGACTTCATTGCGGGCGCTGGCGAGAGCTATGCCGCAGCCGGCTACGACATGGTGTTGTCGCTGGTTGAGGATAAGAAGCAGGAAAAAGCCTATCGCGAGATGGCCTCCAAGCGGAATGTTGATGGCATCGTCCTGCATGCGCCGCGCATGTCGGATCCCCGGATCGGGCTGTTGCGTGAAATCGGCCTGCCCTTTGCCGTGCACGGCCGCGCCTCCGATCTGGCGGGGGATTATTGCTGGCTGGATGTAAACAACAAAAGCGCTTTTGACCGGGCGACGCGGTTTCTCATCGACCTTGGGCACCGGCGGATCTGTCTGGTGAACGGGTTGGAGAGCATGGATTTCGCCTGGCGTCGGCGGGCGGGCTATGAATGCGCGCTAAAGGCGGCAGGCCTGCCGCTGGATCCCGCGCTGATGTATGCGGAAGAGATGACCGAGAGCTATGGGTATCGCACGGTTGCGACGACTCAGGCGATGGCGGATCCGCCCACCGCCTATCTGGTGTCGTCGATCATCCCCGCAATGGGCGTGCGCCGCGCGATCGAGGATTCAGGGCGTCAGATGGGCCGCGAGATCTCCGTCATCACCCATGACGATGACCTGTCCTATCTGCGCAACGGCGATGAGGTGCCGCAATTCACCGCCACCGTCTCCTCCGTACAGGAGGCAGGCCGCCAACTGGCCAATCTGCTGCTGGACCAGATCCGCAATCCCGGCCTGCCGCTTCCGACACGTCTGCTAGAAGCGCAGCTGACCGTTGGCCGTTCCACCGGGCCTGTGCCCTCTCCTCGCTGACTGCCCCCCCCCCCGACAGGAGCCCCTGCCCGATGTTTCGCAACAACCGCGCTGATTTTCCCAAGGAGTTCCTGTTTGGCACTGCCACCTCTGCCTATCAGATCGAAGGCCATGGATTTGGTGGCGCGGGGCCCACCCATTGGGACAGTTTCGCCGCCACACCGGGCAATGTGGTGCGCGCCGAACATGGCCAGCGGGCCTGCGACCACTATCATCGCTACGCTGAGGATCTTGATCTGGCTGCGGCAGCCGGGGTGGACTGCTACCGATTTTCAACCAGCTGGGCGCGGGTCATGCCAGAGGGGCGCGGCGTGCCAAACCCTGAGGGGCTGGATTTCTATGACCGGCTGACAGACGCCATGCTGGAGCGCGGGTTGAAGCCCTGTGTGACGCTGTATCACTGGGAACTGCCGCAGGCCCTGGCGGATCTGGGCGGCTGGCGCAACGGCGAGATTGCCAAGTGGTTTGGCGATTATACTGAGGTCATCATGAGCCGGATTGGCGACCGGATGTATTCCGCTGCCCCGATCAATGAGCCGTGGTGTGTGGGCTGGCTGTCGCATTTTCTTGGCCATCACGCGCCGGGCCTGCGCGACATTCGCGCCACCGCACGGGCCATGCACCATGTGATGCTGGCCCATGGCACTGCCATTCAGGTGATGCGCGCCCGCGGCATGGGCAATCTGGGCGGTGTGTTCAATCTGGAATGGGCCACGCCCGTTGATGACAGCGCGGCCGCGCAGCAGGCCGCCGCGCGCTATGATGCGATCTACAATGGCTTTTTCCTTGGCGGGGCCTTTCACGGGCGTTACCCGGATCTGGCGCTGGAGGGGCTGGAACCGCATCTGCCGCAGGGATGGCAGGATGATTTTGCCACCATCACCGCGCCCGTCGACTGGTGCGGGATCAACTATTACACCCGCAAGCGGATTGCCCTCGACGCTGGCCCTTGGCCGCATTATGCCGAAGTGGACGGCCCGCTGCCGAAAACGCAGATGGGCTGGGAAATCTATCCGCAGGGGCTTTATGATTTCCTGACGCGGACCGCGCGCGAGTATACGGGGGACCTGCCGCTGGTCGTGACGGAAAACGGCATGGCAAATGCGGATGTGGTGACGGATGGCACAGTGCAGGACAGCGCCCGCATTGCCTTTGTGGACGACCATCTGGACGCCCTGCGCCGCGCGATCGCCGAGGGGGTGCCGGTGCAGGGCTATTTTCTGTGGTCGCTCTTGGACAACTATGAATGGGCGCTTGGCTATGAGAAACGCTTCGGGCTGGTGCATGTGGATTTTGACACGCTGAAACGCACGCCCAAGGCATCTTACCATGCGCTGCAATCTGCACTCACGGGCGCGCGCTAAAGGGCTGGCGTCAGTTTGCCAGCTGGTCTCCCAACCGCTCCAGCATCCTCAGACAGTCCGACAGCTGATCAAGCGACAGGTATTCATCCGCCTTATGCGCCTGCGCGATGGATCCGGGGCCGCAGACGACCACATCCAGGCCAAGCGCCTGAAACAGCCCCGCCTCGGTGCCGAAGGGCACCAGCTCAGCAGCATTACTGCCAAGCAGATCCGCCATGAGTTCACGCGCCTCATTTTGGCTGGTAGGGGTGAGACCGGCCACCTCGCCCACCACCTCCGTCTCGATGCTGGCCTCCGGGTAGATCGCCTGCATCGCGGGCAAGAGAGTATCGCGGCAATAGCGCGCCATCGTGTCCTTGACATGATCCGCGTCCGAGGGCTGCACCGGCCGCATTTCCCAATCCACCTGCGCCTTTGATGCGATGACGTTATGGGCGCTGCCTCCGTTGAGCGCACCGATGTTCAGCGTTGTCCAGGGCGGATCAAAGCGGCTGTCCGGCGGGGTGCGCTGTTGCAGATCACCGCGCAGATCCAGCAGGCGATTGACATAGCGCGCAGCGTATTCCACCGCATTAACGCCCCGGCCCGGATCGGAGCCGTGCCCCTCCAGCCCCTGAAACCGAGTGCTGTATTCGTGGCAGCCTTTGTGCCCTTCGACGACGCGCATACTGGTTGGTTCGCCGATAAGTGCCAGTCGTGGTTTCAACTCACGCTCGCGCAGGGCCTGCACCAGATGACCGGCCCCAATGCAGCCCACCTCCTCATCATAGGTGAAGGCGAAATGGATGGGGCGGCGGCTGATCTGCGCAGCGAACTCTGGCGCCATGGCAAGTGTCGCGGCGATAAACCCCTTCATGTCGCAGGTGCCCCGCCCGTAGAGCCGCCCGTCCCGTTCCACCATTGCAAACGGGTCGCTGGTCCAGTCCTGATCGGTCACCGGCACCACATCGCTGTGGCCCGACAGCACGATCCCGCCATCGGTTTCAGGGCCAA
The DNA here is from genome assembly GCF_002407245.1 of Phaeobacter piscinae. Taxonomy (NCBI): domain Bacteria; kingdom Pseudomonadati; phylum Pseudomonadota; class Alphaproteobacteria; order Rhodobacterales; family Roseobacteraceae; genus Phaeobacter; species Phaeobacter piscinae. The sequence goes on along the minus strand of NZ_CP010681.1, from coordinate 769,678 downwards.
GCGTGGCAAAGAGGTTGGCCTTTTGTCCGCTGGCATCAAACATCACATCGACCCGCGCGCCGCAGTCCTCAAGCCGGTTGGCCAGATAGGCAATCATCTCCAGATTGCTATCGGCGGAGACCGTCGGAAAGGCGATGAGGTCTGAGAGAATGCCGGTGGTCTGCTCCATCATGCCCTCACCCTTTCACAAAGAGTTTGCGCTCAATCGAGCAGAGCGGCTCAGCAGCGCCCGTGTCGCGGATCAGCAGAGTCTCCGTGGTCTCCAGCCCCCATGTGTCCATCCAGAGGGCCGGCATGAAGTGGAAGACCATGCCGGGTTGCAGCACAGTGGTGTCCTCGCTGCGGATCGACGCCGTGCGCTCCCCCCAATCCGGCGGATAGGACAGGCCAACAGGGTAGCCCATGCGGCCCGAACGCTCGATCCCGTGTTTGGCCATTACGGCCATGAAAGCATCCGCGATATCGCAGGTACGATTGCCCGCGCGGGCCGCCTCGATCCCGGCGGCGATGCCTTCGATCTGCGCCGCCTCGATCCGCAGCATCTCCTGTGAGGGGGTGCCCAGAAATACCGTACGTGACAGCGGCGCGTGGTAGCGGCGATAACAACCGGAGAGTTCGAAAAAGGTTGCCTCGCCCTGCCGCATCGGGGTGCCGTCCCAGGTCAGATGCGCCGCTGTCGCATCCAGCCCGGACGGGGTCAGCGGGACGATGGCCGGGTAATCGCCCCAATCGTCCTCCACACCGGTCACACCGGCATGCAAGATATCGGCCACCAGATCGTTTTTGCGCACACCGGGCGCGGCCCGTTCGATGGCGGTTTGGATCACCTTATCGGTGATCCGCGCGGCCTTGCGCATAAAGCCCAGCTCTGCATCGGATTTCACAAGCCGCTGCCAATTGACCAGCGCGGTGGCATCCACAAGAACCGCCTGCGGAAGCTCTGCCGCCAATACGGCATGGGCCTTTGCCGAGTAGTAGTAATTCTCCATCTCGACCCCGATCCGGGCTTGGCCCAACCCGCGGGTGCGCAGCTGCTCGGCCAGATGCTGCATCGGGTGGCAGTCGGTGGATTGGACATAGTGGTCGCCGTAGCCCAGCAATTGATCCTGCGGCATCCAGCAGGTGCGGCGCGCGCCCATCATGTCCATATGTCGCCCCCACCAGATCGGATCGCCATCCGGCAGGACGATCACCCCCTGATGCACGTAGAACGACCAGCCATCGTAGCCGGTAAGCCAGGCCTGATTGGACGGATCGGTGACAAAGAGCGCGTCTAGCCCGGCATCGGCCATGGCCGCGCGCGTTTTGGCCAGGCGCTGCTGGTACTCGGATCGTTCAAACGGGATGTTTGGATTTGTCATCGTTGCATCCTTCGTCAACCAAGAACCGCGGTGACCGCTCGATGGGTGGCGGAGACCACCCGGTCGGCCTCATCCTGTGTCAGGCAGAAGGGGGGCGCAAAGCCCAGGATATCCCCCTGCGGCATGGCCCGCGCGATCACGCTGTCCTGCTCCAGCAATTTGGCGGCTATCTGCGGGCCGATCTTGTCACTGGCGTCAAACAGGCGGTGGTCGTCCCGATCCGCAACGAATTCCACCGCGCAGAGCATCCCCTCGCCCCGTACATCCCCGACATTCGGGTGATCGCCGAGGGCCTTGCGCATCTCACCATTGAGATAACTGCCAACGGTCGCCGCGTTTTCGACAAGACCCAGCTGATCAATCAGGGTGAGATTGGCCACCCCGGCAGCGGCGCCGATGGGATGCGCCGAATAGGTCCAGCCATGGCCAATCGGGCCGTTCTCATCCGTGCCGCGCTCCAACACCTGCCACATCTTGTCCGACACGATAGAGCCCGACAGCGGCGCATAGGCTGAGGTCAGCCCCTTGGCGATGGTGATAAGATCGGGGCGCATGCCGTAGTGATCGGAGCCGAACATCGTGCCCAAGCGACCAAAGCCGGTGACCACCTCATCCGCGATCAGCAGGATATCGTGCCGTTCAAGCACCGCCTGAATGGCGGGCCAATATCCTGCGGGCGGCGGGACGATGCCCCCGGTGCCCAGAACCGGCTCCCCGATGAAGGCGGCGATGGTATCGGCCCCTTCCCGCGCGATCAGCGCCTCCAGCTCTGCCACGCAATGGGCAACAAAGTCGGCCTCGCTCTGGCTGCGATCACTGCGGCGGAAATAAATTGGGGCCTCGGTATGGACCACCTGTGCCAGCGGCAGGTCGAATTTATTATGAAACAGCTCCAGCCCGGTCAGCGAGCCGGTCATCAGCCCGGACCCGTGGTACCCCCGCCAGCGGGAGATGATTTTCTTCTTCTGAGGGCGGCCCAGAATGTTGTTGTAATACCAGATCAGTTTGATGTTGGTTTCATTGGCGTCAGAGCCGGAAAGACCAAAGTAGACCTTCGACATATGGTCAGGGGCGCGGTCGAGGATCATCTTTGCCAGGGTGATCGAGGCCTCGGTGCCATGCCCGACATAAGAATGATAATAGGCTAGCTCGCGGGCCTGATCGGCAATGGCCTCGGCGATCTCAGGTCGGCCATAGCCAACGTTCACGCAGTAAAGCCCGGCAAAGGCATCCAGCAGCCGATTGCCGTCGCGGTCCTCAATATGGCAGCCGCTGCCGCCGGTCACCACGCGCTGTGGCAGATTTCCGCGAGCGAATTCCGCGAGATGCGTTGAAGGGTGGAAGAAACAGTCGCGATCCCACTGGTCGAGTTGGTCATTGTGAAGCATGGCTCAATCCTTGGCTTTGGCGGCGCGCCGCCTTTGGTCACATGAAGGGAGCCGGTTGCACGCGACAGACCAAGAGGCGGTCCGTTTTTGAGCAGAAAAGGCTCCGCTCACCCGGACAGCAGCGCGCAATGCCTTTATTGCCAGGGTCGTGCCACTGTTGGAGCATAGCGGGTCTGCCCAAGGCAACAGATTTTTTTGTCAGCCGGCGGATTGACCGGTGAGAACGCGCTGCTATCTGCCGGGCGGCCGCGCCAAGGACTGACGCGTGACAAGTGTGGTGTTGATGCAGACCGACTGCCCTTCGGACCGCCCCTCCACGATTGCAATCAGTTCTTGCGCCGCCTTGCGCCCCATTTCGCGGTGCGGGACATGCACAGTTGTGAGAGCGGGGCTGACGATTTCTGCCAGCTCGATATCATCAAACCCGGTGATGGAGACATCGTCAGGCACGGCAATCCCCCGGCTTCGCGCCTCGCGGAGCGCCCCTGCCGCCAGAACGTCATTGCCACACATCACCACGGTTGGGCGGGGTGCATGCGACATCAGCTCTGCAAAGGCTGCGGCCCCTTTTTCAATCTCATAGGGGGCTTCGATCAATGTGAGCGCAGCCGGGTCGAGACCTCTGGAACGCATGGCGTCCCGGACACCGCTGACACGATTTTGGGCACGATCATTGCCCTGCAGGATACCGGAGATCATCGCAATGTGGCGGTGCCCCGCGTCCACCACCGTTTGGGCCAGATCCCGCATCGCGCCCTTGTTGCTGAACCCGACCGACGGCTGCGACCGTTCCGGTGCATAAGACCAGGCCACAAGGACCGGAACCCGGTGCCTCTCAAGGTATTGATAAATCTGCTCCTCCCGGTCGTGGCCGATTAGCAGCAAGCCATCTGCACCACGCGCAACCAATGTGCGGATCTGTTCACGCTCCATCTCCGGGCAATAGGCGGAACTGGACACCAAAAGGGTGTAGCCATCCTCCCGCAGCTGATCCTGAAAGGCCTGCAGCCCGCGCGCGAAAATCGCGTTGTCCATCGTTGGAATAATCGCCCCGATGGTAAAGCTGCGTTTGGCCGCCATGACGCGGGCGGCGAAATTCGGCGTATAGCCCAGTGATTCGACCGCCTCCATCACACGCTGGCGGGTCGTTTCGATGACACGGTCCGGTGAATTCAGGCAGCGCGACACGGTGGCGGTCGAGACGCCTGCAGCCTTGGCAACATCATTAAGTGTTGGAGCAGAGGGGTTTTTTCCCATGTCGTACCTTATCATTTTCCGGGCTCATTTTAGCAGATTTCCCGACGGCTGCCAGCGCTTAATGTAAGCGCTTGCATTATTGATGTAAGCGCTTACAAATGGTGATGAGATAACAACGGGGATCTTTCGATGTTTCTGATGGCGTCTGTTTGCGTGTTTGCCGTGTTCTTTGCCAATGTCGCCCTCGGCGCCTTTGGCAGCGGCGGTTTTCTGAGCGACGTCGGCGAGATGGTGATCCTGTTTGCAGCGTCCATTCTGTTTGTGGCTGCAATTCTCAAAAAAGAAGCTGACCAAAAAAACCAAGACGGCAGCTGATGGATTTCCAAGGGAGGAAGACAATGACGAATGGCAAGGATGGGCTCAAATCTGCAGAGCGCCGTAATTTTCTGAAACTGGCCTCGACCGGCTCATTTACCGCGGCGTTGGTCGCGGGGGCTGGTGGGGTGCTTTGGTCCACTGAAGCAGTGGCGCAAACCGCCAAGGAAGAAAAGGAGCGTGAACGTGCAGCCGAGCACATCATGACGGTGGCCACCGCCTATGTGCTGGGCGCGTCACGCAGCTACCCAATCATGCAGTTGGACCTGAAGGAGAACATCCAGAACGCCACCAATGGCAAGATCTACGTCAAACTGGCCCCCGGCGGGCAGCTGGGCGCAGGCAGTGCGTTGGTGCAGAAGGTGCAGGGCGGCACCATTCAGGCGGCACAGCATTCGCTGTCGAATTTCGCCCCCTTCGCCTCCACCGTTGATCTGATCAACATGCCTTATCTCTGTGGTTCCAATCAGCGTTTCACCAATCTGGTGACCTCCGATTTCTGGAACGCTGAGGTGCACCCCAAGGTGGAGGCCAACGGTTTCAAGGCGCTGTTCTATGTGAACATTGATCCCCGCGTCGTGGCTGTGCGCAAGGGCGGCAATGCGGTGACCTCCCCGGGCGATATGGCGGGTGTGAAATTCCGGGTTCCGGGCTCCAAAATGTTGCAGCAGTACTACCGTATGGTCGGTGCCAACCCGACGCCCGTTGCCTGGGGTGAGACGCCGTCGGCGATCAAACAAGGTGTGGCAGACGCACTCGACCCCTCTGTGGGCGCGCTCTATGTCTTTGGCTTCAAGGATATCCTGAGCCATGTGACCTTCACCCAGGCGGTGCCGGACAGTCAGGTCTATTCGTGCAATCTGGAATGGTTCAATTCCTTGCCTTCTGATGTGCAGGACGGCGTGATGTGGGGGGCGGAGATGACCGCGCATCAGAACCTCTCCAAGGTGCCGTCAGCCCGCGCCTATGCCATGGCGGAGCTGGCCAAGGCCGGTGTCGCCTTCCATACGCTGAGCGACGATCAGCTGGGCGAATGGCAGGAAGCCGGAGGCTATCAGCGCAGCGAATGGGATAGCTTCAAGACTGAGCTGGCCGGATCGATGGACAGTTTCGCCAAGCTGGAAGAGGCCGCAGGCACGCAAGGCAAATACTACGTCCACGACGCATAAGCTGTCGCACCACGTGGTTCCGGGACCCGGTGCCACGTTCCCTTTCTCTTTTAGCCGCCTGCGACAGCCCGGTTCGGGCTGATTCATAAGGCGCGCCCAACCCTCGGGACGAGCGATGGACCTCTTGCGGAAAATTGACAAGAACGCCGAGCGCTGGCTGCTGCTGACCTTCTACGTGATGCTGGTCATCACTATGGCGGTTGAGGTGATCCGGCGCGAACTCTTTGCCTATTCCTCGATTTGGGGGGAGGAGATTGTGCGCTACTCCTTCATCTATCTCGCCTGGATCGGTGCCGCCGCCGCAGTGAAGGAGCGCGCCCATATCCGCATTGATGTGCTGATGCATTACCTCGGGCCGCGCCCCAAGGCGCTGCTCTATATCTTTGGCGATCTGGTGATGTTCGTGGTCGCGTTGGTGGCGCTCTACTGGTCGTTCGAGACGGTGCTGGTCTCCGCCAAATTCGGCTCTGTCAGCCACGGGCTGCGCATTTCCATGGTCTGGTTCCTGATGGCGGTGCCAGCCGGGTTCGCCTTGATGGTCTGGCGGTTGCTGCAATCCTTCCTGCGCGATTTTCGCAGTCTTCGAGACGGCACGCCCGTCTTTGAAGGCGACAAGCTGTTTGATTGAAGGATCTGAGAGATGCTGTGGAATTCACTCAATCAAACGGTGGAACTGGGCTGGGATTTCTACCTGGCGGTGATCATGTTTGTGGCCCTGATTGCGCTGGCGGTGCCGGTTTGGGCGGCCATCGGGGCTGCCGCGATCACCATGCTGGTGATGTCAGGCGACCTGCCGCTCAGCGCGATTGGCGAAAGCTTGTTCACCGGCATCGACGCCTTTGCGCTGACCGCGGTGCCGCTGTTCATTCTGACCGGTGATGTGCTGGTCAGAACCGGACTAAGCAAGAAGTTCCTGGATGTCGCAGAAGCGCTGACCTGCTGGACACGGGGTGGTTTTGGTTCGGCCACGGTGCTGGTCTGCGGCATGTTCGCGGCGATCTCCGGCTCGGACGCCGCTGGCGCTGCTGCGGTGGGACGGATGACCATCAACCGGCTGGTCGAAAGCGGCTACCCCCGCCCCTACGCCTGCGCGCTGGTGGCTGCTGGTGCCTGCACCGGCATCCTGATCCCGCCGTCCATCGCCTACATTATCATCGGTCTGGTGTTGGGCATTTCCGCCTCCACCCTGTTTCTCGCGGCGCTGATCCCGGGGATTGCCATTCTGGTGTCGATCCTTGTCACCAACATCATCATGAACCGGCTTTATACCTATGAGACCGGCGGCAATATGGGGCTGGGAGAATGGCTGGGCAATCTGGGACAATCACTGAAATCCGGTTGGTATGCCTTCATCGTGCCGGGGATCATCTTCTATGGCATTTTCTCCGGCCGCCTGACCCCGACTGAGGCCGGCGCCACCGCTGTCGTTGTCACCATCCTGATGGGTTTTCTGCTGGGCACCCTGAAACTGGCGGACTTCCCGGCGATGCTCGTCAGCTCTGCCAAGGTGAACGGGGTGATCCTGCCGATCATCGCCTTCTCAGCGCCGCTGGCAGAGGCGCTGGCCATCATGGGCGTGCCGCAGGGGTTTGTGACAGCGGTGACCGGGCTGACCGATGACCCGTCTATGTTGATCCTGTTGATGATCTGCATTCTGATCGCTGCAGGCTGCGTGATGGAAACAACGCCAAATATCGTGATCCTGGCGCCGATCCTGAAACCGCTGGCCGACAACATCGGCATGAACGAAATTCAGTTCTGCATCATGATGATCACCGCGCTGGGTGTGGGGTTCATCACTCCGCCGCTGGGCCTGAACCTGTTCGTGGTCTCCGGCATCACCGGTGAGTCCATTCTCAAGATCGCCGCCCGCGCCATACCGTTTGTTCTGACCATGCTGATTGTGGTGCTGCTGATCGCTTATCTGCCTGCGATCTCAACCACGCTGCTCCCTGACATCTATAAATAGGACCCTTTGGACATGACCCGTGAGTACCTGAAGAAGGCGGCCCTGACCCCTAAGTCGGATGCGTCCGAGACCCATAAGATTGTGCAGGAGATCCTTGATGAGATCGAGGCCGGAGGCGACGCCAAAGCGTTGGAATATGCGGCCAAATTCGACAAATACGAGGGCAACGTGTTGCTGACGGATGAGGAGATTGAGGCCGCCTGCGCCTTGGTGCCGGAAAAGCTGAAGGCCGACATTCGGTTCTCCCATGACAACGTGCGCCGCTTTGCCGAACTACAGAAAAGCACTGTGCATGATGTGGAGACGGAAATTTCACCGGGTTTCATCACCGGACAGAAGGCGATCCCGGTGGATGCAGCGGGCTGCTACGTGCCCGGCGGGCGCTACAGCCATATCGCCAGCGCGATCATGACCGTCACAACCGCCAAAGTGGCCGGTTGCAAACATATCACCGCCTGCTCGCCGCCGCGCCCCGGCGTCGGCGTGGCGCCGGCCATCGTTTATGCCGCCCATATCTGCGGCGCGGATCAGATCATGGCGATGGGGGGCGTGCAGGGTGTTGCGGCGATGACATTCGGTCTGTTCGGACTGCCCAAGGCCAACATCCTCGTTGGTCCCGGCAATCAATTTGTGGCGGAGGCCAAGCGTATCCTGTTCGGGCGTGTCGGTATCGACATGATCGCGGGCCCCACCGACAGCCTGATCCTGGCCGACAGCACGGCGGATGCGCATATCGTCGCCACCGATCTGGTGAGCCAGGCCGAGCATGGCTACAACTCCCCGGTCTGGCTGGTGACGGATGATCGCACTCTTGCCGAGGAGGTGATGCGGCTGGTGCCGGGGCTGATCGACGATCTGCCCGAGGTGAACCGCGAGAATGCCGCTGCGGCCTGGCGCGATTATGCAGAGGTCATCCTCTGTGCCAACCGCGAGGATATGGCCGCCTGCTCCGACGCCTACGCGCCTGAGCATCTGACCGTACAGGCCGAGGACCTGGATTGGTGGCTGGGGCAGCTGACCTGCTACGGCTCGTTGTTTCTGGGCGAGGAAACCACGGTCTCTTACGGTGACAAGGCAGCGGGCACCAACCATGTGCTGCCGACCTCGCGCGCGGCCAGCTACACCGGCGGGCTGTCAGTCCATAAATACATGAAGATCGTCACCTGGCAGCGCGCCACCCGCGAAGGCTCCAAACCAGTGGCAGAGGCGACCGCACGGATTGCCCGGCTGGAAGGGATGGAAGGCCACGCCCGCGCTGCTGACGTGCGGTTGGCCAAGTACTTCCCGGATGAAACCTTTGACCTGACTGCAAATGGCTGACCCGCGCGCGCTTTTCGACCTGACAGGCCGGACCGCCTGTATCACCGGCGCCAGCTCCGGGCTGGGGCGTCGCGCAGCGATTGCGTTGGCCGCTGCTGGTGCGCAGGTGGTCGCGGTCGCGCGCCGGGCGGAGGCTTTGGAAAGCGTCTGTGCTGAGATCGGGCCAAGAGCGGCTTATGCAGTGGCGGATGTGGCGGACCGCAGCAGGTTCGACGCATTGCGTGAAGACGTTTCAGCCCCTTTCGGGGCGCCGGATATCCTGATCCATACGGCCGGTGTGAACACCCGGCAAACGGCGGATGACGTCACCGCCGAGGGCTGGGACCAGACCATCGCACTGAACCTCTCCGCACCATTCTTTCTGAGCCAAGCGCTGGTGCCCACGATGAGGGACAGAGGTTGGGGGCGGATCGTCAATTTCGCCTCGCTCCAGACCACCCGCGCCTTTCCCGGCGGCATCGCCTATGGCGCCAGCAAGGGCGGGATCGCCCAGCTGACCCGCGCCATGGCAGAGGCCTGGTCCCCATTCGGCATCACCGCCAACGCCATCGGACCGGGGTTTTTCCCCACCGAGCTGACGCAGGCTGTGTTCGAGGATGGGGACCGTGCGGCCCGAAACGCCGCACAGACCTGCATCGGCCGCAATGGCCGGCTGGAGGATATGGACGGGCCGCTGTTGTTTCTGTGCTCCGATGCCTCCGCCTATGTCACCGGGCAGGTATTGATGGTCGATGGAGGGTTCACAGCGAAATGAAAGCCTTGGTTTATGAGGGGGTGGAGACGCTGGCATTCCGAGATGTGCCGATGGCTGCGCGACGAGAGGGCGAGCATCTGATCCGCATCCGTGCCTCTGGCATCTGCGGCTCGGACATGCACGCCTATCTCGGCCATGACGCCCGCAGGCCCGCGCCGCTGATCCTGGGGCATGAGGCTGCGGGGACTATAGAAGACGGATCGCAGGCGGGCCGAAGGGTGACGATCAACCCCTTGGTGACCTGCGGCAGCTGCGCGGCCTGCGCGGCGGGGCGTGAAAACCTCTGCGCCAGCCGCCAGATCATCTCCATGCCCCCGCGCGAGGGCGCCTTTGCCCAGTTCGTGGCGATGCCGGAGCGCAACCTTGTAACCGTGCCCGAAGATGTGCCGTTGTCAAAGGCCGCCCTGGCCGAGCCGCTGGCAGTCAGCTGGCACGCCGCCCGGCTCGCGCTGAAGGCACTGCACCCGGATATGGAGCGCCGCGCGCTGGTGATCGGCGGCGGTGCCATCGGCTTGGCCGCTGCGCTGGCGATGCGCGCAATGGGGGTGGAGGACGTCGCGATTCAGGAACCCAACGCCGCGCGCCGGGCTTTTCTGGCAGACCACTGCGGCCAGCAGGCGGTGGCAGAGTTTCAGGGCATTGTACCACTGGTGGTCGACGCAGTGGGCTACGCGACCACCCGCGCCGCCGCCTCTGCTGCGGCCGCGCCGGGCGGCGTGATTGCCCATGTCGGATTGGGCGAGGATGCGGGCGGACTGGATATCCGCCGCATGACGCTGCAGGAAATCACCTTCATCGGCACCTATACCTATACCGCGCAGGATTTTCGCGACACCGCGCAAGCGATCTTTGACGGCCGCCTAGGTCCGCTGGACTGGCCAGAACAGCGGCCGCTATCAGACGGCGCCGCTGCCTTTCGCGACCTGCGGTCCAGCGCAGTGGCCGCGCCAAAGATCATTCTGGATCCCTGGGCCTAGGCCCTGAGCTGAGCAAACGGAGAGCATCATGTATGACAAGATCCTGGTTCCCATGGCCCTGGACCACGGGGTGTCCGGCACAACACTGAAAGCCGCCGCGACCCTGTGCAACCCCGGCGGGCAGATTACCGCGCTGCATGTCTATGAGGCCCCGCAAGGCTCTGTCAGCGCCTATCTGGATGAGGATGCCGTGCGCGAAGGGCTCGAAAAGGCCCGTCAGCAGCTGACCAAGAAAACCGCCGACTATGGCGATGTGGCAGCCGAAATTGTCAAAGGTCGCTCGTACCGGGCCATTGTTGAATATGCAGAACAGCACGGTACGGACTGTATCGTCGTCGGCTCACATAAACCCGGGCTCAGCGACTTTTTCCTCGGCTCGACCGCCGCCCGTGTGGTGCGCCACGCGCCCTGCGCGGTGCATGTCTGCCGCACCCTTTGACCCCCAACACCGAGACCTCAAACAAAGGCAATCGACCATGACAATAGACAAGAGGATCGCTGACGATCTGGCGGCCAATGGCGTCTCCTTCGTCACCACCGTGCCGTGCAAGCAACTGGCGGGTGTGATTGAGGAGATCGACCAGCGGGATGACATTTTCCACATCCCCTCCAACAAGGAAGACGAGGGCATGGGGCTGTGCGCCGGAGCCTGGATGGGGGGCAAACGCCCCGCGATCATCATGCAGAACACCGCCATTGGGGTCACCATCAACACGCTTGCGACGCTGATCCAATACTACCGGATGCCGCTGCCGATGCTGATCTCCTACCGCGGCGAGCTGCGCGAGCCGGTGGCATGCCAGGTGGAAATGGCCGTGCATACCAAGGCACTATTGGCGCAGATGAATATCCCGACCTACCACTTCCACTGGCAGCGGGACGTCGAGGAATTCGACAACATCCTGAAATACACCTTCATGTGCAACAAACCTGTTGCCATCCTGACCGATGCCAATTTCTGGGGAGGCTATGGCGACCAATGATCCGTTCCGAAATCCTGAAAGAGATCGCGCCCATCCTGCGCAACGAACTGGTGGTCTGCAATATCGGTATTCCCAGCCAAGAGCTGCACGCCATCGATGACCAGCCCAGCAATTTCTACATGCTGGGCACCATGGGGCTGGCCTCATCTATCGGGCTGGGGCTGGCGTTGGCACAGCCGAAACCGGTGATCGTGATTGACGGAGACGGCTCGATCCTCACCAATCTCGGCACCCTGCCCACCATCGGCAACAACGCGCCCGGCAACTATATCCTGATGATCATCGACAATGGCTCTTATGGCTCAACCGGCGATCAGCCGACCTATACCAGTCAGCGCACTGATCTGGCTGCCATGGCGCGCGCAGCTGGCTGTGGCCGGGTGATCGAGGTGCAGGACAAAGACACCGGCTCTGCACTCGAACAGACGCTGGCGAGTGGCGAGGCCACGGTGCTGGTGGTGAAATGCGACAGCGGCAACGCCAAGATGCCGGTGATCACGATGGATCCGGTGGTGATCCGCGACCGCTTTATGACGGCTGTCGCCAGCTGATGGGCGCAGGCGCCATCCATTCGGCTGAGGACGCCCGCCGTCTGGCCCGGCGGCGGCTTCCTTGGATGGTGTTTGACTATATCGATGGGGCAGCAGGGCAGGAAACCGGGGCGGCGCGCAATCGCGCAGCCCTGGATGCCATCACCCTGCGGCCCCGTATCTTGCGCGATGTCAGTCAGCGGTCTTTGGCAACGAGCATATTTGGCGCCGAGGCAGACCGCCCTTTTGGCATTGCCCCCATGGGCATGTGCAACCTGTCGGCTCCTGGCGCCGACCTGATGCTGGCCCGGCTGGCGGCGCGTTACCGGGTGCCGCACGGGGTCTCCACCGTCGCCTCGACGTCGCTCGAGACGCTTCTGGAGGCGACGGAAGGCTATGCCTGGTTTCAGCTCTATTTCAGCGGTGACGGCACTGGCACCTTCAATCTGGCCGAGCGCGCCCGCGCGGCTGGTTATCAAACTCTGGTGCTGACGGTTGATGTGCCGGAGGTCGGCCGCCGCCCACGCGAACTGCGGCATGGCTTCAAGATGCCGTTCCGCATCGGTCCGCGCCAATTCATCGATTTCGCCCTGCATCCGCGCTGGTCGCTGACGACGCTGCTGAAGGGCAAGCCCGTTATGGCGAATTTTGAGTTGGAGGGTTATGACTTCGACCGCACCCAAAGCCGGGCGCGCGCCACGTGGGACACGCTGGCCCGGCTGCGCGATCTCTGGCCCGGCAAGCTGGTGGTGAAAGGCGTGCTGGACGTCGAAGACGCCCGTGCCCTGGTGTCGGCTGGAGTTGATGCCATTCAGATCTCCAGCCATGGCGCGCGACAACTCGAAGCCGCACCCGCCCCGATCGAGATGTTGGCAAAGATCCGTGCAGATCTTGGGCCGACGTTTCCGGTTTTTTACGACAGCGGCATCCGGTCGGGCGAGGATGTTTTGAAGGCAATCACCATGGGCGCGGATTTCGTATTTCTGGGCCGTATCCTGCAATACGCGATTGCTGCGAGGGGCGAGGCTGGGCTGGAACAGTTGTGGGATGCGCTAACCGAAGAGCTGAGCATTGCCATGGCTCAAACCGGGCGCGTCTCACTAAGACATTGAGGGGCGCGCATTCGCCGCCATTGAGCGCGCTTATGCTGCGTCTGCGTCGCTGCGTTGGCTTTTTGCATCGACCGTCAGGTGGTAGGCCTGACAGGTTTCGCCGCCTGCTTCAAACCTAGGCCCGGCGGAGGTGATCGACAGGCGCGCCCTACGCATCAGCAGCGCAGCTGTGACCGAGGTGATGCACAGAAAAGCGCTGATGTTCCACTCCTGCGCGAGCCGCGACAGGCCACGCTCCAGATGTCCACGCACATCTCTGCGCTCCCGCGCGCTCAGCGTGTCTTCGACAAAAAACCGGCTGACCTCCCAGATTGCGGCGTCCTGAGGCGCGGAATGATCCAGGACATTTGACGGCAGGCCAGGCAGCAGACCGAGTTGGGCATCACGCAACATGTAGCTGGTGGTCATGCACTGCGCAGTGGTGGGAGTCATTCGAAAACCGCCGAGGACTGTTTTTCCCTCATGAACAGTGCAGTAGATACTCTCTGGTGTGTCGTACTGATCAAACTCCAAGCCACGCACATTGGGTAGATTCCAGCGCCGCAACTGAACAAAATGACGATACCGCGCGCGCAGCATTTCAGTGAAGAGCCCGCCGGTCTCCGCAAAATTGTCGAATGTAATTTCTGTCGACTGCATCGCTGGCCCGGTCAGCTGTTCCAGCCCGAATGCAAACCTGCATTCCGGCAATTTATCGAAAATTCGACTCAACCTATCCGGAAAGCGTAAATTTTGAATTAATTCAGAACAGTCGCTCCGCTTTTTGCGGCAGCTTTTCAAGATCGGAGTGCGTAGGTCGAGAGTACCCTCGTTCGCGCGACCGCAGACGGCAATCTCTGCCGGCAACGCCCAAATGTCATCAAGCGGAACGCGCAGCCTGCATGGATGTAGCCTTGCGGATTTCCGAAAGCAAAACCGATTTTTTGACCGGTTTAGAAAGGTAGCTCACCGCACCGAGCTGCAGGAATAACTCCTGCTCATCCGCAGCGGCGTTCGCCGTCAGCATGATCACAGGTGTCGCCCCGATCCGCCCACCCCGCCGCAGCATTTCCGTCAGGGTTTCCCTGCCATTCATAACCGGCATCTTCATATCCAGAAGTACCAGATCGAATGGGCGGCGCTCTAGGCAGTCTAAGGCTTCGGAACCGTTTTCGGCATCAACGATCTGAACTCCGCTGTTCTTTAGAAACGCCCGCACAACCAATCGGTTGGACGCAGTATCATCAACCAGCAGAATGGACAGGTTGCCAAGATCGTCGACTTCAGTTCCCGCAGTCTGCGGCGGCAAAACCTCCACTTCCGAGGCTTCAAGCGCAGTGATAGGACAATGAAACGTAAAGCAGCTGCCCCAACCGCGGCCGGTCTGTACCGTAATGTCGCCGCCCATGATACGTGCCAGGTGGCGGGCGATCGCCAATCCTAGCCCGGTGCCGGGGACGTTAGGGGCATTCTTGTCCTTGGCGCGATAGAAATCGGTAAAAAGTTTTGCACTCTGCTCTGGCGTCATGCCGCGACCAGTGTCGGAAACAGCCACGCGTAGCCTGAATTGCCCATCGATACTTTCGCAATCTGCGACCACTTCGACCCGGCCAGCTTCCGTGTATTTTATCGCATTGGAAACCAGGTTTCCGATCACCTGCCGCAGGCGCAATGCGTCACATTCTGCATAGTCAGGAAGACCCTGTGCCAGCCTGACAGTTAGTGTTAGCCCCTTTTCATCCGCGCGTGCTCGATACATTTCGACAGCGCTGGAGATCTCTTCCCGCGGGGAGGCGGTAGCAAGATTTAGCTCGAACTGACCAGACTCGATCTTGGCGTGATCAAGAACATCATCAAGTATACCTGTGAGCGCCTGGGAGGATTTGCGCAAGAGTTGTGTCTGCTCCTTAAGCGTTTCGGACTCAGAATTCTCCTCCTCGATCAGTTCGGACATGCCACAAATCGCATTCAGAGGGGTGCGGATCTCATGGCTCATCGCAGCGAGGAACCGGCTCTTTGCGCGACTCGCGGCCTCCGCGGCGCCCAATGCCTCGCGCAGGCGCCCTGTCAACCGATGCTGCACCCACATGGCATGTACCATATAGGCTGCTCCCAACAAGAGAATGACCGCAGCGATCACCATTTCGCCGACGCTTGCGATACGAAGCAAAGTCGCACAAACCATGTATCCCACAGTGCAAATTATCGGCACAGCGGTGATGATCCCAAAGTAGAACCACGCTGATCGCGCAACCACCGAATGATTGAGTGCAATGATCAGCAGCATCGCCCCCATCAGCTTCGGGAAAGGCTCAGCATGCAAAAACAGCAGTAAAGACAGAGAATTAAACACGCAGACGCCCACAAACGCAGAGCCCGCAAATAGAACGGTTGCGCCCAGTGTCACCTCGGACGAGAGCCGACGATAAACGCGCAGTCCGACGAGCTCGACAAGAACGTAAGCGGTATAGACGACTGCCACGGTCTGTAGCGACAGGAAATAGAGAGAGAGCAACGACACCAGAGTGATCGAGGCAAACCTGGATGGGAGGTCAGATCGAACAAGTTGGTTTTGGCTGGCAATAGAGTTCGCGTGGTCTGTAGATAGTGAAAACAAACGCATCCTCCTCCCCAGTTTCGCTGGCCACCTCCCCCACCATCGTGTTCGCGCGTCAAAGGTGAGCCTCACCTAATTTGACCACAGCTAACCGATTCGCCCGTTCCGTTAAATTGCAGTCAAATGGTGACAGATGACTTAATATTACTTGACTGGCGTCGGCGACAGGTTGAACAAGCTCAATTCTTAATAAGATAGTTTTCCAGCAACTGAAGCGTGAGATGAACACGCAAGACCTAGGTTTGTTCAGTCAGGCACAAACGTGGGCCTGCCGAAGCAGCATATGCATCCCTACTATTGCTGTTCAGAGGGCCATCATCGAGATGGCGGCCCAAAACCGGCCTAATAAAGGCAGCAATAGAGCAATATCAGTTGAAAAATGGTGCCCCCACACGGACTCGAACCGCGGACCTACTGATTACAAATCAGTTGCTCTACCAGCTGAGCTATAGGGGCCTTGAGCAGCGATTTAGCGTCTCTCGCGTGGGGGTGCAAGATGAAAAGTTCATCTTGGCTGCGAGAAATTCAAAGCGGTTTTCAATGGTGTTTCCAGTTGGTTTTACTGTGGCTGATACCGACGCCATAGCTGCCTGATGAGCAACTGCTGTGGTATCTTCCCTGCGCTCGCCACGTGATCAGTCAGGTTCGGCGGTCGCGCCCCGCCAAATAGCTCTCTTCAGCTTGATCTGCGTTGCGGTCTGGACCCAAATGTCAAATCGATCCAAAGACATGCTGGTGACCGCTGCGGAAATATATGATCATGCCATCAATAAGATGGAAGGGGCTGTTGCGTGCCAGCGCAGGCGACGTGCTGACCGCCCCGAGCAACCGGAAGCAGTCGTATGACGGAAACACGTTTCAATATCATGATTGTCGGACAGGCGGGGCGGTTGCAATATGAGGCGGTGCTGTTTGCGGCCTCCCTGCGCCAATACGCTCCTGAATTTACAGGGCGGCTTTATGTGGCGGTCCCGCAGTCAGGCGCGCTCTGGACAAAGGATCCTAGTATTCGCAACAAACCGGTACTGGAAGCGCTGGAGGCCTTGGGAGCGGTTATTCTGCCGTTTCAATCCGTCACTTTTGGCGAGAGCTACCCCTATGGCAACAAGATTGAGGCGCTTCTGGCCATGCCAGAGGGCGAACCATTTGTATTCTTTGACAGTGACACGCTGATCACCGGTCCGCTCAACCAGATACCGTTAGATTTTGCCCGCCCCTCGGCGTCACTGCGCCGGGAGGGGACCTGGCCGAAGCCTACGCTTTATGGTCCCGACATGACCGGGATTTGGCGCGCGCTATATGATCGCTTTGGTCTGGATTTCGACAGCAGCCTTGATCACAGCCAGCCTGAAAATTTCTGGCGCCGCTATCTCTATTTCAATGCCGGCTACTATTATGGGACCTGTCCCCGCGCCTTTGGTCAGCGGTTTCTTGAGTATGCAGTCTCCATCCGCGACGATCTGCCAAAGGCCTTGATTGGCCAGTCGCTGGATCCCTGGTTGGATCAGATCGCCCTGCCCTTGGTCATTCACAGCCTTGGCGGTGGGCGGGCGACACTGCCCGAGGGCTATCTTGATGGGGAGATGAGTTGCCATTACCGCAGCCTGCCGCTGCTATACGCGCGGGAAAGCGATGATGTGGTCGCCGCGCTGGAGACCGTCGCCAGACCGAATAAGATCAAGAAAGTTCTGAAGCAATATGAGCCGATGAAGCGCATGATCTATCAGGGTCGCGGCGCCAAGGTACGCGCGATGTTTGATCGAGAGAACCTGCCTCGTAAGGAGCAGGCTTTGCGCAACCGGATCAAATCCGCCGGTTTCTGGATGCGATAATCAGCCTCTTAGACATGCGCACTCTGCGGAAGAGTGCCTCGTGTGCCCAGCCGGATCCTGCGCCACGCGAGGCCAGTGCCAAATTGCAGCTTGCCTTACCGGTCGTGGCAGAGTGTTCTTACGCGCGAAACAAGTTCCGACCAGTAGGGTCGACCATTCAAGGGGAGCACATTCAATGTCTGAAGCGCCAAGCTACGGGTTCGACACATTGCAAATTCATGCCGGCGCCAAGCCCGATCCGGCCACCGGTGCGCGGCAGACGCCGATCTACCAGACCACCGCCTATGTGTTTCGCGATGCAGATCATGCGGCGGCCCTGTTCAACCTTCAGGAAGTCGGTTTTATCTATTCGCGTCTGACCAACCCGACAGTGGCCGTGCTCCAGGAGCGCATTGCGACCTTGGAAGGTGGCGTTGGGGCGGTCTGCTGCTCCTCCGGCCACGCTGCCCAGATCATGGCGTTGTTCCCGCTGATGGGACCGGGATGCAATGTGGTGGCCTCAACCCGGCTATACGGGGGCACTGTCACCCAGTTCAGCCAGACCATCAAGCGGTTTGGCTGGTCGGCCAAATTCGTGGATTTTGACGACCCTGAGGCGGTGGCCGCAGCCATTGATGACGACACGCGGGCTGTGTTTGGCGAATCTGTTGCAAACCCTGGCGGCTATGTCACGGATATCCGCTCCATTGCGGATGTTGCGGATGCAGCGGGTGTGCCGCTGATCATCGACAACACCTCGGCCACGCCCTACCTCTGCAATCCGATTGCTCATGGGGCGACGCTGGTTGTGCATTCCACAACAAAATATCTGACTGGCAACGGTACCGTGACCGGTGGTGTGATCGTGGACTCCGGCACATTTGACTGGTCGGCAAATGACAAATTCCCGTCGCTGTCGCAGCCCGAGCCGGCCTATCACGGGCTGAAGTTCCACGAGACCTTTGGCGGGCTGGCCTTCACCTTCCATGGCATTGCCATCGGCCTGCGCGATCTTGGCATGACCATGAACCCACAGGCCGCGCATTATACGTTGATGGGGATTGAGACCCTCAGCCTGCGGATGGAACGCCACTGCGAGAATGCCAAAACTGTGGCTTCGTGGTTGGAGCAGGATCCGCGCGTGGACTATGTGACCTACGCCGGGTTGCCATCCTCGCCCTATTATGATCGTGCGAAAGAACACTATCCCAAGGGCACTGGCGGGCTTTTCACCTTTGCGGTGAAGGGCGGGTATGACGCCTGTGTCAAACTGGTGAACTCGCTGGAGATCTTCAGCCATGTTGCCAACCTTGGCGATACCCGGTCACTGATTATCCACTCTGCCTCAACCACCCATCGTCAGCTGACACCTGAGCAGCAGGAGGCGGCTGGCGCCGGAGCGAATGTTGTGCGCGTCTCTATCGGGATTGAAAACGCCGATGACCTGATTGGTGATCTGGATCAGGCTCTGAGCAAGGCGAGCAGCTAACCCGCTGATCCCCCGCCAGTGTTACGTCATAAGGAAAAGGCCGGGACATCCCGGCCTTTTTTGGTTCTCAGTCGTTTGTCGGCAGTTTGATATCGTAAACCACGGAAACGCTGTGGCTGAAGTTCAGCTCGCCTGCCTCGATCGGCATAGGAGCGCTGCGGGCCATCTCCATCGCCATCATCGGCTGGCCACCACCGGTATCGCGGTCGTGAATTGACCGCACAGGGCCCAGCTCAACCCCGGCGGCCTCCGCCAGCTGGGCCGCCTTGCGTCGTGCATCTTTCACTGCGGCGCCGCGGATCTGGTCCTGCACTTTCGCCGGATCAGCGACGCCAAAACTCAACCCCCGGAAATCATTGGCGCCGACTTTCAGCACCTGATCCAGCACCTCGCCGAGTTGATCCAGATCGCGGATGCGCAGGGACAGGGTATTAGAGGCGTTGAACCCGGTGATTTTGCGGCGGCCATCCGAATAGCTGCGGTCCTGAGACCAGACAGGGTTCAGCGAAATCTGCTGGGTCTGCATATCCTCTGCTGCGATACCGGCCGCCCGCAATTCATCAACAACCGCGACCATCTTGGTTGAGACGGCGGACATGGCGAGCGCGGCCTCTTCGGCCTCTTCAGTGACGCCCAGGGTGATTGTCGCCAGCGTCGGGGTGACGGCGATACGCGCCTCACCGGTGACCGAGATCTGGCGATCCACCGGGGTTTCCTGCGCATGGGCAAGCCCTGTTGCCAGCAGAACCGCCAGCGCCGAGGCAAAGATATGTCTAGCTTTCATCGAACTGCTCCTTTTTCTTGGTGTAACATGGGGATGGCAATTGACCGCCTGCAAGGGGGAAATCGTGTCTTTTCCTTTCCCTTGCGCGCGCTCTGCCTTATGGTCTGCGCCAAGATCGCCCTGCCACACTGGGGTATGGGCATACTAAAGCTGAAGGCGTGTTTGCATCATGAAACCGGGGTTTGCACTCTCTCTGTCCTCCACCGGCGTTGGCCTGTTGCAACGTGCCGCCGGTGGTTGGCGCCAGATTGGCACGGTCTCGCTGGATGTCGAAGATCTAAGCGGCGCGCTAGCGGATCTGCGCCAATTGGGCGAACGCCATGCGCAGGGGCCAATCGCGTGCAAGCTGATCATCCCGAACGATCAGATTCGATATCTTACGCTTGAAACCGGGGTCACCGATCCCGACAGCCGCCACGCCGCTGCTGAGCAAGGCCTCGATGGGGCCACGCCCTATCAGGTGGATGAGCTGGTCTTCGACCTGAGCGAGGATGGCGCACAAACCCATGTGGCCGCCGTCGCCCGCGAAACCTTGCAAGAGGCCGAAGATTTTGCGCTGGCGCATGGTTTCCTGCCGGTGAGCTTTGTTGCGATGCCGCAGGAGATGAGTTTTCTGGGAGAGCCGTTTTTTGGAGCGTCCCAAACCCTGCTTCAATCCGGCGAAGCCCTGGTTGAGCCTGACGGCGTCGCGGTGGTCGACATCGGCCCCGCCGACGCGCCGCCGACTATTGCTGACGCTGATGTGGATGCAGAGGGCGATGCAGACACGCCCTTAGACGAAAACGCATCACCCGAGGTGCCCCACACCACTGCGGCGCCGCTGACCACCACCGCTGATGATACTGCCTCTGCGGTCCCTGCCCCAACAGACCCCAAGGACGCATCTGCCGATGACAATCCCGACGATGTGTCTGACACTGCCGCAGCCAAGGGCAAAGAGGCCGACCAGACCATAGTTGAGCCGGATCACGTCCCAGACGCCGCGCCCGTCGCGGACACCGAAGACACACCGGCACCGCCAACAGCTGTAGCTGCGAGCGGATTTTCGACACGACGACGCAAGGATGGGCACCTGCGCGCGCAGAAAACCTCTGTACCAACGGCCTCCCCCACACCGCCCAAAGCCCCTGCCGCAACCAAGCCCGGTGTTGAGGCCAATACCGCAACGCCACGTACAGATACCAAGCCAAAGGACGGCCCGCGGGTGGTGCCTCATGCTGCCTTAGGCTCCATTGCATTGGCCGACAGCCCGGCGACACCGGGAGACGGCACCGCCAAAACCCGGCCGCCAACTGCTCCGACGGCCGGGCTGGTCATACCATCCCCCGCCGCCAAGGGCGTCATCCCGCCCGCCCCAAAGGCATCAGGCCCGGCGCCGGTTCTACCCCGCGACGACACAACGGAAATCCCACTCACCGAGACGCCCAAGGACAAGAAATCGCTTCATGAGGCTGGCAAGGCCTCGCTGCTGGCCGGCGTCTCAAAGCAGAAGGTCGGCGGCAAGCCACGGTTCCTTGGCTTGGCCCTAGTGAGCGGTCTGCTAATCTTCATGGCGATTGTGGTGGCTTGGGCGATCCTCGCCGACAGGCAGTCCCGCAACGCGGTCAGTGATGCAAGTACAGCGCCGTTGGACAGATCAGACACAAGTGGTCCCGGTGATATCGCGCCCCAAGTCAGCGCGATACCAGATCAGCCTGATGGGGGAGCGTTGTTACCGCTGGACGCAACGCCAGACGGCACAGCGCCCGATGACACGGCTGCCCCTGCGGAGGGTGATGAAGGGTTGTCCAGTACGGATACCGCGGTTCTGGACGCGCTGCGGCTGGAGCAGGACACTACTCCAACAGCAGGTGGAACGCTCACGGAGGATCTGGACCGCGCCGAGCTGGCCCCGGAAACGGATGAACCTGAGGTGACGGCAGATCAGGACACGTCGCTGACACGCGCGGCACAATATGCCGCAACCGGCATCTGGCAACACGCACCTGAAACGCCCGAGACCCCGGGAACAGATACGCTTGAGACGCTCTATGTGGCGTCAATTGACCCGACCGATATCTCCGAAGATGCAATAGCCCTGCCCGATCAGACCCTGTTCGCCACGGATCTGGAACTGGGCGCGATCAGCACCCCCACCGCCGCCGGACAGCAGTTTGAGCTGGATGAGCGCGGATTGGTCAAGGCCACCCCGAACGGGACGCTGAACCCGGATGGGATCATGGTGTTTCTCGGCCGACCTGAAAAGGTGCCCCCACCGACCCCTGCCCGTCCAGACCCGGACGTTGCCGCTGCAGCGGAGGAAGCCGCGCGTCAGGCGATCCTGTCGGAACTTCGCCCTAAACAGCGCCCCAATGATCTCGTCGAGCAGAATGAACGCGCGCAGCTTGGCGGATTGAGCCGGGCTGAACTGGGCGCGCTTCGCCCCCGCAGCCGCCCACCGGGATTGAAACCGCCAGAAGAAAACAGCCTGCCCGCAACCGCACAGGCGATTGCCCGCTCCGTTGTGCCCCGTGGGCGGCCAGCCAATTTCGCCAATCTGGTCGACCGTGCGCAGCGCAATCGCCAGCGCAATGCGGCGGCCAGCATCTCAGAGGCGGTCGCCAGCGCCCCGCCCCGGACAGTCACACCACGGATCCCATCCAGCGCCTCGGTTGCGCGGCAAGCGACCGTCGACAACGCGATCAATCTGCGCCGCGTGAACCTGATTGGTGTCTATGGCACCCCGTCAAATCGCCGCGCGCTGATCCTGATGCCCAACGGCCGTTACAAGAAGGTAAAAGTCGGAGATCGGATCGATGGCGGGCGTGTTGTGGCCATTGGCGACAGCCAGCTGCAATACCAAAAGGGCAATCGCAATCTAACGCTGAAAATTCCCAGCAGTTAAGACCAACCCAGCCGGAACGATACGACCACGGCGCAGAAGATGCCCCAAATTGCGAACCAAATCGAAAAAGCCGGACCAACCTGGGCCCGGCTTTTGTCGTTTTGGTCTGCAAATGGTTGCTTACTCAGCCCCTGCAAGCTCTCCGTTGGCAATCTGCTCACGCTCAATCGACTCAAATAGCGCTTTGAAATTACCCTCGCCAAAGCCATCATCGCCCTTGCGCTGGATAAATTCGAAGAAAATCGGTCCGATCACGGTTTTGGAGAAGATTTGCAGCAGGATCTTGGTCTCCCCACCATCAACAACACCTTCGCCGTCAATCAGGATTCCGTGTTTCTGCATCCGGTCCAGCGGTTCCTCATGGCCGACCACGCGGTCGTGGCTCATCTCGTAGTAGCTGGCCGGAGGGGCCGGCATGAACTTGATCCCGCGGTCTGAAATCTCATCCGTCGCGCCATAGATATCCTCACTACCGACCGCGATGTGCTGGATACCCTCGCCGTTGTATTTTTTCAGATAGGAGACAATCTGCCCGGTTTCGCCACGATCTTCGTTGATCGGGATGCGGATGCGCCCACAGGGCGAGGTCAGTGCGCGGCTCAGCAGTCCGGTGAATTTTCCTTCGATATCGAAGAAACGGATTTCTTTGAAGTTGAACAACTCACCATAGAACCTGAACCATTTGTCCATATTGCCCTTGAAAACATTATGGGTCAGGTGGTCGAGGTAATAGAAGCCAACACCGCGCGGTTTCGACTGGGTGAGCCACTCAAACTCAGTGTTATACGGCGAGGTGTCATAATACTGATCAATAAAGTAGATCAGCGAGCCGCCGATCCCCTTGATCGCAGGGACGTCCATCGTCTTGTCGTCGCCTTCATAAGCTTCTGCCCCTTTGGCGACGGCGTGTTCGAAGGCCTTCTGCGCATCGACAACACGCCACCCCATAGACGGCGCGCATGGACCATGATCCGCCACGAAACGCTCTGCGAAGCTGCCTTTCTCGGCGTTCAGGATATAGGTGATATCACCCTGCTGCCACAGCTCGATGCCCGGCTTGTTCTTGTGGCGCGCCACCAGCTCATACCCCATGCGCGCAAAAAGATCGCGCAGCTCCTGCGGGTCAGGATGGGCAAATTCGACGAACTCGAACCCATCGGTCCCGGCCGGATTTTCGGCGCTGATGACGGATTTCGGGGCATTATGCGGGAACGGACCCATGCGGCTTCCTCCAGGTAGGGAATAGTGTAGCTGCATGTAGAATATCGCACTTCAGATGCTTGTTTTGCGCATAGTTTAGGATATGCCAGTGTACAGATGCGCAAATCACGCGCATGATGCTGTATATTTGTGAAAGTCCCGCACATGTTAGACGCAACTGATCAGAAACTGCTCTCCGCACTGCAAAAAGACGCCCATCTGACCGCACAGCAGCTGGGGGAACTGCTAAACCTCTCAGCGAGCCAGGCCGGGCGGCGCCGACAACGTCTGGAGGCCGACGGCTATATCCGCAGCTACGAGGCGCGGTTGGATCCTGACAAGCTGGGGTTGAGTGTTCAGGGGTTTGTGCAGGTCCACCTAGAGAGTCACGGACCTGAACAATCTGAACGATTTTCACGGCTGGTCCGGATGCGCCCTGAAATCACCTCAGCCTGGACCATGACCGGCGAAGCTGATTATTTGCTTAGGGTATTTTGCACCGATCTTGCTGCCCTAAACCGGCTTCTGCACGAAATTTTGCTGCCGCACCCAACAGTCGCACGGGTTCAGAGCCAGATTGTAATGGCGCAATTAAAAAGCGATGGCCCCCTGCCGACTTAAGGTTCCGTGAACACTCGTGCGCTATACAATCACGGTACAGACTTAGAGATTGGATAGAGACCGTGTCCTTTGTAGATCGTCGCATTGAAAGCCGCCCCACCCGCGGCGAGGCTCCATTTGGGCTAAACGAGGTATTTTTCTCCCGCACCGATAGCCGCGGGGTCATCCTCGCCGGTAATTATGTGTTTCGCAGGGTATCCAACTACGAGTGGGAAGAACTGCTCGGCGCGCCGCATAACACCATTCGGCACCCAGATATGCCGAAAGGTGTGTTTAAATTGTTCTGGGACACCATCCAGAGCGGCCAGACCATGGGAGCCTACGTCAAGAACAAGTCGAAGGACGGTCTGCATTACTGGGTCTATGCTGTCGTAGTCCCTTGTGCCGAGGGCTATCTGTCGGCACGGATAAAACCAAGCAGCAAGTTGTTCGACGATGTTCAAGGCCTCTACGCCAAACTGCTTGCTGCGGAGCAGAACGAAGACCTGTCACCGGAAGAAAGCGCTGAGCGATTGAAGAGCTGGGTCGTCGATCAGGGCTACGACGACTATCGCCAATTCGCGACCAAAGCGATAAGCGAGGAACTGATCGCGCGTGACACCGGGCTGGATAATGAACCGGATCAGATGATAGTCGATCTGTGCCAGACGCTGGACAACGCCAAAACACTCGTCGGCGAGACTGAAGGCCTGATCAAGGATTTTGACGCCATGCATACGATTCCGCATAATCTGCGGGTTATCGCATCGCGCATCGAGCCCTCGGGCGGCCCCGTCACAGTGCTCTCACAAAACTACGGCGCGATGTCGCGTGAAATGTCTGATTGGTTTGCTGCCCATGTTATGGGCAAGGACAGCAATTTTGCTGTGATTGAAGCCGCGGTGGACGATTCTCTGTTTGTTGAGTGCATGGTTCGTGTTCTGAAGGAATGTGATATTCAGCTCCAAAAAGAACGGCGCAGCCTCGGAGAAATGGATATGCAGGGGGAACGTGATCTACTGGCTCAATTGGTGAGCGAGCAGCTCGAACGGGCCGGCAAGGGGCTTGATCAGGTGGAGCGCGAAGCCTCACGTATCATGCACGCCTGTCAGGTTATGCACCGCCATTTCCTGGGCCTCAGCTCGACCCGGGTTCTGTGTAAGATCGAAAGTGCCCGCCTCCCCGAGTCGGGTGAAACGCTGGCAGATATCATCGACCAGCTTGGCGTGTTTCAGGAACGTATTTCGCAGCGGCTGGAGCGTATTGCACGACTCAGCAGCGAGATCCGCTCCCTGGAGCGTTGACCATTCTCACCGGTGCCAAGTGAGCCTCGAAAGCAGCCCCTGTAGTTCCTGAAGACACGCGTGCCTTGGGCGACCACCGGAGGGCGCAGTTGGCCGGTCAAGTGGGTCTACGCGGGTTGCTTTCCCCCAACCATTTGCAGCCATTGCAGCGTCAGGAAAGGCCGCTCGGGCGCGCTGCACTGCGATGGCATGTTAAACATTGCCAAGCCGGGCACCGCTTGCGATACCAAAGCATATGGATGCATTTCTCTATCAAGCGACAATTTACCTTGCAGCCGCGGTGATTGCCGTTCCCATTGCGGCACGTCTCGGGCTTGGGTCGGTCCTAGGCTATCTGGCAGCCGGCATCATCATCGGACCCGTGTTCGGCTTCGTTGGAAGCGAAGCCGAAGATCTGCGCCATTTTGCCGAATTCGGCGTTGTTATGATGCTCTTTCTGATCGGGTTGGAGCTGGAGCCGCGCGCACTTTGGGCGATGCGGCATAAGCTGCTCGGTTTGGGCGGCCTGCAGATCCTCGTCAGCACGATGGCCCTGATGGGGGCCGCTATGCTGGCCGGCGAGACCTGGCAGGTGGGGCTGGCCGTTGGGCTGGCGCTCTCGCTCTCCTCAACCGCCATCGTACTGCAGACTCTTTCTGAGAAGGGGTTGATGCGGACCGGCGGGGGGCGGGCCACATTTTCAGTTCTGCTCACGCAGGACATCGCGGTCATCCCGATTCTTGCCTTGCTACCGCTGCTGGCGACCCAACATGGCGCGCAGATCACCGGGGATGGATCCATCGCGCGCACCGCTGATGACGCCCATGGCGCATCCAGCCACGCCACTCTCTCACTGGTCGAAGGGCTGCCGGGGTGGGCCGTCACTCTGGTGACCCTTGCTGCAATAGCTTCAATTGTGTTGGCCGGAGTTTATCTGGCACGGCCAGTGTTCCGGTTTATCCATGCCTCCAACCTGCGCGAAATGTACACGGCCCTGGCGCTGATGATCGTCGTTGGCATCTCCTTCCTGATGACGCTGGTCGGTCTCTCGCCTGCGCTTGGCGCTTTTTTGGCGGGTGTTGTGCTGGCAAACAGTGAATTTCGGCACGAGCTGGAGAGCGACCTCAACCCCTTCAAGGGGCTGCTTCTGGGCCTGTTTTTCATCACGGTCGGCGCCGGCATCAACTATCGCCTGTTTCTGGCCGAACCGGGCGATCTGATCGGTCTTGCCCTTCTGGTCATCATTGCAAAAGGCGCGGTGCTCTACTTTGTGGGCAAAGCGTTCGGCCTGAAGAAACGTGACCACTGGCTGTTTACGCTGGGCCTTGCGCAGGCGGGTGAGTTCGGATTTGTCCTGCTGGCATTTTCCCGGCAGCTCAATGTGGTGCCACCCGAACTGTCAGAGAAATTGCTTCTTGTGATCGCGCTATCCATGCTGATCACACCGCTGCTGTTCATCCTCCATGACCTGCTGTCGAAATACAGCAAGGACAGCCCCAAGGAACAGGCCGCAGATGAGATCGACGAAGAAGGTCCGGTCATCGTGGCCGGGATTGGACGCTTCGGTCAGATCGTCAATCGCCTGGTCCGTGCCAGTGGGTTCAATACCGTGGTTCTGGACAGCAACATGGCATCCGTGCAGCTGATGCGGCGGTTTGGCGTCAAGAGCTTCCTCGGTGATCCGACCCGCCCCGAACTGCTGAAAGCAGCAGGTATTGCAAAGGCTAAGGTTCTTGTTGTGGCACTTGACGACAGAGAGGCGGCGCTCAGGCTGGTTGCCCATGCCCGCCGCGGCTATCCGGATCTGCATATTATTGCGCGCGCATTTGATCGCAACCACGTGTTTGAGCTCTACAGGGCAGGGGCGAATGATATCGTGCGTGAGATGTTCGACAGTTCCCTGCGCGCCGGACGCTATGTTCTAGAGCAGATCGGGCTGAGCGAATATGAGGCGGCGCAAGCCGAACAGACGTTCTATGCCCATGATCGTCAGACCGTGCGTGAACTGGCGAGCCTCTGGATCCCCGGAACGCCAACCAGCGAAAACCCGGCTTATATCGCCCGCGCCCGTGAGCTGGAAAAAGATCTGGAAACAGCGTTGCTCGAGCTTGCTGAGGCCAAGAAGTCCTCCGACCAGAAGTCAGCATGACCGCGCCGCTGCGTCGCGCGGCCGGTCAGAAGGCGCTACGGCTAGGTGGTATCGGCGGCATATAGCAACGGCTCAACTGCCGGTAACGCCCGCCTCTTCAAAAGTTGCCATGCCGCTGTGGCACGCGACAGCCGCCCGCAGCACCTGGATGGCCAAGGCCGCACCAGACCCCTCCCCAAGGCGTAGATCCAGCGAGAGAAACGGTGGCTTACCAAGATGGGTCAGCAATGCGGCATGGGCGCTTTCGGCACTCTGGTGACCGGCGACGACATGATCCAGTGCCGCCGGGTGGGTCCGCATCAAGCAGGCGGCCGCCGCACAACAGATAAATCCGTCCAGAATGACCGGAATTTTCATCATGCGAGCCGCGGTCATGGCCCCGGCCATGGCGGCAATCTCGCGCCCGCCGAGGCGGCGCAGCGCCTCAACACCGTCGGTGATGGCCGGGCCGTGCAACGCCACCCCTTCCGCCACAACGCGAGTTTTGTTCGCAAGGCCCGTGTCATCGACACCAGTCCCACGTCCGGTCCAATCCCCGGCGTCACCGCCGAACAGCGCGCAGGCCAGCGCCGCGGCCGGTGTGGTATTGCCTATGCCCATCTCTCCCACCACAAGCAGATCGGCGGAGGGATCAACCGATTTCCACCCGGTTTGCAGCGCGCTAAGTAATTCAGCGCTGTCCATGGCCGCGTCTTTGGTAAAATCCTTCGTTGGCGTTTCCAGATCGAGACTATGGACATCAAGACGGGCGCCCGCCAGCTTGGCCAGCTGGTTGATCGCGGCGCCGCCGTGTTTGAAGTTGGCGACCATTTGCGCGGTCACCTCGCTGGGAAAGGCCGAGACCCCCTGTTGCACGATCCCGTGGTTGCCTGCAAAGACGATCACCTGCGGCGCGCGGATCACAGGACGCTCTGTGCCACGCCAGCTGCCATACCAAATCGCCAAATCCTCGAGCCGCCCAAGCGAACCCGGCGGTTTGGTCAATTGACTGTTGCGTTCGGCCGCCGCCGTTTCAGCCCGTTCATCCACGCCCGGAGCCTGCGCAAGCTGCGCACGAAAGTGATCAAGCGAAAAGAGCGGTGACAGCATGGAAAGCCTCATTGCATCGAAGGGGTCGTCGCAGGTAAAGCGGGTCATCCGTATGTACCGGTTCATCTTGACACCGCAAGCCCTCCGTGAGGCCCGCAAATGCGAAAAAACGACATATCTGGGGTAGATTTTCTGCTTGTGTTGATCTTGTTAACACGGTTGCCCATGCCAGTGTTGCAAAAACAGCGGTTTGCGCGGCATGCGCACGCGACATGGGCATTTCCCTTCGCCGGGGTTGCCGTTGCGGTACCGGCGTGTCTTTCTGCGGCGATCCTGCTTAGGGCGGGCCTGAATCCGATGCTGGCGGCTGGGATTGCGCTACTTATGCAAACGCTACTGACGGGTGCCATGCACGAAGACGGATTGGCGGACACCGCAGACGGGTTCTGGGGGGGCTTCACCCGTGAGCGGCGGTTGGAGATCATGAAGGACAGCCAAATCGGCACTTATGGTGTACTGGCGCTGATCCTGACAATTGGTCTGCGCTGGATGGCCTATGCGGGCCTGCTGGCGGCAGGTGCAGTGTGGGCGCTCTTGCCGGTGGCTATGCTGAGCCGGGCTATGATGCCGGCCGTTATGGCCGCTCTGCCAAATGCGCGCGCCACCGGCCTGTCCTCCGCCGTCGGGCGCCCTCCCTGGCGCAACTGCGGATTGGGGCTGGCGATTGCAACGCTAGCTGCCGTTCTAATCCTTGGCTGGACCGCCTGGGGACCCCTCCTGGCAATGTGTGTTGTGACTGCCGTCATCGCCGCCACCGCCCAGACCAAGATCGGTGGGCAGACCGGAGATGTCCTGGGGGCGACGCAGCAACTAAGTGAGCTTGTCGGACTGCTCTGCCTGACGGCCGCGCTGAGCTGAACGCCTCTATGTATTCAACTCTGTTGATGCTGATCTCTGCCTGCCCGTTACGGTGTTGACGACATCCTGTACCCAAACCAAGGCGGGGCAGCCCACTTTGGTTACAAGTATAGACAACTCGCTGCAGATTAAAGATCACTGCGTCAGCCGTACGAATAAGCCCCCCAACTCTAGAAAGAATACCAACTATATTTCGCCAACAAGCCTCCCCATGGTGAAGACGCTACTGCCAGTGGTTTCAGCCCCGCACCGCTGCCGCAGTTGAGAGGAGTGGATCAGTCTCATTCCCGCAAAATGCAAAAAAGGCACCCCTTCGGGCAGAGTGGTTTCCAAAAACAACCTCAACACAACGATGTGTGCCAACGAGTGGACGGATGAGCCAGAATCTAATGCTGGCGCCCGTTTTAGCTCCGCACGGCCATGCAGATCAGCTAGGCGAGGACTTTTGCCCATTATCCATGGACTCAGTTGTTCGGGGGAATCGTAGGTTGCACAGCCTTGTCAAATCCACGCGGCAACATCAGGTGGGGCTAGAACATAGGCCCAAGAATAAAAGGCCACGCCCTGAGACGCAGCCTTTGTTTTGATTCCCAAAATATACAGCAGACTAGATCAACGCTGTATTAGGTGATGATCACGCTGCAGCGCGGGAGGTCAGCACCTCGTCAACCTGCTTTGCAGCAGAAATTTCATCGCCACCAGACACCGCAGCGACCTCACGTGTCAGACGCTCAAGCGCGGCCTCATAAAGCTGACGTTCCGAATAGCTCTGCTCACGCTGATCATCGGTGCGGTGCAGGTCGCGGACCACTTCCGCGATGGAAATCAGATCACCCGAGTTGATTTTCTGCTCATACTCTTGGGCACGGCGCGACCACATCGCGCGCTTTACTTTCGCCTTACCCTTGAGCGTGGTCATCGCTTTGGCGATCACATCGGGGGAGCTGAGCGACCGCATGCCAATTTCGGTTGCCTTGTTGGTCGGCACCCGCAGGGTCATCTTGTCCTTCTCGAAGGTGATCACAAACAGTTCCAGCGCGAAGCCGGCCACTTCCTGCTCCTCGATCGAAATGATCTGGCCAACGCCATGGGCGGGGTACACAACATAGTCGTCGGGGCGGAATTCAGGCTTCTTCGATTTAGTCATACAGGTCTTTCCTCGCTATGTGCCGATGTCAGGATCGGCTGGGCTGCCACAGGTCCACACGCGCGATGATCCGAAGATCCGCGTCGCAGACATGTCGCAGGAAAACCGCCAACAGACCCGTGCGACATAAGGCGCACAGCCAAGGCGGACATCCGTGATTGGTCATTTGCTGACTGAGTATATCACATTTTTTGCCTTACAAAAAGGCGAGGACCCGTGAAACCTCATGGTGGCGGGCTATCGGACCATAGAAAACACCGCAAAACGGGCTCACCTTCCAGCGCATCCCTGGCAGCAGCGCCAAGAACACCGGAGGTGAGTCGCCGCTCACATGATGCGATAGTCCTGCCAGGAGCCTTGGCTCAGCCGCCTTCGCCTGGAGCCTCGGAGAAATATTTCTCCAGCTTGCCCTCTTCGCCGTCGCGCTCTTCCGCCTCGGGAAGCGGGTCTTTCTTGGAGACGATGACCGGCCACATTTCAGAATATTTGCGGTTGAACTCAACCCATTTATCCATGTCCGGTTCCGTATCGGGGCGGATCGCGTCCGCCGGGCATTCCGGTTCACAAACACCGCAATCAATACATTCATCAGGGTGGATCACCAATGTGTTCTCACCCTCATAGAAGCAATCGACCGGACAGACTTCGACGCAGTCGGTGTATTTGCAGGCGATGCAGTTATCCGTAACAACATAAGTCATGGTTGGCCGAGTCCCGTAGCTGTTTGGCTTGTAGCTAAATCACCGAAGCGCCGGCTTCAAGATGTCAAAACGCACCATCCCGGCGACTAAGATCAAGCGCTCTGCGCTCCTTCTTATCCGGGCGACCTTTTCCCTCGTAGCGCGGGTTGCGCGGCACGGGGTCCTGTTTTTCGGTCAAATCAAAGTACAGCGCCTGTGCCTCTGGGGCTGGTCCGCGCCGTGTTCCGAGGGCTTCGATCCGCACGGTTCGGATGATGCGGCCCTGCGGGAAGGTCAGAACATCCCCGGAAGAGACGTTCTGAGCCGGTTTAGCGATTTTGTTGCCATTGAGACGAAGATGACCACCACTGACCATTTTGGCGGACAGGCTGCGGGTCTTGAAGAACCGCGCCTGCCACAACCATTTGTCAATTCTGATCTTCTCGCTCACCAGCACACACTTTGGTTTCAGCAGCCGATCAATCGGATTGCTTCAACCCCATCAGCGCTGCGGCAAAGGGGTTGTCGGGGTCAATCTGCTTTTCCTTCTTCGGCGGGCGCGCCGAATAGGTCTTGCTGCCCTGATCCTGACGGCCGCCCTTTTTGCCGGGTTTGCCATCACGACCGCCCGGCTTACCGCCGCGCGGTTTACCCTTGCCACGCGGGGCATCACCACCGCGTTTGGCACCGCCACGGTCGCCACCAGCCTCCTGACCACGCCGATTGCCGTTGCGGTTGCCACCGGTCTTGCGAGCGCGGCCCCAGGTGAAGGTATAGAAAACCTCGGTTTCCTGTTCCTCAACCTTCGCATCCGCCGCATCGCCGACAGGTGTCTCAATTTCTGCGGTTTCCGGGATCGGATCGGCAGCAACCGGATCAGCGAGCTCTTCCGCCACAGGCGCAACGCCGGCATCTTCGATCCCGGTGACCTCAACCGGAACGTCAGCAGGCGCGGCCGGGTCGGCGACCACAGCGTCGGTGGTCGCAGCGGTGTCAGCCTCATCCGGCGCAGCGGCAGGCGTGTTCTCAACCTGCTGAGCGGCATCCATGACAGGAACATCGGCTTCGGGCGTACCGGTTTCAGTCACCACGGCATCAACAGCCTTGGCTTTCACCCGCTCGCCCTTGTCAGCCTGGTAGCCAAGCCCCTGCATCAGATCGGCAAACTGCTCCAGCGTCATGCCGGTGATCGACAGCATGTCGGCCTTGGCTTCAAAACCGCCACGGCTGTCTTCGGCCCGCAGCATATCTGCAAGGCGTTCCAGCATATCGATACGGATCATGCGTTCGCCTGCATTGCGATACCCGCACATGGTATCATACCCCTGCGGTGCATCCTTGATGACCGGCACGGTCACCAGACCAGCTGGTGGTGCATCCGGGAACTCCCCCAGACCTTCGGCAAGCGCCCAGAGCACCAGACGCAGGCGCGTCGGCGCCGGCTTCAGCAGCAGCGGCATGAAGATGGTGAACTGGCCAAACCGAATGCCGTGCTTGCGCAGCGCGCCACGGGCATCCTGATCCAGATCCTTCACCTCTTGTGCGACGGCTCCACGCGGCAGAAGACCCAGCCCCTCGACCATGCGGAAGGCAAAGCCACGCGCAAGGCCGGTCAGCTCTTCGTCCCGCTGCAGGTTGAGCAGCGGTTCAAACAGCGCGTTGACCTTGCGGGAGATGAAATGCTGCAGGCGGCGTTCGACTTTCTGAGCGACGTCTGCCCCAGCAGCGTCATCGACAAAAACCTCGATGCGTGGGTTCAGCGGATCTGCGCCGGCCACCAATTTGCCGACAGCATGCTCGCCCCACATCAGGCCGCCCTGATCGGTAAAATCAATTTCAGTATCCGGCGCGTTGTAAAAACGGTCAGCCCGGAGATGGAAATGCGGTGCGAGTGCTTGCAGGGAGGCGGATTTCAACGCCTTTGCCTCGGCGCCCTGAGCGCTCTTGTCCGGCGAGAACCGGAACCCTTCAAGACGACCAACGAATTCACCTTCGACGGTCACTTCACCCTTGTCATTCACTTCGGCCAAAAGGGCCTCCTTCTGTTTGAGCCGGCGCAAAAGCACGGATGTGCGCCGGTCCACAAATCGCTGAGTCAGACGTTCGTGCAAGGCGTCCGACAATCTGTCTTCTACAGCGCGCGTCTCTCCGCGCCAATGACTTTCATCACGGACCCAGCCGTTCCGTTGTGCAACGTAGGTCCAGGTTCGGATAAAGGCCAAACGTTTCGACAATGCGTCAATGTCGCCATCAACCCTATCGATCCGTTTTATCTGTCGTGCCAGCCAATCGTCCGGCACCACACCGGACCCGTGCAGATACTGGAACAAAACGCCCAAAAGGCCAGAATGTTCCGACTGAGAGATGCCGCGAAAATCGGGAACCCGGCAGACATCCCACAGCAGTCGCACAGAGGGGGCGTTGGTTGTCCGCGCCAGAATTTCATCCTGTTGGGAAAGCGATTTCAGCGCGATAAGATCATCCGCTTCGCGTGCACGGACCAGATTCTGATCCTCTGGTGCTGATTCGAGGGAACGGATCAGCGCCTCTACAGTGCCAAATTGAAGCTTGGAGGACCGCCAGTTCAGCTTTTTCAGCGGCGTGAAACGATGCTCCATGATGGCCTGCGCCACACCATCGTCCAGTGGCGGCGCGTCGCCGGTCACCCCGAAACTGCCGTGGCTCATGCCGCGCCCTGCCCGCCCGGCGATCTGCGCCAGCTCATTGGGCGCCAGCTGCCGCATCCGGCGCCCATCAAATTTGGTCAGGGAGGAAAAGGCAACGTGATCAATATCGAGGTTGAGGCCCATGCCGATGGCATCGGTCGCAACCAGATAGTCCACCTCTCCGTTCTGGTATAGCTCCACCTGGGCGTTCCGCGTCCGTGGGCTGAGCGCGCCCATGACCACCGCCGCGCCGCCCTTTTGACGGCGCAACAGCTCAGCGATGGCATAGACATTGTCGATGGAAAACCCGACGATGGCTGTGCGCGCGGGCATCCGGCTGAGCTTCTTTGAGCCAGAATAGACCAGATCCGAAAGCCGCTCCCGGCGCAGAAACTGGACACCGGGGACCAGTGCAGCGATCGGGCCGCGCATGGTATCCGCACCCAAAAACAGTGTCTCCTGCGTGCCTCGCGCCCGCAGGAGACGGTCAGTGAACACATGTCCGCGTTCCGGATCAGCGCAGAGCTGAATCTCATCTACCGCCAGAAAATCACAGCCCATGCCCTCGGGCATAGCCTCAACCGTGCAGATCCAATACTGCGCACGTGGCGGAACGATCCGCTCCTCCCCGGTGACCAGCGCCACCACAGAGGGGCCGCGGGCCGCCACCACCTTGTCATAAACCTCCCGCGCCAAAAGACGGAGCGGAAATCCCATGACACCGGTGCGGTGCCCCAACATGCGTTCGATTGCATAATGCGTCTTGCCGGTGTTGGTCGGTCCCAGAACCGCCAGGACCCGGGAGGTCCCGGAACTCTGCATGCCTGTCATGATAGTGCCCTCAACGCCCGAACCGCGCTCAATTGCCCGCTTTACAGCTCTTTGCCTTCGACTGTGGTCTTCAGCCGATCAAGCGCGCTGGTTATCGCCTCGTGATGCGGATGTATAGCCTGCGCCCTCTGGTAGGCCTCATAGGCGTTTTGCGGATCATTGAATTGTTCGAACATCGCTCCCAGCGCAAAGATCGCGTTGTAGTCATTAGGGTTCAACATCAGCGTCCGCTCCAGATCCGCCACCGCAGGCCCGAAAAGCCCCGCAGTAAAATAGGCCCGCGCACGTTCATACCAACCGGTCGCAAATCCGGGCGCGTGATCGGTCAACGCGGTCAGATGCTCAATGGCAATGCGGGTGTCGCCCCGCTCCAGAGCGTCCTTGCCTCGTTTCAGCAAAAGGTCCATCGCCGGAGAACCACTGCTCCCCCAAAGCGCCTGCAATGACCTGTCTAGGCCAATCGCCTCGCCCGGGTCGGCCTGGGCCAGCGCCGCAAGCAATCCCGCCTCATCCACGGGGTCCTCAGCGCGCGCTTGCAAAGGCACGGAAAACAGGACTGTCAAAGACGTTGCCGCCACGATAGCTTTGAGATTGGAGAATTTTGCAACCATGATGGGTTAAGTGTAACCGCGCAGCCCGCGTTTTCCAGAGCCTGGGGGCCTTCCCTCACATAAATTTGCGGCTGCGGACCAAATATGAGGACTGAACATGAGCGAAACGCTGACCCAAGCAGCAGAAACGCTGAACGAAAAAATGGACGGCGGCTTTGATGGCTCCGCCAAATTCGACATCACCGGCATGGGCACGATCATGCTCGACCAGAACGGTGCACGCGTCGCTGACGAAGAGGCCGAAGTCACCATGACTGCCGACGCCGAGACGTTCCAGTCGATCATCGAAGGGGAACTGAACCCGACCACAGCCTTCATGAGCGGAAAGCTGACCATTGATGGTGACATGGGCACCGCGATGAAACTGGCATCGGCGATGGCCTGATGGACGCGCACCTGATGGATCTGACCCCCGCCCCATTCTTTGCCGATATCGCGCGAGGACCCGACGGCGGGCAGGCCCATTGGGTAACCACCAGCGATGGCCTGCGCATCCGCGTGGGCCATTGGCGTCCGGACGGCGCCGAAAAAGGCACGTTGCTGCTGTTTCCGGGACGCACCGAATACATCGAGAAATACGGCGCCGCTGCCCAGGACCTGGCCGACCGCGGCTATGCTACATTGGCGGTTGACTGGCGTGGCCAGGGGCTTGCCGATCGGATGCTGCCCGAGCGCCTTCTGGGTCATGTCGGGGCGTTTCGCGATTTTCAGAAAGATGTCGACGCTGCGGTGAATCTGGCAGAGCGACTGGCGTTGCCGAAACCTTGGTTTGTTCTTGGCCACTCCATGGGCGGGGCCATCGGGCTGCGCGCCGTGATGGAGGGGCTGCCGGTGAAGGCCTGTGTGTTTTCCGCCCCGATGTGGGGCATTCAGATTCCCCCGGCCCTGCGCCCTGTGGCGCGGTTGCTCAGCGCGATGGGCGACCGGTTCGGCATTGGCGCGATGCGGACCCCGACAACCACCCTTGCCCCTTATGTGCAGGCCAGCCCGTTTGAGGGCAATTCGCTCACCAATGATGCGGAGATGTATCGTCTCATGCAGGATCAGCTGGCGGCACAGCCGGATCTGTCGCTCGGCGGGCCGACGGTGCGGTGGCTGGGTGAGAGTCTGCGTGAATGCGCCGACCTTGCAAAAATGCCCTCTCCCGCGCTGCCCTGCATCACCTTCCTCGGGACGCAAGAACAGATCGTCAACACCGCTGCCATCCATGATCGCATGGCCCGCTGGCCCGGCGGGGAACTGGATCTGGTCAAGAACGCGCAGCACGAGGTGATGATGGAAGGGGCTGACACACGCCGCAGCATTTTCGACAAGATGACCCGGTTGTTTGACCAATACGCCGACTAGGCTGCCCTGTGCCGTAAGATTGGATCAGAGCGCACCGCCCTGATGCTGCGCATAAATCACTGCAACACGCAGGGCGGTTGCTTGTGATCCCCTGCCCTCGCGCTTAGATGTCGAAGCAGACATAAAACAGCCTGAGGTGCCCTGATGATCAACGCTCCCTTCCTTGACCGCGACCTGATGCGAGACGTCAACGCCAATGCCACAGGTGGGGCCGGGCCGGACGGGCTGGGCAATCTGCCCGAATGGGACCTCAGCGATCTCTATACCTCCGAGGATGCGTCGGAGCTGGACCGGGACCTGGCCTGGCTGGAAGGGGAATGCGCAAGCTTCGCGGCTGATTACGAGGGCAAGCTGGCTGATCTGGATGCTGATGGCCTGCTCAATTGTGTCCTGCGCAATGAAAAGATCAACGCGATTGCTGGCCGGATCATGTCCTTTGCCGGATTGCGGTATTACCAGCTGACCACCGATGCGGGTCGCGCGAAGTTCATGTCCGACATGCAGGAGAAGATCACCATCTTCACCACGCCGCTGGTGTTCTTCACGCTGGAGATCAACCGGCTTGAGGACGCCGTGCTGGACGGCCACTTCGCCGCCAACAGCGATCTGGCCCGCTACAAACCGATCTTTGACCGGATCCGTGCGATGAAGCCTTATCAGCTGTCGGATGAACTGGAGAAATTCCTGCATGACCTGGGCGTTGTGGGCGATGCCTGGGAGCGGCTGTTTGACGAGACGATTGCCGGTCTGACCTTCACCGTGAATGGCGAAGAACTGAACATCGAGGGCACGCTCAACCTCTTGACCGAGCAGGATCGCAGCAAGCGCGAGGCCGCAGCGCGGGAGTTGGCGCGGGTCTTCTCCGACAACATCAAGATCTTCGCCCGCGTCCACAACACCCAAGCCAAGGAAAAGGAAATCCTCGACCGCTGGCGCGGGATGCCGTCGCCGCAAATGGGGCGCCACCTCTCCAACCACGTCGAGCCGGAGGTCGTGGAGGCGCTGCGCGAAGCCGTTGTTGCCGCCTATCCAAAGCTGTCGCACCGCTATTATGAGTTGAAGCGCAAATGGCTCGGTCTGGACCGCATGCAGGTCTGGGACCGCAATGCACCGCTGCCGATGGAAACCTCGCGCACCGTCAACTGGGACGAAGCCCGCAAAATGGTGATGGACGCCTATAGCGCCTTTGACCCGCGAATGGGCGAACTGGCCGAGCCGTTTTTTGACAAGGGCTGGATTGATGCGGCCGTGAAACCGGGTAAAGCGCCCGGCGCCTTTGCGCACCCGACGGTGACCGACGTGCACCCCTATGTGATGCTGAACTACCTTGGCAAACCGCGCGATGTGATGACCCTCGCACATGAGTTGGGCCACGGCGTGCATCAGGTGCTGGCAGCAGATCAGGGCGAGATGCTGTCGTCGACACCGCTGACACTGGCCGAAACCGCCTCGGTCTTTGGCGAAATGCTGACCTTCCGCAAGATGCTGGAAAACGCCAAGGATAAGACCGAGCGCAAGATCCTGCTGGCAGGCAAGGTCGAGGATATGATCAACACTGTCGTGCGCCAGATTGCATTCTACGATTTCGAGTGCAAACTGCACGCCGCCCGCGCCGAGGGAGAGCTGACACCAGACGATATTAACGCGCTGTGGATGTCAGTGCAGGCCGAAAGCCTTGGCGAGGCCTTTGACTTCATGGAAGGTTACGAAACCTTCTGGACCTATGTGCCGCATTTCGTCCATTCCCCGTTCTACGTCTACGCCTATGCCTTTGGCGACGGGTTGGTGAATGCCCTCTATTCGGTCTATGCCGAGGGGGCTGAAGGATTTGAAGACAAGTATTTCGAGATGCTGAAGGCCGGTGGATCCAAGCACCACAAGGAGCTGCTGGCGCCCTTTGGCCTTGATGCATCTGATCCCACGTTCTGGGACAAGGGATTGAGCATGATCTCCGATATGATCGACGAGCTGGAGGCGATGGAGGACTGATCCTCACGCACATCACCGAACGAGGACTGATCCTCACGCACATCACCGAACAAAGAAAGGGCGTGGTCAATCGGCTGCGCCCTTTGCTTTTTGTCGGCGTTATTTGAGCTGACTGTCCTTGCTGCCACGCCGGTTGATACCACCCCGCGCGCTGTAGGCGCTGTCGCGATCCTGCTGGCACTCGATACAGAGCTTCACTCCCGGAATGGCCTTGCGACGCGGCTCCGGGATCGGTTCCTCGCAATCGGCACAATGGGTGAGGCTTTCGCCCATCGGCGCAGGCCGAGACTTGAGACGCGCTAGCTCGTCACTGATCGACGCCTCGATCTGCTCGCTCACCGCGCCATCGCGCGCCCATCCTCCAGCCATGGTCCATCTCCTCTCGTAAGGCTACATCGTACCACATCCGGTAGGCATTTGCTGCAACTGCCCCTGATGTGATGCGATCGCTATGGGTGAAACACCTGACTGGGCATGCTGGTTCCACTCTCAATTACTTCGCTGTGCAGCTGCGGCAGGCCTCAGGAACAAAATCGCGACCCCAACCGTTGGATACACAACGGCGGCAAAAATGGCCGCCGTTCCTTTTGCGACCGACACCCCCTGTAAGGAGACGCCGCCCATGCTGACGATACATTGCCTCGCCTATTCGCGCGCAATCCGCCTGATCTGGCTGATGGAAGACCTGGGGCAACCCTACACTGTCGTCACCTATGACCGCACCGCGTCCTTCAGGGCGCCCGAAAGTCTCGCCAAGGTACATCCGCTGGGCAAATCCCCCGTGATCGAGGATGGCGACACCATGATCGCGGAATCCGCAACCTGCTTGCGCTACATTACCGACCGGTACGGAGATACGCATCATCATCCCTCTCCCGGCAGCGCAGAGGCGGTGCATCACGAGGAACTGCTCGACTATGTCGAAAGCTCCTTCGCCGAAGTTGCCATGGGCCTGCTGCTGCCTGCCCTGAAGGGTGAAGAGGCCACCGACGAGGCCAACCGTGCTATGGCTCAACACCTTGACTATCTTACCCAGAAGCTGCCCGAACAGGGGCTGCTGTTTGGCGACACCGCCACACTGGCAGATATCCAGTTTTCCTACATTCTCGCCAATTTGGCGGCTATCGGCGCGCTAGAGGACGCGCCTCGGGTGGCGCGCTATTGGGCCGATCTGCAGCAACAGCCCGGCTATCAAGCCGCAGTGGCCAAGGTGGGGCCGATGGCGCCCTCGTTCTGAGCCGCCAGCTACCGATCACCAAAATTATTCACTGGAACTAAGGAGATCACCATGCAAGTTCTCGTAGCCGGCGCCACCGGCAATACTGGTCGCCGGGTCGTTGAAAAACTCCAGCGTCTCGGCCACCACCCAATCGCCCTGATCCGCGAAGGGTCCGACACAAGCACCTTGCCGCGCGGCACGACCACCCGACACGGAGACCTCATAGATCTGCCTGCAGAGGCCTGCGATGGGTGCGATAGCGTCGTTTTTGCAGCTGGGTCCGGCGGGGACACCTCGGCGGAGATGACAGACAAAGTAGACCGTGACGGCGCAAAGGCCTTGATTGATCTGGCCAAACACGCAGGCGTCTCCAAATTTGTCATGCTCAGCTCCATTGGCGCGGATGATCCTGACCCAGACAGTGATCTTGCCCATTATCTGCAGGCCAAACATGACGCCGACGAACACCTGATGCGATCTGGCCTGGACTACGCAATCCTGCGTCCGGTCCGACTGACCGATGGCGAAGGAAATGGTGACATGCTGTTCGGTAACGATGTGGATCCCGGAGGTGTCGCAGCGCGTGGTGATGTTGCTGCTGCGCTTGCCGAAGCGGTCAGCAACCCGGCATGGACAGGCAGGACCATGCGGATGCAATCGCTGTAATCACAGAGGGTCGGCCGTGGATTGCGAAATGCCCGGGGCGCTGAAGCTCCGGGTTTTTCTCCTTTTTATCGCAGGCGCTGTTCTGTTGCTTCATCAAAGACATAGGCATCCGCATCGTTAAAGCCCAAGGCAACGGCGGTCCCCTCCGGCAAGGCTTCGACACCACGGGTTTCAACGATTAGCTTTTCACCGGTTGGCGTGCTTAGATAGTCGTAGGACACACCGCCAAGTCGCTCCCTGAGGTCCAGAACCAAGCTGCTGTCCGCGGCTGTCACGCTCAGATGCTGCGGACGCAGACCCAACAGCACCTTGCTGCCATCTGCTGGCAAGGCCACTGAGGTCGCAACCCGACGGTTTTCAAGCGCAGGCACAACGACACCGTCACCCTGCACGGTCCCTTGCAGGAAGTTCATGCTGGGCGAGCCGATAAAGCCCGCGACAAAGCGATTATCAGGGTCTGCATAAAGCTCCATCGGGCTGCCGACCTGCTCCACACGTCCAGCGCGCAGCACCACGATCTTATCCGCCAGTGTCATCGCTTCGACCTGATCATGGGTCACATAGATCATCGTCGCGCCGATTTCCTTGTGCAGGCGCGCGATTTCAACACGCATGTCGACCCGCAGTTCGGCGTCAAGATTGGACAGCGGTTCGTCGAACAGAAACACCTCAGGCCCCCGCACGATCGCACGGCCAATCGCAACCCGCTGACGCTGACCACCCGATAGGGCCTTGGGCTTGCGTTTGAGATAGTCGTCCAGCTTCAGGATCCGGCTGGCTTCGGCCACTTTCTCCCGGATCTTCTCCTTGGGGTGACCGTTCATCTTGAGGCCAAAGCCCATATTGTCCTCCACCGTCATATGCGGGTAAAGCGCATAGGACTGGAAGACCATCGCAACGCCGCGATCTGCCGCGTCAAGGCGGGTCACTTCCCGATCGCCGATATGAATATTACCGCTGCTGGTTTCTTCCAGCCCAGCAATCATCCGCAACAATGTCGATTTCCCGCAGCCCGAAGGACCAACGAAGACACAAAATTCGCCGTCGTCAATGCTGAGATCCACATCATGGATCACCTGCACATCTCCATATTTCTTGACGGCCTTGGCCAAAGTGACCCCTGTCATGCGTCTTCTCCCCTTGGGTTAACTTGGAAATTGCCAGGTCTCGGCAGCGGTTGCGATGTCCTTGGCCGTTTGCAGCAGCGCCGGGCGCAGGGCTGTCAGCCCCTCCAGCGACTGACGTTGCAGCGATGATGTGATCGACAGCCCGCCCATCACCTTGCCCGCCTCCGACAGGATCGGGGCGGCAATGCAGATGATACCCGGTTCATGCTCTTCCCGATCAAAGGCCACACCATCACGGCGGATCTCGGCAAGCTCGGCCAGCAGCGCCTCAGGTGTTGCAAGGGTGTGCGCGGTGTGGGCAAAAAACGCCTGTCTGCGAATGGCGTCGGCCTGTGCATCGGCTGACAGATGCGCAATCATGGCCTTGCCAACACCGGTGCAATAGCCCGGCCCGATCTTTCCGGCCTGGCTGAACATTTCAATCGGCGTTTCGGCATTACGCTTGTCAACATAGAGCACCTGCCCACGATCAAGCTGCGCCAGATGAATGGTTTCCCCGACGTCTGCAGACAGTTGATCCAGATAGGGACGGGCCACAGGTGCCAATGCGCTTTGCCGCCACGCAGCATGGGCCAGCCGCACTAACCGAAGGCCCGGCGCGTAGGTCTGATTGGTTTCGTCATAGGCCAACATCCCCTGATTGGTCAGGGTCTGGACCAGCCGGTACAGCGTTGCTTTCGGGTGGTCGGATGCGGCCAGCACCTCGCCAAACCGCATCGGGCGGCCAGCCTCGGCGATCTGATCCAGCACCGCCAGCGCCTTGCCGACGGTACCATCCGCCTCTCGTGATTGGGGCGCAGCTTTCGCCATCACTGTCCTTTCTCTGACCGAACCCAGCCGATGTAACTGTTGACATCCTTAGCCGAGCGCGTTCATAGTTTCAATAGTTGGAATTTGGTTCCACTATATGAAACCAAAGAACCTACGTCAACAGGGAGGACGTCATGAAGACTTTGAAAGGAACGGTTGCGGGTCTCGCTCTCAGCCTTGGCCTGGCCACTGCGGCACAGGCTGAATTGAGTGGCACGCTCAAGATTTTTTCGGACATGTCCAATCCTGCGCCCCGCGCAGTGATGGAGCAGATGGCGGAGGAATTCGACGCCATGCATCCCGATCTGTCAGTTGAACTGACCGTGATCGACCGCGAAGCCTATAAGACACAGATCCGCAACTTCCTGTCGGCGAATCCGCCCGATGTGGCCAACTGGTATGCCGCGAACCGTATGCGGCCCTACGTCTCCGCCGGCCTCTTCGAGGACATCAGTGATTTGTGGGCAGAACCTGAAATCGCCGATGCGCTGGCCTCCACCAAAGGTGCGATGACGCTGGACGGCAAGCAATGGGGCGTGCCCTATACCTACTATCAGTGGGGTGTCTA
The DNA here is from genome assembly GCF_002407245.1 of Phaeobacter piscinae. NCBI lineage: Bacteria > Pseudomonadati > Pseudomonadota > Alphaproteobacteria > Rhodobacterales > Roseobacteraceae > Phaeobacter > Phaeobacter piscinae. The sequence continues at coordinate 726,139 of NZ_CP010681.1, read as the reverse complement.
CTACCGCGAAGACATCTACAATGAGCTCGGTCTCGAAGAGCCCAAGGACTGGGCAACCTTCAAATCGAACTGCCAGAAGATCCTCGATTCGGGACGCAAGTGCTTCACCATCGGCACCAAGTTTCTGTGGACCGCAGGCGGTTGGTTTGACTACCTGAACATGCGCACAAACGGCTACGACTTCCATATGGCGCTGACCAACGGCGAAGTTGCCTGGACCGATGACCGCGTGAAGCAGACCTTCGCCAATTGGCGCGAGCTGATCGACATGGGCGCCTTCATCGACAACCATCAGTCCTACAGCTGGCAGGAAGCCCTACCGTTCATGGTCAAGGGCGAGGCCGCGGCCTATCTGATGGGCAATTTTGCCGTGGCGCCGTTGCGCGAAGCGGGCCTTGGCACGGATCAGCTGGACTTCTACCAGTTCCCCAGCATCAACCCCGATGTCGAGCTGGCAGAGGACGCGCCAACGGACACCTTCCACATTCCGTCCGGCGCACAGAACAAGGAAGCCGCACGCGCCTTCCTGCGCTTTGTCGTGTCAGCTGACAATCAGACCAAAATCAACGGTGGCGCAGCCCTTGGCCAGTTGCCGGTCAACTCAGGCTCCTCCGTCGATGATGACGAGATGCTGAACCAGGGGTTTGAGATGCTGTCGTCCAATTCCCCCGGTGGTATTGCCCAGTTCTTCGATCGCGATGCGCCTGCCGAAATGGCCTCGGTCGCGATGGAAGGGTTCCAGGAGTTCATGGTGTTCCCGGACAATCTGGATGACATCCTGAACCGGCTGGAGAAGGCACGCGAGCGGGTCTACTGATCAGCGCCATTTTCCCAAACAGCAAGGCCGACAGTCGCCGGCCTTGCCCACCTCATGAGTTCCCGGCGCCCTGACGCCAGATCACCATCCGCCTGTCGGGATCCGTGACCAAACCACGCTACTGACGATAACAAGAGAGATTTCCCGTGGCCGAGATGAACCTCGCTCCAGAAACCGGATCGTCTGCCACCTCACCCGGTGTCAGTGACAGCTGGCTCAGGCGCAACCGGCAAGCCCTTGCGCCTTGGTTGTTTCTCGCACCCGGCGTGATCTTCTTTCTGTTTTATGTAATTTTCCCAATTCTGCAGAGCTTCAACCTATCGTTTTATCGCTGGGACGGTCTGGGTGACCCGCAGTTCATCGGGATGGAAAATTACCGGGAATTGATGGATGACCGCGCCTTTGAGGTCTCTCTCTGGAACAATCTCAAATGGCTGCTGCTTTACCTCCTTGCGATCCCGGCAGGCCTGTTCATCGCCTTGTTCCTCAATCAGACTGTGACAGGTATCCGCCTCTACAAATCATTGTTCTTCTTTCCGTTTGTGATCAGCCAAGTGGTTGTCGGGTTGGTGTTCAGCTGGTTCTATGACCCCACATTCGGCCTCCTTAATCAGGTGTTGGCCTGGGTCGGCCTTGGTCCGATCAATGTGCTGGGTGATCCGACGCTGGTGACCTATGGCATTATCATTGCCGGCCTCTGGCCCCAGACAGCCTATTGTATGATCCTCTACCTCACTGGCCTCAACGCGGTTGACCCCGAACAGGTCGAGGCGGCACGTCTGGATGGCGCAAAAGGCGCCAAAATGCTGTGGTATGTGATCATCCCGCAGCTGCGTCCGGCGACCTTCGTGGCGTTTGTCGTAACCATCATCGGCGCGCTGCGCAGTTTTGACCTCATCTCAATCATGACCAACGGTGGCCCATTTGGCTCAAGCCGGGTGCTGTCGTTCTATATGTTTGAGAAGGCGCTGTCCGAATATGGCTTCCGCATGGGCTATGGCGCGGCCATTGCTGTGGTTCTGTTCCTGATCATGCTCTGCTTCATCGCCTATTTCCTGTGGTCCATGTACCAAGACGACAAAGGGGCCCGCTGATGTTTCCGAAACCCATTCAGAACAGCTCGCGCGCGTGGCAGACAACCTATCAGGCGCTGGTCCCGGCGGCCCTTATCATGTGGCTGCTGCCACTGATCGCCGTGGCGATTTTCTCGATCAAGCCAGAGGCCGATTTCACCACAGGCAATTACTGGGGGGTGCCGTCATCCTTCGAAGGGATCAGCAATTATGGCCGAGTCTTCTTTGGTTCCGACATGCCGCGCTATTTGCTCAACTCTGTCCTGATCACCGTCCCTACCGTGATCGGCGCAGTCGCCCTGTCCTGCATGACGGGCTTTGCGCTTGGCGTGTATAAATTCCGCGGCAATCTGTTGCTGTTCTTTATGTTTGTGGCGGGCAACTTCGTCCCGTTTCAGATCCTGATGGTGCCAGTGCGCGATCTGACGCTGGACATGGGGCTTTACAACACGAAGACGGGTCTGGTGCTGTTTCACATTGCCTTTCAGACCGGGTTCTGCACGCTGTTCATGCGTAACTTCATCCGCGCCCTGCCTTATGAGCTGATAGAGGCGGCCCGCGTCGAAGGTGTCGCGGAATGGCGGATTTTCTGGTTCGTGGTCCTGCCGCTGATGAAGCCGGCAATTGCCGCGCTCAGTGTGCTGATCTTCACCTTCATCTGGAATGACTACTTCTGGGCCGTTGTCCTGACGCAGGGCGCCGAGAGTCAGCCCGTCACAGCAGGTATCACATCATTCAACGCGCAATACCGCGCGGCCTACCATCTGATGAGTGCGGGCAGCATTGTCGCGGCGCTGCCGCCGGTTGCGATGTTTTTCCTCATGCAGCGCCACTTTATCGCCGGTCTGACTCTGGGGGCCGTGAAGTGAGCACGATCACCGGTATCCGCTGTTGGACGCTTCAGGATCAGAGGCAAAGCCTGATTCTCGCTGCCCATGGCACAGATTTGGCAGAGATCATCTACTGGGGGCCGCGCCTGCCGGATGGGACTGATCTGGAGATGCTTGTTGCCGCCGCGCGCATGGATGTGACGGGGGGCATGCTGGATGCCGTGCCGCCGCTGTCGATCTGCCCCGAGGCCCGGCGGACCTTTCCCGGACAGCCGGGTCTGTCGCTCACAGACAGCACAGGCAATGCGCTGCTGCCGCGCTTCGCGTTTGATCGAGCGGAAGAAGGCGACCTGAGCCTCATCCTACATTACCACGACGCCGACAACGGTCTTCATTATCAGGCGATGTTTGAACTAACGCCCACAACCGGCATGATCCGTGCGCAGGCCTCGCTCGCCTCCAAACAGCCGATCAGCGTGAACTGGCTCTCTGCACCAGTCTTTCCGGGGCCTCAAAACAGTCACGAGATGATCGATTTTCATGGTCGCTGGATCGGGGAGTTTCAGACCAGCCGGACACCCTGGAGCGCCGGCGCGAGGCTCAGGGACAATCCCACCGGTCGCACCGGGCATGAATATTTTCCCGGCCTGATCGTGCCCTGCACAGGCGCCACAAACAGCCAAGGATCCGCCTACGCTTTTCACTACGGCTGGTCCGGAGGCCACAAAATGCTGGCTGAGGAACTGCCTGACGGACGGCGCCAGATCCAATGGGGACATGCAACCGGCAGCCGACGCGCCCCCGGCATCAAATTTGAAACAGCGCCACTATATGCAGTGTTCTCGGATCAGGGGATAAACGGTTGCGCCGTTGCCTTTCAGCGTCATCTGCGTGACGAGATCCTGCAGCCCCCTGCCCCTACGCGTCCGCGACCGGTGCATTACAACTGCTGGGAAGCGGTCTATTTCGACCACGACCACGCCACGCTCTGCGATATTGCAAGCCGGGCCGCAGCATTAGGAGCCGAACGGTTCGTGCTGGACGACGGTTGGTTCGGCAAACGCGATGACGATACCAGCTCCCTCAGCGACTGGACAATCGATGCGCGCAAATATCCCGATGGGCTGATGCCCCTGATCAACCATGTTCATGCAGAAGGCATGACATTCGGCATCTGGTTTGAGCCGGAAATGATCAACCCGGACAGCTATCTGTTTCACGCCCACCCCGACTGGGTTCTGGGCGATCCTGATCAGGTCCTGGGCCGACAACAGATGGTGCTGAATATCGCCCGACCAGAGGTTCAGGCCTATCTCTACGAGCGCATCTCAGCCGTACTTTGCGACCATCCCATCGACTATGTGAAATGGGATCACAACCGTGTGCTACCAGAGCCAGACAGCGCGCAGGCTGAGGCGATTTATGCATTTTTTGACCGACTGCGGGCAGGCTTCCCCTCGGTGGAATTTGAGAGTTGTTCATCCGGTGGCGGGCGTATCGACTTTGGCATTCTGTCGCGCACCCATCGCGTCTGGCTCTCTGACAGCAACGACCCGTTGGAGCGGCTGCGGATCCAGCATGATGCAGCACTTTTCCTGCCTATGGTCGTGACGGGCAGTCACGTCGGTCCACGTCAGTGCCACACCTCCGGTCGCATAACCGATATCCGCCTCCGTGCCTGGGTCGCGGCGCAGCGGCATATGGGCTTTGAAATGGACCCGCGAGAGCTGAGCGTGGATGAGGCCAAGGTCCTGCGCGATGTCACCAACTGGTGGAAAGATAACCGGTATTGGACCGAGCGGGCGGATATTCTGCGCCTCGACAGTGACGATCCGGCAGTGATCGCAGAGCTGCAACGCGCTGAGGATGGCAGTCGGTTTGTCGCCTTTGCCGGCCTCTCAGAAGCCAGTGCACAGATCCTGCCCCGCCCGCTGCGCCTCACTGGACTGGATGCGGATGCGACCTATGAGATCCGCCTGCTGAACCGCGACGACGCCCCCGGCCTGTCGCGTGGCTCGCCACTCCTGAAAACCGAAAACGCCCGCCTCAGCGGCCAATATCTGATGCACCAAGGGATCACCCTGCCCTGGACCTTCCCACAGTCGATCTGGGTGATTGAAGGAACACGCCTATGACCAAAGACAGACGAAATCGCGCCTGGTACGGCAAACTGGACAAAGACGGATTTATCCACCGCAGCTGGATGAAAAATCAGGGGTTTCCCGATCACGCCTTTGACGGCCGTCCGATTATCGGGATTTGCAACACATGGTCCGAGCTAACGCCCTGCAATTCCGGCCTGCGCGATCTCGCCGAAGGGGTGAAGCGCGGCGTTTGGGAGGCGGGCGGGTTCCCTGTGGAATTCCCGGTGATGTCGCTGGGCGAAACCCAGATGAAGCCAACCGCGATGCTGTTTCGTAATCTCCTCGCGATGGATGTGGAAGAGTCGATCAGGGCCTACGGTATCGATGGTGTTGTCCTGCTTGGCGGTTGTGACAAGACGACCCCCGGCCAGCTGATGGGCGCCGCCTCGGTTGATCTGCCCGCGATCGTGGTCAGTTCCGGGCCGATGCTGAACGGGAAATGGCAGGGCAAGGATATCGGCTCTGGCACGGATGTATGGAAATTCTCCGAAGCGGTGCGCGCGGGGGAAATGACGCTACAGGACTTCATGGCGGCAGAATCAGGCATGAGCCGGTCCAAGGGCGTCTGCATGACAATGGGCACGGCCTCCACCATGGCGTCCCTCGTTGAAGCGATGGGGATGAGCCTGCCAACAAATGCCGCCCTGCCTGCAGTGGATGCCCGTCGCATGGCGCTGGCGCATCTGACCGGCAAGCGGATCGTCGAGATGGTCGAGGAGGATATCAAACCCTCCGACGTGCTGACCCGTGATGCCTTCATCAACGCGATCATGGCAAACGCAGCAGTTGGCGGCTCTACCAACGCGGTTGTTCACCTCCTGGCGCTGGCTGGCCGCGTTGGCGTTGAGCTATCGCTGGATGACTTCGGCCTTGGCAGTGACATTCCGCTTCTGGTGAACTGCATGCCCTCGGGCAAATATCTGATGGAAGATTTCTGCTATGCTGGCGGCATGCCGGTTGTGCTGAAACAACTGGCCGACAAGGGGCATTTGCGCAGTAACATCACTGTTCTGGGCGGCGATATCATGGCCTATGCTGATGGAGCTGAGTGTTTCAACAACGACGTCATCAAGAGCTTTGATAACCCGGTAAAACCTGCAGCCGGCCTGCGTGTTCTGCGCGGTAATCTCGCGCCCAACGGTGCCATCGTCAAGCCCTCAGCCGCGACCGATCATCTGCTGGAGCACGAAGGCATCGCCCATGTGTTTGAAACTATCGAAGACATGAAAGCCAACATTGACCGCGACGATCTGCCGGTCACCAAGGACAACATTCTGGTGCTGAAAGGCGTTGGCCCCAAAGGCTATCCCGGCATGCCCGAGGTCGGCAATATGCCGATCCCGCGTAAACTGGTCCGCGAAGGGGTGCGTGATATGATCCGCATTTCCGATGGTCGCATGTCCGGGACGGCCTTTGGGACAGTTATTCTGCATGTCTCGCCAGAATCACAGGCTGGCGGCCCCCTTGGCTTGGTGCAGACCGGCGATCGGATCCGGGTCAGCGCCCAGAACGGTACGCTGGACCTTCTGGTTTCGGACGAAGAGCTGACCGCGCGGCGGGAGGCCTGGCAGCCGGACCCGCCGCATTACACACGCGGCTATGCAAAACTCTATGTCGACAGCGTGCTTCAGGCCGAAAAAGGCGCTGACCTTGATTTCCTCGTGGGCAAAGATACCCGCCCCGTCACTCGGGAGAGCCACTGATGAGCGACACTGCAATCTTTCCGGACCTGAAGGGGGCTTCGGTTTTCATCACTGGCGGCGGTTCCGGCATTGGTGCCGCGCTGAGCGAGGGGTTCCTGCGTCAGGGCGCCAAGGTCGCCTTTGTCGGACGGTCTGATGCCTCTGCTTTTGTTGCGCGCATGGAGGCTGAGACAGGCAACCGTCCCTTGTTCATCCAATGCGACATCACCGATATCCCTGCCCTGAAGTCCGCGATTGAGCAGGCGGCAGAGGCGCATGGCCCAATCACCACGCTGGTGAACAACGCCGCCAATGATCAGCGCCACGCCACATCGGATGTTGACGAAGAGTTTTGGGACTGGGCGCAGGCGATCAATCTCAAGGCCTATTTCTTTGCCTGTCAGGCGGTATTGCCGGGGATGCAGGCCGCAGGTAGTGGCTCCATCGTCAACTTCACCTCCATCAGCTACATGATGGGAAACAGCGGCTACCCTGCCTACACAACTGCAAATGCAGGCATAAATGGGATGACCCGGAGCCTCGCCCGCGAGTTCGGGCCTGACCGTGTACGGATCAATGCCTTGGCGCCGGGATGGGTGCTCACGGATAAGCAGCTGGATCAATGGGCAACGCCAGAGGCACTTGCGGCCCATCTGGAACGCCAGTGCCTGAAGGACCATCTGGCCCCTCAGGACATTGTCGGCTCCACCTTGTTCTTGGCCTCTGCAACAAGCCGCATGATCACCGGCCAGACTCTGGTGGTGGACGGCGGGGTTGTGGTGACGGGATGACAGCTCCGCCCGACCTCTCCCCAGATAGAACGTCAGACACATCTGCACCTGCATGGATCGCGGCAGACTGGGGGACAAGCCAGTTGCGGCTTTGGGTGATGGATGCCCGAAATCAAGTGATCGCCCGCCTCACCTCTGACCGTGGCATGTCACGGCTGTGCCCACAGGACTATGAACCAACACTTCTGGACCTCTTGGGCGATCATCTCCCAACGGGCGAAGACAGCCCGCTCCCCGTTATCTGCTGCGGAATGGCAGGCTCACGTCAGGGCTGGGCCGAGGCCCCCTATGCCAGCGCACCCTGCCCGCCGCCAGGCATTGCCGAGGCCACCCAGCCGGCCATCACGGATCCACGCCTCGCGGTCTATTTGCTGCCTGGCATCAAAACCACGGATCCGGCTGATGTCATGCGCGGAGAGGAGACCCAAATCGCAGGGTTTCTTTCCCAAGGCAGCAACCAACAGGAAACCCAGGTCATCTGCCTGCCCGGCACCCACAGCAAATGGGTCAGGCTTGATCAGGGGCAGGTCACCAGTTTCTCCACCTTCATGACCGGTGAGATGTTTGCCCTGCTCCGGGGACAGTCCGTGCTGCGACACTGCGTATCTGAGGAGGGTTGGGATGACGCCGCTTTTACCCAAGCCATCAGTGAGAGCCTCGCAGCTCCGGCCTCGATCTCGGCGCAGCTGTTTCGCCTGCGCGCAGATGCGTTGCTGACCGGCCAGCCACCAGAAACCGGTAGAGCCCGCCTGTCGGGCCTGTTGATCGGGGCCGAGCTTGCAGCGACCCAAAACGACTGGTCACACCAACCTATCACCATACTGGGCACCGATATGCTGGCTCGCTGCTATGAGACAGCCCTGTGCGCGCTGGGGTGCGTCCCCCAGCGCGTTGACGGCGAAACCCTGACCCTTGCCGGCCTCTCAGCCGCCTATGACCAATTGCAAAAGAGCCAAACTCCATGAGCCGAAATATTATCGCCATCCTGCGCGGCCTGCGTCCCGACGAGGCACGCCCGATGACCGATGCCCTGATTGCCGCAGGTATCACCAAGATCGAAGTCCCGCTGAATTCTCCTCAACCCTACGACAGCATCGCCGCCATGCTGGATCAGGCGAAGGGGCGCGCCACAGTCGGTGCAGGTACTGTGCTCGATACCGGTGCGGTTGCTCAGCTCTCAGCCATGGGGGCGCAGATGGTGGTGTCGCCCGACTGCAACCCGGATGTGATCCGCGCGACGAAAGCGGCAGGTCTGTTGTCCTATCCAGGGGTTTTTACCGCGTCAGAGTGTTTCTCTGCTCTCCGTGCCGGAGCGGATGGACTGAAATTCTTCCCCGCCTTCAAACTGGGATTGGACGGGTTTTCGGCGTTGAAGGCGGTATTGCCAATGGATGCTGAAACCTATGCTGTGGGCGGTGTCGGTCCTGACGACTTCTCAGCGTGGCAGAGGGCTGGCATAACCGGTTTCGGCATGGGGTCCTCTCTCTATAAACCCGGCCGCTCAGTCGAAGACGTCGCCCGTCTTGCGGCAGAAACCGTTGCGGCCTACGACGAGACCTTTGATGGCAAATGACCCAAAAATCCATGCAGCGGCGGCTCAGGTCCTCAGCGAAACCCGCTGCACCCTTGGCGAAGGGCCGTTGTGGCACCCGACCCGCAAGCAACTGTTCTGGTTCGATATCCTCGAAAAGCGGCTGTTCAGCGTTGTTGGGGAAAAGGAGATCCACTGGCAGTTCGACGATTGCGTGTCCGCCGCTGGCTGGGTCGATGAAACGACACTGATCATGGCCAGCACCAGCGCGCTCTGGCGGTTTGATATCGAAAGTGGCGCGCGGATCCATCTGGTAGATCTGGAGGCAGATCAGCCGCTGACCCGCTCGAACGATGGTCGGGCAGACCCCTGGGGCGGGTTCTGGATCGGGACTATGGGCTATAAGGCTGAGTTCGGTCTGGGCGCGATCTATCGCTACTACCGGGGCGAGCTGCGCCAACTGATAACAAACCAGACCATCACCAATGCGATCTGTTTTGCCCCAGACAAATCCTGCGCCTATTTCACCGACACCAAGACGGGCAAGATCATGCGGCAGCCATTGGCAGCAGAGGACGGATGGCCGATTGGCGAACCATCAGTGTTTATCGATCTTAGCGACGAAGATTTCGGCCCCGATGGCGCCATTGTTGACACGGAAGGCCGGTTCTGGAACGCGCAATGGGGGGCAGGCCGTGTCGCGGTCTACACCCCAACGGGAGAGCTGACAGCAATCTATCCGGTCCCGACCGCGCAGGCCTCCTGCCCAGCCCTGGGCGGGGAAGACCTGTCAGACTTGTTCATCACCACCGCCGCAGATGGGCTGAATGATCCGGCAGCGGGCAAGACCTACCGCATTCACACGACGGCCAAGGGCCAGCGCGAACACCGCGTCATTCTTTGAGGACCATCATGCAGCGCACGCTTGGAACCTGCTATTATCCCGAACACTGGCCTGAATACATCTGGCAGGGGGACGCCGCACGCATGGTCGCGGCGGGGCTCACCTGGGTCCGCATTGGCGAATTTTCCTGGTCTCGGATCGAGCCTACCCGCGGTGATCTGCAATGGGACTGGCTGGACCGGGCCATCGACACTTTGGTCGCGGCCGGATTGAAGGTGGTACTGGGCACCCCGACCGCAACGCCGCCGCGCTGGATGGTGGACCGCCACCCTGACATGTTTGCGCTGGATGCTGATGGCAAATCGCGCGGCTTCGGTTCGCGTCGCCACTATTGCTTCAGCCACCAGGGATACCGCGCAGAGGCCCGGCGGATCGTCACACTGATGGCGGAGCGCTATGGACCCGGCGAGCGCATCGCCGCCTGGCAGACGGACAATGAATACGGCTGCCACGAGACCACGATCAGCTACTCTGACGCAGCCCGTGTGGCATTCGTGCGGTGGCTGGAAGAGCGGTACGACGGTGACATTTGCGCGCTGAACAGCGCTTGGGGAAATGTGTTCTGGTCGATGGAGTATGATCGCTTTAACCAGATCGGGCTGCCGAACCTCACCGTGACCGAACCGAACCCGGCCCATATGCAGGCGTTCCGACGGTTTTCATCAGACCAGGTTGTCAGCTTCAACCGCGATCAGGTGGAGATCCTGCGCGCCCATTCCGACGCGCCGATTGCGCATAATTACATGGGACGGGTGACCGACTTTGACCATTACAAGGTCGGAGAGGATCTGGAGATCGCCAGTTGGGACAGCTACCCTTTGGGCTTTCTTGAGGACCGGGTCGGTGCCAGCGCAGCAGATCAGCGCCGATATGCGCGACAGGGTGACCCGGATTTTCAGGCCTTTCACCATGACCTCTACCGTGCTGTGGGGCGTGGGCGCTGGTGGGTGATGGAACAGCAACCCGGCCCGGTGAACTGGGCGCCCTACAATCCTGCGCCCCTGCCCGGCATGGTGCGATTCTGGACCTGGGAGGCCTTTGCCCATGGCGCGGAGGCAGTTTGCTATTTCCGCTGGCGGCAGGCGCCTTTTGCGCAGGAGCAACTCCATGCTGGGTTGCTGCGTCCCGATAGTGCAGAGACCCCCGCCATCTCCGAGGCACGTCAGGTGGCTGAGGAATTAGCAAACGCGGGTGAGGTTGCACCATCGCAGGCTCCTGTCGCGCTGATCTTCGATTATGACGCAGAATGGGCCTGGCAGGTGCAGCCGCATGGTCAAGGTCTGAGCTACTTCGACCTTGTGCTGGATCACTACCGTGCCCTGCGTCGCGCGGGTCTGTCTGTTGACATCATCCCGCCGACCCGAAGTGATTTCACCGGATATGAGCTGATCCTTGCCCCCGGCCTGATGCACCTCCCGGATGACCTGCGAAAGGCACTGGCCGAGGCGGCAGGTCTGCGTCTTTATGGTCCGCGTACAGCGGCGCGGGATGAGGATTTCAAGATCCCAACCGCCCCGTTGCCGCCCGCTCTTCAGGGGCTGGATGTGGTCATCGCAGCGGTCGAAAGCCTCCGACCGGATATGCCGCTGCCACTCGCAAACGGCGATGGCGCGGTTGTCGGCTATCTGGAAACGCTGGAGGGTGAGGCGGATGTTCTGATCGAAACCTCAACCGGTCATGCGGTCGCTGTCGCTGCGGGCAATCAGGTGTATTGTGCCGGCTGGCTGGATCCGGCGGGCCTGGACCGCTTGGTCACAACGCTCTGCGCCCGCGCGGGCGTGACCATCCGCAAAATGCCCGAGGGTGTCCGTATGCGACAGACCGCGACGGAGGAATTCTGGTTCAACCATCTCGCCGAGCCGGTAGAGACCGAGGTCGGCACGCTCCCGCCCGCAGGTGTTCTGCGCAGGGCACGCCAAGAGGTCTAAAACAAAAGCCGCCGGAACCTGCGCCCCGGCGGATTTTTTCAATGAATCTGGTATCGCCTCAGACTGTGCCGCCAAGGCTTCCCTCAAGCGTTGCCAGCTCCTGCCCGCCTGCCATCATATCCTGCAGCTCCTCGGCAGAGATTTCGCCGCGCTCTGCTGTCCCGAGGGTCTGGCCGCGGTTCAGCACCGTGAACCGGTCGCCAACGGCCAGGGCATGACGCACGTTGTGAGTGATGAACACCACGGCCACCCCCTGCTTGCGTACCTTGTCGATGGTGGCAAGCACATTGGCGGTCTGGCGCACACCCAGCGCCGATGTCGGCTCATCCAGGATCAGCACCTTCGCGCCGAAATGCACCGCACGGGCGATGGCCACAGTCTGACGCTCCCCCCCCGACAAGGTGCCAACAGCCTGATCCGGCCCACGCAGGTTGATACCCATCTTGCGCATCTCTTCCATGGTGATGCGATTGGCATAGTCATGATCAAACAGCTTTAGCGGACCGATCTTGCGGATCGGCTCATTCCCCATGAAAAAGTTGCGGCTGACCGACATCAGCGGGATCATCGCGAGATGCTGATGCACAGTGGCAATCCCTGCGGCAATTGCATCACGAGGATCCGCAAAATGCAGCGGCTGACCTTCGAACAGGATGTCGCCCTTGGTGGGTTTATGCACCCCGGACATGGTTTTGATGAAGGTCGATTTCCCGGCGCCATTGTCGCCAAGCAGGCAGTGGCATTCTCCAGGGAACACATCAACCGAGACACCGGCCAGCGCAATCACGCTGCCAAAGTGCTTTTCGATGCCCTGCATGCGGATCAAGGGTTGAGACGTAGTCATATCAGCGCTCCCCTGTGATAACGCGGCGGATATAGGTGTTGAGGATGACTGCAAACAGCAGGATCAGACCGAGGAACACCCGGAACAGAGAGCTTTCAACCCCGGCAAAGAACAGCCCCTGCTGCACCACGCCAAAGATCAGCGCACCGAGCGCCGCCCCCAGAACCGAGCCATAGCCACCGGTTAGGAGCGCGCCACCAATCACCACCGCGATGATGGCTTCAAATTCTTTCAGCAAGCCACGATCCGACCCGGCGCCGCCAAACTCCATCACCTGACAGGTTGCAAAGACGGTCGCGCAGAAAGCTGTGAACATGAACATCAGGATTTTCACGCGGTTGACAGGCACCCCGGAGTTCCGCGCAGCCTCAGCGTCACCGCCCGCCGCAAAGATCCAGTTGCCAAACCGTGTTTTGGTCAGGATGACATGACCAACGATCACCAGCAGAATAGCCCAAACGATGAGCATGGGCAGCCCCTCGACCACCGGCTGCCCCTTGCGGGTGCCGCGTTCAAAAACGGCGATCCAACCGTTGTCGCCCAACCACTGGAACAGGCCGGTCAGAATTTTACCTCCGAACAGTGCCGCCATCCAATCGCCCTCGGCGGCGTCAGCCACCCCGCCAATGATCGTCTTACGTTCAATGGTCTGCGGCAAATAGATTGCAAAGCCGCGCAGGATGAACAGGAAGGCCAGCGTGACAATGAAGCTGGGCAGCCCCGTGCGCACCACGATAAATCCATTCAGCGCACCAATGGCTGTGGCGATTGCGAAGGTCACCAGAATAGCCAACCAGACCGGCCAGCCCAGCGTTACGCTGAAAATGGCGATCAACATTCCCGCGAACCCGATCATGGACCCGACCGAGAGATCAAACTCGCCCGCGATCATCAGCAGGCAGGCCCCAACTGCGATGATCATGAACTGGGCGGAGATCTGGCTCCAGTTCATCACGCCCTGGCTGTTGAACATGCCGCTGTCACCAGCAAAAATAAGGAACATCGCGAATACGGTGATGGTGCCGATAATGCCGCCCAATTCGGGTCGGATCATGGCTTCGCGGAATTTCGAACGGGTTTTGATCCGCTCGTCTTCCGCAAATTGGGTAGGTGCGTCAGACATAGTGCTCTCTCTGAAATAAGGGGCGGCTGATGTGTCTCAGCCGCCCGCACTTGGGGAGATTATTACCGGTACTCGCCCGCGAACTCTTCGACCTTTTCCAGGCCGTCCTTGGTTACAAAACCAGGGCCAGAGTTGATGTTGTTGCCGGGCAGCACGCCGTAGCGGTGGTAGTTGGTCAGAACCACGACCGGCAGATAGGCCTGCAGGAACGGCTGCTGATCAATCCCCCAGTTGATGACACCGGCTTTCAGACCTTTGACGATTTCCTCACCCAGATCGAAGGTGCCGAAATAGATGTCGCCAGCCATGCCGTTTTCTTCCAGCGCCAGCAGGGTTGGATCCGCCGAGGTCGGACCGAGTGTCAGAATCGCATCAGTTTCCGGGTTGGTGTTGAGATAGGCCAGAACGCGGTTCTTGATTTCCGCCGGATCCTGTCCGCTGTCGATCATCTGATCGCCGAGATCCACACCCAGCCCGTCGGCAAAGCCCTGACAGCGTTCTGTTGAAGATGGCGAACTGATGTAGTGGTTCACGCAAAGAAAGCTGCCGACACCGTCCGCTTTGGCGCGCATACCCGCCGCATGGCCTGCGTCATATTCTGGCTGACCAACATACATCAGGGCGCCGACTTCGCGGGCCTGATCCGGGGTGCCGGAGTTCATGATGATCACATCCACGCCGCTGTCCACGGCTGCTTTGATCGGGCCGGACAGCACATCATAGTCGGACAGGGTTGTGATGATGCCGTTGGGCCCTGAGGCCGCGGCCTGCTCAATGATCCGCGCCATATCGGCGAGGTCACCGGTCGGCGGGTTGCGGTATTCCACCTCCACGTTCATCTGCTCGCCCGCCAGGGCGATCCCGTTCTTGATGGTGTTCCACCAGCTGTCGCTGTCGGGGGCGTGGCTGACGAGGATGTATTTTTCACCCTCGGCAGAGGCTGTTGTTGCCAGCATCATCGGCGCCGCTGCAACCGTTGTTGCGAGCATAAATGTCTTGAAGATTGACGTCATTCTTTCCTCCCAAAGTTTTACCGTCACGATCGCGTCCGGGCGGTCCCATTCGCGTCGGGGATCAGAATAACCACGAATCGATTTTTTTTGCAACCGGTTGCAATTTGTGGCAGCATTTTTTCTGCTGAACTCGATTTGGATCCGCGATAGATAATCTGATCCGGTGCGCAGCCGGTTGCACAGGTGGATGGGCCCCAGATGGCCCGGACAAGAGGAAGACCAGGAATGGCTGTAACGTTAAAAGATGTGGCAGAACGGGCGCAGGTCTCACGATCAGCGGTGTCGCGCACATTCACCGATGGCGCATCCGTCTCCGAAAAAATGCGGCGCAAGGTCGAGAAGGCCGCGCAGGAACTTGGCTACAGTCCAAACGCATTGGCCTCCTCTCTGACAACCGGACGCACCAAACTGATTGGCCTTGTCTCCAACAACTTTCACAACCCGATTTTCCTTGAGGTCTTCGATCGGTTTACGCGCCGCCTGCAGGATCGCGGCCTGCGGCCACTGCTGGTCAATCTCTCTGACGAAACCGATCCCGAAAACTCGGTCCGGATGTTGCGACAGTATTCCGTGGATGGTGTAGTCGTAGCCTCTTCGACTCTCCCGCCAGGCTTTGCCAAGGCATTTCGCGATGCGGGTGTGCCGGTGGTGCACAGTTTTGGCCGCTCGTCCTCCACCCCGCAGGTACATGTCGTGGGGATCGACAACGTCGAATGCGGCCGGATGGCTGCACGCACGCTTGTAGCCCGCGGATACAAAACGGTCGCTTTCATGGGCGGCCCGCAGACCGCAACCTCAACTCAGGACCGTTGCAAGGGCTTCACATCGGAGATGGAAACCCGTCCAGATGTCACAGCAACACATAGTTTCGCCGAGGATTACTCCTTCGAGGCGGGCCGCCGTGAAATGCTGCGCCTGCTTCGAGATGAACCGGCTGAGGCCTATTTCTGTGGTGATGACGTCTTGTCGATTGGGGCGCTTAGTGCGATCCGCGAAAAGGGCCTGCAGGTGCCGCAGGACATCGGAGTTATCGGCCTCAACGACATGGAGATGGCACGGTGGGAAAATATTGATCTCACCACCATCCACCAGCCGATTGAGCAGATCGTCAATTCTTCGATTGAACTGGTCACGGCGATGCTGGATGAACCTGATCGCTATCCAGAGGCCCGTATTTTCCCCTGTCATGTGGTAGAGCGCGGAACCCTGCGACCGCAAAAAACCTGAACCACCCGGCATCGAAGAAGGGCGCCAGAAAACCGACGCCCCTGCCCAGCTTCAGTTCAGGCTCAATCAGCGAAACATAGGTGGGCGCGCATCCACCCAAGCCCCGTCTGTCGCGCCGCTCTCCGCGACTGCAAAAACCGCCGCCATGGAGCGTAACCCGTCTTCCGCACGCGGGTAGAGATCCGCGGCAGGATCGATTGGGCGCCCGGCTTTTTCAGCCCTAATCGCTTCTGCCAAATCACTGTAAATATTGGCAAAGGCCAGCGGCATCCCCTCGGCATGACCGATGGTTACACGACTGGTGCGATCTGCCTCGGGGCTGAGATTATCCTCGCCACGCTCAATCACCTGCAGCCGCTCACCGAGGGGCATCCAATAAAGCTGGTTTGGCTGCTCCTGCGACCAACGCAAGCCACCAGTCTCTCCAAACACCTGCAGAGTCAGCCCGTGCTGGCGTCCGATCGCCACCGATGAAGTCCAGAGCCGCCCGACAGTCCCGCCATCAAAGCGCATGTTCACCATGGCGTCATCTTCCAGAACCCGGCTCTCAATACAGCTGACCGTATCAGCTGACAGGCGTTCCACCTCCTGACCAATGACAAAACTCGCCATATGCAGCGCGTGAATACCACAATCCGCGAACTGGGCAGAGACCCCGGCCTGAGCGGGATCGTAGCGCCAACGCACCCGCGGATTGTCTGCATCAGCCGCATCCGCATGGTGGCCGTGGGCGAATTCAGCCTTAACAAGCCGGATCTTGCCAAGGTCGCCGCGCGCCACCATTGCCTTCATATGACGGACCAGGGAATAGCCGGAATACCCATAGTTCACGGCGCAAATCTTGCCCTTCGTCTTGGCAATCTTTACGATTTCCTCGCCTTCTTCCACAGTCATCGTCATCGGCTTTTCGCAGAGCACGTGAAAGCCAGCTTCCAGAAACCTCTTGGTGATCTCAAAGTGCGTGGCATTGGGGGTTGCGACAGTGACCAGATCAACCCGATCCGCGCGATTGCGCTCCCCCTCCAGCATCTCCGTCCAGTCACCGTAGGCGCGGTCCGCCGCAAGCCCCAGCCGCTGACCATAGGCACGCCCCTCTTCTGGGCGATGATCCAAGGCCGCCGCCGCGAAATCGAAGGCACCATCCAGTCCTGCGCCCAGACGATGAGCCGGTCCGATCTGGCTGCCTTCGCCGCCACCAATCATGCCCCATTTCAGTTTTGCCATGGTGCCGCTCCCTAGTTGAAACCGATAGATTCGAGGTATTCGCGATTGGCCCGCGCATCACCAACGGGGTCAGGATCCAGCGTCGGGTCGCAATCCTGCTCCACCGTGCACCAGCCAGAAAATCCAGCATCAACAAGCAGTTGCCGAACGGCTGGAAAATCAACGTCGCCCTCGCCAAGATTGCAGAAAATCCCCTGCCCACAGGCATCGTAGAAATTTGTCCGCTTGGCGATCACATCTGCCTTCACCTTGGGATCGATGTCCTTGAAGTGCATATAGCTGATACGATCCATATGCCGTTTCATGAAGGCAACCGGGTCAAATCCGGCATAGGAATGATGGCCAGTATC
Source organism: Phaeobacter piscinae (assembly GCF_002407245.1). NCBI lineage: Bacteria > Pseudomonadati > Pseudomonadota > Alphaproteobacteria > Rhodobacterales > Roseobacteraceae > Phaeobacter > Phaeobacter piscinae. The sequence goes on along the minus strand of NZ_CP010681.1, from coordinate 708,658 downwards.
GAAACAGATCTTCAGGATCTTGTCGTCAACTTCATCCAGCAAACGCTCCAGCTCCGGCTCAAAATCCATGAACCCCGCGGCATGGGCGTGGATGCCGACGGTCAGACCGTATTCCTCGGTCCCGATCTGGGCCACTGTGGCCAGCCGGTCGCGGAAGGCCGACCATTCTGCTTGGCTCATCTGTTCAGCCTCCGCCGCGCGACCAGCAGTCGGCGCGCGGCGCGGCGAGATGGAATCGATCAGAACCAAATGTTCCGCACCATGCGCCTTCAGCGCCTTGCAGGTGCGATGTGCCCCGTCCAGGACGTCGTCCCATTGATCAGGATCATGGAACGCCCGGAACACCACGCCGCCAATCAGTTCCAGATCATGCTCGGCCAGCGCATCCCGCAGAATTGCGGGATCTTCGGGCATGTAGCCCACAGGCCCCAACTCAATCCCCTTGTAGCCGGCCTCGGCGCAGTCCTTCAGAACGCTGCGCCAGTCCGGGTTACGGGGATCCTGTGCAAACTCTACCCCCCAGGAACATGGGGCATTGCCAATTCTGATCGTCATTTTGCAGTGCTTTCTTAGATATTTAGAACGTTGATACGGTTTGCCAGGACCGCTTCTTTGAGGCGGCCATGGCTGCAGCAATCACCTGATTTACCGCCATCCCATCCTCAAATGTCGGCCAAACCGGTGTCTGTGTTTCGATCGCGCGCAGGAAATCCCGCGCCTCAATCAGGATCTGATCCTGATACCCGGTGCCATGCCCCGGCCCCTGGCAAAACGGCAGATAATCGGGATGTGCAGGGCCTGTGAGGATCTTGCGAAAGCCGCGGGTGGCCTCGTCGCCCTCGCTGAGATAGAGCCACAGCGCGTTCTGATCCTCTTGATCAAAACGGATCGCCCCTTTTGTTCCCGTGATTTCATAAGCATAGCCCATCTTGCGACCTGTCGCGATACGGCTAAAGAACATCTGCCCCATCGCCCCATTGGCAAAACGGCACATCATCTGCCCCTGGTCGTCATTGGTGACACGGCCACCGGGGCGGTCCGTATGAACGGTCTCAACCTCTGCGATGAGTTCAGTGATCGGCCCGATCAGCGCCATCGCACCATTGATCATATGCGGCGCCAGATCGCCCATAGTCCCATTGGCTTCGCCCTCCGTGCGCCATGTCGCGGGGGCATCGGGATCGGCGTAGAAATCTTCGGTATGTTCGCCACGAAACCAGGTCACCTCTCCGATCACACCATCTGCAATCAAACGCCGCGCATATTGGCTGGCAGGGGTTCGAATGTAGTTGAACCCGACCATATTGGGACAGCCCGATGCCTCCGCCGCTGCCACCATGGCACGACTATCAGACAGCGATGCACCCAGCGGCTTTTCGCAAAAAACAGGTTTGCCCAGCGCAAAGGCTGCTTCTGCGACGATACGATGGGTCTGCTGCGGGGACGCGATGACGATCGCCTCGACCTTGGGATCGTTGACCAGCAGCTGCCAGTCGTCCGTTGCGCGTTGAAACCCATAAGCCCGCCGGTACCGCTCCGCACTGGCTGGGGTCGTGGCGCAGACCATTTCCAGACGCGGGCGCAAAGCAGTGTCAAACACCGCCCCCACCGCAGCCATCGCGACGGCATGCGCTTTGCCCATGTAGCCCCCGCCGAGAATTCCGATACCGATTTCGGTCATTCTGGCCTCCCAACCCATCAATTTCAATTTGCAACCGGTTGCAAAACTTGTATCTTGGGATTCGACATCTCGCAAGATCAAATCGACCCGACCACAGACCATCCCAGGGATCCCTGCCTATGACGACGCCGCCAAAAACGATTAAGCTGACCACCGCCCAAGCCATCATCCGATGGCTGTCCAATCAGTTCATTGAGATTGACGGCGAGGAGTTACGCCTGTGCGGAGGTGGTTTCGGCATCTTTGGCCACGGCAATGTGACCTGCCTCGGCGAAGCGCTCTATGAGGCGCGCGATGCGCTGCCGCTATATCGGGGTCAGAACGAACAGAGCATGGGCTTTGCGGCAGCTGGATATGCCAAGCAGTGGCTGCGCCAACGGTTCATGTTCTGCACAGCCAGTGCTGGCCCAGGTACATCAAACCTTCTGACCTCCGCGGCGCTGGCCCATGCCAACCGCCTGCCGATGCTGATGCTCTGTGGCGACACGTTCCTGACTCGCCTGCCGGATCCGGTACTACAGCAGATGGAGAACTTTGACGATCCGACCTTAGGTGTAAATGATGCCTTCAAGCCCGTGTCGCGCTATTGGGACCGCATCACCCATCCCGCCCAAATCATCCAGTCCCTGCCCGCTGCGATCGCCACCATGCTGGATCCCGGCGACTGCGGCCCCGCCTTCCTTGGCCTGCCGCAGGACGTGCAGGGATGGACTTATGACTACCCCGAGGTTTTCTTTGAGAAGAAAATCCACCGCATTCGCCGCATCGCACCGGATTCGGCCGAAATCGCAGATGCTGCCGAAGCCCTACGTGGCGCCAAACGCCCGATGATCATTGCTGGCGGTGGTGTGCAATACAGCCGCGCCGTGGCCGAGCTGACCCGCTTTGCCGAAACACATCAGATCCCGGTTGTTGAAACCATCGCCGGTCGCGCCAACCTGCGTGACACCCATCCACTGAATATCGGTCCCATCGGAGTCACCGGATCGGACAGCGCCAATGCGATTGCCGCCGAGGCAGATGTGATCCTAGCGGTTGGCACACGATTGCAGGATTTTACCACCGGATCCTGGACCGCCTTTGCGCAGGACGCCCAATTCATCTCGATCAACGCAGCACGCCATGACGCAGGCAAACACCGCGCATTGCCGGTTGTCGGCGACGCCCAGCGCGGGCTTCTGGCACTTAGTGCTGCAAGCAGTGACTACAAGGCGCCGGACAGCTGGGTCGCCCGTGCCCAGGAGAGCCGCCGTAGCTGGGTGGCCTATGTCGCAGACAACGTCTCTTACGGGGACAACCGGCCCAATTCCTATGCGCAGGCCATCGGTGTTGTGAACGCGCTCTGCAATCCGAAGGACCGTGTGGTCGCGGCGGCTGGCGGGCTTCCGGCGGAAGTCACCGCCAATTGGCGCACATTGGAGCCCGGCACAGTTGATGTTGAGTTCGGCTTTTCCTGCATGGGTTATGAAATTGCCGGCGCCTGGGGAGCTCGCATCGCCCAGTCTGAGCGAGAGCCTGATCGTGACACAATCGTCTTTGTCGGCGACGGCTCCTACATGATGTTGAATTCTGACATCTATTCCAGCGTGCTCAGCCAGAAGAAGCTGATCATTCTGGTCCTGGACAACGGCGGCTTTGCGGTCATCAACAAGCTGCAGAACAACACGGGCAACACCAGCTTCAACAATCTGCTTGAGGATTGCCCCACCATACCTGAAGCCTTTGGCGTGGATTTTGCCAGTCACGCGGCCTCGATGGGGGCACTTACCGAAACCGCCGCCAATCCGGCAGAGCTGAGCGAAGCGTTCAAACGCGCGCAAGGCAACAATCGGACAACCGTCATCGTGATGAAGGTTGACGCCTATGAAGGCTGGACCACCGAAGGCCACGCCTGGTGGGAGGTTGGCACGCCGCATATCACCAAGGATGACAAGGTGCGCGAGGCCCATATCGACTGGGAGTCCAGCCGCATCAAACAACGGCGGGGCGTGTGATGAATCAGCCAAGCAAGGCCAGCTCAGATCTGGCAGGCCGCAATTTCCTCGTCCTTGGTCGGGTGGGTATGGATCTGTGTCCAACCCCTGATGGCACCGCCACGGCTGATGCACAGGACATGATGGTCGCCATGGGTGGCAGCAGCGCCAATATCGCCGCAGGTCTGGTCAAAATGGGATGCAGCGCCGCTCTGGTCACCAGCGTTTCTGATGATGCGGTGGGGTGGTACTGCCTCAACCAGTTGGATCACTACGGTGTTGACCGGACTCACGTGAAACGCATCACCGGTGAATATCGGACCTCTCTGGCGGTCTATGAAAGCCGGGTCGAGGATCACCAGAGCGTCATCTACCGCAACAATGCCGCCGATTTCCAGATGACCGTCGCAGATGTGGAGGCGGTGGATTACAGCCAGTACAGCGCGTTGATCACCGCCGGCACAGTTTTTGCGGCCGAGCCGTCACGCAGCGCCACCTTCCGCGCCTTTGAATTGGCGCGCGCGGCCGGGCTGCCGATCATCTTTGATGTGGACTACCGCCCTTACAGCTGGCCCTCGCCTGAGGTTGCGGCGGATGTCCTGTCTCGCGCAGGCGCCATGTCCGATATCATTGTCGGCAATGATGAGGAATTCGGCTTTATGGCCGGTGGCATCGACAAAGGCCTCGCCAAAGCACGGTCGCTGGCGCACACCTCAGCCTCCATCGTCGTCTATAAGATGGGACCCGAGGGCGCCGTCACCTTTGCCGATGGCCAGGAGACCCGCACCGGTATCTACCCCGTAGATGCGCTAAAACCGACCGGCGCCGGCGACAGTTTCATGGCCGGTTTCCTCGCCTCACTCTCCGAAGGGCGTCCGATGAAGGATGCCATTCTGCGCGGCTCAGCCTGTGCCTCCGTCGTGGTGGCCAAACCCGGCTGCGCCCCCGCCATGCCCGACCTTGCCGCGCTGGAGGCGTTTCTTGCAACGCACCCCGGCGCCACCGAAATTTGAAAGGACCCGCAAATGCATATCGCCCCTCATGACAACCAGAACAAAGCCATTGTCGATGCTGACAACGCGCTTGTTCCGCTGAACTATTTCAACATCGTCAAACTGACCAAGGGCCAGACCTTTGAGTATCAGGTGCCCGGCTATGAGACCTGCATCGTTCCGGCCACCGGCACCGTAGACATTGAGGTCGAGGGCCTGAGCTATGCTGGCATCGGCACCCGCACCGCCGACGTCTGGGATGGTGAGCCGGAAGGCGTCTATATTCCCGTCGGGGCCAAGGTGACCATCACCTGCACAACGGATGCGACCGAAACCTTCATCGCGGGCGCCAAATACGACAAGGTGCTGGAACCATTTGACGTGCGCGCCGACGGTATCGATCTGGTGCAATACGGTTCTGACGACACCAAGACCCATCGTAAAATCAAGCATATCTTGGGCCAGAAACAGCACGACAAGGTCGGCCGCTTGCTGGTGTCAGAACTGTTCACCGTGGGACAGGGCGGCTGGTCCGGCTTCCCGGCGCACAAACATGATACCGACCGCAAAGATGCGGATGGCAACATCATCGAGACACGCCATGATGAGACCTATAACTTCCGCTTCCGTCCCAACCATGGCTCTGGCGTGCAGATCCTGCAACGCGAAGAGGGCAAGCCGGGGGACGCCTACCAACTGATGGATGGCTCCACGATCATGATCGACAAGGGGTATCACCCCTGCGCTGTGATGCCCGGATATGAGATGTATTACTTCACCATCCTTGGCGGTCTAAGCCAGCGCAGCCTGATCCAGTACTTCCAGCCCACCCATGCCTATCAGGTCGAAACCATCCCCGGCATCAAGGATATGGTGGCTAAGTTCAAATGACCCTTGCAACATTGGCTGACGTCCTGCAGCCAGCCCTGCGCAATGGCTATGCCGTTGCGGGGCTGGTCACACTGGGCTGGGAAGACATGCGCGCCTATGTGGCCGCCGCTGAGGCTGAAGGCGTGCCGGTCATCCTGCAAGCAGGCCCGTCCTGCCGCGCCCATACTCCGCTGCCGATCTTAGGCAAGATGTTTCGGCATCTGGCCGAAAGTGCATCGGTTCCTGTGGTCGCCCATCTGGATCATGGCTACACCTTTGAGGACTGCCGTATCGCCATCGACAGCGGCTTTACCTCAGTGATGTTCGACGGCTCGCGCAATCCGCTGGATCAGAATATCTCCGAAACCGCAGCCATCGTAGAGATGGCTCATGCTGCAAATGTCTCCTGCGAGGGAGAGATCGGCTTTGTCGGGTATTCCGGCGGCGAGGGGTCAGCCGGTACCGACCCGGAAGAGGCCCGGCAGTTCGCGCAGGATACCGGCGTCGATGCGATGGCGATTTCAGTTGGCAATGTGCATCTGCAACAGGACAAGGAAGGCGGGCTGGATATCGACCGCATCCGCGCCATTGAGGCGATCACCGAAGTGCCGCTGGTCATCCACGGCGGTTCCGGCGTACCAGTCGCGCAGCGCAAAATGCTGGCGCGCCAGTCGCGCATCTGCAAATTCAATATCGGCACCGAATTGCGCATGGCCTTTGGGGCCGCATTGCGCGATGCGGTGAATAGCGATCCGGACCGGTTCGACAGGGTCAGCATCCTGTCCGAAACCCACGATCCGGTCGTTGCTGCGGCGCGCAGCGTTCTTCGCGCCTTCAAGGGAGAGACACAATGTTGAATATCGGCCTTTTGGGCTGCGGGCGCATCGGCCAGGTCCATGCGCGCTCTGTCGGGCAATTGGACGGGGTGCGCGTCACTGCGGTTGCAGATGCGATGCCGGATGCCGCGAATGCACTGGCCAGCAAGATCGGCGCGGATGTGCGCGAGGCCTCCGCGCTAATCACCAGCGCGGACGTCGACGCGGTCGTTATCGGCACCCCAACTGATACGCATTACGACTTGATCCATCAGGCTGCGGCTGCAGGAAAAGCAATATTCTGCGAGAAGCCCGTCGATATGTCCGCCGACCGCATTCGCGATTGCCAAACGGCAGTGGCCGAGGCGGGAGTTGCCTTTCTAACAGCGTTCAACCGTCGTTTTGATCCGAATTTTGCCAATCTTCAACAACGCCTGCGGGCCGGTGAGATTGGCGATGTGGAGATCGTCTCGATCCTATCACGTGACCCGTCCCCGCCGCCGGTCAGCTATATCAAGACCTCTGGTGGCCTGTTTCGCGACATGATGATCCACGATTTTGATATGGCGCGTTTTTTGCTGGCCGAGGAACCGGTGCAGGTCTTTGCGGTTGGCTCAGCGCTGGTCGATCCCGCCATTGGCGAAGCAGGCGATGTGGACACAGCCGCCGTTACGCTGACCACGGCCAGCGGCAAGATCTGCCAAATCTCCAACTCCCGGCGGGCTACATACGGCTACGACCAACGGGTGGAGGTGCATGGCTCCAAGGGGATGCTCCGCGCGGCCAATATGTTGGAAAACACGGTGGAAGTGGCCGGAACCAACGGTTTCCAGACCGCCCCTGCGCAGCACTTCTTCCTTGAGCGCTACGAAGCGGCCTATCGCAACGAAATGGCGCGATTTGTCGAGGCCGTTCAGGCAGGTACCACGCCCTCCCCCAGCATCGACGACGGCCTGCGCGCCCAGATGTTGGCCGATGCCGCCGCCCAATCGCTTGAGGCGGGGGCACCAGTCGCGTTGTAAGCGATCAGATCCTTATGCCTGGCGGCGCAAGTCCTGTGCCGCCAGCGCCTTGTTGAAACGCTCGGATGTCCAACCCTCGGTAAGGGCCTGATGAAACAGCCCGGCCTGCGTTTGTGGGGCCAAACCGCCCACCGGCGGGTCCCGGTCCAGATTGGTTGGAAAAGAATACCCTTCTGCGCAGGCTGCAATTGCTGCGGCCTGATCAGCGTCCGTCATGGCGCCCTCACGCTTCAGCCTGGCCAGCGCCGGGAAAAGCCGCTCCGACATGCCGCGCCGGTCCACAGTCTCCATTGCGCGGCCAAAGGCAGACGAAACCTGCAACAGGTTCGCCATCCGCTGAACATCCTTTGATCGGTTGGCTCCTGCGGCATGAAACAAAGCCGGATTGAAGAACACGGCATCACCCTTTGCCAGAGGCAACTGCACACAGTGCTCTTCGAAATAGGCCCGGAAGTCCTCGCGCCGCCAAGCTGCGTAGCCCGCACGGTATTGTTGCGAAAACGGCAGCAGCTTGGTCGGGCCGCTCTCCACCGGCATATCGGCATGGGCCACCGCCCCCTGCAGCGTCAAAACCGGCGATAGGTCATGCACATGGGCCGGATACTGCGCGGAGGTTTCCGCTGATTGAAAGCCCAGATGATAGTCACGATGCGCCTGCTGGGCAGCTCCGCCCGGACGCACCAGATTGATTTGCGCCGTCATCTGGTAGTTGGGTCCAAGCCAGGCCTCGCAAACGGCCGCGATTGATGAGTTGCCAAAATAGCGCGCGAAGACATCAGGCGAAGCTTCGCAGAGCTTTTGGAGCGCATTCCAAATCCGGTCATTTGATCCCGCTGCAGCGAAATGGTCCGCCCCGCCGCCATTTGCCAGCCGCTCCTGTGAGATGATTTCGTCGAAGACAGCGCTTGCGGCATCAATCGGAGCCACGTCCTGATAGGCACCTTGTAGCACCAGAACACCCGCCCCGTATCGCAATCCCTGCGCCCATTCTGCCATCAGATGGCGGCGCGCCTCTGGCGCGCTGAGCATCGCCTTAAGGGCTGCCATGTCATAGATCGGGATATTCTTCTCAATCTTGTCGGCAAGCGGAACCTGGTCGGGTGTCAGTTCCCGTTGAACCTGCGCGGTGAAGTCACTCAACGCGCATCCATCAGGATCAAAATAGGCCTGCCCCATCGGTGTCGCAGCAGTTGTCATCTGGGCCTCCTCCCTACTGTCTCTGGCTATGAGATTGCCGGGTCGGGCGCTTGTGGTCAGCGCGCAAATCCATCAAAAATACATCAATGAGCCATCCTTTCCCGATCAAGGATATCGCCCGGCAATCTGGGCTGAGCACGGCAACTGTGGACCGCGTTCTGCACGCACGCGCCAATGTCAGCCCCCGCAGCCAGGCGCGCGTTCGCGCAGCCATCGCCGAACTGGAGGGACAGGAACAACAACTCTCAGCACGGGGGCGGCGGCTCTACTTCGACGTTGTGGTGGAAGCACCCGAACGGTTCAGCCGGGAAATTCGGCACGCAACTGAGGCGGTCCTGCCCACCATTGGCCCCGCGGTGATCCACACGCGGTATAGTTTTCGCCAGATCATGTCCGCGCCTGACTGCGTTGCTCTGCTTCGTCAGATCCTCAAACGTGGCAGTCACGGGGTGGTGCTGAAGGTGCGGGATCTGCCTGAGATTACCGCGATGGTCGCTGAGTTGGACAGAAAGCGCATTCCGGTTGTCTGCGCCTTTACCGACCTGCCAGGGAGTGTTCGCCGCGCCTATTGCGGTCCGGACAACTACGCGGCCGGCCAGTCAGCGGCCTATATGATCGACAAATGTCTGCCGGACAGCGCTCCATCCGGAGCAACCATCCTGACCACACTCAGCCAATTGGCCTTTCACGGCGAGGCTCAAAGGCGACGTGGCTTCCTAAGGTTGATGTCAGAGCGCCGCCCTGATCTGCGGCTGATGACAGTTTCAGCCGGGGCCGGGCTCGCGTTCGAGACCCGAGCGGTGCTGCAGGAGCAACTGTCCGCTCCGGGCCTTGGGCCGATATTGGGCGTCTATTCAATGGGCGGGGCCAATCGCGCCATATCGGAAAGTCTGCAAAGTTATGGTCACCGCCCGCGCGCCTATGTCGCTCATGATCTGGATAGTGAGAACCGAACACTTTTGCGACAGGGAAACATTACCGTTGCCTTGCAGCACGACATTGCCAGAGACATGCGCAATGCCTTCCTCAACTTGCTCCACGCCAACCATATCCTGAAGACGCCACCCGTCGCGACTCAGAGCCGCATGTCCATGGTCACGCCCTTTGATTGTGCTGAAAACTGATCGGGGGATGCTGTTTCTGCGCGCATCTCCCCTCAGAAATAAAATCGCCATCTGGCGGGTTTCGGTGGCGCCAAGCCGCATATGACCTTTTGACTACTCACTCCAACTGGGGACCTGTCAGAGCTGCGCGCCGAACAGCTATTTTTCACTCCAAGAACTGCAATTTTTGTTCCTCTTTGCCTTGGTTCTTGGAATGCTCCTTGAAACAGCCAGCAGGGAGAGCGGCATGAAAGTAGGATTTATCGGCCTCGGAAACGTTGGTGGCAAGCTGAGTGGCAGCCTGCTGCGCAACGGCATTGATCTCAGCGTTTATGACCTGAATGCCGCGCTGGTTACGAGGGCAGCGGAGGCCGGTGCCACGGCAGCCAAGGATCCGGCGGAGCTGATGCGCAATTGCGACGCGGTGATCACCTGCCTGCCCTCGCCCACAGCCTCCGATCAGGTCATGCAACAGATGCTACCGGAGATTGGGCCCGGCAAAATCTGGATGGAGATGTCCACGACGGATGAGGCAGAGGTCAAACGCCTTGGTACCATGGTCGAACAGGCGGGGGGAACCGCTGTAGACTGCCCCGTATCCGGTGGCTGTCACCGGGCGGACACCGGCAATATCTCGATCTTCGCCGGCTGCGACCGTGAAACCTTTGACCGGATCGCGCCGCTGCTGAAAACCATGGGGCGGCGAATCCTGCACACAGGGCCAATCGGCTCAGCCTCGGTCCTGAAGGTGATCACCAACTATCTGGCAACCGCCAATCTTCTGACCTGCTGCGAGGCTTTGGTGACCGCGAAGGCCGCTGGAATGGATCTCAACACCGCCTATGAGGCGATCAAGATTTCCTCCGGCACCTCCTTTGTGCATGAAACCGAAAGTCAGGTGATCCTGAACGGATCCCGCGATATTTCCTTCACCATGGATCTGGTCTCGAAGGATATTGGCCTGTTTCAGGCCGTTGCTGATCGCCATGACGTGCCGTTGGAGATCAACCCTCTGATGATCGAGATCTTCAAAGACGGCGAGGCCCGATTTGGCAGCCGGGAGCTGTCCCCAAACATCATCAGACGGCTGGAAGAGGCCACCGGCCTGAAGATCACGGCCCCCGGGTTTCCGTCTGAGATGACGGATGATGAGCCTGAGGAACCCGGTTACGAGGTCATCCCCACTGGTCGCGCTGGCGGCGCGGGCCAATAAACCCTCTGCGCTGCCCTCTTGAAAGGCGGCGACCTACCGCCACCATCTGCCCTGCGGCCAGCCCCGATCCGCGTGACCTGTCGCGCGTATCAGGGCCTGCGCCCATAGCATAAGGTTGTGAAACCTCTTGCCAGACTCAATTTTCCCGAATTACGATACAAGTGTCCGTATTTTGGGAATCGCATGCAGGACCGACAGATCCTTCTTCTGGAAGCGGTAGCCTCCTCCGCCTCACCGGTAAGCGCAAGCGAGCTGGCCCAGATGACAGCGACCCCCCGTGCCAGCCTTTATCGCCATATCGCCGCGCTGCTAGAATGCGGCTTTCTGGAAGAAACCGAGACCGGCAGCCGGTATATTCTGGGACTGCGGTTCATCAAGATCGCGCTGACGGGAAAGTCCGACACCCATGTCATCAACGCGGTCTCTGCCGTGTTGCAGCGGGTGGTGAAGGATCTGGGAGAGACCGCGTTTCTGGCGCGCTATCGCGGCGGTCGCGTTGATCTTATTCATACGCAGGTCCCGGCGGATCCCTCGGTTCCTTATATCTATCCAGGGTTAGGGGTCCGCCCGGTTCATGCCTGTTCTTCGGCCAAGGCAATTGCCGCCTTTCTCGCGCCGGAGCTTCAGCAAGACCTGATCGACACGTTGCCGGTGCGCTTTACCGACAAGACACGCACTGAGCCGGAGCAGATTGCCCGCGAGTTACAGCAGGTGCGTCGCTATGGTTATGCCACCTGCGATGGTGAGATTGACAACGGGGTCACCAGCGTTGCGGTGCCAATCATTGTCGACCGGCTTGGCGCCATTTTTTCGATGGGAGTGGTCGGTCCAACCAGCCGTATCACACCTGCCATCCAGCCCAGAATTTTACCCATTCTCACAAAACAAGCCATTCATGCCGCCGCGGCCATTCAACATTGCTCGGTCGCTCATGCGGAAACCACAAATGCCAATTCACTGGCGGCGGCACAGGAAAGGGCCAGCCAACCACATTGATTTTTTGAAGGGAGAGAGAACATGAACAGAAGAGAATTCGGCGGATTATCCGCCGCTGCGCTGGCCATGGCCGGTCCGTTTCGCGCCTTTGCGGATGAGACCTGTCAGTCCCCTTATATGCCCAAGATTACGGGTCAGGAAGAATTCGTCTACGTCTGGACCCTCGGAGTGGAGGGAATGGGCGACGAGCAAGACAAGATGGTGACGGTTGACCTGCGCCCCGACTCGCCAACCCGCGGGGAGGTCATTCACAGTCTCTCAGTCGGCGGTAGGAACGAGGCCCATCATGGCGGCTTCTCAGCTGATCGCCGTTATTTCTGGACTGGCGGGCTTGATACCAATCGCATCTTTATCTTCGATATTCACAGCGATCCTGCAGCGCCCAAGCTGCATAAGGTGATCGAGACATTTGTTGCGGATTCCGGCGGTGTGGTTGGTCCCCACACGTTTTTTGCCCTGCCCGGTAGCATGATGATCACCGGGCTGAGCAATCAGGACGACCACGGCGGCCGAACGGCGTTGGTCGAATATAATGATGACGGAGAC